>CAZGUX010000161.1:0-100335 GCA_964529305.1 uncultured Solibacteraceae bacterium | reverse complement strand
GCGAGGTTTGAGCCGCAACCGTTCTCTAGTGGCGATTGCTTCTCTCTCGATTGCTCTCAGCACCGGCTTCGGAACCGCGCTGTTCAGTGTGGTCAACGCCGTGATCCTTCAGCCGGTGACAGCGACCGCGCCGGAAGAACTGGTGCGGTTCTGGGTGGGATCGAGCAACCGTATCTCGTGGCTGAACTACCGGGACATCTGCCAGGAGACACCAGGCGTGCTCTGTGCCGGATACCGTGGAGAAGACGTGTCGTGGCACGATCAGGGCGAACCTGTCCGCATACCGGCTCAAGCCGTCACCTCGAACTACTTTGGCTTGCTCGGAATTCGCCCGGCGCGGGGCCGCTTGTTCGATCAGGAGATGACGCGTCAAAACCGTGACGTCGTCGTCGTGACCCATGCTTTCTGGCAGCGGCACCTGGCAGGCGACTCCGGTGTCATCGGGCGCAGGATGGTGCTCAGCGGTCACCCCTACACCATCACGGCGGTTCTGCCGCAAGGGTTCCGGTCCATCTACGGGTTGGGAATCTCGCCGGCGTTCTATCTGCCGGCTGGCTCAGCCCTCCGTCCTCTCGCACCGGAACGGAGCCGGACAGAATATGAATTGTTAGGAAGAGTGCCGGCCGGCGAAAACGTGGCGGCGTTTCGGACTCGTGTGCTGGTGCAGGCGCAGTCTCTCGAGCGCGCCTATGCGAACGACAATCGCGAGTTCGGCAGGGTTCAGATCTGGCCGCTGAGCCGACTGGGGCTACTCCTCAGCCAGAGCGACCAGAGGATGACACAGGGTCTGGTGCTGTTTGCCGGTTTGCTGTCGGTATTCATCGTGCTGCTGTCCGTGCTCGCCTGCCTGAATGTCGCCGGGTTGCTGATTTCCCGGGCATTCGCGCGGCAGCGGGAGATCGCGGTCCGGTTGACCCTCGGCTGCGGGAGATGGCGGCTCTCACGGTTGTTGTTCGCTGAAAGCTTTCTGCTGGCCGTGATCGGGATCGGCGCCGGAGCGCTACTGAGTGTGTGGCTCGCGCGCGTGGTGGTCGCGATGCCGCTGCCGTTTCCAGTCCCGTTCGAAATCGAAGTGCCGATCGATGGTTACCTGCTGGCCTTTCTGGCGTTTCTCACCGGCTTGTCCACCGTGGTCGCAGGGTTGGCCCCCACGCTCCAGGCATACCGGATGCAGGGAATCGGGGAATCGATCCGCAGTCCCCGTTCCCTTGGCTTCCGGCGCCTTTCCTCGAGAGCGCTCCTGACCACCTCGCAGGTGGCCCTCTCCACCGTGCTGCTCGTCGCGACCATGCTGTTCCTCCGCAGTCTCTGGAGCGCGACCGAGGTGCACCCGGGTTTTGACCTCGACCGGGTGGTGACCGTGGAACTCGATACGAGGTCGGCGCAGTGGACCGACGCCCAGGTGGATCAATGGCAGGCGATGGCACTCACGCGAATTCGAGGGCTGGCGCAAGTGGCGGCGGTCTCGGGAGCGGACATCGTCCCGCTCAGCATGGACTCGATCGTGACGAGTCTCGAAGTAGATGCGGGAGGTCAAGAACCGATGAGAGCGAAGGTCAATAACAACTCGATTCTTCCCGAATACTTTCGGGTCATGGGGATACCGCGCCTGGCGGGTCGGGACTTCGTCGAAACGGACCGGCAGAAGAACGTAGCCGCTGTCATCGTGAACGAGACATTTGTGCGGCGTCTGTTCCCGGCCGGCGGAGCGCTGGGCAGGCGAATCCGGCGTCCGCGGCCGCCGCACGAGCCCGCGGAAACATGGGCCGAGATTGTGGGTGTCGTCGCGGATAGCCGGTATCTCACCCTCGGCGAGGATCCGATGCCTCTCGTGTACTGGCCGGCAAAGTCCGCCAAGCGAAGCCTGGTGATCCACGTCCGCACGGAAGGAGATGCCGCGCGCCTCGCCAAGCAACTTCCCGACGTACTGACCGGGATCAATGCACGGGTTAGGCCGCTGCGGTCGGTCATGGCGGTTGCCCTGTTCCCTGCGCAAGCGGCCGCCGTCTTGTTGGCGACACTCGGACTCGTGGGATGGGCGCTGACCATCGCGGGGTTGTACGGCGTCGTCGGCTATTCCGTGACTCGCCGGATTCCGGAGATCGGCGTCCGGGTCGCTCTGGGCGCGACGCCCACGAATATTCTGCGGCTGGTCACTCGCGAGGGTGTGACGATCGTCGGGGTTGGGCTGGTGTTTGGTCTCTGCCTGGCCGCGGCAGCGTCTCCGGCGTTGTCGATGCTGCTTTCGGGCGTGAATCCGCACGACCTCGCAAGCTTCGCAATCCCGGCGGCCGTCCTGTTGCTGACCTCTCTGGCCGCCGCGTATGGTCCGGCGTTAAAGGGGACCAGTATCCCGCCAATGCAGGCGTTGCGCACAGAGTGAGAACCGGGCCGGCGCAACCGAAGGACCAATATACCGCGGCCCAATCGCCCGCCACCCATCCCGGATTTCCCACATTCCACGGTTTGCGGATACACTGTTCATCATCGCCTGGGAACGAATATGGAGAACACACACTCGAATCGACGCGAATGGATGACGGCCGCGGCCGGCGGAATGCTGATCGGAACGTCCAAGGCTTGGGCAGGAGCCAACGATCGGATGCGCGTAGCCTTGATCGGCGCCGGTGGGCGCGGTGGCGCTCTGCTGCGCGAAATGTGGGAAGTGCCAAACGTCTCCGTGGTCGCGGTCGCGGAACCCGATCGCAATCGCCTGGCCAAGCGCGCCGGCGAGGTGGAGGCCAAGGAAGGGAAAGCCCCCCGGACCGAAACCGACCTCCGGAAGATTCTCGAGGATCGCTCCATTGATGCAGTCACCATCGCGACCAGCAACCACTGGCACACGCTGGCCGCCATCTGGGCGATGCAGGCGGGCAAGCACGTCTATGTCGAAAAGCCTGTTTGCCACAATTTCTTCGAAGGACAGAAACTGGCCGAGGCGTCGCGCAAGTATAACCGCGTGGTGCAGGGCGGCACCCAGCGGCGCTCGGTAGGCCGCATCCGCCGCGCGATGCAGTTGCTCAACGACGGCGCGATCGGCCAGGTGTTCATGAGCCGCAACCTGGTGACCCGCTATCGCAAGCCCATCGGCTACAAAAATCCCGAGGCGCCGCCTTCGTGGCTCGACTGGGATGTCTGGCTGGGACCCGCTCCGTCGCAGGACTATCACGCCAACCTCATCCACTACAACTGGCACTGGTTCTGGGATTTTGGCAACGGCGAGATGGGCAACAACGGCGTCCACTATATCGACGTGGCGCGCTGGGGCATGAACAAGAAACTGCCCGTCCGCGTGCAGTCCACCGGAGGCCGCTTCGGCGACAAGGATCAGGGCCAGACGCCCAACGTCCAGAACGCCCAGTTCACCTACGAGGACGGGTCGATTCTGGAGTGTGAGATCCGCAATGTGTACAGCACCGAGAAATCGCACTTTCACTTCTACGGCACCAAGGGGTACATGTACTTCGTGGAAGACTGGCGGAAGCAGGAGTTCGACTACAAGATCTACCTCGGCGACACCGAGAAGCCCGAACCGGACGGAGGCACGGCCGATCCGATGCACCACTACGGCAACTTCGTGGCGGCGGTGAAAGCGGGCAAGCCCGAGATGGCGGTGTGCGATGCCGAAGAGGCGCGACTCTCCTCGTCGCACTGCATGCTGGCGGACATCGCGTACCGGCTCAAGCGCGACCTGCGGTTCGATCCCAAGACCGAGCGGTTCGTCGGCGACACGGAAGCGGATCGAATGCTCACCCACAGCTATCGCAAAGGCTTCGAGGTGCCGGACAAAGTCTGATGGAGACTCTTCGGCTGGGAGTGGTCGCCGACGAGTCGGCCCCACACTGGGAGATCTATCTCCAGGCGGTGGCGGCGGCTCGCGGTGTGGGGAAAGTCTCGATCGCCGGTGTCGTGGGGGAGGCGGCGGACCAGGCCTCCTCGATCCTGGGAGCGCAACTGGAGGGCATGTACGCCACCGCCGGCGAGATGCTGGAGCGACATCGGCCTTCCTTGGCCCTGGTGACGATGGAGGGTAAGAACGCGCCGGACGCCATCCGCGCCGCCTTGGCCGCCGGATGTCATGTGATGGCCGAAAAGCCCGCCTGCACGAAGGCGGAAGATTTCGAGCCTCTGGTTCGCTTGGCCGAGAGCGGAGGCCGGCATTTGATGCTGGCCCTGGCGACGCGACTGCATCCGTGGATTCAGAAGGCGCGAGACCTGGTTCGCCAGGGAAGTCTGGGCACGTTGTACGGCGCGAGTTTCCGGTTCCTCGCGGATCAGACCCGCCTGACGGCCCCGGAGTATCAACGCTCGTGGTTCGCCTTCAAAGCCCGTGCCGGTGGAGGCCACTTGCTGTGGCTGGGAATCCACTATATCGACCTGGCTCAGTACATCTCGGGCCAGACCATCCGCAAGGTCGCCGGCCTGGCCGGCAATGTCGGAGGTCAGCCGATGGACGTGGAAGACTCCGCGGTGGTCGCTCTGGAATTCGACGGCGGCCTGATGGCGACCTTGCAGAGCGGTTACTACCTGGACAAGGGGTATTCCTGCCAGTTGTTTTTTTGGGGATCGGAAGGCCGGCTGTCGATGGACCTGCTCGAGGGCAAGTCTCTCGAGTGGTACTCGAACGGGGGAGGCGTGACTCAGTTCCCGGCCGAGTCCGCTTCACTCTACCCGCGTTTCGTGCAGGCCGGCGTGGACGCCGCACTCGGCGTGGCGGCGCCATTTATCACTGGCGCGGATGCCCTGCAAGTTCTGAAAGCTGTCTTCGCCGTCTACCGGTCGAGCGAGACCGGCAGGACACAGGCGCTCGCGTCATGATCCACTGGGGCATCGTCGGCGCGGGTGACATTGCGGAGCGTCAGGTGGCGCCCGCCATCCGCGATACGCCCGGGCACCGGCTGGTGGCGGTGATGCGGCGCACGATGGACGGCGCTCGCGATTTCGCCGCGCGGCATCAGGCGGAGCGCGCCTACGACAATGTCCGCGACCTGCTGAGCGACCCGGACGTCAACGCCGTCTACCTGGGGACGCCTCCGCACGTGCACATGGAAGAAACCCTCCAGGCCGCCGAGGCCGGCAAGCACGTCCTGTGCGAGAAGCCAATGGCCCTGACTTCGGCGGAGTGCCGCGCCATGATCGACGCTTGCAGCGGCGCGGGCGTGCAACTGGCGATCTGCTACTACCAGCGATTCAACAGCCGCCACCAGCAGATCAAACGATGGCTGGAAACCGGAGCGATCGGAAAGCCCACCGCGGCTCTGGTGAACTTTGCCTATCGCTACCGGGCGAAGGAAGCCCTGTGGCGGCACGATCCGAAGATCTCGGGCGGGGGACCGATGATGGACCTCGGCGTTCATTGCCTGGATTTGCTGACGTGGCTGTGCGGGCCGGTGACCGACGTGCAGGCCATCGTCGATTCGATGGATCCCGCGTCGCGGGTCGAGGACACAGCCACGATGTTGCTGCGGCTCGAGTCCGGCATGCAGGCGGTGATCACCACGCATTGGACTGTGCAGGGATTCGAACCCGAGCAGTTCAACCGGTTGGAGATTCACGGTACGGAGGGGTCGATCCTGGCCGCGCCGACCTTCAGTAAGGACTCGTCCGGCGCGCTGCGCCTCTACCGGCCGGACGGAATCGAAAACCATTCGGTCGCGCCGGGCGGGGCCCGGCCTCACATCGGATTATTGGAAGCCTTCGGTCGCGCGGTAGAGCAGGGCGGCCCCTCGCCGATTCCGGGAGAAGCCGGCCTGACGCACCTGGAGATCATCGAGAGCGCGCGCGACGTCTGGAACTTGCGCGCCCCACGCGCCGCCTCGGCGCCGCGATCGTAGCTGTCCCAGCCTTGGCCCTACGCATGTCCTTTGGTTCAATGAGGCTGGAAGCCACGGGTCCGGGCCGGTTGCCCACCAGGCGGACCGATCCGCCCGTGAACCAACCGTTGAGAACAACGAATGGTAGAGCCTACGCTTCCCGCGCGCACGGAGGAAGAGGCCGGGCAACGCGGCCGAGATCGGAAGGGATATGCTATAGCGAATGCCGGTCAATCGTTGCCGGGAATGCCATCGCGGGCTCGCCGGGTACCTGGATGGTGAGAAAGAACTTTCGGATCTAACGCGAGAAGAGGCTGCCTCAGAAATCCTGAAGTACGAGGCTAACAGCCCGTGGCAAATGACGTCTCGCGTGATCGCTTGGAATATAAGGCGCTGAAAAGACGGAGCCGCGACCGGAAGGGAGCGGGCATTCTTGACTTCCGCCACAGGCTGCTAAGGGGCGCCGAATCAGGGCGCGCCTGCAACACCTCCAAAACAACGAGCCCGAACACTTCCCCGAGGGAGTTGCCTGCCAGGGATGCGGGCATGGCTGGCGCGAATTCCAGCAGCACCGCAAAGACCTCGAACAGCTCACGGCGACCGAAGCCCGATCGGCGCTCGGCGCGAACACCACATACCTCAACGCCCTTCGACAGATCTAACCTGCAGCGTGTCGTGTTCTGGGACAACCACGATTGGGGGCATAAAGGCGCAGCCGTTGAACTGATTCCGCGTCCGTGAATGTCGTGGGGTGGACCTCCCCAGGTTTCCCACATATCCGGACACCGGCGTGGAGGTAAACGAGACCGACGCCCAGAGCTACGTCGTCCGGCGGGCCGACGGCGGTGACCAACGCGCAAAGCAAAGTCACCACCTTTGCCTACGACGCGGCGGGGCGGCGCTTGACGGTGACGGACGCCAATAGTCACACGACCACGTCCGAATACGATGCTCGCGGGCGGATGACGAAGGAGACGTATCCAGACACGAAGTTCGTCACCCACACCTACGATGGGCTGGGGCTGCGGCTGACGACGACCGATCAGGAGAACCGGACGACGACGTGGGGCTATGACAAAGCCTCGCAACTGGTGAGCGTGACCAACGCGCTGAGCCAGGTGACCACCTACGGCTACGACCTGAACGGCAACAAGACCCGGCAGACGGACGCGCTGAACCACTCGACCACGTACGAATACGACAAGCTGAACCGGCGGACGAAGCGCACCCTGCCGCTGGGGCAGGTGGAGACGTTCACCTATGATGCGGTGGGCAACATGCTCACGCGGCGGGATTTCAACGGGAAGATGACGACCTACGGATATGACTCGCGGAACCGGTTGTTGTCGAAGACGCCGGATCCGACGTTGAGCGGGCAAACGCCGGTGGTGTTTACGTACAACGGGACGGGGACGCGGGCGACGATGTCGGACGCCGGCGGCTCGGCGACCTACAGCTATGGACAATCGGAACCGCTTGCTGACGAAGGCCACGCCGCAGGGAACGCTGACCTATACGTACCTGACGAACGGGCTGGTGGCTTCGGTTGTTTCCTCGAACCCCAACGGCGTGAGCATTAACTACGGCTACGATTCGCTGAACCGATTGGCGACCGTGACGGACAACCGGATCACGCCGGGGGTGACGACGTACGCGTACAATGATGTCGGCGGCGTGGTGACGGTGACCTATCCGAACAACGTGGTGCACACCTACAATTACGACGTCACGGACCGGGTGACGAGCGTCCCGGTCACCCGGGGCGGCACGACGCTCGCGTCCTACACGCACACGTTCAACTTCGCGGGGCACAAGCTGACGGCCACCGAATACAGCGGGCGCGTGGCCACCTACACTTACGACGCTGTCTACAAGCTGGCGACCGAGACGGTGACGAACGATCCGCCGAACAATGGCGGCTTGACCTACGCGCACGATTCGGTGGGCAACCGGCTGTCGTTGACTTCCACCCTCGGGGCGATCCCGTCGGCCACGTATTCCTACGATCCGAACGACCGGTTGAACGTTGACACCTACGACGCGAACGGCAACACAATCACGAGCGCGGGGGTGAACTACGGCTACGACTTCGAGGACCGGATGACCTCGGCCGGCGCGGTGACGATGATCTACGACGGCGACGGCAACCGGGTGTCGAAGACGGCAAGCGGGACGACGACTCGCTACCTGGTCGACGACCTGACGCCGACCGGCTACGCGCAGGTGGCGGAAGAGTTGGTCGGTGGCGCGGTGACGGTCCGCTACACCCACGGCCTCCAGCGGATCAGCCAGACGCGATCGGGGGCGACGCACTTCTACGGCTACGACGGCGGCGGCAGCGTCCGGCAGTTGACGGATACGGCCGGCGCGGTGACCGATACGTACACCTACGACAGCTTCGGCGTGTTGATCAGCGGTACCGGGTCGACGGTGAATTCCTACCGCTACCGCGGCGAGCAGTGGGACGCGTCAGTGGGGATGTACTATTTGAGAACCAGATGGCATGAACCTGGGCGCGGAAGATTCATGTCGCTCGACACATGGGAGGGCAAGGGTTGTTCCCCCCCTTCCCTCAATGGATACCTTTTTGGTGAGGCCGACCCCGTGAACAAATCGGACCCTAGCGGCCACGCTGCACTCGAAAAGGCGGCACTAGGACCGATCGTGCTTGCGGTAGCCACCGCGGTCACCGCCACAGCGCTCGTCTACGATTACCAACTACGCAGGAACATCCGAGTCAATTCAACCGGACGCAGTGAGTACTGCATTTTCCATCTCGACTGGAACGATCTACTCCTTACTTACTCGGTCAGCGTGGCGCTCGAGTTAGTCGGACCATGCGTCCGGAGAAGCGACGTTAAAGAAAGCAGCAAGGGCCGCGCCCGTACGAAACCTGTGGTGATCCCCAGAGACCCAGAGAATGATCGAATATGTACGCGGCTACGCGATTTGTGTATGCAATACGGAAAGAGGAAGCCCTGCGGCGATTGTTATCGCAATTGTATGCACAATGACGGCGCATGGCCTTTCAAGAAATGCCCACTTGACGGATTGCCAGACGACCCTGCTGAGGTCTGGCCGCCGATTGATCCAGGGTTGCCAATCCAGTAACCCGTGCAGAACCAAAACACATGAGTTGATATGTCAAGACGAATCGGACCGAACGCTGAGGACTTTGAGATCACATATGATCGCGCAAGCGGTCTAGCGAAGTCGGGCCACTGGCGTAAAGCGTTACACCTCCTTAAGGCGACAATTGAGGACGAGGATACTAATACGTCGTTTCTACGAAAGGCTCTGTCGGCGTTGGCGTTTTTGTGCCGGGAGAACGGCCGCTTCGAAGTGGCTTTGCGATTTACTACTGATCGACAGTCCTTGGGCTTTGCTTCAAGGGCCGACGAGATCGAGCACGACCTGTTTGTGGCGGACCTTCTCATGAGGCTTGGCCGTATGGCTTCCGCAGAACGCCAGTTTCGGAGGCTGCTCGTGGAAAATACAATACGTGACCCACACCTGAAGCTTCAAGTCCTGGCCTTGCTTGCCAAGAGCAGCATTTCTCTGGATGATTTTCCTGATGTCACAGAAACTAAAGTTACGTCGTTGTTTAGACGCCTTGGGCTCCCGGAATCCACCAGCAATCGTGATATCCGACAAAAGTTGATCGAAGGCGAGCGTCTGTACCTGGAGAGCAACCGGAAGTACAGTCGTTTGTTGGCCACACTGAGCGCGGTGTCAAGAAAGGATGAGCGAATAACTTTGCTTTCTCGGTACATAGATTCTGAGCAGGTAGGCTATTTTCGCGAACTGGCTGCTGCACTGAGGAACAAGGTGGAAGCCCATGGAGGAAGCGCGACGAACTAAGCGCGAGGCTCTGGCCTACGCTTTCGGCGAGGTTCAAAACAACGTGGCGAAAGGCTGGTCGCTTCCGTTGAATGAGCGTTGCGTACGGATACGATTCGCTCAACCGGTTGGTGACGGTGACCGACAACCGCATCACGCCGGGCGTGACGACGTATCAGTACAATGATGTCGGCGGCTTGGTGACGGTGACCTATCCGAACAATGTCGTGCACACCTACAATTACGACGTCACGGACCGGGTGACGAGCGTCCCGGTCACCCGGGGCGGCACGACGCTCGCGTCCTACACGCACACGTTCAACTTCGCGGGCCACAAGCTGACGGCCACTGAGTACAGCGGCCGCGTCGCCACCTACACCTACGATGCCGTCTACAAGCTTGCCACGGAGACGGTGACGAACGATCCGCCGAACAATGGCGGGTTGACCTACGCGCACGATGCGGTGGGCAACCGGTTGGGGTTGACTTCCACGCTCAGCGCGATTCCGTCGGCGACCTATTCCTACGATCCCAACGACCGGCTGAACGCGGATACTTATGACGCAAACGGCAACACGCTCACGAGCGCGGGCGTGAATTACGGCTATGACTTCGAAGACAGAATGACCTCGGCCGGCGCGGTGACGATGCTCTACGACGGCGACGGCAACCGGGTGTCGAAGACAGCGAGCGGGGTGACCACGCGCTACCTGGTCGACGACCTGACGCCGACCGGCTACGCGCAGGTGGCGGAAGAGGTCGTGAGTGGCGCGGTGGCGGTCCGCTACACGCACGGGTTGCAGCGGATCAGTCAGACGCGTTCCGGGGTGACGCACTTCTACGGCTACGACGGCGGCGGCAGCGTCAGGCAGTTGACCGACACGGCTGGCGCGGTGACCGATACCTACACCTACGACGCATTCGGAGTGCTCATCAGCGGGACGGGGTCGACGGTGAACAGCTACCGCTATCGGGGAGAGCAGTGGGATTCGTCGGTCGGCATGTACTATCTCAGGGCGCGGTGGTATGACGCAGGAAAGGGGAGATTCTGGACGGCGGACAAGCTGGAGCAACCGTGCCTGAAGTCCCGCAACCGCCGGCCGTGCGGACTGCGGTTTGGGCTTGTGCACCACGCGTTCGCTTACACGGACGGCGATCCGGTCAATTTTGTCGATCCCAGCGGTTTGAACTCTGAGGAGAGGACACTTCTCTCCCAATTCGTCATACGATTCACCGCCCATGGAGCCGAACACTTGTTTAAACTCGGGTTGAGCAGGTGGCAAGTACAGGCCGTGGAGGAAGAGATCGCGATCCTGGTTCAACTTGCATTTCAACAGGGACGTAGCGTTGTTGGTGCAGAGTTGTGGGGAATCGCTGAAGCCGCCGGTATTCCCGTAGTATGGCGTGCGTTTGTTGTCGCTAGAGGACTGATCAGTGTTGGAACCTACTACCCCCGTTGATACGGCGGCTTACCGCCACCCGAGTGATTATGAGCGGGATATTCTGTGCCGACTTCTATCAATCGATTTTCAGGGTTCTGAGGAGTTGCGCATACAATCACAGAACATCCGGGTAAGAACGATTGATGAGAACGGAAGTTTTGGTGTGTTGGTTGGCAGCGGGCCGCCTTCAGCAGTTCGGTTCTTCATCCCCGTGTGCGGATATGGCTTGGACGGCGACGGTGCGAAACTAACATTTACACTAATTGTCGATCGCCTGGGATACATGGATGAAGTTGAATTTCGGAGGTGGGCAACCGATGAGAGAATCCGGCAGTTGCCACCAGTCGATACGATAGATGTCTATTGAGCTAGAACGTGCGGATTCCGAGCCATGAAAATCACCATTCCGAGCTGAAGGAAATCATCGTTCCGAGGTGATCGCGATTAGTGTATTCCGAGCTGATGACGATCAAAAAGTCGCATCCAGCGACGCGCAGGGCCGCATCTCGAAGATCACCGATCCGCTGGGCAAAGAGTATCTCTACGGCTACAACGGGGCGGGCGAGCTTTCGACGGTGACCTATCCGTCGATCGCGACTGCCGCGCAGTATTTCTACGATGCCGGCCACCTGCTGCGTGAGTACAAGGACCCGCGCGGGATCACGGCGGCGACGACGGCCTACGATGCCGGTGGCAGGTTGCAGTCGGTGACCGATATCGACGGGACCACGAGCTACGCGTACAACGTGGCGGCCCGGACGACCACGATCACGTATCCGGACACGGGCGTGGAGGTGATCGAGACCGACGCGCAGGGCAATGTCGTGCGGCGGGTCGACGGCCTGAACCGGACGACGACCTACACGTTCGACGCGAACAACAACCTGCTGACCGAAACCAATCCGCTCAGCAAAACCTGGACCTACACCTACGACGCGAACGGGTTCCGGACCTCGGTGAAGAACCCGCTGAACCAGACCGATTCTGTGACCTACAACGCCTACGGCGGGCCGACGGCGGTCACCAACGCGCTCAGCCAGACGCAGAGCGTGACCTACGATGCTTCCTTCCGGGTGAAGACGATCACGGACTCGCTGGGGCAGATCGCCGAGTTCAGTTACAACCCGCAAGGGCTGCCGCTGACCATGAAGGACGCGCGCGCCAACACGTCGAGCTATGGCTACGATTCCTATGGCAACCGGACCTCCTACGCCGATCCGGAGGGGCGGACGACGAACGCGACGTTCAACGCCTTCGGGCAGAAGCTGACCGAGACCGACGCGCGCGGCAATAAAACAACCTTCGCCTATGATGATTTGGGCCGCTTGGTGTCCGTGACCGACCCGGATAACCGGACCACGACCTACGAATACGACGCGAACGGGAACAAGACGGCGGAAATCGACGCGCTGAGCCGGCGAACGACGTTCGAATACGACGCGAAGAACCGGCTCGTCAAGACCACGCATCCGGACCTGACGTTCACGCAGAAGACCTACGATTTCCGCGGCAACGTGCTGACGGAGACGGACGAGTCGGGGCGGGTGACCAAGTCGGTGTACGACACGGCCGGGCAGTTGACCAGCGTGACTCGCGCGTTCGGGACGGCGGACGCGGGAACGGCATCGTTCACCTACGATCTGGCGGGCCGCAAGCTGACCGAAGTCGACGAGCGCAACAACACGACCACGTTCGGCTACGACAATGCGGGGCGTCTGCTGACGGTGACTCACGCGCGCGACGGAGATTTCCAATTGCCTCGGAGGCACAGAGTTGCCCGGGTATATCTTGCGGATCTGATAGAGGCAGGATCTTCGTGCCCTCGGTGCCGAACGGGAGTATTCCTACGGGGAAGCACGACTTGTAAATACTAATCAAGTCAAGACCTTCCATTAAGTGGGGCGGTCCCCCCGGACCGCGGGCCGGCCCCCTGGCCGGCCCACCGGGCGAAAGCCCGGCGGTGCGCAATCACAGAGGTTGTCATTTATAAGCTGCTTGGAATCAATCAGTTGCGGATTTAAGAAGTTGGATCCCGTTGACACTGGGGTATCCTCGGGATGGACATTTCAACCGCTGCAGAAATGCGCCAGCCCGGTTCACGGCGCTGCAGGGATCAAAGCCAAATGAACCCAATCGATGAACCCAATCGCGGCCTGAGAAATCAACCACTTGCCCCTAAAATTGGCTTCGTTCTGCCAAGCTCGCAGCAGACCGCCCTCGGCCCTCCGCTTGGCGCGACAGGGAAAATACCCGGCGCTCTAGGGAAAACCCCTCCGGCATGGGTGCGTTATTGTAGGGGCATGAGGGTTCCGCTGCTTGCGCTCGTACCCGCGCTGTTGTGGTGCCAAACCTCCCAACAGAGCACCAACTATGAGGTGGACATCAATGGCAATCGGGTGCCGGGTCTGACGCGCGGGGTCGCGACCTCCGCGACCGGCAGCCAGCGCGTCGAGACCACGCGGTCGATCAACGGCCGCCAGGTGCCCCTCGAGTCCACTGAGGACAAGGTGCTTAGCGACGACGGCCGCGGAAACCGCGTCATCGAACGCATGGTCCGCCGCTACGACCAGAATGGGAACGTGGGTCCGCTCGAAAAGGCGCGCATCGAAGAGCGCGTCAACCCGGATGGCAGCAAGATGAACGTCACTACCACTTACCGTGACGACCTCAACGGGCGGCCGCAGATCTTCGAGCGGGCGACGACGCAAACCCGCGAGTCGGGAGGCACAACGCAGACGGTGATCGCCGTGGAACGGGGCAACCCCAACGGAGGCCTGGCTCTCTACGAGAAGACCACGGCCGTGGAGCGAAAGACTTCCAGCGGCTCGCAGATTGAATCGTCCACTACTCGCCCGGATGTCAACGGGCAACTGAGCGTGGCGAAGAGCGAGGTCACTACCAAGTCCAAGAGCGGCGCTCAGGAGAATGTCGATTCGACGGTCTACGAGCCCGGGATCGATGGCAAGCTCCAGATGGCGGGCCGCCGGGTGGCTACTGTCACCACCAAGCCGGACGGTTCGCAGGTGGAGGAGATCGACGTGTATGGCCGGACGGTCGGCTTCGCCGCCGATGCCAATGCCGCAACGCCGCGCCTCCAGCAGCAGATCCTGAAGGAGAAGGTGGTTCGGCCGGATGGCTCTGTTGTGGAGTCGACCAACGTGCGGAGCCGCGTCTCGCACGATTCCGACCGAATGAGCAACTACGAGAGGACCGCCGAGACCAGCACGGTCGCCACCGACGCGGCCGGACGGCAAGTCCGGACCACCGCGACCACGGTGAACCGGCGCGATGCGTCAGGCACCTTGAGGCCCGCCGAAACCGCGGTGACCGTCGCCGTCGAACCCAAAAAGTAGCGATCGATTGCCGCCACCGCCGCCGGGCGCATATTATGATGCATTGACCATGCATCGATGCCCGGCCCACGGTTCGCACGAAGGCCGGCCAGCGAGGAGGATCTCGTGTTTCGATTTCTGTGCCTGATCGCGCTCTGCGCCTCGGTGGTTGGGGCGCAGCCGGCGTTCCGGGCGGCGGTTGTCAAGGCTGACATCACGCCCGAGCAGCCCCAGTGGCTTCTCGGCTATGCGGCGCGGATGTCGAAGGGCGTGTACGACCGCCTCTACCATCGCATTGTCCTCCTCGACGATGGCCGCACGCAGTTCGCCCTGGTCTCGACCGACATCGCCCTGGTCTCGCCGTCGGAATACGATCGCGTCGCGGCGATGGTGGAGCGGAAACTCGGTATTCCGCCTCTTCACTTCTGGTGGAGCGTGACCCACACGCATTCGGCTCCGGAGGTGGGTCCTCCTGGGCTGCCGGTGGTGTTTCTCGGCGACCGCTACAAGCACGAGTTCAACGCCGCCTATGCAGGCATGGTCGCGCAAAAGCTGGTGGAGGGCATCGCGGACGCGCGCGCGAAACTGCAGCCCGCGCGCCTGGGAGTGGGTTGGGGATCGGCCATGGCCAACATCAACCGGCGCGCCCGCGACGTGGAAGGAGATACGTTCCTTGGCCTGAATCCCGACGGACCGGCTGACCGGCGCATCGGGCTTCTGCGCCTCGACAAGGACGACGGGAGTCCGCTGGCGCTGATCTCCAATTACGCCATTCACGGAACCGTCCTGGGAGGCCAGAACCTGCTGATCAGCGGCGACGCGCCGGGCGTGGTTTCCGAGTATGTGGAGCGTAAGACCGGCGCGCCGCTGCTGTTCATCAACGGCGCCGCGGGCAACCTGGCGCCCATCTACACGGTGATGCCGGATCCGAAGGCGGGCCGGCTGTCGCAGTTTCGCGCCTTGCTGGGCGACAGGATCCTGGCCGCGAACGGCACGATCTCCGCCACCACTCGAGACGTCACGCTGAAGGCCGGAGCGGTCACGGTGGAGACTCCGCGCAAAGCCGGCCTCGCCTGGACGGAGGAGTTGGCGGCGTACACACGCACGACCAGCACGGGCGCGACCGTGGTGCGGCTGCCGGTCCGGTTCCTGCAGATCAACCACGACATTGCCATCTGGAGCGCGCCCCTCGAGTTGTTCTGCGAGATCGCGATGGACGTTCGCGACCGGTCGCCGTTCCCGTACACGTTCTACTTCGGCTACACCAACGGCTGGCTGGGCTACTTGCTGACCGCCGACGAATGGAAGTATGGCGGCTATGAACCGCGCGTCTCGCCCTACACGCCGCAGTCGGCCAAGGACCTTACTGACGCGGTGGTGAGCTATTGGCAGGGCGCGCCGCGGTGAAGGGCGAGGTTCTCCTGCGTTTCGGGATGACCGGACAACTGGACTAAAGGGTTCGCCGAATCGGCGGCCAACCCCCTTGACTCGCATCCTCGCGGGTGTCCTAGTTGAGTCGATGCAAACCACGAAGCGGCTGGTTCACTTCTGTCTCATCCTAGTCTCGTCTGCCGCTGTTGCACTGGCGCAGTCGACATCCGCCGACATCATCGGTTCCGTGCACGACGCCGCGGAGGCCATCGTCCCCAACGTGGCAGTGCGGGTCGTCGAGGAAAAGACCAACCTGACCCGTGAAACTCGCACCAACCAGGACGGACTCTACGAGTTCCGCATCCTTCCACCCGGCACCTACACTCTCTCCGCGGAAGCCGCGGGCTTCAAGAAATTCTCGAGCGAGCACATTCCCCTCTCCGCGCGCCAAGTCCTGCGTATGGACATCCGAATGGACGTGGGCAACGTCACCGAAAGCGTGACGGTAACGGCCAGTGCGCCGGTGATTGTCACGGAGACCGGCACGGTCGCCGGCTCGCGGGAAACCCGGTTCCTGGTGGAAGGGCCGCAGGGCACACCCATCATGGCGCGCTTCGGCAGCAACACCACCAAGTTCTCCCTCTACGTCCGGGGACCGGGAACCGGCGCGATGACCGGAGGCGGCGCCCGCTCGGGCCAATGGGAGCAGAGCGTCGACGGCAACGCGCTCGAAACGCAGTTCAACGGCGTACCGTACCAGGCCTTGTCCGAAGAGCGCGAGACCGTAACCGGCGCTTCCGCCGAGTACCGTGCCCCCGTCACGGTCGACGGCGTCACCAAACAGGGCACGAACGCTCCCCATGGATCGGTGACCTTCTCTCTATCGCACAGCCGTCTGAACGCGCTGGGCCCGCTCGCCGCATCCTCGCGCCGTCTCGCCCAGACCCCATCGCATGTCTGGAACCTGACCGGCGGCGGCCCGCTCTACATCCCCAAAGTCTACGACGGGCGCAACCGGACGTTTCTGTTTGCTTCGGCGGAGCGGAATCCGCCGTCGGACAGAGTCGGCCTCGGCACGTTGACCGTGCCGACGTCGGCCATGCGCCAGGGTGACTTCGCCGGATACTTCGTAACCGCGGGCAGACCTGGCTTTGTGTTGCGCGATCCGTATTCCAACCAGCCCTTCGCGGGGAATGTGATTCCACGCTCGCGGTGGAGTCCGGCCGCGGTGCGCGCCATCGACAAGTATTATCCGGCGCCCAATGTCGCCGGAGTGAATCCCGATGTGCCCTTCCGCAACGCCGAGGCCGAACTTGCCAGCAAGGCGACCATCCACCAGTTGTTTGCCAGACTCGATCAGAAGATCACCGACCGCAACACGGCCGGATTCTCGTTCAGCCAGCGGCCGGAAAAGAGCGAATTCAGCGGCACCAACGGCACGCTGCCCGCCGGCCTCAACACCGTGTCCTACAAAGGAAAGCAGTTCAACTGGCACGACGTCCACATCGTGACTCCGCGCATCGTCAACGAGGTTCGGGTGTCGTATTCCATCGCCGACAGCGACCGCTTCGGCAACGGCCCCTTCACGGCCGGCGACTTCACCGATGCGCTCGGCATCGACATGGGCCCCGACGCCGCCCTGCGCAAGAAGTACCGGCAGGCCCCCAACCTCAATATCACGGGCTACGACCGCATCGGGTCGGTCTACGCGCAGGACACGCGGACCATCCGGTGGACGCAGATTCGCGACAATATCTCGATTCAGTACGGGCGTCATACCTTCAAGATGGGTTGGGATCAGCGGTTCAAGCGAGACGACCGGGGAACGGCCAACGCGGCGATTGCGCCCACGTATTCCTTTACGGGCCTGTTCACAGGCTACTCACTGGCCGACTTCTTCCTGGGGCTGCCGGAAAGCACCCAGAAATTCACGCCGTCCACCGATCTCCGCCAGAGGTATACGGAGTTCGGCGCCTTCATCCAGGACGACTTCAAGGTCAACACCCGGCTGACCTTCAACCTCGGTCTCCGCGCAGACCGCCTGAGTCCGCGGCGCGAAGAGGGCGGGGCGCAGTACAACTTCAACCCGGCCACGGGCGGCCTGGTGGTTCGCGATGCCCAGGCAAGGGCGCTGGCCAACCCGGCTTTCCCGAAATCCATTCCGATCGAGACAGCTTCGGAGGCTGGTTATCCAACCAACCTGATGAACGCCGTGTTCCGCCTCAATCCCCGATTCGGATTCAGCTACCGCCTGGACAACTCAGGCAAGACCGTGGTTCGCGGTGCTTACGGAACGTACACGATCGACGCCGGGTGGCTCAACAACAACTTCCGGCTGTTGTTCAGCTCCGGTCCGTTCGCGCTGGCCGAGACCTACGTCAACACGCTGACCAACGGAGTTCCCCTGGTGACGCTCGAGCGGCCCTTCCCCTCCGCCACCGGACGGACATCGTCGTTCAACGTCTCGGGGGCGAACCCGAACCTGGGCGAACCGGTGATGCATCAGTGGAATCTCACGGTCGAGCGTCAGGTGTACGGCAACTGGGGCGTGCGGATTTCGTACGTCGGCGCGGCCAACAAGCAGGTCTGGTACCGCCGCGACCTGAATCGTCCGGCCGCCAGCCTGACTCCCTTCACCAACGCCCGCCTGATTTATCCCGCTTTCCAGGTGGTGACCTACATCGACAAGGGAGGCAACGACGCGTATCACGCCTTCCAGGCCGGTTTCACGCATCGCTACAGTAACGGCCTGACACTGCTCGGAGCGTTCCAATGGGTGAACCAGTTGAGCGATGTCTACGATCGCTCTTTCGAGGAGACGACGTTCGGGCAGTTGATCGAAAACCCGTATTGCCGCAGTTGCGAGCGGCACAAGGTATCTTCAGTCGACAGCCTCGACTTTCGCACGAACTTCATCTACGACATGCCGTTTGGCCGGGGCCGCCGGTTCGGAGCGGATGTCAACCGCATCGTGAACGGGTTCGTCGGGAACTGGACGATCTCCGGAATCGTCGACATGCGTAACGGCCGTCCCGATACGGTAACCTTTCAAGGCCGCGACACCTCCAACACGAACCTGCGAACGGGCCGTGCCGACGTCCTGCCCAACTGCGATCTGAGGCCGAGCGACGGAAAGAGCGGCCCGTATCTCAATATCGCCTGCTTCGCCGTACCGCAGAACGGAACGTTCGGCAACGCCACCAACTCGGTGTTCCGGCGGCCGTCCTCGTGGGATTTCAGCGGCAGCTTGTACAAGTATTTCCCGCTGTTTCTCGAGGGAACGAAGCTGCGGATCAACGCGGTCTTCACGAATGCGTTCAATCATCCGACGTGGGATGCCGTCGGGAACAATATCAGCGACCCGACCAGCTTCGGGAAACTGCAGACCCCTGGCGCCGCCGGCCGCTACATCGGCGCGGCCCGGAGTATCGTCCTCCAGGCGCAGGTCCAGTGGTAGTTCGCGCGGGCGGAGGAGGTCAATCACTTCTTTTGTGAGTGCGCCTCCTCCCTTGCGATACGTGCCGATCAGGGCGTGCCGATGGCAATGCGGACCGTGTTGGAAGCTCTCCCTCCCTGCTCTACGATCAGTTCCGCGGTGCCGGGCCCAAGTCCGGCGGGAACCGTGAAGTCAATCTGATAGACCCCCACCAGCCCCGGAGCCAGCCCGACGAAAGCAGTAGCGGCAGCACTTCCATTGACCGTCACGGTGACGGGTTCCCGAACGAGAGCGGGCGGATCTGCAGGCGCGACCGCCCCCGCCGGAACGTCCGGAGTCGTGGGGCCAAGTCCGGCCAGGTAGATCTGAATGGTTTGGCCCGGCAGCGCAGGGTTCGATGCCGTAACCGGACTGCCGTCCGCGTGCCGTGCCAGAGCCGTGGCATCCGCGTCGGAAGCGATGCCAGGTTGCACCGAGTTCAATGATGCGGTTTGCGGTGTTGCCAGCGCGGTGCCCGAGGCAACCAGGACGGCATGCGAGGTTTCGGTCACAAGGCCGAAAGGTAGTTGGGCGTTGATCTGCGTCGGGCTGACGTACAGCAGCGGCGCGGGCCGTCCGCCGACCAGGACAGTGACGCCGCCCAAGGTGGTTGGCGCAGGGAACGTGGCCGTGGTCTCCGAAGCAGCCAGGTCGGAACCCAGAATCTGAACGAGATTGCCGGGCGCGACCGCGGCGCCGATTTGCGGGTAGAAGCTGTGCAGAATCGCGCTCCGGCCGATAATGGGCGCCCGGTTGGCGGTCACGGTCCCGATCAACTCCGTGCTGGCCGCACCGAGCCTGGACTCAGAGACATTCGCGGTAATGCTGAGCTGGCTCGAGGAAAGCCCGGGAGTCCACGTGGCCGAATACTGGCCGATGCGGCCATCGGTCAGGCGTAGGGGAAGCGGCGGGTCACCGTTCGAGAAGTTCGCGACCACTTGCGCGGAAGACACCGGGTCGCCACAGTCATCGACCACTCGCACCGCAAGCGGAGTGGGCCACGCGACGGGCGACGAGAAGTTGCCGACCAAGCCGGTGTGTGTGGCCACCAGCTTCGCCGGAGTGCAGCCGGCGAGCGAGCGATCGGATTCCGCCGCCGCACGAGTGACCGGCGGCGTGACGATCGTCGTGACCTGTACCGATCGGACGAGCGTCGACGAAAGAGAGAAGTTGACAAACCCGGAGTAGACGCCGCGTTTGAGATTGGCGCCGGACACGCGGACCTGCACGGCGGCGGGCGCCTGCGTCGAGGTGACACCGGTCGCAGGCTCGGCCACGAGCCAGTCGCCCTCACCGGTGAACGGCGCCGCCTGATAGGCAATCGGCGTCGCGCTGCTCGTGTGGACTTGGACGGTCTGCACCGGTGGCGCCGTTGTCCCTTCGGCGAAAACGAAGAGTAGACCGGAGGGCGAGGGCTCCGGCACGGGTGGCTCGGTCGGCGAGACAACGCGGAGGACGGCAACGAAGTCCAGCGGGCTGTTTTGCGCGCCCGGCGCCGTCACCTGGACCCGCCCGTAGTAGATTCCGGGCGGCAATCCGGCGGTATCGATCGCAAGGTCGACCGGGTCGGACCCATTGGCCGGGATGGACCCGGAGCGCTTGCCGAGACGAAGCCATGGAGAATCGCCAATGACATCGGCGGTCCATGACAACGGCTGGCTCCCGGGATTCACCAGGCGCAGGATCCGGTTTGGTTGGGGCGCCCCGTTTCCTTGCCTGGCCTGCACCGTGATCCCCTCAGGATCGAGACGGAGGAAGCGTGGCTGCGACGGATTTTCCACCGTCACGGGCAAGTCCGTCGTTCCCGCTGTGGAGACGATCCGCACCAACCCCCGGGAGAATCCGAACGGCAGGCGGGAGGAGTTGACCGAGAAGCGGATCGGCACGCTCCCGTCCGGTTGGACCGTTCCCTGCGTGGGAGTGATGGACAACCACGCCGAACCTTCGACCACCGATGCCGTGAAGGTGACGTTGCCTCCACCTCCCGCGTTGGTGAGGACCACATTCGGCGCGGAATTCTCGTTCGGCGTAGAGCGGTCGATGCGAATGCCGTCGGGAGACAGCCCAATTCTCGGCGGCGCGGCGTTCAACTCGAGGGTGACCGGTACGGCGATCACCTGCCGGGTTTCGACGCCTTCCACCCGAATGTTCGTTCGATAGGTGCCCGCGGCCAGTCCTGTGGTCACGACGCCAACGACGAAGTGACCGGGGGTCGAGCCTTCGTCGCCGGAGAGCAACCGGAGCCACGTCGAGGGCTCCTGAGTGACCCGGTACCCGGTCAACCGGCTGAGGCGCGACACGACCGAGATGGACTGCGAGGGAGGCGTGCTGCCTCCGGCACTGCCCCGGAAGGCCGCCTCCGACAAAGACAGCACCAGGTCCGATTCCTGCCGAACGGCGAGCGTAAATGTCCGGAGAGCGGACGGCCCGGCATTGTCCCGAGCCTGAATGGTGAAGGTCACGCTGCCCACCGCGGTGGGGGTACCGCTGATGACGCCGGTGGACGTGTTCAATGCCAGACCCGGCGGCAGCGCCCCGCCGGTGATGGCCCAAATGATCGCCGCGCGCCCTCCAGTGGCGACCAGAGTCGTCGAAAACGGAACACCGGCAACCGCCTCGGGAAGGGGCGAAGTTGTGGTGATTTCGATAGGCGGGGGGGCGACGGTCAGACGGAACGGGAACGAGGTCGATGCCAGCCGGGCATCGCTCTTGGCATTGGCGACAGCAATGACCGGTTCGGCTTGGGCCGTCCCAGCGGGACCGCTATCGGTCAGCGAGATTGTGAAGTCGAAGTTGCCGAGCGACGTGGGTGTCCCCCGCAGCTCACCGGAGGACGTCAGAGAAACACCGGTTGGCAGGGTACCGCCCGAGACCGACCAGTTATAGGGCGGAATGCCGCCCGAAGCCTGGAGAGTGAAGCTGTACGGACGATTCACAATCGCTGTCGGCAGTTGAGGCTGGCTGAGCACCGTGAGCGCCGCGGGCGCAATGAAGGCGGTGATCGTCACTGAGTCGGTAGCTCCATTTCGATCGACCACCTGGATGACCAGTCCAACAGGACCGGCGGCCGTTGGGGTTCCGCTCAGAACGCCCGCGCTCGAGAAGGTGAGGCCCGGCGGTACGACGCCGGAAGTCACCCTCCACTCGAATGGCTGGGATCCGCCGACGGCGGCGAAGGCCACCGAATACGGCTGATTGATCGATCCATTGGGTATCGTGAGGGTGGTGATCGTCGGCGCCGCCGTCACCGTCAATTCGAACGATCGAGTGGCCGTGTTCCCCTGTGCGTCCGTCACGCGGATTTGCGCGACGGATACGCCGCCGGCCGTGGGGGTTCCGCTCAGGAGCCCGCTGGAATTCAAGTTGACGCCGGGCGGGAGAGACCCACCCACCACGGTGAAAACGTACGGCGGGAAGCCACCCGCCGCGGCCAGAGCCAGCGAATAAGGACGGCTGATCGCCCCTCCCGGCAGTGGGGACGTGGTCTGAATCGACAGGGCTGGAACGATCGTCACCTGAAACGGCCGTGCCGGCGTCGTCACGGAGTTGTCGGATGCGGTCACGGAAAAGTTGAACGTTCCCGCGGTGGTTGGCGTGCCGCTGAGCACACCGGCGGAAGAGAGCGTGAGCCCCGGAGGCAAAGTGCCGGCGGCAAGGGCCCACGTGTACGGCGGGACTCCGCCCGATGCCGTGAAGGTGGAACTGTAGGGCGAGCCCGTCAGGCCCGATGGAAGGGGCGATACGCCAGTGATCACCAGCAACTCGCTAACCGCCAGCGTGAACTGGCGGTTTGCCGTTTGGCCGTTCTGTCCGGCCACCTGCACGGTGAAAGTGGAGGTTCCGGTGCTACTTGGGGTCCCGCTCAGGGTTCCGTTTGACGCCAGCGTGAGCCCGGCCGGAAGCGTTCCCGAAAGCAATGTCCATGTATAGGGCTCGGTGCCGCCGGCGGCCTTGAACAACAGGTTGTAGGCCTGTCCTTGCGTCGCGTGGGGCAGCGGCGAGGCCGTGGTGATGGTAAGGGTCTGCACCGCGGGGTTGATGGTCAGATCGAACACCCTTTGCGCCTGAGCCCCAAGGCTGTCGCTTACCCGTGCCGTGAAGTTGGATGTGCCCGAGTTGGCCGGCGTCCCGCTGAGAACACCGCCCGAAGACAGTCCGACGCCGGGAGGCAGCCCTCCGGCGATCACCGACCAGGTATAGGGTCCGGTTCCTCCGCTCGACGTCAACGTTCCGTTGTACGCCTGGCCCACGGTTCCGGCCGGCAGGGGCGACGTCGTCACCACCGTAAGCGGCCCGCTGCCGGGAGGGTTGATCGTCAGTTGGTAGACGTTCTGGGATGTGTACCCGAGGCTGTCCGTAATTCTCGTCGTGAAGGACGTGGGGCCTGCTGTTGACGGAGTGCCGTTCAGGGTGCCTCCCGAACTCAAGGTAAGGCCCGCGGGCAGGCTGCCACCCACCACCGACCACGTGTAAGGAGGGGTTCCGCCGCTCACACCCATCAGCAGACTATAGGCCACCCCAACCGTGCCGGCCGGCAGCGGCGACGGCGTCACAAACGCGAACGGTGCGGCCACGATGATTCGGAACACGCCGTACGCCCCCTCAAACCCGTTCGTCGCATGGACGACGAAATCGTACGTGCCCTGCGTCGAGGGTGTCCCCGAAACCAGGCCGCCGGAACCCAGGGACAGTCCGGGCGGAATAGTTCCGCCGATCAGCGAAAAGGTAAACGGACCCGATGGTCCGGGATCGGGAATCGTCTGGCTGTACGTTTGGGCCACCACCCCGTTCGGCAGCGGGATCGGCACGGGAACCGTGACCGGAAGAGTGAATTCCCGCGTGTCCGAAACGAACTCCACGTCGGTGGCCTGGACGGTGAAGATGTACGTACCGGCGGTGGTTGGACTACCGCTGAAAACACCGCCAGACGAGAGAGTCACCCCCGGAGGCAACGACCCCGCGATCACGGTGAACGTGACCGGTTCCATGGCGCCTGTGTAGGCGATCCCGCCGGAGTACGGAATACCCACCAGTCCTGGCGGCAGCGTTGGCGGTTGGACAATCTCAATTGCGTACGACGCGGGAGCGGACCACAGGAACGCAAGGAGAAGGAGGGAGATAACTCGTGTCGGCATAGCCGCCTTTTCACATGTAAATTCTGCCCCGATGAGGCCGCCTGGGCGAGGAGCCTGAGCACTCAACGAGCGCCAGCCGGGGAGTGGTTCTGTTTATGGAGGCCAGCGTGGGCCCGCAACGGGAATTTCCGCGAAAGCAGCCGCGGCTCATCCTCTTTTCCAATCCACTTCCGTCAGCCGGGGACAAGCCCGTCACCCACACCATCGGCCGAATCGGGGGCTACCTGTATAGTGGCTGATTCCGTGCGACAGTACCAGTGGTTTCAGAGTCCCGCACCCTTTTTTTCGACGCGGCCTCTACCCGGCGGAGACGCCGAACGCAGGCGTCCGGCCCTCGCTATAATACGGAGATGTTGACGCCTACTGACAAGATCTGGCACAACGGCCGGTTCATCAACTGGAACGACGCCACGATCCACGTTCTGTCTCATGTGGTCAGCTACGGCAGTTCGGTGTTCGAAGGAATCCGCTGCTACGAGACCACGTCCGGACCCGCGGTGTTCCGGATGCATGAGCACATCCGCCGCATGGCCGATTCAGCCCGGATTTACCGGATGGATCTCCCCTACAGCGCCGAGGCAATCGGCGAGGCGATCCTGGAACTCGTACGCGTCAATAAACTCCAGTCGTGCTATGTCCGCCCACTCGCGTTTCGCGGCTACGGCGAGATCGGCGTCAATCCGCTGAAGAACCCGGTCGAGGTCTACCTGGCGTGTTGGGAGTGGGGCAAGTACCTCGGCGAGGAGGCCCTGGCGCATGGCGTGGATGTCTGCGTCTCGTCCTGGAACCGCCTGGCGCCGAACACGCTGCCCACGCTGGCCAAGGCCGGCGCCAATTACATGAACTCGCAGTTGATCAAGATGGAAGCGCTGCTCAACGGCTACTCGGAGGGCATTGGCCTGGACGTCACTGGCTACGTCAGCGAGGGATCTGGCGAGAATATCTTCGTGGTTCGCGACGGAAAGATCCACACGCCGCCGCTCGGGGCCTCGGTCCTGCCGGGGATCACCCGCGATACCGTCATCACGCTGGCGCGCGATCTGGGCATCCCCATCGTCGAGACCCTTATCCCGAGGGAGATGCTGTACATCGCGGACGAGGTGTTCTTCAGCGGCACAGCCGCCGAAATCACGCCCATCCGGTCGATCGACAAGATCAAGATCGGCCGGGGACGGCGCGGAGAAGTCGCCGAGAGCTTGCAGAACGAGTTCTTTGCGATTGTGAGCGGCAAGGCTGCCGACCGGCACGGGTGGCTGTCGCTGATCAACACGGCCGCCGCGGTACAGTAAAAGACCCGGGACGCTAAACAAAAAGGGGGATCCGTCCGGAGCCCCCTCCCTGTGTTTTCAGCAGAACGCTGAAAGCATCTTGTGCCGGTGAACGTCTCGACTGCGGCCGCTGTGAAACCGAGCTACCTCCCCCGAGATTTACCCAGTCCGGCGGCCGCAGCCGATCCTTTGTCTGTTGTAATGGTTCAGTAAGCAAATTGCCACTGGTTCCGGACCGATTTGGACCCTTTTCAACAGCTTTTTTCTCGTGCCATCTGTTGGAGTTGGCGTCGTCCTCTTGTGGTAAACCTGTGAATAAAGCAGAGCCTCTATGAAATGTATTGGCAGAGATGTGTTGAGCGGCGAAACGATCGCCGTCGACTTCGACCAGACCATCCGCTCGGTGTCGGCGGCGGAGGGCGAGGCCGGGCCGTACCTGGCTCCGGCCTGGATCGACTTGCAGGTGAACGGCTACCTGGGCGCGGATTTCAACTCAGCCGAAACGCCTCACGACCAGATCGCGCGAGCGATCCGCTACCTGTATTCCACCGGCGTCAGCCGCTTTTACCCAACGGTGATCACGGGCGGGCCGGAGCCGATGGCGGGCGCCCTGGCCAACCTTGCCCAAGCGAAGGAATCGCTCGAAGAGGGGCCTGCCATGGACGGCTTTCACGTGGAGGGCCCCTACATCTCCCCCGAAGACGGCCCGAGGGGCGCACACCCCAGGCGCTGGACCCGACCTCCGGACCTGGACGAGTTCCGGCGCTTGCAGGAGGCGGCGCGAGGCCATATCCGGTTGCTGACGCTCTCGCCCGAGTGGCCGGGCGCCCCTGCCTTTATTGAACGGGTCGTCGAGGCCGGCGTGGTTGTGAGCGTCGGCCACACCAAGGCCGATTCTTCCCAAATCGCCGAGGCCGTCGCCGCGGGAGCGACCATGTCCACGCACCTGGGCAACGGCGCCCACTCCATCTTGCGGCGGCATCCCAATTACATCTGGGACCAACTCGCCGATGACCGGCTAACCGCAAGTTTCATCGTCGACGGCATCCACCTGCCGTCAGCCTTTGTCAAAGCGGCGATCCGAGCCAAGGGTGTCGGCCGCTCCGTGCTCGTGACGGATGCCAGCACTCCGGCCGAGTGCCCACCCGGCCGGTACGCCCTGGGTGAGCAGGAGGTCGACCTCACCGAGGATGGCCGTGTGGTCCTGGCCGGCCAGGAGCGTCTCGCCGGGTCGGCGCTGCGGATGGACCGAGGGATTGACAACCTCCAGCGTCTCGCCGGCATCTCCCTGGCGGACGCGGTCCGGATGTCCACGGTGAATGCAGCCCTCGCCGGCAACGTTCCGGGACGCAAGAAGGGCTTGGTGGCCGGGGACTTGGCTGACTTTGTCCAGTTTCGCGTGGAACCGGATTCCGGCCGATTGGTGGTGGAAGCCACATGGCTCGGAGGCAAGCGGGTCTACGGGTGATGGTCCGCTGTTGCGCCTTGAGAGAGCATGCCTGACAGTTGACGGAAACAGAGCCATCGTGGCACACTGAGGGTGCTCCGGATCTGCAGTGTGAACGGTAGGTCTCTGGCTACAGTCGTGCCCTGTTTCAGCCGATAGTTGAGACGACGCGGATGTTCATGGCCTTCATACACTTGCACCTCCGATCCCGGACGCTACCCTCGGTCCTTCTTCTGGCTTTTGTGATGTGGGCGAGTTCCTTGCCCCTGTTCGCCATCAAGACCACCACTCGCAAAGCATCACGCAATTCCGGGCATCGCCCCCAGGGGAAGGTGGCGCACAAGGCGTCCGCCAAGAAGGCTCCAGCCAAGGCGACGGTAGCCGGGAAGCGAAAAAAAAGAACCCGCCGCGCGTGGAGCCCTTGGTCGGCGCCCACCTACGCGGACTCCACGGCCGGCGACTCGACGGACGGCGAGGACCTGGACATCCGGAACGCCGCGGTTGAGGCGCTCGGCCCACTGAACGGCTCGGTGGTGGTGGTGGACTCGGCCAACGGCCGCGTCCTTACCATGGTGAATCAGCGGTTAGCTCTCTCGAACGGCTATCAGCCCTGTTCCACCATCAAGGTCCCGGTGGCGTTGGCCGCTCTGAGCGAAGGCATCATCGACAGCGAGGACACCAAGGTCAAGATTGGCCGCCGTACCCGCATGGGCCTGACGGAAGCGCTGGCCAAATCGAACAACCCTTACTTCGCGGTGTTGGGCACGCAGCTTGGCTACGAGCGGATGAATCACTACGCCCGCCTCTTTGGCATCGGTGAAAAAGCCGGCTTGGACATTCCAGGAGAGCAGCCCGGGTATTGGCCTTCCGCGCCGCCGAAGGTGGGTGGCATGGGGATGCTCACCAGTTACGGTGAGGAGATCCAGTTGACCCCGCTGCAACTGGCATCGATCATGGCGGCGGTGGCCAACGGTGGAACGCTGTACTATCTCCAGTATCCCCGCACGCAACTGGAGATCGACCACCTGGTTCCGCAAGTCAAGCGCAGGTTGGAGATCGACAAGTACATACCCGACCTGCTGCCGGGCATGGCGGGCGCGGTGCAATACGGCACCGCCCGGCGGATCATGGCGATCACGGAAGATCCGATTGTCGGCAAGACGGGGACCTGCAGCCAGGACCGGGTTCACCTGGGCTGGTTTGGCTCGTTCAACGATTTCGGCCCTCGCCGGCTGGCCGTGGCGGTATTGCTGACCGGTGGCAAGCCGAGCATGGGCCCGGCCGCCGCAGGGGTCGCCGGATCGTTCTTCAAGAAGCTGTCCGACCAGGACTACTTCGCCCGCGATCACGGCCTGCCGGCCACTGTCGCGGGCGAGGCGCAGTCTCAATAGACCTTTGTTGCCCCGGGCCGCGTTTTACCGGGGCCACGCTCCGAGAAGGCGTACATCACCCTGCTTCGTCACGATCGTCGCCGGTGGCGGGCGATCCGGCGGATACTCATGCTGCCAGAACCGGCCGGCGTCGGCCCGGACGCGTGCATTGCTGCGGTGAGAAGTCGCCGAGGCTCCCGGTCACGTAGCTACACGCCACCAGAAGGCGGCAGCGCGCTCCTGAACGGCCTGTCGTGCACCCGCACAGGACAACAAACAGCCCGACGGCGAGTACACGCACAATACCTCAGACACCGCGCAAGAGGCGAAGGTCCGAGATGGAAGCGACGGGCCCTCCGCCCGGGAGAGCCGATTCACTTCTTCGACTCACCTGCCCGCAACGCGCGGAACCGCGCGAGGGCCGCTGCCGCTTTCTGCCGATCGCCCGCCCTCTGGTACGAGAGACTCAGTTGATACCAGGCGTCGGCTGTGTTCGGGTCGCTCGCCGTGGCCCGTTCAAAGCTCCGGATCGCGGCGGCGTGGTCTCCGCTCGAGGCGGCGAGTTTGCCGAGCTGAAAATGCGCCTCGCCGAGATTCGCCTCGAGCGAGATGGCCTTGCGGAAGGCTGCGGCCGCCTGCGGTTCCTGCTGGAGCTTGAGCAGGTTTTTGCCCGCCTTGAGATGATAGTCCGCAACGCCGGGATCCAACTGGATGGCCGTCGCGTACTCTTTCGCCGCCCGGGCGGGCTCGCCGGTCGCGGTCAGAACATCGCCCAGCCCCGCGTGGAAATCGGCCGCCTTCGGCTGCAGACGGACGGCGGTTTCGTAGGCGCGTAGCGCCTCGTCGTTCCTGCCGGTCATGAACAAGCCGATGCCTCGCGCCGCATGGATCTTGCCGGCGCGCGGAAATCGCGTCAGGGCGCCGTCCAAAAGGCGGTTCGCGTCATCGATTCGATCGAGCGCGAGTTGCAGAACGGCCAGGTCATAGACGAAGTCGGCATTGCCGGGAGCGGCGGCAACGGCTTTTTCCAGCGCCTCGACCGCCTGAGGAAACTTCCCTTCGGCGCGGTACACGTTGCCGAGCAGCGCCTGCGTTTCAGCGCCGGGCCGTTGAATTGTCTCGAGCGCCTGCCGTGCGGCGGAGGGTTTCCCCGCGCGCAGGTACGCAAAGGCGAGATTGTAGGCGGCTTCTTCCGATTCGGGGTTCTGCCGCCGGAGGGCTTCGAGGATCGGGAGCGCCTCGGCGAACCGGCCCGTTTCCACGAGTGCGGCCGCGCGTTGCGGATCGAGTGGGGCGGGCGAAAGACGCCGCGCCTGTTCCAGAGGACCGGTGACCTGGGGATCGCCGGGCTTCAGCCGATCCGCCGCTTCCAGCGCCGGGATCGCGAGTCCATACTGCTTCGACTGGAAGTGAGCCAGCCCCAGAATGTACTGTGCCGCGAACTGGCCGGGGGATAGCTTCACGCTCGACTCCAGCGCCTGAATCGCCTCGGCCGTCTTCTTCTGCTTGAACAGGTTCAGCCCGAGGTTGGTCAGAGCGCGGAAATTTCCCTCTCGCAACGACACCGACTTCCGATACGCCGCGGCCGCCTCGGCAAGCCGGTTCTGCTGGTCGAGCGCCATTCCGAGGAACATGTGAATGTCGGCGTTGTTCGGCTGGAGAGCAATGGCTTGACGAAAGGAACTCTCCGCCCCCGGGAAGTCCCGGGAGTTCATCTGCTGGAAACCCTGGCGGAACAGATCCTCGGCCTGAAACGCATGCAAGCTCACGGCAAGGCAGAGCAGTGTCACAGCCATCCGGAGAGCGGCGGACGCCCTGTCCGCGGCCTTCCGGCCGCGGTTCGGATCGAGGGCCGCGCTGTGGCTTCGGGCTCCCATGCTTTCAGGATACGGTCTCACAAAAAGGAAGCGCCGGCCGGGGACCGCGCTTCCTGGAAGTGAAGAGTTAACTACCGGGGAGAGTTCTACCAGTCCGGCTGCGGTGGCCCCGAGGGACAAAGGCGTACGCAAGATTCTGTCGAGAGAGCCAGCCTCGTCGCCGGCTCTCTCCAAAGTTGGCGCGAGAAATCAGAAGTACAGCTTGAGACCGAACTGATTCACACGGGGATCAACCTGGGTCGAGAACGTGCGTCCGAATGACGGACTCTCCGGCCCGGCGGTCGGACTGGAGAAGCTCGGGTGATTGAAAGAGTTGAAGGTCTCCCATCGGAACTGCAGGTAAAAGCGCTCGGTCAGGTTGAAGTTCTTGAGCAACGACATGTCCCAGTTGTTGATGCCGTTTCCAAGCAAAATGCGCGAGCCGGCAGTGCCGAATCGGGGATTCTGCCTCGCGTGAGTCGGTTTTTGCGGCCAGTCAAAGGCTCCGATGAGGTACCTTGGGCTGTCGACGCCGCTGACGAAGCCTGGCGCGTAGGGGTAGTCAATGAGGTCCGCGCGGCACGGGTTGTTGGTTGAGGAGTTGCAGTTGCTTCCAGCGACGCCGGGCGTATCATAGAAACCGGTATTGAACGTGGTGATGCCCGCCACGGACCAGCCGCCCAGGAACAAGTCAGCGGCTTTTCCAATGGTGCCGCCAAGAGCCTTGCCTTTGCCAATGGGTAGCTCATAAATGAACAGGGACACGAAGCGCTGCCGTTGATCGTCCACTGTGTTGCCACGCTCCAAGCTCAAGTTGAACGGATTCTGAATCTGGCCAATGTTGCCTCCGGTATTGCGCCCGCCGCCTTTGGTCGTGGCATGGCCCCAGGTGTAACTGGCTTTGAAGCCAAGGCCCTTGCCGAGGCGTTTCTCGGCCGTGACGAGCAGCGCGTGGTAGTTGGCGCTGGCGCCGCTGTTGAAACCGAACTGCCGCCCCCACTTTGGATTCGGCAACCGCGGTTGCAGCGATGCCGGATCCGGCAGCGCGGAGTTATAGTCGAAGGAGTTCTCCACGTGCGTAGATTTGGAGCCGAGGTATTGCGCGTCAACAGTGAAATTCTTGCCGAGGTCGTGGCCGACGCTCAGGCTCCATTGCTGGGTATACGCATCGAGCCACTGCTGCTCGGGGCTCGTCAAAACGCCGAATGTCGCGGCGCGGAAGGCCTCCTGTGCCGTCTGACCTACCTTGCCGATCCAGTTCAGATCGGGCACGGTCAGCGAGCCGACATAGGTGGGCCATAGCTGCGCCGGTGGCCCGGTCACCGAGTTCTGCACAAGGTTGGTCAACTGCGCGCCTGAATAGTACCAGCCGTAGCCGGCGCGAACCACGGTTTTGCTGGTTCCGAAGGGGCGCCATGCCAGACCCACACGCGGGCCGAGGTTATTCCGATCGTTGCGGAACAGGGTTTCGCGGTCGAGTTTGCCCACCGGCAGGTCGGGCCGGTTTGCCTTAAACCAGGCTTCTGCGGCCGTGTTTTGGCTGGGGAAGAGCAGCCCGCCAACTCCACCTCCCAGCGTTTGATCAAAGGATGGGGTGAGCCCGCTCAACTCGCGGGGAACGGAGTTGAACTCATAGCGAACGCCAAGCGTCACCGTGAGATTTGACCGTGCTTTCCACTCATCTTGCGCGTACCAGGCAAACATCGTGCGGCGAAACCGGCCTGGCTCGTTCGGAGTGGTCGCCGTCAGACTGTTCGAGACGTGGCCGCGCAGAAAGTCCGCAAAACCGTCGTCCGAGTACTGGCCGTTAAACGAGTAGTTGCCGTTGACATGGGTGGCCAGGTTTGCATCGGCTCGGATTCGCTTGACATCTACGCCGAACTTCCAGGTGTGCGGGCCCTTGATCCACGTGATCCCGTCGTACCACTGGAAGTCGGTGGTGACCAGGAACCAGGGATTTGCTTCGCTGAGCCCGCTGATCGTCGTCCTGCTGAGGCCAATGCCTTCCGGGGCGCCGGCGTTGAAGTCATCGCGCAGGGCGTACGGCAGTCCCGCGTCAACCGAAATCGGCTTGCCGCGATTCTGTCCTTGCCGCAGATTGGTGGTGCGGCCGATGCTGGTCCGGAATTCGTTCAACAGCGTCGGCCTGATCGTGCTGGTCAAGCCCAAGACACCATTCTGGAAACGCTGTGGCAGTAGCTGGCCTCCAATGGCCGGGAAAGAACCCGGCGTCACGATGTAGCGGTCGGCCACGCCATAGCGGAAATACAAGTTGTGCTGGTCCGTCAGCCGGTGGTCGACACGTCCAAGGTAGTTGTTCAGGTCATCGATCGAAGACGGGCTCGTGATGTAGTTCCGCAACGGGTCGGGGAAGTTCGGTTCCGGATAGAGCTTTAGCAGGTTCGAGCTGACCGGATCCACCTGAGTGCGGGGGATCTGCGCGTTGGCGTAAGGCGTGCGGTTCCCCTGAGCGTCCCTGCTGTTGACATCGAAGATGGTCTTCCCAAAGGCCGACAGATCCCCGTTCTTCTGGGCGTTGGTGGGCGCCACCGCGGTACGGAACAGACCGCGGCGGACCTTTGTGAAGTCGAAGTTCGCAAAGATAAACGTGCGGTTCTTTATGATCGGCCCGCCGCCGGCGCCTCCAAACTGGTTCTGACGTAACGGGGCGATGCTGTCCTGCGGCCGCAGGAAGAAGTTGCGCGCATCGAAAACGTTGTTGCGCACGAACTCCCAGAGCGTGCCGTGGACCTCGTTGGTTCCCGACTTGGTTACCACGTTGATGACCGCACCGCCGCCGGCCCCGTACTCAGCCGAATACTGGCCGACCTGAATCTTGAACTCCTGAACGGCATCGATCGAAGGAGAAACCTCGAAGGTATTAAAGAAGCCCTCCTTGTTGTTGGCCCCGTCGAGCTGATAGTTGTTCTCGGTTGCCGGCGAACCCGCCGCCGCCGGAGCGTAGTCCTTGTTCATGAAGCTCTTGGCGGTAGACGCATTGCCGGTGTTGATGCCCGCGGTCAGCGTGGTCAACTCCATGAAGTTCCGGCCCTTCAAGGGAAGCGTCTTGACCTGAGTCTCCTCAATGACGCCCCCGACCACCGGGCTTTCTGTTTCAATGGCGGACGCGGTACCCGTCACTTCGATTCGCTCGGTGACCTGGCCTACCGCCATTTCGATGTTCTGGCGTGCCTGTTGGGCGACTTGCAGCACGACGCCGGTGAGCACCGCCTTCTTGAAACCGGCCTTCTCTGCTTCTACTCGATACTCGCCGGGTGGCAGCGACGGGATCGTATAGTTTCCCGCCGAATCCGAGCGCGCTTCGCGGCTGATGTTCGTACCAATATTCGTTACGGTGATCTTTGCTTCGGGTATGGAAGCGCCTGAAACATCGCGCACCACGCCGGTGAGCGTGGCGCTGGTCACCTGTGCGACAGCGCTGCCGCCCACCAGAAGGATCGCGGCGATGACGACCATTGAAACAGCAAATCGACAGTTCATCTCAGCCTCCCCAAGACAGGTCCCTTGTGGTTTGTGCCGAGAAAGGATACCCCGAAGTCGAGTTCAAGACTCGTTACCCTGCTCTCCCCCCCCAGCTAAAAGGACGTTCCCTGAGTATACGCGTTTACTATAGGGTGGTGTCAAATCAAGTCTCCCGCCGAGCAGTATCCAAGCGGCTGGACGATTCGCGGGGTATCGAATCCGATATATTGAGAGATCGTTTATGGTGCCACAGAGCCAAACCCGAAGCGGTTGCGGTCGCCGGCACAGGCTCAGGAAGATTCTATGTACAAGTTCGACACGGCAGCCGTCATTGGCTCAGGCATGATGGGTCCCGGTATCGCGGTGACTCTCGCCCTGGGCGGCGTTCGGTCCACGATCCTGAGTCGAAGTGAGGAGAACGCCGCGTCTGCGCTGGAAAAGGCGCACGCGCAGATCGGCCTGTTGGAAGCCCATCAACTGGTCGAGGGCGGCCGCGCCGCGCGCGCCCACGAACGGATCGATGCCTCCACCGAATTCGACCGCGTGATCGCCGGCGTCGATCTGGTGATCGAGTCCGCGCCCGAGAACATGGAGTTCAAGCAGGATCTGTTTGCCCGCATGGACGCGCTGGCGCCCCCGCCGGCGATTCTGGCCAGCAACACTTCCGGCCTCAGCATCACCGCCGTGGCTTCCCGGTGCCGTCATCCCGAACGCGTCCTGACCGCGCATTTCTGGAATCCTCCCCACCTGATGCCGCTGGTGGAACTCGTCAAAGGGGAGCGCACGGACACCAACGCCGTCACGGCTCTTCGCGATTTGCTGGCTCATTGCGGGAAGGTACCGGTCGTCGTCAACAAAGATCGCCCCGGCCAACTGGGCAACCGGATGCAAATGGCGCTGGTTCGCGAAGCCGTCAATATCGTGGCGGAAGGCATCGCGAGCGTGGAAGATGTCGATACGGCGGCCCGTTGCGGGTTCGGTCTGCGGCTACCGGTCTACGGTGTGCTGGAGCACCAGGACATGGTCGGGATTGACATGGGATTCTCGATCGTCGACTACGTGTCCCAGGATTTGTTTAACGAGCCCCACGCGCCACCGCTGATGAAGCAGAAAATCGAAGCCAGCGAACTGGGCGTCAAGACGGGCAAAGGATTCTACGACTGGTCGGTAAAGAGCGCCGCCGACGTCCGTGCCCGGCGCGATGCGTTCGTGCTCGACTGCCTGAAACGCTTCCGGAAGCCGTAGGAAGACTTCGGCCCGGTGGTGCGGCTACAGTTGTGGGGTCTGGCCGGAGAGCTCTTTTCATGAGGTAGCGCATCAGGCAGGCGCGGCAACCCGCGTTGTCCCAGGCTTCGACGGCCGGTCTGCGGCGTCCACTTGCGTCCAGCGCGCCGAACTTCGTGTGGCCACTGGCTGAATCCTGGCGTGGAAGTGGATAAGTTCTTCATACAAAGCGTTGGCTAGCGGAAGCTCGCGAACCACGCCGAGCTTTTCCTGCTCGATCAGGATGGGCAGTGCGTTGACTAAGTCGGATTTGGGGACGTTCCAGCGACCGTGCTTTTGGGGACCGCGCCTGCGGCGGTGATGTTGACCGGCATTAGCAGGATGGCCGAGCCACGAAGAAAGTCGAGGAAGACCTCGCCCGGTCCGGTGGCATCGACAATCAGGGGCGTGGGGATTCCGAGTTCGGGATGGCGGAGTTCGGGGGGGCGGTTGCCGGCTGAAACCAAACCCTTTTTCGCCGCGTCAACGATACTCGTTAACAAGGAACATGCTGCGTCCAAACCTTGCGTATTCAGGAATCTTACTGGTGGCCTGGGTAACCTTGGCATACGCCGCACTGCCCGTGCCGCCGCATCAACATAACTCGTGGGAGCGGCCGGTGGCCAGAGGGGTTCCGGAGGCGGTCATCGACGTATCCGCAATCCTCTTCGAGGCTGGACTGGCCGACCCTAGAGGCGGCGAATTCCGCGAGATTGACATCGGTACGGAGGGAAGATCACGGCTCACACGCGGCTGGGTGTTTCAGAACCGCTACGCCGTTTGCTGGAACGGGCTCGTCTATCCAGTCCAATCTGTCGGTCCCACCGCGGACCTGGAACAGGACATTCGCACGATCACGCGCTTCCGATCGTGGAGCCCTTTCATCGACAAGGGGTCGCCGGAGGAGGCCTTCTGGGGCGATTTGGAACACCAGGACAATCGCGCCCCGATTGCTGTCGCGCTGATTCTCAGGCTTGGTCGAGGCGACCTGGCGAGCCAGCTTTGGAACGTCCCCAACTGGTCTGACGAACCCAACCATGATCGCGATCCTCTGGAGTGGGCGAGTGCGGCCCGGTCGGCCTGGCTCGCCACCGCCTACCGGCGTCTCCTGCGGGAACGTGCGCGGGGCGACGATAGGGCCGCAACCGCGACCGCTGAGTCGTTGCTGTTGTGGGTTTCGAACTGGAAAGTGATGCTTCAGAAGACAGGCGTGATCCCCTGGTTCGTGAGCTCCGTCGACGATTTCGCATCTCTTCGTTATGTGCCGTCACTGCTGGCTGATTCGCAACGGCGATCGCGCGAGCCGCGGCCCGTCCAGCGCGATTGGATGGCTCTGATGAAGGCGAGACGCACGCCCGGATACGAAGCCGCCGTGTTTTTTGCCCTACCGCAACCCACCCGTGTCGCCGAACTGATCGACCGGCTGGAGGATGTCGATGTGGAAAAGGCCATCTGGCCCGGGAACCTCGAGTTGGCGGCCCACCCCATCGGCGAGATCCTGATCCAGGAGGGGCCGGCGGCCGTTGACCCCTTGATCGATGCCTGGGAACGCGATCAGCGGCTCACGCGGACCGTGGATCGTACGCGGCCGTGGTATCCGGACGCGCGGCCGATTTCGGTGAAGGAAGTGGCGCGCGCAGTCCTTGGCGAGATCCTTCAGCGTAGTACCGTCGCGCGGTATTCGAGCCCAGCGGAGTTGCGCTCCTGGTGGCGAAAGAACCAACCGAGCGGGCCGCTGGAACGGAGTTTCGCGATCCTGGCCGCCGCCGACCGTCTGCCGGAGGAGTGGGTGGAGAGCGCGGAGGCGATTACCCTGCGCTCCGATCTTCGGCCCTCGCCTGGCGGCCTGCAAATGCAGCCTGGCGCGTGTGGACCGGGCAAACTGGCCCCACCCGTGGCTGGCGAAGTCCTGCGGGGACGCAAGAACCCCTCTGTGGCCGAACTGCTGGCCCGGCGCGTGGCCACGGTAGCCTCCTCGAAGCAGCCCGCGTTGGCCTGCCGACTTGCGTTCCTGGCCTACCTCTGGGATCCGGAAACCGCGCTTCCGCTTCTTCGATCGGTGAGCCCTTTGGAGTCCTGTCGCCGCGACCGGCTCGTGATTTCGGCTCGCATCGAACGGGGTGACCTTCTGGCTGCCTTCGAATGGGCTCTGTTCATCCGACAAGAAGTTACAAATTTCGCATTTCACCCGTCGGAACTGTCACCGCTGTGGATGTTTCCCGAGAACCCGTTTCTGAGCCAACTGGCGGAGTCTCTGTTCGAGCGGCCGGACTCGCCCTTGAAGATGTCCGGTCACCGGATTTCCGCAGACTCACCTCTCCTGATCGTGCCTGCGTTCCGCCGCGCCGTGCTTTCGAGCCTGCGAGACCACTCCGTGATCGGAGGGGCCAGCCGATCGCCTGCGGGAGGACTGTCGATCACTCTGGACGCCGGGACTGAGGATCGAGCATCGGCGCCGGGGACCCACGAATGGCAAATCCGGGTCATGGACATCGTCGCCAAGGACTTGAGCGGGATCCCCGGGTTCCCCGATTTCGCATTGGATTGGCCGACGGGGGACAAAGACTCCGCAGTGGCGACCATTGCGGATTTCCTGCTTGCCCACGAGGAGCAGATTCAGGCGTTCCCCGAAAGGTTGCCTGATGTCGCTTGCCTTGTGGAGTCGGTGGCGTTGCGATCACGCCCGTAGCCGTTCTTCAATTTCGTCGGTCTAGTTTTTCAGGCCTTCCAACGCCCGCGGTTCGAGGCGAACTGCATTTATGGTGGAGCACGCACGTGCCAGGACCGAACCCGCGGGGCGAGCTGAAGCTCGCCGCAGCCTGAACGGCTGCCCCACAAGCGGAGCCAAGTCCAAATGCCGGCTGAAGGTGGGCTACCAGGATGAGGCTGTCGAATTTGTGTCATGGAGGCCTGGTGTCAACTACGAAGAAGCCGCGGAGAGTTGCGGCCGCGGCGCAACAGAGTCTCGCTTGTTCACATATAGACCCTGACATGATTCTGCCGTTGAGGGCTCTCCTCCGGATCGGGATCTTCGGCTGCCCGGCCCCGCGCGTCGACCAGCGTTTCAAGGACGGTGACAGGATCCGTGTCAGGCCGATCGTGCTCACCGCGCACATTACGGGCGGCCACTCGCGCGGCTGCACGTCGTGGTCCTTCCTCCTACGCGACGGTGACCGCAGGCTGAACGTCGTCAGCACCTGCGACCTGGGCGTGATGGGAGGGATGCGGTATCCCGAACAGGGGGCTGACCCCGAACGTAGCTTCCGTGTGCTGCGGAGCCTCCTAGCCGACATCTGGGTGACCGCGCATGCGAGGAGGTGGGGCCGGTATCGCAAGTTCGTCGCGCGCGCCACCGCGAAGAACCCGGTAGACCCGTTCATCGACCCCGACGGCTACCGTGCCTACATCAACACCGCCGAGTCAGAATTCCGCCAAGGGCTTGTGCACTAGATCTAGACGCGAACCGCCAACTCGCACCCACTGAGATCTCGACACGGGGCGGATGGTTCTCCGCGCAGCCTCACGCCAGCCGATTCACCTGTTCGGTGATGTAGCCCAATCGCTCCCACTCGCAATCGACCGTCACCATGTCGCTCACCCCCAGAATGAACCGCGTGTCGTGTCCGTATCGGGCCAGCAGGTTGTCGATGAACGAGCGAAAGTCTTCCCACGAGGCGCTATCGGAACACAGCAGCACGGACGGGATGCCGCCCCAGATGGCGATCCGGTCGCCGAACCCCGCCCGCACGTCCTCCAGACGGCACTGAGTCATCGGATAGGGACAGACCGAATCGGCCACATCGAATCCGGCCTCACGGTACAGCGGAAACAGCCGCCGGTTCTCGCCGTCGGTGTGGGTCAGCAGGTACTTTCCTTTCCGGTGCACCTGCTCGCCATACTCTCGAAGCGCGGGCAGAATATGTTGCGCGAAGAACCGCGGATAGGTGATGGAGTCATCGTAGTTGCCGCCCAGATGAACCACCTCCGCGGGCGAGTCCGCGGCCGCCTGCCGGATCCCTTCGTAAAAGGGGGCCATCCGTTCCGCCAGCGCCGCCACCTTCTCCGGATAGTCCGCCATCGCGTAAAAGAACTGTTCTTCCTTCATCAGCTCTTTCATGATGTGATGCATCGGGCAAGCCGCTCCGTGGATGAAGCCGACCACGATCCCCTTGTCGCCCATCTGCTCGCGGCGCGCGAGGTAGCCGGCATACTGCGGCACGACACGGAGGCGCGAGAAGATCTCGCCCACGATCTCGAAGTCGCCGGGCCCCTCGATGGCGTGCCGGGTGATCCACTCGACCGACGTCCCTGCATCCTTCATCTCTTCAGTCATCAGGTGCGCGGTGCGGAGGGTCCCCGCCGAGGTGCGATACTCGACCACGGTTTCGTGCCCTTCCTGCCAACTGCGCCGCTCGACGCCATCAAACGTCCACGTGTGCGGGGCGACCTGTGGGCTATACAGCCCCAGGGTCCGGTCGGCGTTCGGCGGATCGTCGCGGCTGTCGAGGAAATCGGGAACCACGCCGTAGTGGCCAACGCCCAACTGGTCCGCCACTTCGTGCAAGGTGAGCCCGCGTAGATTCTCCGGTAGAGTGCCCTTTCGCAACCGTCCGCGATACCAGAATTCCAGCCTGGGGACCCAGGGCATCCGGTCGACCGGATCGCCGCGCACCGCCGCGAGGATTCGCTCCCTGTCGGTCATCGCCTGAACGCTCCTTTCAAACGCGACACCACTATACGAATCCCGAACACGCGAGCCAAGCCCCTTGCCCGCGGCCTATGGAAGCTTGATAGGGTGGAGCAATGGTCACGGTCGTGGGCGCCCTCATCGAGCGCGAAGGGCGAATTCTCGTTTGCCAGCGGACCGCCGGGCAGGCCCATCCGGGAAAGTGGGAGTTTCCCGGCGGAAAGGTCGAATCTGGCGAGACCCTGCAGGGCGCGCTCCGGCGTGAACTGGAAGAGGAGTTGGGCATCCAGGCCACGATCGGCGAGGAAGCGGAGCGGTACGAGTTCGTCTATCCGGGCAAGACTCCGATTCTCCTCGTGTTCTTCCGTGTGCGCCAGTACGAGGGCGGCCTGGAGAACCGAGTGTTCGCCCGGATCGAGTGGTCGCCGCCCGCGGACCTGCCCTCGTACGATTTTCTGGAGGGCGACGTCGCTTTCGTGCGGCGGCTTGCGTTCACGGGACCGGTGCAGGCATGATCGCGAAACGCCGGCTAATCCTTGCGGCTGTGGCTTTCGTTCTGCCGCTCGCGGCGGCGGACATGGTCCTGCTCCTGCCGGTCCCGAGACAGGTCTATCAACGGACGGGCTATCAACCGCGAACGGCGAATGCCAATCATCCGGGCGGGGCCACAATGGGGTACGCGGACGTGACTGTCCGCGGCGATGTCGCGGGGCGCGTCACCGGGAAGATTCGGGCACGCGCCACGCCCAGAGCCATCGCCTTTGGGAGCGGCACCGCCTGGACCGAGATCCCGGCGAAGTGGGAACAACGCAAGTTTCAAGGCACGCTGCGAGTGCACGCCGGCGGTTGGTATCGCCTCGAGGTGGAGGCCTACAACGATGCCGGAGTGTTCGCCTCCGGGCAGGTCGACCCTTTCGGTGTAGGTGAACTCTTTCTGGTCGCGGGGCAAAGCTACGCCGCCAACCACAACGATGAAAAGCTGGCCATCGCCGACTCCGAGCAGCGGGTGGTCGCCCTGGATTGGGAGCGACAACGGTGGGTCGCGGCTAACGATCCGCAGCCGAATTGCACCGGTCAGGACGGCAGCATCTGGCCGGCCGTCATGAATCTGCTGTTGCCGGTGGTTCAGGCGCCGATCGGATTGGTGCACACCGCCGTGGGCGCGACCGCCGTCGAGGACTGGCTGGAAGGCCAGCCTCCCAAACGGCGCGGCGACCAGTCATTCCCCTTGTTTCTGCGCCTGCTGGTGGCCGGCAACGCGGCAAAGCCATTTCGCGCCGTGCTCTGGCAGCAGGGGGAGAGCGACGTCATCGTGAACACGACGGCTGAGGTCTACACCCAGCGCCTGGAGCGCGTGGTGGACGATTCCGCAAAGAATTGGGGCTTCCGCCCGCCCTGGCTGCTGGCCAAGAGCACGCATCATCCGGCGGTGTACCGCAAGCCCGAGCAGGAGGCGGCCATCCGTTCCGCCATCGATCAACTCTGGCGGAAGCCCGGATTCCGGCCGGGCCCGGACACGGATATCCTGACTGGCCCCAACCGGGGCGGCCCAACGAGCAAGCGTCACTTCTCCGCGGAAGGCCAGCGCCATGCCGGCTCGCTCTGGTTCGCGGCGATTTGGCGTCTGCTCCAGGAAAGTCCGTCAGAGTGAGTCGCCGCGACGCCGTTGATGGTGCCTCATGCGGGAACCGCGATCCGATACATCACGTAGTCCCGATACCCCGTGGTCACCCGGACATAGCCGCAGAGCGCCTGATCCAGGTCCTCGTCGCCCGTGTCCACCAAAAACGGCCTGCCGCCGAGCGAGGCCAACTTCTCCTTGGTCGCGATCACGGTCAAGTTGGCCCTCCCCACCTGCCGGAGCACCCGCGGGCTGAGTTGTTGATTGCCCCGGCCGAGAATGTGCCCCTGCCCGCCGATCGGGGTCACCACAATCCTGGCGGGTCCTCCCTTGATCAAGCCGAGGAGTTGCTGCTCGGTAACGTCGTTCGCCATCAGGCCGCGGCCGCGCACCACGTCCACGCCGAGAAGGGTGTTGGCCAGACCCAACGCCTGCATGACGGCTCGCGTCGTGGTCCCCGGCCCGATGATCCACCAGCACGCCGGGTCCTCCATCGACTCCATCACGTCGGCCGCGATGCTGTTGAGTGCCGCGCCCTCGGACAACCCCCCGCCCGCCTTGGCGCATTGAACGCGCTGTCTCTCTTCGGGAACACGCAGGTAGCCGTACAGCCGGGCCGACACCGTTCCGGCACGAAACGCGGTTTCGTCGATGTCCATCACCTCGGCCTCGCGGAGATTCATCGCGCTGCCCGCCAGAAACATCGCGGCAACTTCGCCGGCGCTCCTGGGCGTGACCGCGTAGATGGCGGAGTGGATCTTGACTCCGGCGGGCACCCCGATAACGGGCACGGTCGCGCCGATCGCGTCGCAGATATCCCGGGCCGTCCCGTCGCCGCCGGCGACCATCAACAGGTCCGCACCCGCCGCGGCGATGCGCCGTGCCGCCTCCCGTGTGTCCCGAGGAGTCGTGCGTCCGCTCTCGATGTGACCCACCACGACCGGCGAAAGGCCGGCCGCCAGGCATTCGTCTTCGCCCATCTCGTGGGGATAGGTGATCACCTGAATGCCGCTCGCGGTCCGGGAGACGGCCTGCAGCGCCTGGCGCATTCTCTGGGGCGCTTCGGGTCGAGCCCCCAGTTCCCGGGCCCGGTCCATGATCTCGACGCCATCGCTTCCCTTCAGTCCCACCCGGCCTCCCATGCCGGCGATGGGATTCACGATGACCCCAAGCTTCTTCATTGCCTACCGGAGAATCAACGCTTGCCCTTCTTCTTCAGATACTGGCGCCAGGTGACCGCGATCCTTTCGGGCTCCTCGATCGACGGCGCCGGGACCCGGTGAACCACCGACTGATAGGGCGCGTTCTTCACCAGTTCCGGGTTCGCGTACGCCTCCTCCGAGATCCGGCGCAGCACCGCCACGTACTCGTCGATATCGTCCTTGGAATACGACTCGCAAGGCTCGAGCGTGAACGGTTCGGGCACGACCCACGGATGGTGGCTGGTCCAATAATGCTGCAGACCGTAATCGGCCATCCGCCGCATCACGTCCTCGGTGCCGACCCCCGTGTCCTCCTTCAGCTTCTCCCACGAGTAGCGAACCTGCTCCAGACGCCGCTTGCCCTGAGCGTAGCGCACGGTCACGCCGGGGACCTCGCGAAGTTTCTTCTCCATGTAATTGTTGTTGAGCACGGCGCACTCGGCCGCCTCGCGCAGCCCGTCCGCCCCGTGCTGCATGATCCACGCGTAGCCGCGGAAGACAATCGGCGCGTTGCCGAAGAAGGAACGGACGCGGCCGATGCTCTCCGGCCCGTCGTAGTTCAACGAGTAGCGTTGGCCGTCGAACTCCACCCTCGGGATGGGAAGGAACTTCGCCAAAGCCTGCGTCACTCCCACGGCTCCCATCGCCGGGCCCATACAGGCGTGGGGAGTCGAGAACGTCTTGTGACAGTTGAAGTGGCACAGGTCGAATCCGGCTTCGCGGGCGCGGGCGATGCCCAGCATGCCGTTGGCATTGGCCTGATCGTAGGAGCACAGCGCGCCCGCTTGGTGAGCGGCCTTGACGTACTCTTCGATTCGCGGATTGTAGATGCCGGTGTCTTCCGGGTTCGTGATAAAGATTCCCGCCGTCCGCTCCGAAAGGGCGGCCCTCAGGGCGTCCAGGTCGGGGTATCCGTTCTCGTCCGGCATCAGCGTGACGACGCGGTATCCGGCCGTCGCCGGCGAGGCGGCATCACACGGGTGCGAGAACATCGTCGTGATGATCTCGGTGCGATTCCGGTCGCCGCGCGACTCGTGATACGCGCGCACGATCGAGGCATTGGTGTACACCCCTTGCGCTCCGCCGCCCGGCTGGAACGAGAAGCAGTCCAGGCCCGAGATCTCTTTCAGGAACTGTTCAAACTTGTAATACAACTCCAGAATTCCCTGAATCGTGTCATCGTCCTGGAGGGGATGAATCTCCGTGATGCCCGGATTTCGCGCAGCCACGTGCTCCTGCACCTTGGGGCTGTATTTCATCGTGCAGGTGCCCTGGCTGATATCGATGGTGACGTCGGTGCCCATCGTCTCCTGGGAGAGGTGCAGAAAATGGCGGAGAACCCGCACCTGATTCACTTCCGGCAGCGCCGGTGGAGTCCTTCGGCGCAGGTTGGCGGGGATCGCCGAGACGCCGTCGCCGGCCGCCGCGGCGATCTCCTCCTCGGCCTTGGGCACCAGCACCCCGCGCTCACCCGGGACGCTCATTTCGCAGATGATCGGCTCATCCCAGCGAGCCTGATGGAACTTCCTCAACAGTGTCGTGCGGTCTCTGCCCATGACGTATCCTCCCCGCAAATGTCAGGCGGTGGCCCGCTCCACGGCGGCCGCCAAACGCTCGATATCGTCCTTGCTGATGATCTCGGTCACGCAGTACAGAGCGCTTTGACCGAACCGCGGGAACTCCCGTGAGAGATCCTTGCCGCCGAAAATCCCGTCTTCCCGCAAACGCTGATTGATCTCCCGAACGCTCTTGCCGGTCCCGTCGAAGTTCACGACGAACTCTTTGAAGAATGGACTGGCGAATCTCAGTTTCACGCCTCGGATCTCGGCCAGGCGTTTTGCTGCATATTGGGCCCGCTGCAGGATCGTCTGCCCGATTTCCTCCATGCCCTTCGGCCCCAGCAACGACAAATAGACGCCCGCGGTGATGGCCCACAGTCCCGTTGTGGTGCCGGTGTATTCCTTGCCCTTTTCGCGAGAGCCGTAGGATGTCCGGTGATACAACACTTCGCCGAAACCGTATTCACCCTCGGTGACGGTTTCCGTCAGCCCGAACATCAGGTCCTTGAACTCGGCGATGGATCGCATGTCATCGTGGGCGGCGATGAACCCGCCTTGTCCGCCGCCGCAATGCATGTGCATCCCGAGCGAGTGGAAATCGCCGCACGCGAGCGTCGCCCCATACTGTGCCGGAGGCGCGATCACTCCCAGCGAGATCGGGTCCGTATAGACGATGAACTCGGCCCCGTTCTCACGGGCGATCGTGCCGATCTCTTCCGCCTGGGTTTCAAGAAAACCCAGGTACGACGGGTTCTCGAGAAACACGCCGGCCGTTGCGGCCGAGATCTTCGATCGCAGGTCTTCGACATCGAGCAGGCCGGTTGCCGGATCGAATCCGACGGAGCGGATATTGACTTGAACGTCGGGAACACCCTTCAGGTAGTTCGCGACCACCATCAGGAGATCCGGGCTAACGGAAGCCGGGACCAAGACCTCCGCCCGGCCGGTCATCCGCGCGGCCATCCGCAGAGCCGTCGCGGCCGCCTGTTCGCCGTCGTAGAGAGGACAGCTCAGAATGTCCATCTCGAGCAGTTCGCCCATCAGGCTCGCGTACTCGAACAGTCCCTGCCACTTGCCGTGATCGGCGTACGAATCGCCGACATAGGCGGTCAGAAACTCGCCGCGGTTGTTGATCTCGTCGCACACGGCCGGAACCCAATGCTGGGCGCAACCTGCCCCCAGAAAGTTCAAGTTCTCGTTGCAGTGCCGGTTTTTCTTTAGAATGCCCTCGACGTGCCGCTTGATCGAGTACTCATCGAGAATCGGATCGGGCAGATCGAGGCGGCGCGGGAATCTCAGGTGTTCCGGGATCTCGGCATAGAGATCCATCACGTCGGCGGCGCCGACTTCCTCCAGCATCCGGGCCTTGACCTCGGGCACGGAGTTTGGGATGTAGGGGTATACCACGGTGTCTTTCGCCATCGGCGGCTGGCCAGGTTCCTTTCTCGTCACGTCCGCATCCGGGTCCGGTGGCCAGGGTCGGAAGTCGCGGAAGCGCTAACGAGTTCGTCGATCGTACCATACCAAACCGAAAGCGGGCCCGCGCCGGTCTTCCGGCGATCGTGTGGAGTTTGCTGACTCCGGCGCGCTTCAGAACTGATAGCGAAGGCTCAGGTACGCCGATCGCCCGGGAGAGTCGACGCCTGAGCCGTGGATGCGATAGTTCCTGTCGGCCACGTTTTCGAACGCCGCCATCACCATCCACCGCTCGCCCACGGGAATGCCCGACCGGATGTTTACGGTCGCCCAGCCGGCAGTAGATGGATACAGGGGCACGCGCAGGTTGTCGTCCGTGATGCCCGGCATCACCCGCGCCTGAATTTGAGCGAGCGTCTCGCCGGTGGGAGCAAAGACGCCGGCACTCAGGTAGGGCGCCACGCGGGAGCCGGCAAAGAAGTCGGCGATATCGCGACGACGGAACGACGCTCCAATACGCTCATCGTCGCGGTCGCCGCCGCTGAGCCGGCTCTGCTCGCCCGTGACGGTGGTCGATACCTCGACCCATAGCCTCCGGTTCGAGGGTATGTAGCGCAGGGCCACGGTGCCGAATTGCGGGGGAAGCCGTCGAATCGCGCGGTTCGGATACAGGTCGCGTCCGTTGATGTAACTGTAGTTCGCGTCGAGCGACCACCGGCTGGTCATGCGGTAATGACCCATCGCCTCGAGCCCGTAGTAGCGCGACTGGCCGTCGTTGACGAACGCCTTGACCGCGCGTGGATCCAACGCTGTGGCCACCGCCACCACGCCCTGTGTCCGCTGGGCGGCTGTTTGCGGAAGGACGGTCACCGGCAAGCCCGCCAACTGCGCCGGGGCGTTACCCTGCGGGAAGAGCAGCGTGCGGCGCGCGATCGGGTCAAACAGGTCGGCGTGGAAGAGTTGAACCCGGCCATGAAAGCGGCGCGTGTTGATTCGCAGTCCAGCCTCGTAGTTCATCAGCGATTCAGCCACCAGAGCCCCGGCGGTTGTGCCTTTGGACTGCGCGGTCTCGCCGGCGTCGGTGCTGAGCAGCGCGCCGGGCGCGTCCGCCAGCGGGACCTCGTAGCCGAGATCGTTGAGCCCGAGCGCGCCCAGATCATTGAGGTTCGGCGCGCGGAAACCGCGGCTGGCAACCGCGTGCAGGCCGAACCACTCGGTCGCCTGCCAGCGAATCGTGCTGTGGAATGTGACGTCACGGAACCAGTTCGACGAGTCGGGGATGCCGTTCGCGCGGTCGGCCGTCGTCGCGAATCGGACGCCCGTCAGCCGCAATCCGCCGCCCAGGCGCACGCGACGCGTCAATTCATAGCTGCCCTCGCCGAAAACGCCCAGGGTCTGGTAGTTCGAGTCATTCGGATAGAGCGGGCGCGGCCGGGTGGTGACGGCAGTCGTGGGCGCATAGACTGCCCGAGTCGACTGGATTCGCTCGTCGTAGAGTTCGCCACCGAACGAACCCACCAGCCGCGACCCGCGGTGCGTAGTCGCCTGGCCCGAGTAGCCGTACGAATTGACGCGGTTCCAGTCGGTGGTGAGCGGGTCGGTGAATCGCAGGTTCTGACGCGCCGATCCGTCAATCTGCTGGTTCAGCGAAACGGTACCGGCAATCGAGTCGAACGGCCCGGCGCCGAACTTCTCGTAGCGGCCGTGGACCCAGTTGAGGATCTGCGGTTCGAACGTGGAGACCAGGCGGCCGAGGCCGCCGAGCAGATCCTTATAGCCGCGCACAGAATCGAGGACGCCGCGCTGGGCGTAGACGGTCAGCGACTGGTCGGGCCGGATGCGGAACGCAAACTTGCCCTGTAGCCCGTATTGGCGGAACCCGGTGTCCTGTTGACGTTCGCCGGCCAGGTCGCGCACCGAGTCCAGTGACATGCCGAAGAAGCGGTGGAACACATTACGCGAGTCATGACCGTGGCCGGCCCGGAGATCGTTGTGCCTGCGGCCCGACGCGCCGGCCATACCGTACACACGGCCGGTGCCGAGCGACACGCGCGCCAGGCCGAAGCTCGACAGGTCCGCCGTCGCGCCTCCGAGCACGAAGTCGCCGTGCATCTCGCGCTGCCGCGGCTCGCTGAAACGGGCATCGGGCGTCAGCACCTGAATCGTCCCGCCGAGCGAATCGCTGCCGAACTGCGTGCCCGTAGGCCCGAGCAGCGCTTCCACGCGGGCGGCCTGAGTGGGCTCGACGAACGCCAGATATTGATTCGGACCCGAGCGGAACGTCGAGTTATTAAACCGTATGCCGTCGATCAGGTTCAGCACCTGGTACCCGGTCAGACCGCGAAGGAACGGCGAGACCTGTGCAAATGTGCTCTGCTGCACCAGAATTCCCGGCGACTCTTCGAGTACGTTACCGAGCGTCGCGGTAGGCCGCTTCAGGACATCCTGCTCGGTCCGGACGATGGCGACGTACGGCGAGACCGCGCTGTCCTCCGAGGAACCGCGGCTGGCGGTCACATTGAGGCGCGTGTACACCGACTCGGGTTCGGACAACACGATTTCGACACGATCTTCCGGAGGGCTGACGAGCAGGGACTGCGAGACGAACCCGTTGCCTGTTGCATTCACCCGGAAATCCGTTGTCCTTTGTCCGTGCCATTCGAAAGTACCGTCGGTTCCCGCCGTCAGTCTGGCGATCAAATCGCCGCCGACCGTACGAATCTCTACCGAGGCGCCTCCGGCGGCAAGGCCCGAGGGGTCGCGGACCACGCCTCGCAACCCGGTTCCTTGCGCCAGCGCGCACAGGCCGCAAAGAAGTGGGACGAAGGCGAGTCTAGTCGATCGCATCCTATTCACTGTGCCACCGCCCTGTAATGAGATGATGAACGGCCGGTGAATTCTCGAAACTGAAATGGAGCTTTCTTGTTGCCTTTGCCCGCCAGGCCCCGCCGTGGCGGGTCTGGACCACCGCAGTTCGTGGCACAGAGTCTGAAGCGCACTCCGGTGTGAGGTCGGACTTCACCGGGAGATTGCACAGATAGAAGGGACACATAAGGAGTCAGATCCCGTTTCAGTGTGAAGACGTCCGACATCGGGTCGGCGTTCGCGGCGAACAACGTCAAGGCGACGGGTATCGTGCCGCCCTCCTTGCGAAGTCCTCCATTATACCCGGAGGCCGCCGCGGCCCCAGGCCGAAATCACCGCGACCGCCGCGCCGGCAATCCTGTCAGAGTGGAGGTTGGCCCATCGCGTACGCTTCATTGACAAAGGAAGTGGACACTTGTGGCAGAATCGGTTCTTTGACTGTGCGGTAGACGCAAGACACGGGTGGCGGTTTTCGGCGGGCCTGGGATGCGGAGGAACTTCACCGGGACGAGTCTGCCGCCAGCGAACGCGGCAGGCTATTGGGAGAAAGCGATGCGCCCTGACTTCCGACGAAGAAAAATCCAGCAGATCAGGGTGTCGTTCCTCCGCGCCAAGGGGGTACTGCCGCTGTGATCGCGCTGCTGTTCTTCTCCATGCTGGTACGGGTGGACCCGATCCCACTGGGATCGCGCGCCTGGGACGAACGGCCGGCCTCGATGGAACTCGAGGAGCCGAAGTCCATCGACCTCAATTCACTGAAGGTGGTTCGGTGCGACGCCAAGGGTGAGCCCCTTGAGGAGGTCGCATTCCGCTTTCTGGACAAGACGTGGCCCTGGGAGTTTCCGGATTCGTCAGGACCGGGGACCCAGCCGCGCCTGTTTCCGCGGGGCGCCTTCCTCTACAACGTGCAAGGCGAAGGCAAGCGGGGCCTGCTGGTGTGGAACCATCGACAGCAAGGCAACGCCGCCTCGTTTTACCGCATCACCTATCGAACCGGGGCGACCCGGGGGGTGGCCGCGCAGGGATTCGTCGGCGACGGATCTCCGCGGCGCCAACCCACGGATGCTTCGCTGACGGGCACGCTCTACAATCGCGTCGCCGTTGCCGATTGGGATGGCGACGGCCGCGACGACCTGGTGGTGGGCACGGGCCTGGGGCATGTGCTCCTGTACCGGAACCACGGCGCAAAGACGGCGCCTGAATTCCACTCGGGCGACTTCCTGCGCGATGACGCGGGAGCCATCATCGACGCGGGCGGCATGTCCTCGCCCGCGATTGCGGATTGGGATGGCGACGGAAAGCGCGACTTGCTGCTCGGCGCGGAAGGGGCTCGCCAACTGCTGTGGTACCGCAATCTGGGCGGGAATCGCCTGCATTTCGCCGGCTATCTCGAAGCCGACGGCAAGCCGCTGCTGTTGCCCGCCAAGCCGTGTCCCGAAAGCCCGCACTACAAACGCGACTATGCTCCTTCGGTCGAGGTCGTAGACTGGGACGCGGACGGCGACCCCGACCTGCTGCTCGGCGGCTACATCACAGGCTATGTCTGGTTCTACGAAAATCTCGGCGGCGGCAAGCTGACGCTGCGGGGTCCGCTGGAAGCGGATGGCCGGCCAATCGACACTATTTGGGGCGCGCATCCCAGCGCCTTTGACGCCGACGGCGACGGCGACCTGGACTTGCTGACGGGTTCCTTCGGACAGCAGATGGGGGGCGGCGACCGCGTCTCGGACTTCCTGATCTACTGCGAGAACACCGGCACCCGACGCAGTCCTAAGCTGACCCGCCGGCCCGTGCCCTACGATGGCGAGGCGCCGCGCGACATACTGGCGCTGGCCCGCCCCGCGGACTGGAATCACGACGGCCTGACGGATCTGGTGATCAGCACGATGACCCGGATCTACCTGGGCCAGAACACGGGCACCCGGAGTGCGCCCAAATGGCGGATCCGGCCGATCGAAGCACGGTGGGGGCTGTCGCCTTTGTCGGCGACCCAGATCATCGACTTGAACGGCGACGGCAAGCTCGACCTGATTCGCTCGTCGCTGGACGGCGAGGGATACCCGGAGGTTCAACTGCAGGAGGAGAAAGGCTTCCGGCCGCCACAACCGCTTCACGAGAGCGTGAAGTCGATTGCGCATCCGGTTTCGTACGGGGATCCCTGGGCGTTCACGTACCTGGTGGATTTCGACCGGGACGGAAGACTCGATCTGTTGTGGGCGGATGGTCCCGGCAACGTCTACCTTCACCGCGCACGCGGCGACGGCGGATACGACACGAAAGGGGTCCGGCTGATGACAACCGAGGGCACGCCCATCAAGGTGGGGCCTCCCGTGGTACCGGTGGACCAGGTGAAAGACTTCACGGAAATGCAGGGCTCGCGAGCGGCGGTGGCTGCCGCCGACTTCGACAACGACGGCAAGATCGACCTGGTGGTCGGCGACACGTTCGGCGACGTCTACTACTACGCTGGCGAGGGATCGCTCTTCCGGCCGGGCGTGAAGCTCGGCAACCTCTCGAGCCGGGCGATTCCGCTGGTGTACGACCAGGATCACGACGGGCGTTTGGATGTGTTGGGTATCTCGTGGAGTGGAAAGATGGCGTGGTATCGCAATCTCGGCCGCCACGCATTTGGACCGGGCGAGGTCTTCACGCTTCCGCCGGCAGTGGCCTATTCGCCGCGCGTGGTGATCGCCGATTGGAACGGCGATGGGGACGACGACTTCCTGGTGATGTCGTCGTATCCCTGGTTCTGCTGGCTGGAGGGATCCTTTGCACGGCACGGATACGCCAAGGCCCTCGTTGTGTCGGGCGAGCGCTGATTGGCTGTGGTCCGGACACGTACTGCCTTCTCCAAACCACGATCTCGTATGCCCGGGTGCCCAATTGGTCGCTCCCGAGGTCGGCCACCACGTCACTCAACCCGGCAGTGAAGGTGGTATTCGAGTCCGATTTCGGCCGCCAAGCCCCTCGATGTGTCGTTCTGAATACGCCGGAGCTACGGACTGTTGATCTTGGGACTCCGCTTAATCATAATGAGCAACCACTCAGTGGCGTTCAGTTGGCCAAACTGTAAGCCTGCTAAGATCTAGTCCTCGTTTCCCTGCCGCTGGCGCTCCTGCGTTGAATGAGACGCCGGTCAGTCAAGATCCATCGCCGCCTTCAGTCCCCCCTCGACTTCCCTGAGAACCTCTGGAGGCAGGGTGCCGATGCGCCTCGCCAGTTTTGCCCTGTCGAGCGTCGTCACCTGATGGCACACCGCAAAGCTGGTCTTTGGTAAACCGCTGGCCCTGCCTGGAATTTCGACAACCGTGGGTCCGCGCTTGCCTTGCGACGAGGAACTCGATATCGGGACCACGATGATCGATCTCCATCCGGCAGTCTGGTTGAACCCATCGTGAGACAGGACAATCACGGGACGCCGCCCCGTTTGCTCCGAGCCGGATCGTGGCACAAGATCGGCCCAGTGGACTTCGCCACGCCTCATTTCGTCTTCTTACCCGTATCGAGCAGATGCTCGATTCCCGCGGACTCCAGATCGCGGTCCAGGTCGAGATCGGCGCCGGCCATTTCCGCTGCATAGGCCGCGATCGCCTCATGCCGTGCCTGCCGCCTCTGCTGTCGCAGCCACCAATCGATGGCCTCGCGCGCCAGGACGGTCGCGGCTACCTGTGCTCTTTCGGCTTCTGCCCTGAGTTCGGTGTACGTCTGCTCCGGCAGCGGCAGGTGAAAATTCTTCATGTCCAATCCACTTTTGAGTATGCCATGAGCCAATGCCATAAGTAGATGACATCGGTGTGATGCCAGCTAGGGTGGAGGGACAAGCCCACAGACCGGAGACCGGGTACACTAACGGTTTATGTTTCCTGACATCTTCAGTCTCTCCGGAAAGACCGCCCTCGTCACGGGCGGCAGCAAAGGGTTGGGCAAGGCGATGGCGCGCGTCTATGCCGAAGCTGGCGCGGACGTCATGATCTGCAGCCGTAGCGAGGAGGAACTGCGCGTGGCGGCGGCCGAGATCGGCGCGGGATTGCCGGCCCGCGTCGAGTGGATGGTGGCCGACATGACCGATCGGGAGCAGGTGGATCGCCTCGCCACCGAGACGTTGGCCCGCCTGGGTCGCGTGGACGTGCTGGTGAACAACGCCGGCGCCAACGTGCCCCAACACATCGATGAAATCACGGATGACGTCTGGGATCGGGTGATTGAGCTGAACCTGTCCAGTTGCATGCGGCTGACCCGCTCGCTGGTCCCCCAGATGAAACAGCGGCAGTGGGGCCGCGTGATCCACATCTCCTCCATTCTGGGCTTGGGCGGCAAGGAAGGCCGCAACGCCTATTGCAGCACCAAGGCCGCGCTGTTGGGTCTTGCCAGGGCCAGCGCGCTCGATCTCGCCCAACACAACATCACCGTCAACTGCATTTCGCCGGGTCCCTTCCTCACCGACTTGCCGGGCCGCGTGCTGACCGCCGCGCAGAAGGAGCAGTTCAAAGAGCGCACGGCGATCGGCCGTTGGGGCCGGCCGGAGGAAATCGCCGGAACCGCGCTTTTGCTGGCGACCGAGGCGGGAAGCTACATTACGGGAACGGTGATCGTAGTGGATGGCGGGGTTCTGGCGAAGATCCTGTAGCTCGCGCCCATAAATCGAGGAAGCCGTGTCAGACGCAACCCGCGGGTTTACACCCCGAGCCCGGCCGGTGTGCCCGCTATTGCGCAACGCTCAGATTCAAGGGTGAGGAAGTCCGCCCGTCGACTGCGATGGTGAGGGCAACCTGTGCTCCAGGCGCCACCAGGTTCGACAGGATGAACGTGATGCGGTAAGCGCCAGGAGAATCGGGCACGGGCGACAATTCCACCACTGGATGCTCGATCCCCCCGCACAGAACCCGTAGCCGGGAAATCGCCACCGCGGCTCCCGTGTCGGTGAGGCCCGTAACCGTCGCACGGATCAAATCGCCGGGACGCACGGTCTGAGCCGGGTCGACGCTCACGATTTGCGGGGGACGCGGTTCGATCGCTGCCACGATGACACCGGAGTCCGGTCCCGAGGTGACGCGGACCAGCGCTGGGCCGGCCGGCAGGTTCGCCGGCACGCGAAGGGTGAGTAGCGTCGGGGAGGCATTCACCACCTCGGCGGCTTGCTCCGCGATCGTGACGGTCGCATTCGTCAGATTCGAACCCGTCAGGGCAATCAAGGCTCCCGGGAACACTCCGGCCTGTCCGGGAGCCGCATTCAGCAAGCGGGAATTCAGGCTGAGAGCCGAAGGACTGTAGGGACGAATCTGTAGCGCCAGGGGCAGGGGATTGATGCGGAATCCGTTGAACAGAGCGGCCGATGTGGGGCCGATGGCCGCGTCCGGAGCCACCCAGACATTCGCCAAAACACGGCCGGAATTCACGACCCACAAGCGCCGGACTTGAATGTCGCTGGTGCCGAAACCCAGAGCGACGTACCCGTCGGCGAAGCCAGTCCCCACGCCGGTGATCTCCACCATCGACTCCGTTCCGGCCGCAATCGAGGTGGTCGTGACCAAGGCGGTTCCAGCGTCGTCGGTGTCGTAGACAAAACTGGTCGTGGCCAAGCCCGTCGCGCCGGAAGCGGTGTACGACGAATTCTGCCCATCCGGATTCACGGCCATCACCGTGACGCGGACGCCTCGCACTCCCGGCGGCGCCGCCAGCGTCACCGTCCCGCCATCGGAAGAGAAGGTCGCCGCTCGGATACCGTCCACGAAGTAAGCGGTCTCGGGCCGTAGGTTCTGGCCCCGGACCGACACGGTGCGGTCGGCGTTCAACGTGACCGATTCGAGAGAGGGTGGATTGCCGCTCACCAGTCGAATCGCATTCGGACGGACGTAGATGTCATCGCCCAGGGTGACCACCATATGGCGAGGCCCCGTCGCGCCGAACATCGAGGCCGGCTGGATGTCGACGGCCAGCCACTCCGTGGCATAACCGCGCACTCCGTTGGCCGCTACCAGAGGCGTGCCGCCGATGAATTGAATATCCAGCCCGGGGGCGACGACGTTGTTGGCCACCAGGCCTCGGCTGTAGGCTGCAATTGTCCGGGAACCGCTCCCGGAATTCAGCAGGAAGGCAGGCCGAACGGCGGTCTGGCCGAAGAACACGTACGAGGTCAACGGAGAGAAACCATAGGCGGCCCGGCGGCGGACCCCGATGTTGACGGTGTCCACCGTCTGGCCCGGCAACACCGTGATGAACGAGGCCTGCCGGAAGTCGCGAGAGGTTTGGCCGCCGGCATAGAAGACCGTATCAAACGGGGCGCTGGCTTCCAGCGGCCGATCCTGCGCATCGCGCGGCAGCACGATGTCTCCCAATCCCGCGTTCGCCCTCCCGGAGGACGGAAGAGGATGGACATAGATCTGATAAGAGGTGGGAGGCAGGCCGGCGATCCGGAAGCGGCCGTCGCGGTCGGTCAGGGCGCTGATGGCCGAAGCGTTCGGCCGTACCGCCACCACCGATGCCAGATGTACGCCTTCCCCCGAGTCCTGGAAAGTGACCCGGCCGGTGATGACGCCGGTCAGATCGGAATACCCCGTGGCGGGATACAGGACGGAGATGCCGCTGAGATCGTCCTGATCGAGCGGGATTCCGAGCGATGTCGACCGGGTCACATCCGTCGACATGGTCGAAGCGGTGAAGGTATGCTGCAGGCCGAGGGCGTGGCCGATTTCGTGCGTCACGGTGAGGAAGATCGCTTCGGTAAAACTCGAGCCGGTCCATACGGACAGATTGCGGTTCAAACGGATCTGGGACCGGAGGATCGGCACGAACGATCCCGCCGCAGTGGTCACCGGCGTGCCCCTGGTGGACGGGCCTCCGATGCCGAGGGTCAACGGGTCCAATTCCTCGAAAACAATGTCGGCCCCAGGCGTCGTCTGGGGAGTTCCCGTCGCCGACAGACCCCCGAAGGCAACCCTGAGGTCCGAAGTCGGTACCGAGTTCCACGTAGCGCACGCTTCGCGAATCACCTGGAGAACCGACGGGAATGCCTCGGGGCTGGAAATCTGCTGCGCCGTCGAGTCGGCCACATAAAAGGAGACGGTGCGGTAAGGCAGTGCGTTGAGGTCGAAGCGCTCCGGTATGGTCACGGTCGACCCAGAGTTCCCCAGGTAGTGCGTGAAATAGTGGTAACCGGAGGCCTGCGGCAAGGCCCACAGGGCGAGGAGCGTCAGCGCCAAACCGCCGCGCTTCACTTCTTCACCTCCTGGGCCAGCACGCGCTTCACGCGTTCGGTGAAGTCCGAGTAGCGCAGCAGAATGGACTCAGCACTAGTGGCTTGGCCCGTACCTGGATCGACCAGATGGGCATCGATCGCCGACCGGGTAACCATTGTCTCGCCGGACGCAGTCTTGGCGACGTCGAGGACCCCCTGCGACAGGCCGAGCAGGAGGATTCGACCCGAGGTCGCCTTCCACAGAAAGAAGACATGCTCGGCGCCTTCCACCAGGTTCGGAACCCCCGCCAGATTCTGGCGCAGTCCCCCGGCCACTCCGCCCGGTACCACGACTTCCAGGGGTTCGACCTCCGGTCCCTTGAGCCGCTCCAGCACTCGCACCTGAACCTGCGTGTTGACTAACGACCCGCTGCGAACCCCGTAGATCCGGGTGACCTTGGCTCGGACGATCAAGGACGATTTAACGATCAGCTCGTCGAGGGAAGCGCGGGTGATCGTGGTGGCGGCCGCCGGCAGGGACGCGAGCACAAACAGCGAGATGGCGGCGCGGCGGAGCATCTTCCAACTGCCTTACTGGCATCCCTGGGGCCAAAACAAGTCGCTGATTCGCAATCAGATAGCGGCGCTCGAACCGGCCCCGTTGTATCTTATCGACACAGTGGGGCGTTCCACCTATGAGCGCACGACCAGAATCGGGACTCCGAGGGCATGCCGAACCGGATTGATCGTATCCCCGAAAATCAGGTCCTTGAGCCGGTTGTGGCCGTGAGCCCCCATGATCAACAAGTCTGGCCGAACTTGACCCGCGTAGCGCACAATGGCCTCTTTCGGGATCGCCTCGTGCACTATAAGCGATTCTACCTCAATTGCATGGGCCAGGAAAACTCGAGTGATTTCTTCCAGGTACTGTTTCCCCGCCTCGACTTCTTTCGTGGAGGCGATCTCACCGTAGACCCGGCTGGTGACCCCCTCCTCCACATGAAGCAGAAACACCTTTGCGTGGTGCAGCTTAGCCATGGCGATCGCGTGGCTGACCGCGAGCCGGTCAAGCTCCGTGTGATCCAAGGGGACCAGAATCCGGCTGTATTTGGGCGCCGTGAGGCTATCCGCCATAGTCCCGGGCAAGGTGAAGGGTGCCTGACCGAAGCGGCGGACCCAATGGCCAATCCAGGGTTCCAGGGTCACCCAAGCCAGGAGAAATGCCAGGTACGTCCCGGCGACGACGACGACCGTGATGATCAGCCAAGTCCAACTGCCTGCCGAGGCCAACCAGTCACCGACGGTCGTGACGACCAGCCGTACGTTCAGGACGACAATAATGGCCGCCGTCACCCACGCGATCACGCGAACCCAGTACCGGTTGGCAAACTCACCCATCTTGTCGGCGTCGCTGGTGAAGTGAATCAAAGGGATGACGGCGAACGGCAGTTGCATGCTCAGGATCACCTGGCTCAGGATCAGAAGTTTGTAGGTCCCCTGCTCACCGCTCCAGTAGACGGTCAAAGCCGCCGGGATAATCGCCAGGGCTCGAGTGAGGAGACGGCGCAGCCAGGGGCTCATCCGAAAGTTGAGAAAACCCTCCATAACAATCTGACCGGCAAGGGTTCCCGTAAGCGTGGAGGATTGCCCGGCGCACAGCAGAGCCACCGCGAACGCAATGGATGCCAGGGTAGTGCCCAACAGGGGTGCCAGCAGGAGGTGAGCCTGCTGGATTTCGGTCACCACGATTCCCCTCTTGAAAAACACCGAGGCCGACACCACCAGGATTGCCGCATTCACCAGTAGCGCCCCGTTCAGGGCAACGACCGAGTCGATGAAGTTGTAGTGGCAGGCGGCCTTCCTGGCGTTCCGGGTGTCGTCGATCCGGCGGGTCTGCACCAGGGCCGAGTGCAGATAGAGGTTGTGCGGCATCACGGTCGCTCCCAGCATTCCGATAGCGACATAAAGGCTCTCGCCCGAAAGCCGGGGGATCAGCCCGGTGGCGACCTCGGCAAAGTTCGGCCGCGCCAGAAGAATCTGAACTAAAAAGCAAACACCAATCACGGAAACTAAAGAAAGAACAAAGGCTTCCATCTTTCGCACGCCAAACTTCTGGAGCCATAGCAGAAGAAGCGTATCGAGCGACGTGACCGCGACGCCCATCAGGATGGGCATATTGAACAGGAGGTTCAGGCCAATAGCTGCCCCGAGGACCTCGGCCAAGTCGCAGGCGGCAATGGCAACCTCACACAGGAACCAGAGCGAATAGGCGATCGGGCGCGGGTAGCTCGCGCGGCACGCCTGGGCGAGATCTAGACCCCTCACAATCCCCAAGCGGGCGCTCAAGGTCTGGAGCAGGACCGCCATCGCGTTGGACATTACCAGCACCCACAGAAGCTGGTAGCCGAACCGCGCGCCTCCCTCCAGGTCAGTCGCCCAGTTCCCAGGGTCCATGTAGCCGACGCTCACCAGGTAGGCCGGCCCGGCAAATGCAAACATTCGCCGCCACAACGAAGGATGCTCGGTCGCCACCGAGGAATGCACTTCGGAGAGCGATCGGGATCCAGTCGATGTAATCATAGTTTTTTAATGCTAGTTAACTATGATAAAGTCGCTCTGCCGGGGTGTCAAGGAGATCCTCGCCCGGTCCCGCATGGTGGGGCAGCAGGCCGTTTTGTTACCGCTTAGCGGGCTACCTCCGGGAGAGATCGCGAATGTAGAGGTCCTTGAAGCGCATGTTCCCTTGTCCGCCCGAGTGCAACTGGAGCGCGATATAGCCGTCGAACGACTTCGGCGTCGGGTCTGTGAAGTCGAGCACGACGACTCCGTTCAGGACCGCGACATAGCGGTTGTTCTCCACCTTGAGGAGGTAATCGTTCCAGTCGTAGGGCCGGATCACCGTTTCGAGTTCCGGAGCAGGCCACGCGATCCAGGCGCGTCCGTCGCCATAGACGCCGCCGGTGTGGTGGTTCAACGTCCGGTCGATTTCAAACTGGAGGCCCTGGGAAACATCGGCGGTGCCGGGCTTGAAGTCGACGTGGAAAAACACGCCGCTGTTGCCGTCGGCCTCGCACTTGAAGCGGAGGGACATGTGGAAGTCTCTGTACTTCTTCTCGGTCTGGAGGTAGCCGTACTCTTTGGTAACTCCCTGGCCGTGAATGATTCCGCCGTCTTCCACTTCCCACTTCTCGTTTCCGATCTTGACCCACCCGGCCAAGTCCCGGCCGTTGAATAGAGACACCCATCCCGGGTCGGGAGGCTTCGGTCTGGATTGAGAAAGAAGAGTGCCGGCGCTCGTGGCCGCGACAAGGAGGAAAACAAGGGCGTTTCGCATGCCAATACTGTATCAAGCGTGGAGACCCGGTCGAAGACCGCCGCGCTGTGCGAAAATTGAGATTCTGTACCCATGCCCCGACATCCGAAATTGACCGATATCGAGTTACAACAGGCCCTGGCGCAATTGGCGGGTTGGTCTGTCGTAAACGGCAAACTGCACCGTGAGTACAAATTCCCGGATTTTGTGCACGCGTTCGGATTCATGGCCACGTCGGCGATCGCGATCGAGGCGATGAATCACCATCCGGAGTGGTTCAACGTGTGGAACACGGTGCGAATCGATCTGACCACCCACGATTCCGGCGGCATCACGGTCAAAGATGTCGAACTGGCGCGCAAACTGGAAGCCCTTGCGTCGCGGTTGATGTAGCGAGGGTATCGAGTGCGACGGATCGTTGTTCTGGGACTGCTCGCGCAACTGGCTTGGACGCAGGAGTTTTCCAAGGGCGGGGAACTCGACGCGGCGGTGGAAGGGGCCATCCGCGAGGGCCAGATTCCCGGGGCCGTCGTGGTCGTGGGGCATCGCGGCCAGGTGGTGTATCGCAAAGCCTACGGGCATCGGGCTCTGGTGCCGGCCAGGGAGCCCATGACGGTCGACACCATCTTCGACTGCGCTTCGCTGACCAAGGTGGTGTCCACCACCACGGCGATTCTGCGCCTGGTCGAAGAAGGCAAGATCCGGCTGAACGATCCGGTGACGCGCTATCTCCCCGAGTTTCAGGGCGGCGCCAGCCCCATTACGATTCGTAACCTGATGACTCACTTTTCGGGCTTGCGTCCCGATGTCGACCTGGAGCCCGCGTGGACTGGCTATGAGACCGGGATTCGCATGGCGCTTGTGGACAAACCCCGGTTCGCGCCGGGTGAGCGATTCGTCTATTCCGACATCAATTACCTCCTGCTGGGGGAAATCGTCCGCAGGTTGAGCGGTGAACCGTTGGCCTCCTACGTCAAGCGCATCCTGTTCGAGCCGTTGGGAATGACCGACTCGATGTTTCAGCCGCCGAACACCCTGCTGGCTCGAATCGCGCCCACCGAGCGCTCGTCGAAAACCGGCCCGCCCTTGCGCGGCGTCGTGCACGATCCCACGTCGAGAAACATGGGTGGGATCGCCGGCCACGCGGGCATGTTTTCCACCGCCGGCGACCTGGCCCGATTTTCCCAGATGATGCTCAACCAGGGCGACTGGAACGGCCGGCGCATCCTGAGCGCCGCGGTGATTCAAAAAGCCACCGAGCCGCAAACACCCGCCGACCAACCCATCCTGCGCGGCCTCGGCTGGGATATCGACTCGGCATTCTCCGGAGCGCGAGGCGATTTGTTTCCGGTGGGCTCGTACGGGCATACCGGGTTCACCGGAACTTCGATGTGGATCGATCCCCGCTCGCAGACTTATGTCATTCTGCTCACCAACGCGGTGCATCCCGCCTATCGGGGCGCTCCCATCACGTCGTTGAGGGGCCGGGTCGCGTCCATCGTCGCCGCCGAAGTGAGCGTGACGGGTCCCGGCGTGCTGCTCACCGGGTATAACGAGACCATCACCGGCGCCGGAATCCGGCGCGTGGTCGCCCGCAATGGCGACGTGCTGACCGGTCTCGACGTTCTGGTCGAAGAGAAATTCGCCGAGTTCAAGGGCAAGCGGGTCGGATTGATCACCAACCACACGGGTGTTGATCGGGAAGGCCGGCGGAATATCGATCGCATGGTGGAAGCCGGCGTGAATCTGGTGTCGCTGTTTGCTCCGGAACACGGATTCTTCGGCGTGGAAGATCACGAAAACGTCGGCCATTCCATTGACCCCAAGACCGGGATCCGCGTCTGGAGTCTGTATGCCCGCAAAACCAGGCGGCCCTCCTCTCAAATGCTCACCGGCCTGGACGCGCTCGTGTTCGACATCCAGGATATCGGGTCCCGGTTTTACACCTACGTGTCGACCATGGTGATTACGATGGAGGAGGCGGCGAAGAAGCGCATCGCTTTCTACGTACTCGACCGTCCGAATCCTATCACCGGAGTCAAAGTCGAAGGGCCCGTACTCGACCGGCGCCTGGAGAGCTTCGTCGGCTGTTACCCCATGCCCACGCGCCACGGGATGACTCTCGGCGAGTTGGCGCGCATGCTGAACGTCGAACGCAACATCGATGTCGATCTTCACGTGGTCCCGATGAAAAACTGGGAGCGGGGCGACTGGTTCGACTCGACTGGCCAACTCTGGATCAATCCGTCGCCGAATATGCGGAGTCTTTCGGCCGCGACCCTCTACCCGGGAATTGCCATGCTGGAGGCGTCCAGAAACTACTCGGTGGGCCGCGGTACCGACACGCCGTTCGAGGTGATTGGAGCGGAATTCATCCAGGGCCGCACGCTGGCGCGGTATCTCAACCAGCGCATGATCCCCGGAATTCGCGTGTACCCGACCCGGTTCAAGCCCGCGGCGTCCATTCTCGCGGGAAAGACACTGGAAGGCGTCCGTTTTATCGTGACCGACCGCACCGCGCTGAACAGCGCCCAACTGGGAGTCGAAGTTTCGGCGGCGTTAGTCCGGTTATATCCGGGAAAGATCGATTTCAACGCCAACCTCAAGCTGATTGGGAACCGGGAATTGGTGGGACGTCTTCAGGCGGGAGAAGATCCTAAAACCATCCAGCAGAAACTGGAAGGGCCTCTTCGCCAGTTCCTCGCAGTTCGGGACAAGTATCTCCTTTACCGCTGAACCCGCGCCGAGGCCCTTCAGGTTACTCCGAAGAACCGGATCCCGAGCTTTTCTTGTTCTTGCTCCCGGGCGGCCGGCCGCGGCGTTTCGGTTCCGCCAGCCAGGCCGGCGGACGGCCGCGCTTCTTGCCGCGGCTTCTCGCCAATCGTTCCAGGCTGATGATCGCTTCTTCCAACTGTTCTCGCTCCTGTCGCAACTCGCCCAGGATTTTTGTGATGTCCATAATCCCCCCACGCAAATCTGGATACTACCTCGCGTACCGAACGGCTACCTTGGATTGCTGGCGAAGTCTATCCAAAGCTGTTCTATCGCAGATCGGCAAAAATTTCAATAAATGTTTGTTCTGAAAACGGAACAAAGCGCCTATTCTTCGATTTGCGCGCCACCAAACAGTACTAGGCCGCCTGTTTGGCCCGGCGTTTCCAGTAGGAGTAGAAGGGCAGGCCGGCCGCGATCACCGCTAATCCCAGCGCCGATTCCCGGGGTGAATCCAGCAGTGTGGATACCAGCAACGCTACGGCTACAAGGACAAACAACACGGGAACCACCGGGTAGCCCAGCGTCCGATACGGCCGCGGCAAATTGGGTTCGCGCCGGCGCAGCACGATCACTGCCGCGGTCGTCATGCCATAAAGGATCCAACTCGGGAAAATGACGAGGGTCACGAGCTGATCATAGCGGCCGGAAAGCACCAGGATTGACGACCACGCGCTCAGTCCGAGAATTGCCGCCCCGGGCGTGCGGTAATGGGGGTGGACCTTCGCGACCGAGGAAAAAAATAGGCCGTCGCGAGCCATTGCGTACGGAACACGCGAACCGGACAGAATTGATCCGTTAAGAGCGGCGAACATGCTCACCATCGCGGCTACCGAGACGATGTCAGCGCCCCATTGGCCGTTTGCCTTTCGCATCATTTCGGCGGCCACCAGCCGATTGCCGGCGACCTCCGTCGCGTTCAGCACTAGAAAATAGGCCGCATTGGCGAGCAGGTAAATGGCCATTACGCCGACCGTGCCCCAGATCAGAGCGCGCGGCAGATTTCGTTGCGGATCCTTAACCTCGGAGGCAACCATCCCGACATTGTTCCAGCCGTCGTAGGCCCACAATGCCGCGACGAGGGCCGCAAAAAAGCCGGCCAAGCCCGCCGTCGTTCCGGTGGATGTCGCCAGATTGGCGGCCGTGCCGTGCGGCGACAGGAGGCCGGCGGCAATGACTCCTCCAATCAGCGCGACTTTGCAGACAGTGACGGCAACCTGAACCTGCCCGCCGAGTTTCACGCCGAAGAAATTCAAAACGCCCAAGGCCATGATCAGAGCCATTCCGTAAATCTGGCCCACCGTCACAGGCTGTGGCGCGCCCCCGTTTCCGGCGAAGGGAATCGAAAACAGCACGTTTGTCGTTTCCGGCCGAAAATTGGAGAAGTACAGGAAGAAACCGGAGGCCAGGGTCGCGCACGATCCGCTCTTGGCGACCCACATCTGGGTCCAGCCGTACACAAAGCTGAAAACCGGCGAATAGGCCCGGCGCAGATAGACGTATTCTCCCCCCGCGCCGGGCAAGGCCGCCGACAATTCGGCATAGGTCAGCGCTCCGGAAAGTGACAGCAGACCGCCGAACACCCACACGAAGAAAACCCAGTCGGGTGAGCCCAGCCGCTGCGTCATGATATTGGGGACAATGAAAATTCCGCTTCCGATGACGGTGCCCACTACGATGGAAGCGGCGCTCCAGGGTCCCAGATCGCGCCGTAGTTCGTCGGCGCCGGTCAATTGGTCAGATGTTGGTTTACTCACGACTCGCTGCCTTTTTGCGATCTCTGAATAGTTGCCCGTGATGACATCACGCGCCGCGGATGGGCGTCAAACCGCGCGGGCCCGCTCCGGCGGCGCTATCAGCGACGCCGCGATGCCGACGAGATACGTGGTTGCGGTGCCAATCAACACGTACCAACTCCACGCAACGGGCGTGGCAAAACGGACGAACGTGATCATCGCGAAGCCGGAAATCATCCCCAGGATGGCGTGTGACTCCGAGACTCGCCGGGTGGTGACTCCCAACAAAAAGACCCCAAGGAGCGCTCCGAGCGGAATCGAGGCAATGGCCAGACCCGCCTCCAGGACCGGCCCCCAACTCCGGGCGAGAATGGCAATTCCGAGCAACACCAGTCCCCAGAAGACGGTGGCCATCCGCGCGACGCCGAGACTCGCTTTGTCGGAGGTTGCCTTCCCCAGCGGCCGGAGAATGTCGACCACGGTGGTGGACGCGAGCGAGTTCAGCGCCGCGCTGATATTCGCCATCGCCGCGGCCAGAATCGCCGCCATCACGACTCCTGCGACGCCCTGCGGAAGATACTGCCAGATGAATTGGGGATAGATGCGGTCCGCGGGATGTGGCGGGGGCAGGTGAGCATCCGAGTAGAAGACAAACAACGCGACGCCGATCACCAGGAACAAGCTGAACTGAAAGAAGATCACGCCCCAGCTCGCCAGCAGCGCCAACCGGCTCTGCCCTTCGTTTTTGGCGCTGAGCAACCGCTGTACGATGAGTTGATCGGTGCCGTGGCTGGCAGTGGTCAGAAAGCAGCCGCCGAGAATTCCGGCCCAGAACGAGTAGGGACGGCTGAAAAACTCGAGGGTGGGCGCAAAGCGGAAATCGAAAATCTGGAACTTCCCGGCCGCGCCCGCGACGGCGGCTACATGCTCCCAGCCTCCGGGAATCTTTTCGAGAATGACCCAAAAGCTCAGCACCGCTCCTGAGACATAGAGAAACATCTGGACGACGTCCGTCCAGATGACTGCCGTCATTCCGCCTTCAAACGTATAGAAGAGGGTAAGGCCGACGATCAGTACGATCGAAGCGATCTCACCGGTGCCGAGCACAATGGAGATCACAATGGAGATGGCGAACACGCGCACGCCCTCGGCCAGCGCGCGCGTCACCAGAAAGGTGCACGCCGTCAACCGGCGCAGGCGCTCGCCGAATCGGCGCCGCATCAACTCGTAGGCCGTAAACATCTCGCCGCGGAAGTAGTGCGGCAGCAGCAGGACGGAGATGACAATGCGGGCCAGCAGGTAGCCGAACACCAGTTGCAGGAAGCCGAGATTCCCGCCGAACGCCAGCGCCGGGGTGCCGATGATGGTGAGGGTGCTGGTTTCCGCCGACACGATCGACAGGCTGATCGCCCACCAGGGCGCCGTTCGTCCGCCCAGGAAGTAGTCCCGAAGGTCCTTCTGGCCGCGCCGGAATCGCGCGCCGAACAGAGTGATACCGATAAGGTAGGCCGCGAGGACCCCCAGGTCGAAATAGCGCATTCCGGATCTGCGGATTCTATCATAGAGGGTAGCGCCGCCCGCGGCAGACTGTAAAAGATAGAGGTATGGTACAGATCCGGGAACAATCCGAACGCCGGCGACGTCCAAACGGTTGCGGTGCAGTGTCAGGTTCGGATATACTCCGCAAGAGTCCACATGGCACAGCAGGATCCGAGCCGATCGTGCCTCGGTCACGTGCGGCCCCTTCTGATCTACTGACTTGCACATAACGTAACGGGTGTTGGAGGAAGTTCGAGTGTTCCATCAACTGACAAAACAAGTTCTCGGCGTGGCATTGGTCGTTCTTCTGGGCGCCTCCGGGGCCTTCGCGCAGGCGAAGGAGAAAAAGGTGAAGGATGCCCAGGAATATGAGATGTTCAAGGCCGCGACCGATCAGGCGGCAGACGCCAATAAGCGTCTCGCAGCGCTCATGGCATGGAAGGAGAAGTACCCTGAATCGGACTATAAGGACGACCGCCTCCGACTGATTCTCGAAGCCTACCGGCAACTGAACAACCCGCAGAAGATGTGGGACACCGCGAAAGAACTCCTGGCGGTAGACGCGAAGGACGTATCGGCGCTCTACTGGTTGGCGCTGCTGGCCGAAAGTCTGCCGGTGACTCCGGATACGTTGGCGACCGGGGAGAAGGCTGCCCAGGGCTTGCTGGCTTCCGAAAAGCCGGCCAACGTCACCGAAGACAAGTGGCAGGCGATGAAGAAGGAAACCACGGTCATCGCCTACAAGACCCTCGGATTCATCGCCAACGCTCAAAAGGACTTCAAGAAGGCCGAAGGCAACTATCGAAAGGTTCTGGAACTCAATCCGAACTTCGCGCCGGTTTCCTATGCGCTGGGCATGGCGATTTACCAGCAGAAGGATCCGGATCGCCAGTCGGAGGTGCTGTTCAATTTTGCGCGCGCGGCGTCGTTGTCGGGCGTCGGTTCGTTTCCCGACGCGCAGAAGAAGCCCGTGGACGCCTTCTTCGTGAAGGCCTACAACACCTTCCATGGATCGTCAGAAGGACTCGAGGAGGTCCGCAAGACAGCGATTGCCTCGGCGATGCCTCCGGCGGGCTTCAAGATCAAGAGCAAGGCTGAAGTCGATCACGAGAAATCGCAAGCGCGTGCCGCGGCCAATCCGGCCCTGGCTCTCTGGGAAACGATTCGCGAGGCGCTGTTGGCCCCGGACGGGGAGACCTACTTTACTGAAAAGGTCAAAGGCGCCGACCTGCCCGGCGGCGTGAACGGGGTCACCAAGTTCAAAGGCAGGGTGGTTTCGCAGAAGCCGGAGAAAGCTCCGAAGGAAATCGACCTGGCCGTCGGCGAGGGGACCGTCGCCGATTGCCGGATTGTGCTGCCGTCGGCGATGCCGAACCCGGCCGAACCGGGCACCGAGATCGAATTCAGCGGTATTCCGTCGACGATTCAGAAGGATCCCTTCATGCTGACGTTCGACATTGCCGACCGCAAGGACATCAACGGATGGCCTGCGCCGCCCAAGCGGGCGCCGGCCGCCAAGCCGGTCCGCCGGGCTCCGGCAAAGAAGAAATAGTCCTCGGTTCTCGTGGTACGAGACGGAAGGGGGAGGCCCTCGGGCCTCCCCTTTTCATTGCCATCGACCGGAAATCGCCCCTTCCCAGCCGGGGCTCGCATCCCTCGCCGAGGGGTTTGTACGGCCATAGTCCCCACTTCCGGCAGTGTGTTATATTTGTGTCGATTCACGCGAACATCGTATCCGCATCATCACCGAAACACGCACGAAAGGAAGGTGTCTGATGAGTTCCAAAAAAGACCCGGACGCTCCTGGCAAGCGGAAGAGCCCCGTATCGCGGCGCGGCTTCCTGCAGGGCGTCGGCGTGGGAGGCGGAGCGCTGGGGCTGGTTCACGAAGCCTCCGCGGCGCCGCCCGCCGGTTCCGGCGCCATGGGGCCCGGCGCCGTCAACATCTCGCTCAAGATCAACGGACAGATCAAAAAGGTCACCCTGGAGCCGCGCGTCACCCTTCTTGACGCGTTGCGCGACCACTTGGACATGACGGGCGCGAAGAAGGTCTGCGATCGCGGCACCTGCGGCGCCTGCACCGTCATCATGGGCGGCAAGGTCGTTTATGCCTGCTCCATCCTCGCCATTGATGCGCAGGGAAAGGACATCCAGACCATCGAGGGGATCGCCGCCCCTGGAAAGCTTCACCCGGTTTCGGCGGCATTCGTCCGTCACGACGCCCAGCAGTGCGGTTACTGCACTCCGGGTTTTGTCATGGCCGCAAAAGGCTTCCTGGATCGCAATCCCGTCGTCCGCAACGAAGCGGACGTCGAGCGTGGCCTCGGCGGCAACCTCTGCCGCTGTGGCACCTATGTCGGGGTTCGCAAGGCCGTCCTGGATGCATCCAGGGAAATGAAGACACGAGGAGGACGAAATGCCTGAGTACAGTTGGCCTCCGATGGAAAAACGCCGCTTGATGGGCAAGCGGCACGACCGCTTGGACGGGGGGCAGAAGGCCTCGGGAAGAGCGAAGTATACCTCCGATTTGAATCCGCCCGGACTGCTTCACGGCGCCCTGCTCACCTGCCCACACGCTCACGCCAAGGTGGTGAGCATTGATGTCAGTCCTGCCGAACGGATGCCTGGAGTGACCGCGGTCCGCGCGATTGCCAAAGCCGGGCAGGAAATCCAATGGGCGGGAACCGAAGTAGCGGCCGTTGCGGCCCAGACTCAGGAACAGGCGAAAGATGCCCTGCGGGCGATCCGCGTGGAGTACGAGCCGTTGCCGCACCTGGTTCGCGAAGACGACCTCAAGAAAGCAGGGCCTCGAGCCGTCGCGGCCGGCGAGCAGTTGACCGGAGATCCCGACGACGCTTTCAAGACCGCGGAGGTGACGATGGAAGGGAACTATGGAATCCCGGTCATCACTCACTGCTGTCTGGAACCGCACGGTCAGGTGGTGGCGTGGGGAGACAAGATCACTTTGTTCCCGTCCACGCAGAACGTCAGCGGCATTGGCGGCGACTTGGCCAAGGCTCTCCAGTTGCCGGCGACCCAAGTCTCCGTTCATATGGATCATGTCGGCGGAGGGTTCGGCAGCAAGTTCGTCGCTGACCTGTGGGGCTATCAGGCGAGCCATTTGTCTAAGATGAGCGGTGGAAAGCCGGTCAAATTGTTCCTGGACCGGGCCACCGAGTTGACGATCGCTGGCGTGCGTCCTTCCGCGTTCGGCAGGATCAAAGTGGGCGCCAGGAAGGACGGAACCATCACGGCTTGGGAGTCCAGCACCTGGGCGACGGGCGGATTCACGGGAGGCGGGTCTCCGCCGCTTCCGTACGTCTTCACCAAGATCCCGAATCAACGCAAGAATCATACGGCGGTGTCGGTAAACGCGGGCGGAGTCCGCGCGTGGCGCGCTCCGAACCACCAGCAGGCCTGCTACCTGACCTGCACGGCCATCGAGGATCTGGCCGCGCAGTTGCGAATGGACCCCACCGAAGTTTTCATGAAGAACGCCGACTGGACGCTGCGGCCGGACGTTTATCGGAAGCAGATCCAGACGGGCATGGAGTTGATCGAGTGGAAGAAGAAGTGGCGCCCGCGCGGCGAATCGGGGTCGGGCCACTTGAAACGGGGTTTGGGCCTCGCGGTTCACACCTGGGGTGGCGGCGGCCACGCTAGCCAGGCGAGAACCAACATTCATGCGGATGGAACCGTGGAAGTGGAGTTGGGCAGCCAGGATCTGGGGACGGGCACGCGGACCGCGATCGCGATTGTGGCCGCCGAGACGCTGGGCCTGCGGATCCAGGACATCCAGGTGAAAATCGGGGACAATGCGTTTCCACCCTCGGGTGGATCGGGCGGATCGACGACGATCGGCGGTGTCTCGTCATCCAGCCGCAAATCAGTGACGAACGCGCTCGACAAACTGCTCGACGCCGTGTCTCCCGTACTGGGCGCTCCGAAGGAGGAACTGGAAGCGGTTGACGGCAAGATTCAGGTGAAGGGGAATCCAGCCAAAAGCCTGACGTGGAAAGCGGCATGCTCCAAGTTGGGCATGAAGACCGTTACGGAGATGGGCGCCAACGACCCCAAGAACCCCGGCGGCCTGAACTCTTCTGGCGTGGGCGGCATGCAGATGGCCGAGGTCGAGGTGGACACCGACACAGGCTCGGTTCGAATGGTGAAGACGGTGGCCGTACAGGATTGCGGCACGATCGTCAATCTGAAGACGGCCGAGAGCCAGGTGTCCGGTTCGGTGATCATGTCCATCTGCTCGGCGCTGATGGAAGAACGGATCATGGACGAGCAAACCGGCCGGGTCCTGAATCCGGACATGGAGTTCTACAAACTGGCCGGCATCGGCGACATCGGCGAAATCGTGGTTCACATGAACCTGGAGAAGGAGTTCGACGACCGCGGCATCATCGGCCTGGGTGAACCCCCCGCCATTTCGGGGATCACGGCGATTGCCAATGCGGTGGCCAATGCCATCGGCGTGCGTGTCAGTCATCTCCCGCTGACGCCCGACCGGGTGCTGGCGGCGCTCGAAAGGAGGAATGCCTAAATGCAAGCCTTCGAATATGCAAGTCCCGCATCGTTGCAGGACGCACTGAAAATGCTCGGCCAGAGTTGGGGCGAGGCGGATGTGCTCGCCGGCGGCACCGACCTGCTGAGCCTGATGAAGGAACACCTCCACACGCCGAAGCGTGTTGTGAACATCAAGGGGATCCGGGAACTGGGCGGCATTCAGTCCACCAAAGCCGGACTGCGGATCGGGGCGACCGCCACCCTGGATGACCTTGCGGAAAACGCCGAAGTTCGGCGCCTGTTTCCTTCCCTGCGCACTGCCGCGCTCGGAGTCACCAGCCCACAGATTCGGAATATGGGCACGGTGGGTGGGGACCTGTGCCAGCGGCCGCGCTGCTGGTATTACCGCGGCGGACGCGGTTTGCTGGCCATGGGCAAGAACGGCAGCTCGCTGGTACCGGGTGGAGAGAACAAGTATCACGCCATTCTCGGCAACCGGGGGCCGGCCTACTTCGTCAGCCCATCCAGTCTGGGCCCGGCGCTGGTGGCGCTGGGCGCGAAGGTCAAGATCGTTTCCGCGCAGGGCCCGCGGGAAGTCGATGCGGCAAAGTTTTTTGTGACGCCATCGAGCGATTCCCAGCGGGAGACGGCGATCATGCCCAACGAGATCGTGACCGAGATCCTCGTACCGCTGGTCGCGGTCAGGAATGCTACCTACGAGGTGCGGCAGAAGCAGGCGCTGGATTGGCCGCTGGCCACCGCTTCGGTCGCCCTGAAGATGAAGGGCGCCACGGTGGACTCGGCCCGCGTGGTGTTAGGCCACGTGGCGCCGATGCCCTGGGAGGCCAGCCAGGCCGGTCAGATGCTGGCCGGGAAGACCATCAACGAAGAGGTGGCGGAGCAAGCGGCCAAAGCGGCCCTGGCCGATGCGACTCCACTGAGCCAGAATTCGTACAAGGTCCAGTTGGCCCGCGTGGCAGTGAAGCGGGCGCTGCTGGAAGCCGCGAAAGGGAGGGCGTAGGCGATGGAACGACCTGCATTGTCGATTCTCGGACAGGACCGGTGTGACAATCTCCGCTGGAAGGGATTGTTCATCGAGGCCGAATCGGACCCGACGGTTCCCCAGAGCGAATCGGTCTTCTGGTGCCAGCATACCTACAACTGCCTCGGCCCGGACAGCAAGGCCGTGGACGAGTACGGCTGCAATCCGGCCCGCGGGTGCTACAAGAGTCTGTAGTACAGTAGTGGACATGCGCCTTCCGGGCATTTGAGGAGCCTGGGCGGCTGGTTTCGAGTGCCGATCGAATTTTGTCATGAGGTGAACGAATGAAGAGGCTGATGTCTTTGCTTCTCCTGGCCGGGGTCGCCTTTGCCGGGGGCATTCCGTCCAACAACATTTACGGGGAATATGTCGAGGCCCGGACGGCCGACGTATTCACAGGTCCTTGTTTTGCCAACGCGGAAGTCGGTCTGGTCGGGGACCTTGCGGTTTTCGGCTGGAAGGTCACCAAGGGCTCGTGGCACGGAACCAGCCTGGACGGCCTCGGTGTCGTGGCCGCGGTCCGTGCGACTTCCACACTGGGGGACGTCCATCATCCAGTGAATCCGGTGGCGGCCGTGCTGATTCTTGACGAAAGGGCTACACCGGAACAGCGTTTGGCGCTGCAAAGTTTTGCCCGTAAGATGTCGGGCGACCTCCTGAAGGATGTCGTGCGCGTGGTGGCGTCGCCGATCAACCTGACGTTTGCCAACAACGACATGCACAGCATGAAGGCGACGTTGAGCGCGGGAAGCCTGGCGAAGATCGAAACCCGCGCCATCATGGAGACCGATCATCTCTGCCGCAACGAAGAAGTGTGGTACCTGCCGTTCAGCAAGACCAACCACTTCATGCCGGCGGTGGCGACGGCGCATACGTTTAAGGGAACCGGTCTGGGCACAACCTGGAGCAGCCCCAACAAGCGCAGTTCGTTTATTGGCTCGTTTGTCGAGACCTCCGAGTAAGGCGGGAAATCCGATCAGTTGGAGACCCGGCGGAAGCTTCCGCCGGGTCTTCGCTTTTCCGCTCGGCCCACAGTTCGGCCAGCGTGACGGTCAGGCAACGCACGACTTCCTCCGCCGCCACCCTGACTCCCTCCGGGTTCCAATGGGTGTCGTCCAGCCAATAAATGTACCGCCTCTCGGCCAGCGCCTTCCCGGCAGCCTGTCGAAGCCGTGGCAGAGGATGAATCACCTGGATTCCGGCGGCGCGCAGCGCCCTCTCCAGATGGCCCAGTGTCTCCTCACTCGAAGCCGGCTTCCCGGAGGTGAGAAAGGCACGGTAGACCGTGTACTTGTTCGGAACCAGCAGGGTCGCGAGTTCCAGTTTGTGTACGGAAAGTTCGCGCTGCATGGCCTCGATTGCGGAAATCTCGACTGCCGGCGACTGAGGCCGGACCTCGTCCCCGTGAAACAGCATCAACTGTCCATTCTGCAATTCGGCCTCGGCGATGGCTTTTCGAAGAGGATTCGGCAGGATCCGGTCGTCCTGCAGGGATCGCTGCCACCGGCTCGCGAGGATCTTCAACGGGGAGTAGTGCCTCACGTCGCTGCCGATCGCGCGGGCCCATCGTAACGGGTCGTGGACGGAGGAAACCGCGGCCGGAGGCGACAGGAGATCGGCGGCCGCCGGCGTATCCTTGCGCTCCAGAAGTTGAAGCAGGACAATGCCACGCGTCATTCCGATCCGCGAAGCGATCGACAGGATCTGCCCCACCGAAGGCAGTTGGCTCTGGGTGGCCACGCTGTAAACCCGGAGGCCGCCCACATCCGCCAGTTGCGCGGGCAAAGTTTCCCAGTCGCTGAGCCCTGTTCCGAGGCTGAACGAGTCGCCCACCAGCAGAACATCAATGGGTCCGGAAGCGGCCATGCCCGGCGGATTTCGAAAGCCCAATTCGTCGCTCGATGCGGTTTGCGGGTGATACTGGCGCAGCGCCGGCAGGTTCCCAAGGTTGGCGAGATCCCCGTAGGTCCGATTCATCCGAACGCGGTGCAAGGGAAAGTACGGTCCCTCGGCGACCGGAAACCGGCCCAACGCCTCCTGGGGCCGGAACGTGAACCACTCGGTCGGCAGCAGCCGTGTTCCGGCATCCAGAACGAAGGCGAAGGCGATCAGCGCAGGCGCAAGAAATCCGATCTCGAGAGCGGGGCGGCTTCGGAAGTAATCGAGCAGAGACATACGCTTCAGAACTGGAAATACAGAAACGGCGATTGGTGCTCGCCGTAGATCGCAATGATCGAGAACACAAAGAGGGTGGCGAGCCCCAAGGCGGGAACCGGCGTCCATTCGTGCCGGATCTCGAACGAGTTCTTTCCCGTATGGGCAAGGACCGCCGCCAGAACCAGCAGGCTGGCCAGCAGCGGCGCGCCGGTCAACAGAATTCCCGGTTGCCAGACGAACATGGTGCGCAACAGCGTCGTGGCCATGGTGAAGCTCTCGGCGCGGAAGAACACCCAGCCGATCACGACCAGCAGGAACGTACCCATCCGGCGGATGGTCTCGGGCAGCCGTTCCCAGTAACCGCCATACACTTTTCCGGCCACCAGAAGCGCGCCGTGATACGCGCCCCAGAACACGAACGTCCAGGCCGCGCCGTGCCACAGACCGCCGAGGATCATGGTCAGCATCAGGTTCCGGTACACCCTCAGGACCGTTCCGCGTCCCCCTCCGAGAGGAATGTAGAGGTAATCGCGCAAAACTCTCGATAAGGACATGTGCCAGCGCCGCCAGAAGTCCGAGATATCGACGGCCTGATAGGGCGAATTGAAATTCTGCGGCAGCCTCAGCCCGAACAGATGCCCCAGGCCTACCGCCATGTCACTGTAGCCCGAGAAGTCGAAGTACAACTGGTAGCTGTAACCGAGCGCGCAGAGCCACGCGCTGGGCGTGGAAAGGTCCTGCCATTGCGCGAACGCCGGGTTGATGATGGCGGCGATGGAATCGGCGAGCAGCACCTTTTTGCTCATTCCGATCACGATGAACGACCAGCCGATATTCAGACCCTGCCGCCGTTCGGCTTTCCCGATGCTTTCCAGGTCGGCCTCGATTTCGCGAAACCGCACGATCGGCCCCGCCACCAGTTGCGAGAACAGCGAGACATAGCAGGAGAACTCCAACAGGTTCCGCGTCGGGGCAATCACGCCGCGGTACGAATCGACAATGTACGAGATCGTGTGAAACGTATAAAAGGAGATGCCGATGGGAAGGACAATCTCATACAACGGGAGTTGCGAGCCGCCGTGCAACGCCGCGATCGCGTGATTCACGCTCTCGATCAGGAAATTGGTGTACTTGAAGAAACCCAGCAGCAGCAGGTCGAAGGTGATGGGGAGGATCAGGCACAGTTTCCGCCGCCGCGGATCCGTCCAGCGGAGAAATCCCAGTCCCGCGCCATAGCTGACCAACGTCGACAGCGCCATCAGGCTGCAGAACTTGTAGTTCCAGAACGAGTAGAAGACGTACCCGGTCAACGTCAGCCAGAGATACCGGCTGTTCTTTGTCGTCAGCCTCCAGAAGACCAGGTAGGTGATCGGCAGAAACAGATACAAGAAGATGAGGCTGTTGAACAGCATAACGAGTCGATGGGAGGCGCATCGCGGGCGGGAGGCGGAGGATGCCAGCCGGAGACGACCGTCTGTTGGCTCCTACACTTCCTTCGACGGTTCCGCCTTCGGGCTTTACAGCGCCTCCGGTATCGATCCCCGCGCCGCCTACTTTCGGAATCTGCCCAGCGCTTCTTCGTCGACGTCCAGTCCGATTCCCGGAACCTCCGGCGCCACGATGTCGCCGTTCTCGAACCGGTAGAATCCCCGATCGCGAAGCAGATCGAGACCCGGCTCCCAGTGATCGTGAGGCATCAACGGGGCGGCGAACAGAATGAACTCCTGCCACTCGGCGCCGATCGCCAGCGAGGCTTGGAGCGCCCCCGCGACCGAGAGCGACTGCGCGCCGTGCAGGACGCACGGGACGCCGAACGCCTCGGCCATCGCGGCGATCTTCACGCAGGTATAGATGCCGCCACAGCGGCGGCCTTCCGGATTCAGTACGTCGTAGGACTTGTGCCGCAGGCATTCGCGGAACGGCTCCAGGCCCTGGTAGCCTTCGCCTCCCGCGATCCGGAGATTGACCTCGGCCGCCAGCCGCGCCGGCGATTGGTAGTCGTCGCGCGCGAACGGCTCCTCGAGCCAATAGGCGCCGTGCCGTTCAAGCGCCCGCGCGACTGCGAGCCCAGTCTTGTAATCCCAGATCTTCTGGCCCTCGGACTGAGGAGCGTGGGCCGTGCGGTCGAACAGGATCGCGAAGTTCGGCCCCACCGCCGACCGGATCTCGCGGCACGCTTCCGCGTCATCTAGGGGATTCGGTCTCCAGGCCCGGATCTTCATTCCCAGGAAGCCCGCCTTTTGAAGCCTGGCTGCCATCGCAGCCTGTTCGCCGTAGGAGACATCCGATTGGTCGGGCTTGCCGTGCCACACGCACGTCAGATAGGCCTTTGCGCGGTCCTTGGCGCCTCCCAGCAGACGGTACACGGGCTGGCCGGCGATCTTCCCGATGGCGTCCCATACCGCGTGTTCGACGCCGCCCCACTCCAACAGCCCGTTCTGTAGATGGCGTTGGACAGCGAACAAATCCTGGCCCAGCAGCACTTGTTTGATCTTCGGCAAGTCCGCGCGCGAAGGGCCCGCGAAGGAGTATCCGGTCACCCCCGCGTCGGTCACGATCTTGGCGACTGAGAAGCTGTCGACCACTCCGGCTGGACGCTTCGATCCACGCGCGGGAATCGAGACGGAGAACAAGTCCACATCGCGAATGCGTACGGGTTTCACGCTCGCGGCCAACGCCTCTACGGGCGCCAGAAGCGCACCCGCCAGCGACCCCAGGAATTCCCGGCGGCCGCCGGCTCTGGCCCAGCCAACAGATCCGCTGCTCATGCGTCAATCGCCTCCAGAACCTCCTGCCACTTTACACATTTTGCCGGGGAATGAGACAGTCTTGATATGCACCTGCGGCAGCTCGAAATGCTGATGGCGGTAGCGGACCGGGGCGGCTACACCAAGGCGGAAGCCCATCTGCACATTTCGCATTCCGCCATTCACCGCCAAATCCGCCTTCTGGAAGACGAACTGCAAAGCCGCATCTTCGTCCGGACCGGCCGGCACGTTCACCTCACCGAGACGGGCGAACTGCTGGTCCAAACCGCGCGGCAGATTGCCCAGGAACTGGCCATCGTCCAGCGTCAGATCAAGGAGCGCAACGATCTGAAGGCCGGCCATCTCCGGATCGGCACCGGCACCACCGTCCTGCTCTATTTCCTGCCGCCCGTCCTCGAGCGCTTTCGCCAGTGCTATCCCGGCATCGATCTGAGCCTGATCACGGGGCCGTTCGATAACGTCGCGTCCCGGATTCTCGCCGACGAACTCGACCTGGGAATCGGCTATCTTCCGGCCGAGATGCTGGCCGACGAACCCAAGCTCGCCTTCGAGACGCTCTACAAAGAGGAATTCGTGTTGACCGTTCACCGCAGCCACCCTCTGGCGAAGCAGCAGACCGTCTCGCTGGCCAAGGCCGTGGAGTTTCCGCTGATTCTCTTTCCCGCCACCAGCCGCTTACGGCGAATGCACGAGCGGCTGTTCCTGGACTTGGGACTCAAGCCGAGAATCGTGATGCAACTCGAGAACGAGGAGGCCATCGCGGAGATGATCGGCCTCAACATGGGCATCGCGTTTCTCTCCCTGCGCCGCGCGGAACAGTCCGGGCTCCATTTTCTTCGCATCGCCCGTACCCCGATTCACTGCGAGGTGGGAATGATCTTCCGGCGCGGCGGCTATATGCCCAAGGCGGTGTCGGAGTTCGTTCGCATGTGCCGGGAAGCGCATCGCGGCGGCAAAGCTCCCGCCGCTCTACGCGAATAGCTTGCCGCCTTCCAGCAACGCATCCACCGTCCAGGCCATCAGCCATACCAGGTTTTCCGGAGGACGCTTCGACGTGCGACCGGTGACCCTGATGTAACCGTCGGCGGGAAACGTGTCCCGGCCCGTGTGAGCCAGCAGGTATTGCCACGACTTCTCGGCCTTGGGCCGGTACGCGCGCTCGATCTCGGGCGGCATCAGGCGGGCATGGTGGATTTCGGCGTAGAGCAGCAGGGCCGCCGCCCCCATCCCGACCCATTTGTCGTCACGCTCGAACATCCCGTGCGCGCCGTCTTCGTATTGGCAGGCGTCAAAGCACCACTGCATCGCCCGCACGCATTTCTCTTCGATGCCCCGGCGCAGCGGCGCATCGTCGACCAGCGAGTGCAGCCGCAGAAGGTAGTTGCCCGCGACGTACGCCGACCACCCCCACCCGCTGGTCGTGAATCCCTGGTTGGTGACATGCTCTCCGGCATCTCCCCGCCACGGGCTCAGAAGCCAGTTGCCGAGTTTGGGCGACCAGATGCCCGCGCCCGAACCCTCCTGCCAGTCGGTGAGAAAGAACCGCGCGAGCCTCACGGCATCGTCGAGAATCGGCTTGTACTTCGCGATGCCATAGAAACCCACCAGGCCGCAGCCGACTTCCCCCAGGTCGCAGGAGAACTGGCCGTCGGCCGCCTTCCCCGATTCGTAGCCGATACCGAATCCGGAATCGTCGCGGCGGTATTTCTGAAGCCAGCGATAGCAGGCATACGCCTTGATGTCGAAAGCGTCTTCGGCGGGATTGTGCAGGCGGAAGCCCTCGTAACACGGAGACAGACCCTTGCCGTAGACCCACGACCGCGACAGCCGGTTGCGCCATTTCCCGGTGAGGTTCTCTTCGTCGTAATACGGCTCGTACGGATCGCGCAGCGTGGCCAGGTGGAATGTCGCGTAGCGATCGGCGGCCGCCTTGAAGTCGTCGTACTTCGTCTCGTCGTACAAGCGATAGAGCGCGCGTGTGACCGGACCCGTGGTGTGCAGTTGCGTCGGCCCGAATTTGCCGCGGGTGCGGTACGGGCAGCGGATCGGATCGGGAGCGCCGTAGGGGCTTTGCCACGCCACAAAGCGGTTCCCGAACTCCAGCGCGTTCTGGAGCCAGGGCTTGGTGAATTCGCCGGCGCGCGAACCCGGAACTTCGATTGGGCCGCTGGCCGATTGCGCGGCCAGCGCCGCCGCCGGAGCGGCCAACGCAGCCGTTCGAATCACGTCGCGGCGGGTGATGCCCGAATGGTTTTGCATGTTGCCCCTCGCTACAGAATCTTTCCACCGTCCAACAGAGCCTCAACGGTCCAGGCCATCAGCCAGACCAGGTTCTCCGGAGGCCGCTTCGACGTGGTCCCGTCCATCCGGATGTACCCGTCCGGCGGCCAGGTGCTCGCCCCCGTGTGATCGAGCAGCCACTGCCACGACTTGCGGACCTTCGGAAGATACGCCGCCTCTACATCCCCTGGGAGCAGCGACGCACTCTTCAGCCCCGTGTACATCAGGATCGCGGCCGCCGCCATGCCCACCCATTTGTCGTCGCGGCCGAACATGCCCACCGCCCCGTCGGCAAACTGGCAGTCGTCGAAACACCAGCGCATCGCCCGGACGCACTTGTCCCCGATTTCGCGCCGCATCGCGGCATCTTCCAGGTGAGGATGCAGGCGCATCAGGAACTCCCCCACGACGAAGGTGGACCAGCCCCATCCGCTGCGGTTTCCCAGTTGGTTCGTGGTGTGCTCTCCGCCGCCTCCTTCCCACGTTCCCAGAAGCCAGGTCCCCAGCGTGGAGGACCAGACCCCCGCGGTCGAGCCGTTCCGGTATTCCGTCAGGAAGAACTTGGCCAGACCGATCGAGTCGTCGAGCACCGGCTTGTATTTCGAGACCTTGTAGAAGCCGATCAGGCCGCCCGCGGCTTCTCCCAGATCGCAGGACGCCAGAACCTGTGCCGTCCCGTAGCCCAGATGAAAGTACCCCGCCTCCGGCGCTACTCGAAAGCGCTGCATCCAGCGGTAGCAGGCATAGGCCTTGATGTCGAAGGCGTCCTCATCCGGATTGTGCCGGCGGAAGTATTCGTAGCAGGGCGAAAGCGCTTTGCCGTACAACCACGACCGCGAGAGCCGCGCCATCCACTCGCCGGTCAGGTTCTCCTCGTCGAAATACGGCTCGTAGGGATCGCGGACGGCATTCAGGTGGAAGACTGCGTACCGATCGGCGGCTGCCTTGTAGGCGCCGGTTCCGGTGGCCTCGTAGAGCCGGTACAACGCGCGGGTCACCGGCGCGGTGGTATGGAGGTGAGTTGCGCCGAACTTGCCGCCCGTTCGATAGGGGCATCGCGCAGGATCCGGCCCGCCGTAGGGCGCCTGCCAACTCACGAACCGGTTGCCGAATTCGATGGCGTTGGCCAGCCAGCGCGGCCCCGCGCTCGCCCGTGCGGCGCCTGCCGGTTCGATGGGGGCCTTCGGTTGACGGCGCCGTTGTTCCTTTGTTGAAAACTTCGCCTGTGTCTGCATCACCTCGCCTCGACGATTGCGTCGCGCCGGGTAGATCCATCAGCGGGCTGGCGCGGCCGCCGGGTTGGCCACGATCTCGCGATAGATTCGCGCGCAGGCCACCACCTCGTCCATCTCCACCCTCTCGTCGATGGCGTGCGCGGAGGCCACATCACCCGGGCCCAGGACAATCGATGGCGCCAGGTCCGCCGCCCACGCGGCATCGGTTCCGTAAGGGGCGCTCTCGAACTCCACCGATCGGCCGCTCACCGCCCGGCAGATTTCACGCACTTGCAGGCTGAACGGATCGTCAGCCGAAGTATTCAGGGCCGGCGTCATCAACTGCGGTGCTTCGTGCACGATGTCGTGTCCCAGGGATTCGAGCGCCGCCAGCACGCCCTTGCGGGCATTAGCCAAATCCAGACCCGGCGGGACGCGGAAATCGAGGGCAATCGTGCACGAGTCCGGCACCGCGTTGCGGGTGCGGCCCCCCTGAATCATCGTCACGGTGAGCGACGGCCCGCTGATCAAGGGATTGAAGTACTCGCGCTGCAGCTTTTCCTGATGAGCCCGCAACGCCGCCATCACGTCCATCATTCCCACAATGGCGTTCGATCCCAATTCCGGCCGTGACGTGTGCGCGCTCCGCCCTCGCACCGTGATGTCCCAGCGAATGGTGCCTTTGTGCCGGATCACCGGGGCCAGGCGGGTGGGTTCGCCAAACACCGCGCGGCCGACGTCGGGCTTTGCCGCGGTGAAGTGCTTGATGCCGGTCTGGGTGTATTCCTCGTCGCCGGCCGCCAGGAACAACACCGGATACCGGGGCTTTTCCCCGCTCGAGAGCAGGTTTAGCAGCGCCAGGGTCATCGAGGCCAGGGAGGCCTTGTCGTCGCACGCTCCCCGTCCGTAGAGCAGACCGTTCTCCCGCCTCGGTTCAAACGCGCGGTCCAGCCATTCATCGGCCGGAACCGTGTCCATGTGCGATTCCAGCAGAGTGGCCGGACCCTCTTCACGCCCCGGCACCGTCACCAGCAGGCTCTCGTGAATCCGGCTGCACGCCTGTCGCTCGAGTGCCACGTCGTACGGGGCAAACAGGCGTTCCAGGTACTCCACCACGCTCCGCTCCACCGGGAGCGTCCCGTGATATTCGCGGCCCATCGGATTCACGCTCTTTATAGCGACCAAATCGGCCAACAGCCGCTCAGCCGTGTCCAGCCGGATCGGCGTTCCAACACTCATCGAGATTCCCCCAGTGAACCCATCCAGACGTTGCTTACTTTGCCAGATCTCAAAGGACAACGCCAGTAGAATTCCCAGACGGGAATTGTCTGGCGCCCCTACAGAGCGAGGCGCCGCGGGCGTCCGGCCCCCTGAATACCGGGGTCCGACCGGCATCGCGCCGGTGCCTGTCTCGCCGTGAGACAGATTCTGTCGCTTTCTTTCTATTTACAGCGACACGTTCCAGTGATATCTATTTCCATGCGGCGAAAAGCTATTTCGCGTTCGCTTGGGGGAGGCAGCTAAATGCGTTGTAAGGTGTGGTGTTCGTTTTTCCTGCTTGCAGCTTTGCTGGGATTCACGTGTCCTGGGTTCGCCCAGGGTACCGGAACGGTTCACGGCACGGTCACGGACCGGAGCGGAGCGGCCGTCCCTTCGGCGGAGGTCGTCGCGACGCACGTCGAGCGCGGTGTCTCGCGCTCGGTGATGTCCAACGATGCCGGGGAGTATGTCTTCAACCTCCTGCCGGTCGGCACCTACACGGTTCGCGTGCAGGCCAAAGGCTTTCAGTCCGCGGAACGGCAGGGCATTTCGCTGACCACCGCGCAGAACGTTCGAACGGATTTTGCCGTGGAAATCGGCAACGTGTCCGAGACAGTTTCCGTCACCGCGGAGGCGACCCTGGTCGACACTCGCTCGGCGCAGGTCGGAACCCTGGTCGACTCCCGCAGAATTGTCGAATTGCCGATCAACGGACGCAACGCCTACGCTTTGGCGATCCTGACTCCTGGCGTGGTGAACGTCCGTGCCCTTCAGTCGCTCACGTTCGACCGCGACGGCACGTCCATGACCGTCAATGGATCGCGGGAGAACCAGAACCTGTTTCTGATGGACGGGGCGTACACCAACTCGCACTTCCGCAACCACGGCAACATTCCGCCTCCGCCGGACGCGCTGCAGGAAGTCAAGCTCATCACCAACAGCTTCGACGCGCAGTACGGCCGCAACGGCGGCGCGATTATCAATGTCACCACCAAGTCCGGCTCCAACTCGCTGCACGGCGGATTGTGGGAGTTCCTGCGGAATCACGAGTTGAACGCCCGGAACTTCTTCGATGGACCGAGGGTCGCGAAACTGATCCAGAACCAGTACGGCGGGTCGGCCGGCGGCCGAGTCATCAAAGACCGTCTGTTTTTCTTCGGGACGTACGAGGGGTTCCGGATCCGCCCCGCTCCGCAAACCAGCGCCCAGTTTCCACTCACCGCGGCCGAGCGAACCGGAGATTTCTCGCGGACGACACGGGCGATCCGCGATCCTTCCACCGGAGTCGTCTTCCCCGGCAACCTCATCCCCTCGAGCCGCCTGGATCCGGCCGCCCGGAACATCGTTCAGGACATGCCGCAGGCGAACCTGCCCAACGGGGAGTTGAGGCAAACCGCCGCGCTCCCGATCAACGCCCACACCTACCTGGGCCGGGCCGACTACATCCTGGGCAAACACAATTTTGACGTTCGCTATTACCGCCAGAACACCGACGAATCCGCCTACGAAGGGGGCGTGCCCACGTATGGGCCCATCCAGCGAGCGCGCTGGGACTGGAACGCCAATGCGGGCGATACCATCATTCTCAGTCCGAAGTTGATTGCGAACTTTCGGGTGGCGTTGAGCCGGAACAACACCGTCACTTCGGTCTTCAACCTCAAGACCCTGGCCGACTACGGCGGGAAGTTCCCTCTGCTGGCGCCGAAGGAGTACGTCACTGCTCCTTCCATAGGGATCTCCGGCCGCATCGACATGCAAGGCGGGCGGCCCAACCTCAGCGTCAACCAGAATTTCCTGGTGTCCGGCAGCATGAACTGGACTCACGATCGCCACAACATCAAGTTTGGCGGCGATTCGCTGCGCTTGAAGTACATCCAGCGCGCCTTCGATGGTTCCAACGGCGGGTTCACCTTCTCCGGCAACCTCTCCGGAGATGCCGCCGCCGATTTCATGTTGGGCAACGCCGAGAACTTCAGCATCACGGCCCTGGAGTACAACGGAGACTTCCGCCAATACAACTGGTACGCCTACGTGCAGGACGATTTCCGCATTCACCCGCGCCTGACGCTGAATCTGGGGCTCCGCTACGAAATGTCTCCGCCATGGTTTCACGTCCAGAACTTTCTGAACGGCATTCGGCCTGGCCAACGGTCCACCAAAGTGCCAAATGCTCCGTATGAGCTTTTGTTCCCGGGCGACCCCGGCGTGCCCAACGGAATGTACCAGACGGACAAGAACAACTGGGCGCCCCGCTTCGGTTTCGCCTGGGACCCGCTCGGAACCGGTCGGACGTCTGTTCGCGGCGCCTATGGTATTTTCTACGACACCATCAACCAGGACTGCTGCACCGGCGTCGGCAATCAACCGTTCCGTTCGGGAACCGGATACGGATCGACGGGCGGCGTCGTGCTGCGCTTGTCGGATCCGTTCGCGACGTTTCCCATCCCGAGCACCGTGGTCGACTACAAGAACCCGATCTTCACACCGTTCCCCTTCATCGCCAGCATCGACGGCAGTATCCGGACGCCGTACCTGCAGAACTTCAACCTGAACGTACAGCGCGAGATCCTCCCCAACCTGGTGGTGCAGGCCGGCTACGTGGGCAAACTGGGCCGCAAGCTGGTCACGCTGCCGGACATCAATGATGGAATTCCACAACCGGGCGGATCGGTCCGCGACATTCAGCAGCGCCGGCCGTACCGGGAGATCGGCCGTGTGTTCGATACCAAGACGGCCGTCGGGTCGGCTTATCACGCCATGCAGGTGGAGGTGAACAAGCGGTTCAGTCACAGCTTCTCCCTGCAGGCGGCGTACACCTGGTCGAAGAACATCGACATGGGCAGCACCGCGGCCCAGGGCGGCACGTTCCCGAACATGCGCGACTGGCGGCCCGAGCGAGCCCTGGCCGACTACGACGCCAAGCACATCTTCTCGGGGTCGTGGTTGTGGGAGCTGCCTCAGCTTCGCGGCCGGAACATCTTCCTCCGGCAAGCGGCCGGCGGATGGCAGGTGAACGGACTGGTTTCCATGCGCTCGGGCTATCCGTTCGCGGTGCGAAACGGCCGCGACGTGGCATTCACGGGAGTCGGCGCCTGGCAGCGAACGAACGTGACGGGAGATCCCTACCTGTCCGACGACCGGTCGCGGGCCGAGAAACTGGCCCGTTGGATCAACACGGCCGCGTTCACGTTTCCCGCGGACGGCACGTTCGGCAACCAAGCCCGGAACGCGCTGCGCGGTCCAGCCTCGTCGGTGGTGAACATGGGGTTCTTCAAGAGTTTCCCGGTGACCGAGCGGGTCCGTCTGCAGTTCCGCTCGGAGTTCTTCAACCTGTTCAACTCGGCGAATTTCCTCATCAGCCGGTCGGAGGGGACCATGGCGCTGACGTCGGGCGCGAACTTCGGCCGCGTGACCCGCGCGGATGCGTCGAGGGTGATTCAGTTCGCGCTGAAGTTGCAGTTCTAAGGGTCCGCGCCGGGGGCTCGGCATCTGGGCGGTCCGCCCGAGCCCACGGCGTGAGCCGTGGGGTTGCCGTGCCTGCGCTCGGGTGGGACAGCCCTTGGCCCGTGGCCAGCCCGACGGGCAAAGGCGAAATGTGCAAAACGAAGCCAATTTGTCGGTAACTGTTTGTTTATACAGGAGTTAATTGGGTTCGACCTTCGGCTTTGATTGGCTTCGTATCGGTGCCAGGCACCGGCGGTCTTGAAGAAATCGGCGTGAGCCATGAGTGGGCCGGAGTCGCGGGAGGCCCCCCCACGAAGGCGCAAACGGTGACTGGCAGGGTTTGAGGCCGGTGGATTTGAGTAAGGTTGTCATGTCCGATCCGAGGATAGCGCGGTGTCAAGGGGGAGCGATTTTCAGAACCCGCAAGGTATAGATCCGGAGGACGTTAGGAATTTTCGACCCTTGTGATCCACCACGCCTCCCGCCGCGGTTCTTGACGGTAGTCCCTGTCCCTGCAGGCAGGGCTTCCGCGCGACCTCCCCCCGGAGTAGATTCGAGACATGAGCGCAGACCGCCGTGACTTCCTGAAGACCATCGCCTTGGCTCAGGCGGCAGCCGCACCGGCGCAGGTTGGCGCGCCTCCACCCGCCGCGACTCCGTCCGTGGGCTATCCCCGAGTCTTTCGCGGACGTCAACTGTCCATGCTGGCGTTTCCCCTGGGCGGCATCGCCGCCGGCAGCATCAGCCTCGGCGGCCGGGGACAACTGCGCGATTGGGAGATCTTCAACCGTTCGGACAAGGGCAACGCTCCCGGCTATGCCTTTGCCTCGATCCGCGCGCAGCGTGGGACGGCCACGCCGGTGTCGCGCGTTCTCGAAGCGCGCGTCCTGCCGCCGTACGAAGGCTCTTCCGGGCTGGGTTCGAAGAACGCGCCGGGACTCCCGCGCCTCGAGGATGCCGTGTTCACCGGCGAGTATCCGTTGGCCCGGATTCAGTTTCGCGACCGGCGCCTGCCCGTGAAGGTGACCCTGGAGGCCTTCAGCCCGTTCTTTCCCCTGGATGCCGACGACGCGGGCTTGCCGGTAGCCGTTCTCCGCTATCGCGTCGCCAATCCGGGCACGCAACCGGCCAGGGTGAGCATCGCCTTCGCGCAGGAGAATCCGGTGACCGGGGGGCCGGGCAAGGACCAGCGATCGAACGAATGGAAGAAAGGCGACGGGCTGGAAGGATTGTTCATGCGCAACCCGGCCCTCGAGCCCGAAGATCCGATGCAAGGGTCGTTCGTGCTCGCCGCCGTGAAACCGCAAGGCCGACTGACCGTGCTGCGCGGTTGGCCTCGCGCCAAATGGTGGGCCGGGCCGATGCTCTTCTGGGACGATTTCACCGCCGATGGCGCGCTCGGCCCGGAAGCCGGCGAGATGGGGCCGGTCGGCACCCTCTGCGTCGAGCAGGAGATTGCCCCCGGCAAGGAAGCCACGGTCACGTTTCTGCTGGCGTGGCATTTTCCGAATCGCACGCCGGAGCGCTGCGGGTGGCGCGCGCCCCAAGGCGCGGAAAAGACCGTCATCGGCAACTGGTATTGCACCCGCTTTGCCGACGCCTGGGCCGCGGCGGAATACACGGCGCAACACCTGGAAGACCTGGAGACCCGAACCCGCCGCTTTGCCCAAGCCGTTCGAGACACCACTCTTCCCGCCGCGGTGAAAGAAGCCGCGATGGCCAACCTGTCGACGCTGGCCACGCAGACCTGCTTCCGCACGGCCGACGGAGAGTTTCACGGCTTTGAAGGGGTGAACGATCAGCGCGGGTGTTGCTACGGCAACTGCACGCACGTCTGGAACTACGAGACCGCGACCGCTCATCTCTTCCCTTCGTTCGCGCAGTCGCTGCGCCAATCGGCCTTCGGCTACTCGATGGACTCCGAAGGCGCGATGTTTTTCCGCCAGGTGCTACCGGACGGGAAGGAGCGATCCGTGGTCGCCGCCGCCGATGGTCAGATGGGGCAGATCATGAAGGTCTACCTCGATTGGAGGCTGTCGGGCGACACGGTGTGGCTACGCGAGATCTGGCCGCGCGTGCGCCGGGCGCTGGAGTTCGCCTGGAAGCCGGGATCGTGGGACGCCGACCGGGACGGCGTCCTGGAGGGCGTGCAGCACAACACCTACGATGTCGAGTTCTACGGACCGAATCCGCAGTGCGGCATCTACTACCTCGGCGCCTTGCGGGCCGGCGAGGAGATGGCACGCCAGGCGGGCGACACCGCAACAGCCGAACGGTGCAGGCAACTGTTCGACCAGGGCAGCCGCTGGATCGACGAGCACCTGTTCAACGGCGAGTATTACGTCCAACAGGTGCGCGGCATGCCGAAGGAGCGGATTCACAAGGCCACGCTCAGCACCTTCGGTTCGGAGAACACCGAGACTCCCGAGTTTCAGGTCGGCGAGGGCTGCCTGGTGGATCAACTGGTGGGCCAGTATCAGGCCGAGGTCGCCGGCCTGGGGCCGCTGCTGAAGACGGCCAACATCCGCAAGGCGCTGGAATCGATCTATCGCTACAACTACAAGCGCGAGTTGTACGAACACGAATCCGTGCAGCGCATCTTCGCGTTGAACGATGAATCCGCGCTGGTGATCTGCGACTACGGCAAGGGCAAGCGCCCTCGCATTCCGTTTTCCTACTACGCGGAGGTGATGACGGGCTTCGAGTACACGGCGGCGACGCACATGATGTACGCCGGCATGATACGGGAGGGCGTGGAGTGCGTGGAGAACATCCGCAAGCGCTACGACGGAGAGCGAAGGAATCCCTGGGATGAGGCCGAGTGCGGGCATCATTACGCGCGGGCCATGGCGGCGTGGACCGGGATTCTGGCGTTGAGCGGGTTCCGCTATCACGGCGGCGAGAAGAGGGTGGAGGTGTTTCCGCGGTGGCCGTCGCCGCGGTTCCGGTCATTCTGGTCGACGGCCTCGGCGTGGGGCATCTTCAGCCGGACCGCCCGCCGATGCTCGTTGCTGGTGACCGAAGGGAAACTGGAGGTTCGGGAGCTTGCGTTCTCCGGCGGCGGGGCGGGTGCCGTGAGCACGCGCCTGGCCGGTCGCGTGGTCGACCATGAAGTGCACCGCGAGGCCGGCCGGGTGACCGTGCGATTCGCCGAACCGGTGCCGGTAGGGGCGGGGGAGGAGTTGGCCGTGTGGAGTTGAACGCGCGATTCCAGGCGGCGACAGCGGCGGAATGATATCCTGAAAAAAGACCGGCGCAGGCCGGTCCTCACCCAAGCCGGAGAGATGGCCGAGTGGTTGAAGGCGCACGCTTGGAAAGCGTGTATAGGGGAAACTCTATCGAGGGTTCGAATCCCTCTCTCTCCGCCACAAACCGACTGATTCTTATCAATCAGTCAGCACCCGACAAGTCTCCTCGTGGTGCAATATGGTACAAAGCCGTCCTAGTCATCCTCTCTCGATACGGTCCCAACCGCCTCCGCATTCGGTCCAATTGCCCAAGCGTTCAGATCATGAAAGTCAATCGCCGAGCTGGATCAAATTCAACGCTGGCGTGTGTATCCTCCTGTAGCATCTACCCGCGGCTCAAGAGCGGGATCAGGCTAGGGCCAGGCCGGCGAGGCCGAAGTTCGAGGGCATGACAATGGGCGGGATCTCAACCAATGGGTCGGTGGTGAACGACTGCAGTTCGGTGCCTCGTTGGAAGCCCGCCACGAGCGTGCGGCCGGTACGAGAGATCCCGAGCATGCTGCCGGTCACGCCCGGGCTGAGGCGCAGCGGGATCTCCCCGGTCTTGGCGGCGGTGCGGATATCGACGATGGCAACGGCGGCGTCTGACTCATTCTGGAGACTCAGGCGCCGGATCAGCATATAGAGCTGTTCACCGTCCGGATGCATGACGATCCGCTCGGCGCCTCCGGTTGCGATGGCACCGCCGTTGGGGGGCGCAAGTAACTCGAAACGGTCCGAATAGGTTCGCGACGCCACATCGATGACGTGCAACAGGCGCGCGCCCACGCCGAAGACCAGACCGCCATCCGGGGTGATGGCGAGGTCGGCGACCGAGGAGTTGGCGGGGATCGGGATGGAACCGGCGACGGTGCGCGCGGTGGTGTCGAGGATTTGGATGCTCAGGATCTGGCTGGTATTGTCGGTTGCCAGGTTCGACGAGAGTGCGTAAGCCAGGCGTCCGTCGGGAGAATAAACCACGCGGCGGGGAAAGACGTTGGCCGGGGCCATTTGCCGGTTGAATTGCAGCGTCCCGGCGTCAATGTAAATCCACTGGGCGGGCGCTCCCGCCTGGCTAACGATGAGTTGCGCGCCGTTGGGCGAGAGGGCGATATGCCGCAAGTCAGCCGAGGGACCTCCGAGGTTGGCCGCTCGCAAGGAGACCGAGCCGCGAAGAGCGAACCCCATTTCGGTGGCATCGAGCGCGAAGACGCGGCCATCGGAGGTCGCGTCCCCGAGTGAGTCAAGGATATAAAACGAACGGGCGGTGTCTGCTGTCGGTTGAAGATTCGCAGAGGATGGTGGAAGCCCGCCAGTGACACCGGAAGGTCCGCCGGTGAGAGTCGTAGTGCCCGCTCTCTCCCACTGTGTGGGTCCTGCCTGCACGGCTTTGATGTCGGCCTCCATCCGCGCGTCCTTTCGCCGGCGGAGCTCCGCCGTTGCGTTACTATCAGTCACCCCGAGGAACATCAGCGAGCCGGTGATACCCCTTTCAAGTTCCTCTGTCGTGCAGTGTTTATAGTTACACGCCTGCAGGAGAACGGTGGAGCCGGCCAGTGTCCGTATCGCGTTGCGTCTTGTGATATTCGCCATGGCGCTTACCGGAATTCGACTCCTCGAATCTGACCCGACGTGAAGACCCCAAACCCGCGGTCCAGCCCCGAGGCCTGGAAGGTGGTCGCGTTGGCCGGAAGCGCGATTACAGCGATCTCTCCGTTAGGAGCAGTCGGGCCACGATCGGGGAGGGACTCTGTGGCCCACGTGGGAACGGTGAATCGGCCTTGGCTGGCGCGAGCCACGCACAGGAATCCGCCACCGCTCAAGGTCGACGAGGAGTGGCCTGAGCCGATGACCGCCACCAGCCCTTGCGGGTCACCACCGGTCCAGGTCACTTCTGTCTGCGCGCCCCGATTCACCACCGCAAACGACTCGCGATTGGTCCACGTGAGGCGCTCGGGCGGCGTGAGGCTGATTTCGAACGCGCCCACGCCCGATCCCGCCGAGGCGCTGATCCGATGCGGCGATGCGTCGCGGAAAAACAGAGGTAGCGGAATTTCAAACTGCGCATCGGTTCCGAGCGTCTGCCCGATGAAGCCCTGCGTCCCCGGCAGGGGGAAGCCAGCCTGCGTCGTGGAGCCATTGCTGATCGAGATCGTCGCGCCTGGCACAAGCTGCCGGCCGTTGGTGGCGAGCGAGACGAGGAGGCTCGGGCCGAGGGTGCCCTGGTTGGCTGAATATGTCGCGCACGATCCCGCAGGCGGGAGCGAATAGAACCGGTTGAAGTGCCAAGGCCCGATGGGTTCGTCTTGAAAAACTCCGGCGAACATGTCGGTGTTGTAACTCACGGCCAGGAAAGAAGTGTGGAAGCGGTTGAGCATCACCACGCCGGTCTTACCGCCGCCTCGCGCCGAGCGCAGAGGGTTGAGCGGATCGGAGCAGGCGCTACCGTCGGTGGAGATCGCGATGGTCGTGCTGTTGCTTACGATCTGGCCGTTGACGCGGACGGTGACGGGTACGAAACACCCGGTCGGCGCGTTGGAGGGGATCTCGAAGACGATCTGATCGACACCGGAGCAGCAGGGGCTGCGGCCGGAATAGAGGCGATTGGTGACCGTTGCGCTGCCGACGAATATTTCGACGGCGGCGGGCAGATCGCCCGCCTGGGCCGCGACGTTGTCAGCGTTCAATCCTGCGCCGAGGCCGGTACCCCAGAGAATCACGACCTGGCCGGGCCGCGCGGAAGCGGTCGCCGAATTGAGCGGAAGCTCGGTCGCGGAGACGAAGTTTTGAACGATCGATGGGCCGAAGCCGCCGGAACTGACCGCGAAGGATCCGAAGCTCGCCGCCACCACGCGCGCCGGCGAAAAATTGCCCGCCTCGTTCTGGTAGTTGACGCGGACGTTCACGGCGCCCAGGGGTGCATTCGACGGCATGATCGCGTTGACCTGCGACGCGTTGACGAAGAGCGGCAACGCGGAAACGCACGTCGAACCCTGGCAGACATCGACGGTTACTCCGCCCAGCGATGTGCCTAGGGGAAACGCGTTGGCCGTGACGCCGGCCACGGGTCCCAGGCCTCGTCCAAAAATCGAGAAGATCGAGCCGCGGGCAACTGCTCCGTTCGGCAGGCCCTGGGGGGCGTAGCTGGCAGCGTTGAGGATGCTGCGGTAGAAAATGAACGGCTTGGCGTGCGCGGTGGCCGCTATCATCCCTAACAAAAGAGCTCTTCTCACGACCGTGCCCCACATGAAGCCATTTTAGCCTCCGGATTGCCAGTCACCAGCCAGGGCTTTCACATCGCCGGTGCCTGCTGCTGCGTAGCCGGTCAGGGCGTGCAGGATGCGGAAGGCTGTCTCCCGGTCGATGGCACGCAATTCCGCTTGCGCGGACTCCGGCCAGATGAAGTCATTGGAGACCGAATTCCCGGAGGAGTTCCTCGTGCGACACGACTCTTCCGGCGCGGACGTCGTTACGCGCACGGCTGATGGCCTGGGCGTCCCCGTCAGTCACCGGTTCATCGTCAGGTGTTGCGGAGAGAGCTGACCGGTATGCGGGGCTCGCGGCAAGGAACTCCAGGAACCGCTGGGCTGTCGGCAATTCCTCGTCCGGCGAGCGGTCAATCAACGTATGGAGTGCGTCGCGGCCCATGTTGAAATACCTTTTCCTTTAGCCTTCTGCATCAACCGTTAACCACGCCATCGCGTGTTACAAACCTTCGCGGTGGTGCAAGGTGGGCAAAGGCGCCGTGGCAACGGGCGCCGCCTGCAAATCAAGAGGGCTGGTACTCTATCAATTTCCTATGCCCAACTTCCTCAAGGTTCTCGTCGCCATCGTGCTGGCCGCCGTCGCAGCATGGCTGGCTTCCTCCAGAATCGGCGAGTCCCCGGGCGGGGAACGTGGGCCGGCCGCGATTCGGGTGCCCGAAGGCTACACCGTGGAGGTCGCTGCCGCCGGCGGACTGGTCTCGTATCCGATGCTCGGAACGATCGACGACCGCGGCCGCCTCTTCCTGTGCGAGTCCTCCGGCAAGACGATGCAGACGCCGGAAATGAAGGCGAATCCGAACTACCAGGTCAGCCTGCTCGAGGACCGCAACGGCGACGGCGTGTACGACCACACCTCGGTGTTCGCCGGCAAGTTGACCTTGCCCGCGGGCGCGGTCTGGTATCGCGGTTCGCTCTACGTGGCCGCGCCGCCCGATCTGGTCCGCCTACGCGACACCGACAACGACGGCATCGCCGACGAACGCGAGGTGATCGTGACCGGGTGGAACCTCTCCGCAAACGCAGCCAGCTTGCACGGGCCCATCCTGGGACCCGACGGCTGGTTGTACCTGACCGACGGCCGGCACGGCTACAAGATCAGGACCAAGGAAGGCACGCTTCTCGAGGGAAAGGCATCGCGGATCTGGCGAGTCCGGCCGGACGGCACGGGCCTCGAGCGCTTCGCGGGCGGCGGCTTCGACAATCCGGTGGAGGTCGTGTTCACCGAAGCGGGCGAGGTGATCGGCACCATGACCTACTTCACCGACCCCAAGGACGGCCAGCGTGATGCGCTGCTGCACTTCGTCGAGGGCGGGGTGTATCCCAAGTGGTACGACGTGGTGAGCGAGTTCCAGCGCACCGGCGATCTGATGCCGGTGATGACCAAATTCGCGCGCATCGCCCCGTCCGGCCTGCTGCGGTATCGAAGTCCCGGCGATCTCGAGAACAACCTGTTCAGCGCGCACTTCAACTCTCACCGGGTGCAACGGCACAAGCTGTTCCGGCAAGGCGCGACGTTCCGCACCGAGGATGAGGACTTTCTCACCTCGGCCGATCCCGATTTTCATCCCACCGACGTCATGGAAGATGCGGACGGCAGTTTGCTGGTGGTGGATACGGGCGCGTGGTTCATTCACGGCTGTCCGTTGTCGCGTGTGTCGAAGCCGGACGTGCGAGGGGCGGTATACCGCATTCGGCGGAAAGGCGCGCTCAGGGTCGACGACGCGCGGGGCGTGAAGATGAAGTGGACCGCGGGGGCGGCAGAGTTGGCGGGGCGGCTCACCGATCCGCGGCCGGCGGTTCGCGACCGTGCGGTGGAAGCGCTGGTGGAATCCGGAAACGCCGCAGTTCCCGCACTGCGAGCCGCGATGTCGGAAGCAACGGTGTTCGCCCTCGCGCGCATCGGAACCGCGGAGGCCCGCCAGGGAGTGCGCGCCGCGCTCGAAGATGCACGGATGAGCGTGCGGGTGGCGGCGGCGCGGATGTCGGGAATGGCCGGCGACCGCGATGCGGTGCCCCGGTTGATGGAGATGACCCGAAAGGACGAGCCGGCGGCACGCCGCCAGGCGGCGACGGCCCTGGGGCAAATCGGCGATGCGCGCGCCGTCCCGGCGCTGATCGCGGCGAGCGCCGATCCCGATGACCGGTTCGTCGAGCACGCGATCATCTTTTCGCTCATCCAGCTCAAGGATGCGGCCCAACTGTCGTCGGCTCTGGCGCGGCCTTCGCCGGCGACCCTCAAGGCGGCGTTGATCGCGCTCGACCAGATGGAGAAAAGCCCGATCCGGCGCGAGCAGGCTCTGCCGCTTCTGGCGCACGCGGATGCCGACCTTCGGAAGGCCGCGCTGTGGGTGGCGTCGCGCCACGCGGACTGGTCGGCCGACCTCGCGCGAGCCATTGAGGTCCGCTTGCGCGATGCCTCGCTCGGCGGCGGGGAAGAGGAGACCCTCGCCGAAGCGATGAAGACGATCTGCCGGGACCCTGCCGCGGAAGCTCTGATTGCCCGTGGGTTGACAGACCCGGTGTTCGAGCCGCGCCGGTCCCTTCTTCTGGATGCCGCCGCCGGCTGCGGCGGCAAGACCTTTCCCGCGTCGTGGACAGCCGGCCTCCGCAACGCCCTGCGACATCGGGACTCGCGGGTCCGATTGAAGGCAGTGGCGGTGGCCCGGGCCAGGAACGTCGAAGAACTGCAGCCGGACCTGGAGGCCTTGGCCTCTTCGGCCGCCGAAAGCGATGAGTTGCGGCTGGCCGCCTGGGGTGCCGTGTTGGCTCGAACACCCCAGCCGGCGAAAGCGGCATTCGACTACTTGAGCGGCACGCTGTTCCAGGCCAAAGACGCGACTCTCCGGATGTCCGCGGCACAGATCCTGGGCCGTGCCGAGCCCACGGATGACCAACTCACGGCCATCGCAGGCCGCGTGAGCGATGCCGACCCACTGATCGCGCCCAACCTCCTGGATGCGTTCCGCCGCTCCCGAAGCGTCGAAGTGGGCACGGCGCTGGTGAAGAGCCTGGAGCGGCAAACGGCTCCTCTCGGCGCCGTCGGGGCCGCCCGATTCCAGGAGCTGCTGCCGAAGTTTCCGGAGGCCGTCCAGATGGCAGCCAAACCCCTTCTGGCGAAGCTGGAACAGGAGAAACAAACGCGGCTGGCGCGGTTGAGTAACTTGTCGGATGTGTTGACGCAACCGGGCAACGTAGGCAGGGGCAGGGAAGTCTTCTTCGGCGCCAAGGCCGCCTGCTCCAGTTGTCACACGATTGGCACGGAGGGCGGGCATGTCGGACCCGACCTGACCTCGATCGGGGCCATTCGCAGCCCGCAGGATCTGCTGGAGGCCATCGTGCTGCCCAGCGAGAGCTTTGTGCCCGGACACGAGGTCTATCGAGTAGAGACGGCAACCGAGGTGTATTCCGGTGTTCTTGGCGGAAGATCCGATACCGCGGTAACGCTCATCGCGGGGCCGAACGACGAGATCCGCATTCCGCGGGACAAAATCGTGAAGATGGGGTACGCGAACGTTTCGCTCATGCCGGAAGGGTTCGACGAGACGCTGACGCGGCAGGAATTGATCGACCTGATGGTGTTTCTGAAGGCACAGACCAAACGGGTGGAAACGGCGGCCCGAAAATGAAAAAGGCCACGGGCGATCGCCCGTGGCCTTTGAATTCTTTCCAGTTCCGCGACTAGCTCTTTCGAACTCGGCCCAGCATCAAAGCCGTGGCTCCCAGGCCGAACAACGCCCAGGTCGACGGTTCCGGGACGGTGCTAACGGCCTCCAGCAAGCTCACCTGGAGATCGAAGGACTGAGGTCCTGAAATCCCCATCGTGACGGCGCCCACGTTCCCGAAGTCCGGGGTGCCGGTTGCGCTAAACGAATTGAACAGAAGGATGAACTCGGTAAACGGCAGATGCGTTCCTCCGCCGGGTGCGTTCACGGTTCTCGAGGCAAAGTTCGCGGCATCCGTGTACACGGTGACGGTGATGGGGCTGATCAGATCGGATCGAACGAGGAGGCGCAGGGCACTGTTCAATCCGCCTTCGCTCAGGCTGAGGCCGCCTAGCCCCGTCGCGTTCACCGTGCCGTTCTGGTCACCGTCCCAAATGACGATGGCGTTGCTGTCGGAATCGGAATCGTTACCATAGGCCAAGACGCCAACGGGTGTGTTGACGTTGATTGTCGCCGTCCCGGCTCCGCCGGTGCGGGTCAGGCTGATGCCCCGATTGCCACCGATGGAATCGACGCCCGTGGCGACCCCCGTCGATGAGGTTTGGGGATTGACACCAGGCCCCGAAACCGAAAGTGTCTGCGTCGTATTGAAGTTATCAATCAGCACCGCTGCCGATGCCAAACCCGCAGTTAGCGTAACCGCTAGCGCAAGGCGAACCATAAACCCTCCGTGGGACCAGTTTGACGATCAGGGCAAGGCGGGAAAGTACATTCGCCCCACTCCTTTATCGACTCCCTGATTAGAACATACTCCAGCGGAGATATTCAAGTTAGAATTCCGTGAACTAATGCATAATTGGTCTGCCTTAAGGTGAACAACCCAGGTCAGTTCTAGGTAATTCAGTGTAGGTGGAAAGGTAGCCTGAGCTTTGATATAGTCGTAACCACTTATGAGTGCACAGGGAAGGAAGAGCCAAACGCGGCGCGACGCGCTGCGGAAGTTGGTTGGCATGTTCGGCGCGGCGCCCCTAGCCTGGGCGCAGGAAGAAAAGGCCGATCCCGACGATCCCCTGTTCGAGCCGGCTAACGTGTTGGATTTCATCCCCCTGGCGAAGGCGAAACTGGACCCCATCGCGTTCGACTACCTGGAGGGAGGCGGTGAAGACGAGGTATCGCTGCGCGACAACCGGGAGCGCTTCAACGACATCATCATCCGGCCTCGGGCTCTGGTGGATGTCCACAGAATCGATCTGTCACTCGACTTGTGGGGAATCCGGTTGGATTATCCCATTCTGCTCGACCCGGCGGGCGGTAAGAATTGTTTTTACCGGGACGGCGAAAATGTGGTTGCAGAAGCGGCATTTCGCGCCAAGGCCCTGCATATCACGAACGGTGGAATTCAGAAAACGATCGCGGCCAAAAAGGCGCCCGTGTTCTTCCAGGTGACGACAGGAGGCGAGTTCCGCACCACCCAGACGATGAAGACGTTCGTCAAACGTCAGGAGGATCTGGGCTGCCGGGGGATCGTGTTCACCACCGACATCATGCACATCTCGCACCGCGAGAGGAACATCCACAACAAGTTCGAGCGGATGTGGTGCGAGACGGGGGTGCCGCCGCGGGATGCGCAGGGAAAGCTGCCGAAGTCCAGGAATCCGGAACGAGCCGGAGCGTACCCTGAGCGGCCGTTCCCGACGCCGACCTGGGAGACGGTGAAAGAGTTGAAAACGCTCACCAGGCTGCCGGTCATCCTGAAGGGATTGCTGATCAAGGAAGACGCGGAAAAGGCCGTGGCCGCGGGAGCGGACGGGATCATCGTATCGAACCACGGGGCCCGTCAACTCGACCACGTGGGCGGGACCGTGGAGGCGCTGCCCGAGGTTGTCCAAGGCGCGCAAGGCAAGATTCCGGTGCTGATTGACGGCGGGATCCGGAGAGGGACGGACATTCTGAAGTGCCTGGCGCTCGGAGCCAGGGCGGTGTGCGTGGCCCGGCCGTATTTGTACGGCCTGACCGCGTTTGGCGGCCGTGGTGTCGAGCGGGTGCTACAGTTACTGAAGACCGAACTGGCCCTGGATATGGGGTTGGCGGGCGCGGCGGATCTGAAGTCGATTGACCGTTCCCTTGTACGGATTCGCGGAGAGAGCCGAAGACACGGATGAGACTGCTTCCGATCCTCCTTTCGCTGCTGATGGCGGTGGCGGTGGCCGAAGAGAGCGGCCCAGGGTTTTTCCGGCCGCTCGACAAGACCGCCGTCAAAGCCGGACCGCTCGAGATGGTGGCGCGGGCCTCGGCGGCGGCTCGATTCACGTTCGACGGCAAGCCTCTGGAGGCAACGTCACCCGGACCCGGAGCGTGGACGGCGAGTCTCAAACTGACACCCGGCCAGCACTCGCTCGCATTGAAGGACGGAACCGTCGAGCAGACGATCGCTTTCTTCGCCACCGGCGAAGGCACGGCGCCTTCGGAATGGGCCGCGTTTCGCGCGCATCCTCCCGCCGCTACGTGCGACACCTGTCACGCGGTCAAACAGGGGACTTGGGCCTTCAAGCACGATTTGTTGAGCGAGTCGTGCCTGGGCTGTCACGACGCGAAGCAGTTCCCGGTAAACCATCAGCACACGCCGGAAGTGCTGGTCGATTGCCAGATGTGCCATCAGCCGCATGGCGCGGCGGCGGCGAAACTGCTGAAGCTTCGCAAAGAACTGGCCTGCAAACAGTGCCATGGATAGCCGGTCCGCGACCGGGCGGCGCTCAATCGGACGCCGGTTCAAAATGCTCTCGCCGGCGAATCCCGACGAACCGGTGATTGCCACTCCCGCCACCGACCCACCCGTGCTGCAATTACGGAAGCCTTACAAGCTGCTCAGGTCAGTGCTTGAATGGATGTATTGGGGGCCTCTACTATCAGCTGTCTTGCCATTGCTGGGACGAAGAGCATTTCTGTTGGCGCGAAACGCTCCAGGTATGTAATTCCTGCCCCTGTCCCTAGCCTGTGAAAGGAGTGCGCAAATGACCCAAGAGCAAACTTCTCCGAGTCCACAATGGTCGCGCATGCAAAAGGGATTTCTCCTGTCGTCGGTGTATGTTGCGCTCGTCCTGCCTGCGTATGGGCAGAATGTAGACATTCACGAAACGTCGGTTAGCAGCACTGCGAGAGGCGCGACAGCAACCTTCTCCCTCACAAATCGTGCGAACAAGAGCATCGCGGCGTATATACTGCGTGCTGAACTCTACGACGACAGCGGTAAGCTGGCTCTCATACGAGGTCAGTCGGCCATCCTCGGATTCGCAGGATCCGCCGCCAGAGCGCCCATCCGTCCCGGTGAGACTTGGACAGATCAGGTGGATATCCCAGTTGATCAAAACAAGAAACCAGTCCAACACCACATTTCGGTGGATTTCGTGTTGTTTACCGACAACTCTACGTCCGGCCCCGATGCCACGAAGACGGCCGCTCGTCTGCTGGGTCTGATGCAGGGCATTAAGGCTGAGCGGGCGCGGTTACGCGCCTTGCTCAAGCGAGGTGGAAGTCAAGCGATTACTGAGGATTTGGCAAGACAATAGAGTGCTGAACGGCCAGCGACGGGCCCCATGTGTGCACTTGGCCAGAAAGCGGTCGATTGCCAGATGTGCCACCAACCTCACGGCGCCATGGCGGCCAAGCTGCTGAACTTCGCAAAGAAATGGCGTGCAAGCAGTGCCACGGCTGGCCTCTGCGTGATTCGGCGGTCAATTGGACTTCAGGCCAAAGCAATAGAGACTCGAATCGGTGCGCAGATAGATGCGGCCGCCGGCAATGGCGGGAGTGGCGATCACCTGCTCCTCCAGGTTTGAGGACGAGAGCATTTTCCAATCCTTCCCGGCCTGAATCACGCTGACACGGCCTTCCTGGCTCGCAAAATAGATCTTGCCGTCCGCGGCGATGGGCGAAGCATAATAGTCGCCCGTGCCATCCCTCAGGCGCTCTTCGCGCAGGAGTTTGCCCGATTCCGGGTCGAAGGTGGAGAGGATGCCGCCGTTCCGCACCACGTACAACACGCCTTCATAGAGCAACGCCGCGGTGACGTAGGGCAGGCCCTTGGTATGGCGCCAGGCCAGGTGGGTCTTGCTGACGTCTCCCGAACCGCCGGCGCGGGTGTGCACCAAACCTCCCTTGGCCGCGCCGCCGCTGAAGGCGTGGCTCCATTCGGCGGCCGTCACCTTGCCGTCCCGGTCGCCGGTGTTGGCGTCGACCGACCGGAACAGGCGCTCCATGATCTTGAGGTTGATGTTGTCGCCGGCCAGTTCGTCGAGGCCGATCACCCCGTCCTTGTTCTTGTCGTGCCGCGTTAACATTTCGGTGAACGGCGGCGCGCCGTCGCCCGAAGGCTCGACCGTGTACACGGAATCGCCGGCGACCAGGGGAGGCGCGGCGGGCCCGTTGGTGACGCCGCGCGCCCACCACAACCGTTCGCCGGTCTTGGCCTGGTAGCCGGTGAGTTCGACAGCGCCCGACACCACCAACTGGACAGGACCGGTTGCCGGCTTGTAGACAGCAGGCGTCGTGTACGAGCCGAGAAAGCCGATGGGACGCTCGGCGCTCCAGGCCGGCTTGCCGTTCTTTGCATGGAACGCGACCAGCGTGGCCGCCTCGGGCGTATCCACGAGCAGGACCACGTTGCCCTCGGCGTACACGGGCGACGCCGCCATTCCCTGAATGGCCGCGAACGGGCCGAGGGGAGTACGCCACGATTCCTTCCCCTCGAAATCGTAGGCGACCAGTCCGAAGTCCGGGAAGAACGCAAACACCATCTTGCCGTCGGACGCGGGCGTCGGGGTGGTGGTGCCATTCAAGGGATGGGCGGTTTCGGTTCGGGCCTTGGTCAGGCTTCGCGTCCAGAGTTCTTTTCCGGTCTTCGCGTCGTAGCACACCAGCAGGCGTTCGTCGCCCTGGTGGCCGGTGAAGAACACGCGGTCGCGGATGACAATGGGCGACGAGTTGCCTTTCGGCGTCGAGGCCTTCCAGATCACATGGCGGTCTTTGCCCAGTTCGGCAGGCAGTCGCGTGTCGGAAGAAAGGCCGGTTCCATTGGGCCCGCGAAAGCGAGGCCAATCGGAAGCGAGGCACAGTGTCGAGACCCAGGCAGCGAGAAAGAGAAGGCGCATGCGATTCATTCCACTGTAGACGTTGGAGCCGGTGAAACGCATCCGGGGTCCGTCGATCTCTGTTGATTCCCAACAGGAAGCTGCTGTATACTGCTCCTGTTGGTTACCTAATGAGAATGGAGCGCACGGACAAGGCCGATGTGTTGCAGGGGACGCTCATTCTCCTGGTTCTTCGAACGCTGGACGTCCTGGGACCCCTCCACGGCTACGGGATCGCGCGACGAATCGAGCAGATCAGCCAGGATGTCCTTCAACTCAACCAGGGCACTCTCTATCCAGCCCTTCTCCGCATGGAGCAGGAGGGATGGATCGCGTCGCGTTGGGGAGCGTCGGAGAAGAACCGCAAGGCGCGCTTCTACTCCATCACGCCGGCCGGCAGGAAACAGCTCGCGAGGGAGACCGGCGAGTGGAAGCGGATGTCGTCGACCATTGAGCGCTTTCTGGACATCGACCCGCGCCATCTGGCGGAGGAGCGATGAGCCGGGCAAGCACGGTGGCCTCCCGCCTGCGCGGCCTGTTTGCGGTCAGCCGGCGGGAGCGCGAGCTGAATGAGGAAGTCCGCTTCCACCTGGACATGCAGGCCGAGGACAACCTCCAGGCCGGAATGAGCCCGGCCGAGGCGCGGCGTTCGGCTCTGCGCAGCTTTGGAGCCGTCGAGCCGATGAAGGAGACCTACCGGGAGCAACGAGGAGTTGCCGTGATCGAAAACCTACTTCGCGACTTTCGCTATGCCCTGCGAACGCTCCACCGCAGTCCGGGCTTCGCGTTGACCTCCATTGCGGTCCTGGCGCTGGCCATCGGGGCGAACACGGCCATGTTCAGCGTGCTCCACGCGGTGCTGCTCAGGCCGCTACCGTTCCCGTCCCCGGAGCAGTTGGCGGTGCTGTGGAGCGAGATTCCGAGCCAGAACCTGCGCGAAGGCCGGTCGGCCTACCTGAGCGTGGAACAATGGCGGCGTCAGACCAAGACCTTCGCGGACATTGTGGTGTTCGATCCCGTGACAATTACCCTGTCGAATCCGGACCAGGCGGACCGGATCAGCGTCGTGAGAATGTCGCCCAACCTGTTTCCGCTCTTCGGAATCCGTCCCGTATTGGGGCGGATCTTCACCGGCGAGGAAGCCCTCGAGCGCCAGCGTCTGGCCCTGATCAGCGAACGGTTCTGGCAAACGCGCTTCGGAGGTTCGCGCGATGCAATCGGCGCGACCCTCGAGTTGGATGGGGTTCCTTCTCGAATCATCGGTGTCCTCCCCGTGGTTTCCCAGTTTCTCGCCGGCGATGTCTACGAAGCGCACACGATGTTTCCGGATTGGGAAGTGCGCCGCGGCGCGCAGGGCGGGACAGAATGGATCGTGGTTGGTCGGCTTCGCCCGGACGCG
>CAZGUX010000160.1:0-40132 GCA_964529305.1 uncultured Solibacteraceae bacterium | reverse complement strand
CAAGACGAACTCATGAAGAACGACCGGCACGTCCTGTCGCTCGCGGCGCTGAAGAAGTGCGAGGAGATCGAGAAACTCGCCAAGAAGCTGAAGGATCGAATCCGGAAGTAACAGGTGCGTTGGCTCTGGTCCATCTGGTTCGCGGGATCGTTGGCTGCCCAAGGCGTGCAGGAAGCCGAAGTCCCGCTTGGGAACGGACGCGTCAAGTACGCCTACGCGGCGGCGCAGGGCGAGGCGAAGCCGAAACCCATGGTGGTGGCGCTGGTTCCCAACGAGCCCAAAGAAGCACTCGCCACGTGGCGTTCCGCCTTTCCGCCCGAGTGGCTGGTGGTGATTCCGTACGCACCGGGGAACAGCGATGGGGGCGCAAAGGCGATCGAGGTCATCGTCGGGGACGCGGTCAAACGCCTGGAGGCGGACCCTTCCCGCGTCTACCTGGCCGGCGCCGGACCCACAACCGCGGACGTCTTCTACACGCTCGCTCGTGTCCCCGATATTTTCGCGGCCGGCCTGGCGGTACAGGGAAACCCCATCAACGCCATCAACTCGAACAAACTCTATGCGGCCAACACGCAGGGCGCGCCCCTGTTGTGGCTGGCGCCGCCGGAGTTCACGGGGAAGCTGCAGGCCAAGCTGAAGGAAGCCGAATACACGTTCGAAACAGCCGGCAACCTGACCAACCAGCAAGTGCAGCAATGGCTGGCCAGCCACCGCAAGCCGGATTTCCCGGTCAAGGTGGACTGTGAAAGTCATTCGCTGGTGTTTGCCCGCTGCTACTGGCTGGAAGTGACTCAACCGAATCCACGCCGCAGGAATGACGTGGTGCCGTCGACGCGAGTGCGGGCCGGGACGGGCGGCTCGCTCGACCTGGGAGGCTTCGGATACGACCCCGCGGACAAGGGGCCGGGCGCTCAAGTGGTCTGGCTTCCGGACAACTATCAAGGCCCATTGCAGTTGAAGGACCGGATCATCGCGGTGGCCGGCGTGGAGATCAAAGACGGCCGCGACTACGCCGAACGGCTGGACTCCATGGCCGACACCAAGGCGATTGCGGTGATGGTGCAGCGCGGCCAGGAGCGCATCCGAATCGAGACGAAAGTGGTGCTGCCCGAGCGAGAGACGCTGCAGACGACTCGCGTTCAAGGAATCTACACGGCGGAGCAGCACGAACTGCTGCTGATCACACGCGGCGTGAGCGGGCTTCGCGTGAGGTTGCCGAAAGACTGGGCCCCGGCGAAGGCTCTGTGGAACGGCAACGAGTTGTCGCTGCCGAAGGAGGGTTGCTGGCAATTGACGGAGAAGGAGGGGGAGTTCTCTGCCGCGCCGTGTCCGAGTTCGCCCTGAGCAGGTTGCCGGTCCGGGTGTGGCTCTTGCTCCCGGTCCTTTGATGCGGATCCATGAGGATCGGATTCTCGTTTGTCTCCTACGCCCGGTATACTTGAAATGCGGAGGCGATGGATGGAGAAACCCAACGATGCCTGGCACAACTTCTATGCCAATCCAACTGTTGCCGAACTGATCGCCCAACAGGGGAAGGGGCCTATCCACGATCCGGCAATTCTGTTGGGAGACTTCTGGCCGGAGGAAGAACCCGTTGAGGAGTTTCTGGCGGCCCTTCACGAGTGGCGTGGGCACAACAAATCCGACCGTGCGGCATGAGCATTGTCGTCGTCGACACGGATGTCGTTTGCTACCTCTTCAAGAGCCACCCTATCGCGTTTCACTACCTTCCGGAGTTGATCGACCGGACCCCGATCATTTCGTTCATGACGGTCGCGGAACTCGATCGGTGGGTGCTCGAAGCCCGGTGGGACGAACCACGACGGAAGCGATTGAGCGAATACCTGGAGAGCTTCGCCATCTTCCCTTACAACCGGGATCTTTGTAAGAAGTGGGCAGAGGTGACCGTTGGCGCGCAATCTGGCGGACGGCGGATTGAGTGCGCCGACGCCTGGATCGCGGCCACGGCCCTGCTTTGCGATGCCCCTCTGATTACTCACAACCGCGATGATTACGTTGGCGTTCCCGGGCTCACCGTGATCTCACGCAAACCGTCATGAGAATACACCCGCACAGTTCTTCGCGCCGCGACAGCCTGAACCAGTATCCGACCCAAGCCTGATAGAATCATCCATCCTGGCAGGGTCCTACTGATGAGCCGATCACCCGCTTTCGTACGAACACTTTTCCTGATCCTTCCCTCCGTCTGCGCCGCGAATTCCGCTTGGGCGGTCGATCCTCCCTTCTATTCGGACAAACAGGATTTGCTGCACTACCTGACGCCCTCCGGCGAGCGGCGCGTCGTCCACAACCGGCGGGACTGGGCGAAGCGGCGCGCCCACATTCTCTCCAACCTGCAACTGGTTATGGGGCCTGTCCCCGAAATCCGTCACGATCTGCCCCTCGACGTGAAGGTGATCGAGGAGAAGAAGGAAGCAACGTACACCTGGCGCCGCATCACCTACGTCGCCGAACCCGGCGACCGCGTTCCCGCCTGGCTGTACATCCCGCATGGCCTGAAGCCGAACCGGCGTGCGCCCGCCATGGTCAGCCTCCACGGCACCAGTTACAAAACCTATGCCCCGAACGCGGACCGTGTACCCGGGGCCAAACCCGACCTGGCCGACCGCCAGTACGCCCGCGAACTCGCCGAGCAGGGTTATGTCGTCATCGCACCCGATTACGTTCTGCTGACCGACGACTACAAAACCGACCCGTATGCGCTCGGCTATGTCAGCGGCACAATGAAGGCCGTTGTCAATCATATGCGCGCCGTGGACCTACTGACCTCGATGCCCGAGGTGGACCGGAAGCGAATCGGCACGATCGGGTTGTCCCTGGGCGGGCACAATGCGCTGTTTCTCGCCGCCTTCGACACCCGCGTGCGCACGGCCGTAACGAGCGCGGGGTTCAACGCGTTTCCGAAATACTATGGCGGGGACCTCACGGGCTGGACGCAGACGCGCTATATGCCCCGCGTGGCTTCCGTGTATGGGAAAGACCCCAAGCGAATGGCGTTCGATTTCCCGGAAGTGCTGGCCGCGATCGCGCCTCGGGCCGTCTTCGTCAACGCTCCGCGGCACGACTCGAATTTTGAAGTGTCCGGCGTCCGGGATTGCGTCGATGCCGCGAAGCCGGTGTTTGCGCTCCTGGGAGCGGCGGGACGCTTGGAGGCGCAGTACCCGGAGGGAGGGCACGGTTTCGCCCGCGAGGCACGGCAAGCCGCCTATGCGTTTCTCCGACGGGAACTCGGAGTTCGGGCTCCGCGTTGAGCACTTCCCAGCGAGCTGCTAGGACGAAAATCGAATCTGGGCGATCACCAGGTCAGGCATCGTCCGGTTCCAACTCTCCGGGACGTTGTCGAAGGCCAGCCGGAATCGCTTGGTTTCGCCAGGAGCCAGCGATCCGAGCTTGGCGCCGACGATCGCCACCCGCTCCCGCAGCACAACCTGCGTATACGGATCTCGAAACACGCAGTTAATTTCCACCAGGTTCACCACACGGTCGCCCTTGTTCGAGATCTTGCCCTCGATCTCCACCACGGCCTGCTTCAGGTAGCTCTCGGCGGCCTGCATTTGGACTTCGCTCAAAGCAAGGTTCCGGACGTAGGATTTGGCCTCCTGCGTCAATACCGGTTGCGGTGGCGTGTAGTTCTTGGCCTGGTAGTCCAGCCAGTAGAAAGCGCCGGCGCCTGCCAGGACCAGCCCGCCGACGACGGCAATCATCGGCCAAGGCATCGAAGGTTTTCCGGTGAGTGCGCTAGCGCCCGGCAATGGTCATCTCTCCAATCGCGAAGGTCGGCGAGGCGACCGACGACTGGAACTCCAGATCGTTCCCGATTGCCAGGATATCCTGAAACATCTGTTGAAGGTTACCCGCCACCGTGACTTCCGAAACCGGGAACGCCAACTCGCCGTCGCGAATCCAGATGCCGGCCGCGCCCTGCGAGTAGTCGCCGGTGACGATGTTGGCGCCGAAGCCCATCAACTCGGTCACGTAGAACCCATTGCGGATGCCGCGGATGATCTCTTCCGGACTGCGGCTGCCGGGTTCCGGAAAGAAGTTATTGTGGCCTATGCCGGCGTTGCCGGTGATGCCGCGCGAAGCGTTTCCTGTGGTCGCGAGCCCCAGCTTTCGTCCCGTGTACGTGTTCAGCAGATAGCTCCTGAGCACTCCCTTTTCGATGATCACGGTGCGCCGAGTGGGCACACCTTCATCATCGAAGGGCGAGGAACCAAACAGCCCGGGCACCGTTCCGTCGTCCACGACGGTCAGGGAGTCCGCGGCAATCCGTTCGCCGATCTTGCCGGCCAGGTAGGAGGACTGGCGATAAATGGACTCGCCGTTCACGGCTTCGATCAGGGTGGCTAGCAGCGATCGCGCTGTGCGGGGCTCGAACACCACCGGAGCTTTTTGGGTTTCAACCTTTCGCGCCCCCAGACGGCGGAGCGCACGCGAGGCGGCGATCCGGCCGATCTCCTCCGGCGCTCTTAGCCTCTTCGCCGATCGCGCCATCGAGAACCAATAATCCCGCTCCCTCGACTCGCCATCGATGGCGAGGGGCGCCGCCACCAGGGAACAATGGCTGGAGCGATACTCCCCCGCAAAGCCCCGCGAATTGGCAAACACGTGCCTGCCGAGATGACTGTCGAACGAAGCGCCATCAGAGTTGGAAATTCGCGGATCGACCGCGAACGCCGCGGCTTCGGCACGCTTTGCCAGGTCGATTTTGGCGGGCGTGTCAAGGTCTCGGACGTCGTCGTAGAACATGTCGAGGTCGCCCTCGATCCGGCCAAGCTCGGCGGTTTCCGGGAGGCCGCAGTGCGGGTCCTCCGTCGTGAACCGCGCCAGGTCCAGGGCCGAATTCACCAGACGCCGCAAGCCTTCATCGGTGAGATCGGAGGTATAAGAAGAACCAGTCCGCTTCCCGTTGACCACACGAAGGCCGGCACCGCGCGAACCGGCTTCCTTCAGGCTTTCGACCTCGCGCATCCGGACGTTGGCGGAGAATTCCTCGCCCTCGGAGATGGTGCATTCGGCATCGGTTGCGCCGCCGGCCAGAGCCCGTTTTACGATGTCGGAGGCCAGATCAACCAGGGTGCCCGTGATCAAGCCGTTCCCCCGACCGTCATGCGCTCCAGCCGAATGGTAGGCATGCCGACGCCGACCGGTATGGATTGTCCTTCCTTGCCGCAGGTGCCGATGCCTTCGTCCAGTTTCAGATCGTGGCCGACGGCGGTGACGTACTTGAGGGATTCCGGACCGTTGCCGATCAACGTCGCGTTACGAACCGGGCGTGTGATTTTGCCTTCTTCGATCAGATAGCTTTCCGAAGCAGAGAACACGAAGTTGCCATTGGTAATGTCCACCTGCCCGCCGCCGAAGCTGGTGCAATACAAGCCTCGCGGAACTCCGCGGACAATTTCGTCCGGGTCGCTTTCGCCGGCCAGCATGAAGGTGTTGGTCATACGCGGCATCGGCATGTGGGCATAGCTTTCGCGGCGTCCGCTGCCGGTGCGGGCGGTCTTCATGATTCTGCTGGAGAGCCGGTCCTGCAGGTAGCCGCGCAGAATGCCGTTCTCGATCAGGACGTTGCGCTGGGTGGGGAAGCCTTCGTCGTCGAGGTTGAGCGATCCGCGGCGATTGGCGATGGTGCCGTCGTCGACCACGGTGCACAATTCGCTCGCGACTTTCTGCCCGATGCGATTGGAAAATGCCGAAGTGCCCTTGCGGTTGAAGTCGGCCTCCAGACCATGGCCGACGGCCTCATGAAGGAGAATGCCAGGCCAACCCGCTCCGAGCACGACGGTCATTTCGCCGGCGGGAGCGTCCACCGCACTTAACTGCACGATGGCCTGGCGCGCGGCTTCCCGCGCGAAGTACTCGGGCGTCTTCTCTTCGAGGAAGAACTCGATGCCGACCCGTCCACCGCCGCCGGAGTAGCCGGATTGAGGCATCCCTTCCGTTCCCCGCGCCAACGCTCGCACGCTCATGCGTGCCATGGGCTGCTGGTCGTGATTCACCGTGCCGTCGCTAGTGGCGATCAGGACCTGCCGGACGCTATCGGCGTAGGTCGCCTGCACCTGGAAGATGCGGGGATCGTAACCGCGCGCGGCGGCGTCGGCCCGCTGGGCCAGGTCCACCTTGCGGGAAAACTCCGCGTCGGCGGCCGGAACCACCGGATAGAGGTTTCGCTTCTCCCCTGCCTGGAGCCCGAATTTCTCCACGCTGGCCGGGCCTTCGGCGATGCAGGCCGCCACGCGAGCGGCATGCAGCACCTTCTCCGGACTCAGATCGTCGCTGTAGGCGTAGCCGGTGCGTTCGCCGGCGATCACTCGAACTCCCACGCCGAGGGACACACCTTGTGTCGCTGTCTTGACGATGGACTCGTCGATGCTGACCATACTGGTGGCCTGGTATTCAAAGTAGAGGTCCGCGTAGTCGCCGCCACGGGCGAGCGCTTCGGCGAGGAAGCGTTCCAGGTCCCGCTCGCTGATTCCGAAGCGGCTGGAAAAGAAGTTTTCCACAAGGGCCATTGACCCCCAGGGTATCACGCTGTCGACAGACGGCCAGACTGCGAATCGCCGAAGCCGGGGACAAGTCCGCGGTCGTGGGATTTCTCCGAACAGCGGGTGTAAGCCGCGACCGTCGGGGAGCGGTGGCTCCTCACCGGCCAACATGCATCGCCACCGCTCGCTCACGCTCGCGGCTCAGAAGGCTTCATGGCGGCGATCGGCCGCCGGTCTCTTCACAACCTCTGACGCCCGCGGGTCGGAGTGATCGACCGTCGCGCGTGTCCATATGAACCCGAGTGCTGTTCCAGCAATTCACCGTTTGCGTTCCCACCACTGCGGACCTTCCACAGGCGGCTCGAGGATCAGGTTCAGGGCACAGTGCACGTCCCCTTGATAGTTGTGAAACATGAAATAGTCGTCGACAAAGCGGGCGGAGAGCCCGGAGAGCGCGGCGCGTGCCGCCTCCTCGAACAGGTCGCCGGACGCCGACGAGGCCGCAAAGGGCTTGGGCATCAGGAACGTCCGGCCGAACAGGTGGCCGTTCACCAGGTTTGGCGTGAAGGCAGCCAGACCCGTTCGCCGATCCGACAGCGACAACGTGTGAAACAGCACCGGAAGCTCGATGATTCCACCCGGAGCCAATGTCCGGATCACCGGCAGAATCCGGCTGCGGAGTTGATCGGCCGCCATCCGGTTCTGCTCCCAGAATTCACGCACCTTGCGATTGTCGCGCCGGACCTTTCCCGCGGCGTCGGTCGCGGAGGTATCGAACAGTTCGGCCAGCGTGATGACCCGGACCGCGGAACGTACGTCGTGCAGGGGTTGTTCCACCACCACGTAGCGGGAACCGGAGGCGGGCGTCTCCGGAGGGTCGCTGCGCCAGAACGAAAAGTATCGGGCTGCTTCCGCCTGCACCACCATGGCGCGGGAGTTGGCGCGCAGGATGTCGTATGTCTGATAGCGTCCCGGTCCCTCGACGACATGCAGGTACATTCCCGGCCGGATGGCGCCGAAATCGGCTCGCGCTTCCGTCAGGATCAGGTGCTCGCCGGCGGCCTCGACTCCGCTGAGAACGCCCGCGTGAACTTCGCGTCCCTTGAGAAAAGCGGCTCGGCCGGGATTCGCCTGCGCATAGTCCCGCAGCAGGTGTTCCCCCAGCGTGGGGCTGGGAACGGCCGCGCGCTGCCCGGGAAGGAAGTAGACGACGTCATCGACATGCCGGTTGAAAAGCCAGTCCAGTTCGAGTTCAACGCGGGGCGTCTGGACCTGCTGGCGCTCGAGGAAGTCCCGATACGAGGGCGACATTTCCTTTCCGATCACGATCCGGCCAAGGGGCGCTCCGGGGAGCGGTCCGGTCACCTCCAGGTTGCCGCCGTAATCGGAGACAGTGGCTTCCGAGAAATCGGAGATTTCGAAGACACCGACGCCGGGACCGAGCAGGGCCTGATGCGTTCCGAACCATTCGCTGGAGCGATTAGGCCAAAGCCAGTGCTGCGCTTCCGCCGCCCGGCTGATCTCGGCCGAGATGCCGGCTTCCGGTTTCGGCTCCCAGAAATTCCTGGCGCCGCGGGGAAGCCGCGCCAGCAAGGTCATCACCCGGACGTGGCCCGGCCCGGGGGCGACAGCGTACCCGGCTTGCAGGGAATCCTGCCAGAAGGTATCGGTGGGCGGAGCGGCCACGGTCGGCGCCAGCGCTTCCGCGGCCTGGCGCACCGCGTCGTCGTCGACGGTCAGTCCGGGTAGGACGACCAGGCGCAGGTTCGGCGGGAGAACACGGAAGTCAGCGGCAATGGCCTGACGGACCGGCCGGTCGTTGGGCAACAGCAGGAACGGCGCCACGCGGACGCGGATCGCGTCGCGGCCCACTTCCCTGCCCTCTTCCATTGCCACCAGTTCGATCCTCAGCCGCGCACCGGGCAGAATCCCTTCCACGTGATATGACAGGAATTCATCTACCGGCCCCCGAAGATTCGGTACTTCGTGCTCGTTGTGCGGAGTTCCTTTCTTGTGTTCGACAAACTCCGCCGCGGCCGCCGGCAGGAGGACCGGGCGATCCTTTTCGTCGAACACCCGCACCTTCCCGGCATCCTCGGGAGACACGCGAAGCAAGATCCGGACGCCCGCTGGAAGGCCGGGCACTTTTCGCAGGGTGAGGAGTTGCAGATCTTCGTCCCGGTCCGTTTCCCCGTTGATCTCGTTGTCGAAGCGGTCGCGCCGGTCCGCGAAGGCGACGCGCGAAAAACGATTTTCCGTGAGGCAATCGGGGACACCGTGGCCTCTGGCGCCGGGGGGATCGTCGTCGTCCCAGTTGGGCAGGACGATCAGCCCCTCCTCGCCGTCCTTGTCCTCGAGTTCCTCTTCGGCGGCGGAGTGCTCGACCGAGCCGGTGTGATCCGTGTCGGCGCCCAGATCCAGATTCACGCGGGAAGCCGCTCGCGAAGAGGAGCAAGCGCTGACCATCGACAGCCATGCCGCGAGAATCATCGGGACAACCAATGGACACCATGAATCGCGTGACATGAGTTCCCCGCCCTTCCGCCGGCGGGGGCTTCGGCGGACCGCCTGAATCCTCCAATTCTGGTCTGTCTCTCGAGACAATGCAAGACCTGACGTGTGCCGGCCCCTGTGGTGGTGGATAATGATGCTCGAAACGGAGGTTTCCGTGTCTCAGTGCATCCTGTCCATGCTGATCGCGGCATCGACTCTGGCCGCAGCCGACCCCACCTTTCTGCGGCGGCGGGTCTCGGAGATCACACCCCAGCCGGATGATCTCACGGTCAACGCCACCGCGGCGTCGTACCGGCCGTTCTTCGGAGCCGGCGATCCGCAGGCAAAGCTGTTGAAGAGCGTCGCGCGCTACGGGGAGTTGACGGTCGAAGCAGGCGGATCGAGCGCTCTGGTCAGCTATCCCGCCGAAGAGCAAATCTATTACATTCTGGAGGGGACGGGATCTCTTCGGTACGACGGCCAGACCTTCCCGGTCAAGCCAAACGACTTCCTCTACCTGCCGGTTCACGTGAGACACGGCATTGCGAACCCCGGAGACCGGCCTGTGCGGCTGCTGGTCATGGGCTTCCGCATCCCCGCCGGCATTACTGTCGCACCAACACCCAGCCTGATGCTCGCCAACACCGCCGAGGTCCCGTTGCAGGAGTTGGGGGGACATGGCCCGACATCGCGCTATCAGTTGTTGATGGGCACGACCGAGAGCAAGCGGGACCGTCTTGCCGGCGCCAGCCAGATGGTGAGCCTGTTCATCATGGACTTCGCTCCCGGCGGGACCAATATCCCACACCATCACGAGATGGAAGAGGAAATCTACTATGTCCTTCGAGGCCGGGGCGACATGGTGGCGGGCGGAGGCGCCGACGGCAACGAAGGACGCTACCCCGCCAGAGCGGGCGACGCGTATTTCATCCGGCTGAATGCGACCGTCGGCTTCTACAGCGGTTCAAAGGCGGGCGAACCGCACGACCTCGTCCTGGCTGTCCGGTCGCGGTTCCCGTTCCCCAGCCGCTAGCGTCTTCGATGGTCATTCAGGATCCAAGCCCGTGCTGATGGCCATTTGGCGCGACAATTTGCCCTAGTCTGTTCAGGCGATCACGTCCGACGACTCGTGGTAACCTGAGGATCTTTCTATCGATGGCTTTCGCAAAGGGCAGCATTAAGATGTTGGGAAAATCCTCACAAACTGTTGGATTTAGCCTCATCTGCTGCTTTCTGCTGGGGTATGTGGCGCCGCTTGCCGCGCTGATCGACACCAGTCCTTCCTGTGCGATGGCTTGTGCCCGCACCAGCCGTTGTTGTTGCAGGAAGAAACCCGCCGCAGATGGCGCCGGTTCGGCCCCTGTGCTGCTCGCAGGCCGTGCCTGTTCGGATTCGTGCCGCCAGGTCACTTTGTGGCTGCCTCTGTCCGTGGGTGTGTTCTTCCTGGCGGCATCTGGCGTTCCCGCGCTCTCGAGTCGTGTCCGTTCGCTGCTTCCTCTCCTCCGATTCGTGATGCGGTGGGCACGCGATTTTGCCCTGTGCCCTCGCCCACCTCCGGCGCCCTGCTTCCCCTAGCAGCCCCTGACAAGAATCGAAAAAGCCCGATCCGTTGAAGGACATGGCAACCCCCTCCCTGACGGCCGGGGCTGCGTCGCGTTCTGTATTCGTTCCAGTGGGCTCCATGCCCACGAGGATCCCTCGGGTCGCGGCTCTGCCATTTGGGGACTGGTTTCGCGCGATCTTTGTTGCCCCCGGGGCACACTTGTAACCTGCTGTCGGCCGTTTCACACGACCTTTTTAACGAGCGCTAACGGAGCTTAGCGCCGGAACTCTTCTTATCCCTGGCGGGCCAGCGCCGCCATTTCCAAAAATCAGGGGCTTTGATGTATCACTATTGGCGCTATTTTTCCGTAATTACAATGTTCTGCGCGGGAATCTCCGCGCAGATTCCTGCGCAGGAGGACCTGGAGACAAAAGCCAGGCGTGAGTCCTTTCAGGATGGCCTGGAAATCCGCGAGGTCCGGGAAAGCTCCGCCAAAGACGTTGGCGAGGCTTTGGAGGACATTGAAGGCGTCTGGAAACTTCGAAAAGGGGGCATTGCCAATGACGTGGTCTTGCGCGGGTTTCAGGGCAACAACTTGAATATCCTGATCGACGGCGTCCGGATTTACGGTGCATGTCCCGGCCACATGGATCCGGCGGCGTTCCACGTCGACTTTGCCGAAGTGGAACGGGTGGAGATGACCAAAGGCAGCTTTGATCTTTCCAATCAGGGCAGCCTGGGCGGAAGCGTCAACATCATTCGCAAACGATCGTCACCGGGCATCCATTTCACGCCGTCGCTCCAAACCGGGTCCTTCGGCTATATGAATCCCGCGATGGTTGGTGCCGTCGGCAATGACGCGCTCGAACTGTCGGGGGGGTACTCGTTTCGCCGCTCCGCGCCCTTTCGAGACGGCCTGGGCAACCGGATGACCACGGTCGGGGGCTATCGTCCGCAATATTGGGCCGACGATGCCTTTCGCATCAACACGGGTTGGGCCGGCCTCCGTTTCTCACCGGCGCGGAATCAGTCCGGCGAGTTCGCCTACACACGGCAGGACGGCGCCAATATCCTGTACCCCTATCTACAGATGGACTCGCCCTACGACATTGCCGACCGGCTGAACGCCCGCTACGATATCCGCAGGTTGGCGGGTCCCTTGGAGCGCCTGCAACTGAACTCCTATTACACTCGCGTGCGGCATTGGATGACCGACGAAAAGAGAATCACCTCGCAAACCGCGTTGGCCGCGTTCGGGATGGCCACTTTCGCCCGAACGAGGGTCAGCGGCGGACGGGCCGACCTCACGTTCCGCGGGGGCCTGACTGCCGGCGTAGAAGGGTTCCAGCGGAACTGGGATGCCGTGAACTCCTTCCGCACGCCCCAGATGTTTACCGATCAGAACATCATTCCCAATGTGAACTCGACCATTGCGGGCGCGTACGTCGAATACGGCAAGAGTCTCAGCGACCGCCTGCGGGTGGGTGGCGGCCTGCGGATCGATACCGCACACATGTACACCCGGAGCCAAGCCATGAACGTGAACCTGTTCGAGGCGTACAAGGGCGCGGCGCCCTCGCCGGTGCGCGACACCAACCCTTCCGGCAACGCGCGGGTCGGCTACGGCCTGACGGGGGACCTGGAGTTGTTTGCCGGCGCGGGCGCCACGGTGCGGATTCCCGACGCGCAGGAGCGCTTCTATCAGCACCGCCGCATGGGCAGCGACTGGGTCGGCAATCCCACGCTTCGTCCGAGCCGCAACACGGAGGCGAACCTCGGCCTCAACCTGAGGAGACGCAACTTCTACGTCAAGCCCCTCGTGTTCTACAGCCGCCTGGGTGACTTTGTCGTGGTGCACAACCAGGCCCGGGTCGCCGCCCGGCCAGGAGTGATGAACACGATGGCAAGGTCCTACGCGAACGTCGACGCCCGAATCTACGGAGGAGAGATCACCTCCGGGTTCACCATCAATTCCCGCATGCTGATATCCGCGGGCCTCTCTTATAGCCGCGGCAGCAAGGACGCCCTGCCCACCCTCGGCATCCATAGCACGAACCTGCCGGAAATGCCGCCGCTGAAAGGACGGATCTCGATTCGCTACGGAACCCGCCGATGGTTCGGCGAGGCCGAGGGAATCGCGGCGAATTCTCAGGAGCGCATTGACCTCGACCTCCGGGAAGCGCCCACGGGAGGCTACGGGATCGCGAACCTGAAGTTCGGAGTTCACGTCCGACAGATCACGGTGACCGCCGGTGTGGACAACGTATTCAACCGGTTCTATCTCGCGCATTTGTCCTTCCAGCGGGATCCTTTCCGCAACGGACAGCGCGTTCCGGAACCGGGCCGGAACCTCTTCCTCAACATTGGCTATGCGTTCTGACACGACAGTGGCTTGGTGCGTTTGCCGGGGCCCTGGCCTCCGCGAACAGAGTCGAGCCTCACCTCCTGAAATACAAAAGCCGCCGCGCCGACGATTTGGACGCGATCCTCAAACTCATCAATTGGGACATCGTCTCCGCGCGGTTCGAAGAAACCCGCGGATGAACCTTCTCCGCTTGATCGCGCTGGTGACGGTGTTGCTGGTTTCCTGCGGCAAGCCGGCTGCTCCGGTATTCGAGTACCGGCTCACGGGAGCCGTGGTTCAGTTGGATGAGGCACACCGCACGGCTCTCATTTCCCACCAGGAGATCAAGGGCTGGATGGAGGCGATGACGATGGAGTTTCCCGTCCGGAATGCGTCCGACTGGAAGAAACTTCGGCCCGGGTTGCGGATTCACGCGAAGGTCTTTCATCAGCCTGAGGAGTTCAAGTACTGGATTGCTGATGTCGAGGTCGCGACGGCGGCAGCTCCGGTGAAGTGATACGCTGGCCGGAGCGCCGACCTCAGCCGGGCGGCCATCCACCAAAGGGCCCGATCACGTGAACAGACGAAAATGGCTTCAACTGGCAACCGCATCTCCTGCCACGCTGCTGGCGCAGGGCGAAAGTGAGTCTACCCGCCGGACGCCGGGAGAGCGCCGCCTGTTCCTGTTCGTCGACTGGTATCACGTCAACAAAGGCGACATGCGCGCCGTCCTGGACCCGGATCGCCTCTCCGACGACGGCCGCAAGCTGTTGGACGACTACCGCAGGAACTACACACTCGACTTCACCAGCGGCCCTCATGGCTTCCGGCGAGTCGACGTTCCGTATGGCGTCCGCCTGACGCCGGAACTCGCGGGGCGGTCGAAGCCGTGGCTGGGCGCCGACGCTCCCTGGGAAAAGGACTTCGGCTACCACAGCGTTCACCACGAGGAGGGCCGCTACCGGTGCTGGTATTACGCCATGCTCCGCGGCGAGAAAACGGGGACAACCATCGAGAGCGGCCGCGCGATGGAGATCAGCGGCAGCGCGCTCGCCTACGCCGAGAGCACGGATGGCTGGACCTGGACCAAGCCGGAGTTGGACCTGGTCTCGTATCGCGGGTCGCGGCGGAACAATCTGATTTCGCCGCTTGGAAACACCAGCTTCGTGTTCCGTGACGAGCACGGCGCGCCGGAAGAGCGCTACAAGGCGTTCCACTTCGATCTGCTCCCCGAGCGCGAGATTCCGAAGAACGCACCGCCGCTGCAACGATATGGCTTGTACGGCATCTCCTCTCCCGACGGCCTGCACTGGAAGAAGAAACCCAAGGTGCTCGTCCGCCATTTTGCCGACACCCAGAACGTCGCGGTGTGGGATCCGGTGTTGGGCAAGTACGTCGCGTATTTCCGCGATCACGTGAATGGCCGGAGCATCAGCCGCGCCGAGACTGAAGACTTCTGGAATTGGCCGCACCCGACGCCGCTCGTCTATACAGGGCCGCTCGATTCACCTTCCGACGACCTGTACACCAACGGCTACACCACCTACCCGGGCGAGCCCTCGCTACGGCTGCTGTTTCCGGCTGTCTATCACCGCGACACGGACTCGGTGGACGCGCGGATGATGGTCAGCCGCGAGGGACGGTCGTTTCAATGGGTCTCGTACGACCCGGTGATCCGCAACGGCGGCGCGGGCGAGTGGGACCACGGGGGCATCTACCCGAGCCCCAATCTCGTTCACCTGCCCGACGGACGGCTCGCGCTGCCGTATCGCGGTTATCGCACCACCCACAACGAGCATTGGTTTTCCACGTTCTATCGCCAGTACGAACGGCCTTCGTTCGCAGGCTGGGCGCTGTGGAAGGACGGCCGCCTGGCGGGGATCGAAGCCGGTAGCCGCGGCGAGTTTTCCACCAAACCGGCAAGATTTGACGGCAGCCGGATTCAGATCAACGCACGCACGTCGCGCTCGGGTAGCGTTGAAGTGGAACTGCGCGAACGCGGGCAGGCTTTGAAAGGATTCTCGTTCGCCGACTGCATTCCGTTTGCCGGCGACGAGATCTGGACCGATTGCCGCTGGAAAGGCGGATCGGACCTCACCGCAGTGCGCGGAGCGAACCTCACGCTGGCGATCCGGCTTCACAGCGCCAAGATCTTCGCCTACCGCTACGTTGGATGAGCCGCCGGATCCACAGTCCCAAGAGTATCCTGACAGTGATGGAGGAATCCTTCCCATGACCGACCCACTTGTGGTGTTCAGCACTTGCGGCAGCGATGAAGAGGCGCGCCGGATCGCCCGGCGCCTGGTGGAATCGAGACTCGCGGCCTGCGTCAACATCGTCCCGTCTATCGAAAGCATCTACTGGTGGCAAAATCGCGTCGAATCTGTCGGCGAGTATCTGCTCGTCATCAAGACTTGCGCGGACCTGTTCGAGCCTCTGGCGGCCGAACTCCAGGCCATTCACAGTTACGACGTTCCCGAGATTCTGGCGCTTCCGGTCTTGAAGGGTTTACCCTCGTACATTCAGTGGATTCAGGACAATGTATCTAAGGTCAATTGAACCCGGCCCCAATCAGGGAGATATGCTATGATCCATCCGGGACTGGCGATTATCCTGGACATGGATGGGGTGATTGTAAACTCCAATCCCGTGCATCGCATTGCCTGGGAACGGTTCAACGCGCAGTATGGCTTGGCGACGACTGAAGCGATGCACGAGCGGATGTACGGCAAGCGGAATGACCAGATTATCCGCGACTTCTATGGAGAGAACCTCCCGGAAGAGGACGTCTGGGACAGAAGCGCGCGAAAGGAAGCGCTCTACCGCTCGCTGATCGCCGCCGACCTGGAGAAGAGCCTGGTGCCCGGAGTCCGGGAGTTTCTGGGTAAGCTATCAGGGGTTCCGCTGGGTTTGGGGTCCAATGCCGAACCGGAGAACGTGGATTTTTTGCTCGATACCACGGGCCTTCGGCGGTTTTTCCGAGCGGTGGTCGATGGACGCCAGGTCGACCGGCCGAAGCCTTCTCCGGAAATTTTCCTGGCGGTTGCGCGGCTGCTGGGCTATCGCGCCTGCGATTGCATCATCTTTGAAGACTCTCTGTCGGGGGTCGCGGCCGCACGGGCGGCGGGAGCGCGAGTGGTGGGCGTCCGCACCACTCATAGCGAACTTCCAGGCGTTGACCTGGAGGTCGACGACTTTACGAACGGCGGTTTGTGGCCATGGCTAACCAGCCAAAAACCGGGTCCTTGAGCCTGTTGCTCGCGTTGCTGGCGTCCTCTGTGCCGGTCCTGGCACAGATTGAGGCGACACTCGAGCAGGTGTCGGCTCGTATCCCTCCCGCCTATACGGCGGCCATGGAGGGAGCGTTCGTGATGGTGCGGGGACAGGTCTCCCAACGGCCGTTTGCCGCCTTCGGACATACCCACCTCGCGATCCAGGACAGGGACCAGGGATTGATCCTCGAGGGCAAACCCGAGACATTTCAGCAACTCACCCCCGGCGACTGGATCGTGACCATCGGCAAAGTCGCGACTCGAAACGGGTTGCCCGTCGTCGTTGTGCAGAAGTTGACGATCGAAGCCTCCGGCTCACCTCCCCTGGCGCGGTTTGCGCCCGTTGGCGACCTGATGACCTACCGGTACTTGGGCCAACTGGTGTCGGCGACCGATCGCGTGATCGAGACGGGCGAGAACTCCGAGGGCGTGTTTCTCCGGATCGGAGAGGCTGAGGCTCCTCTGAAAGTCTTCATGCCGTCTCCCCGCGAGTCGAATCGGAAGCGGTTTCCGGAACTCCAGATCGGCGATCGCGTCCGGGTCATCGGCATCTCCTTCCAGTATTCGCTGGGCCCCGTCCACGACAACCAGTTTGAGCTGATCGTGCAGAGTCCGGACCATGTGCAGCGGGTGGCCGAGAACTGGAGCGAAGCCATGTGGATGCTCAAGCCGATCGCGGGGTTCCTGGTGCTGGCGGCCCTGGTGTGGTGGGTCCGCGAGCGCCGTGGGCGCGAGCAGCGTGAGATCATTCGCCGAATGCACTCGCTCAGCGAAGAGATCCTCGACTCTTCCTCCACGCTCGACCTGCTGGGCCGCATGGAAGGTGTCCTGCCCAAGGTGCTGCGCATCACCAGCGTCCGCCTCTATCTGTTCGATCGCGGCACGCGCACGCTCAACACGGTCACCAACGACGACCGGCGCGATCCGCCCGTGGCCGTCGATCAACCCGCCGGGTTTTTCGAGACGGGTTTGGTGAACTGCTTCCAGAACCGGATCATGGTGACCATCGCCGACACCAAGCGCAGCCCGTTCGGATTGCCTGGCCGTTCGAAGGGCAACGTCCTGCTGCCTCGTTCGGTGCTCTACATCCCGATGCTCACGCAGGGGGAGGCCATCGGCGTGCTGCAGATGGAGAACTCTCGAAAGGCGCGCAGCTTCTCCGCGGACGAAAAAGCCAGCGCCCAACACCTGGCCAACCAGGCGGGTGTCGCGGTCAAACTGCTGCAGCAGCGCTCGGTTCGCGAGCAACTCGCCCGGAGCGAAAAGCTGGCCGCCGTCGGCCGCCTGATCTCCGGCGTCGTCAACGACCTGCGGACGCCGCTGGCCGCGATCTCCGGCATGGCCGAGTCCGCGATTGAGAAATACCGGGGCGCCCAGGACAACCACGAACTGCTGGTCATCGCGTCGGAGGCCAAACGGGCATCCGCCATCGTCGAACGCCTGGTCTCGTTCGCCCAGCCTGAACACGTCAAGCCCGAACCTGTGGAAATTATCGGCCTGCTGCGAGGCCTCATCCGGTTCCGCGAGCGCGAGTGGAAGGCCTCCGGCATCCAACTCCGCAACATGCTGAAGGATCAGAAGCTCTTCGTCACCGCATCACAAGGGCAGATCGAGCAGGTATTCCTGAACCTTTTGGTGCACGCCGAGCAATCCCTGGCGGACGTCGCGGAAAAGCGGATCGCGGTCCGGGCCGACGTGCTCGCCAGGCGTGTGTTTATCGAAATCCGCTACACGGCCGCGCCCCGGCAGGCGGGCCGGCGGCAGTCGCTCGAGGATGAGGTCCAAGCTCTCGGGCTCGATGTGTGCAAGACCATCATCACCGGCCACAGCGGCGATCTCCGCCTGGTCCAAGCCTCGGAGAGGGAGTCCTGCTTCGAGATCGAACTGCCCCTGATGCAAGCGGACAAACCCGCCGAGGCGGCTACCGCGCCCGAGATCCGCGAGGCTTCCCGGCGGCTGACCGCTTTGCTGATCGAGCCCGAAGAGTGGGTCGAACGGCAACTCATGGAAGTCCTGGGGAGCCGCGGCTACCGGGTGGTTCCGGTCCACAGCTCGGACGAAGCCCTGGACCTGATCTCGCGCCTGCGCTTCGACGTCGTCTTCTGTTCCACCCGCATTGAGGGTCTCAACTGGGTGGAGTTCTTCGATCGCGCGCGCGGCCGCATCGGCGCCTTCACTCTCCTGGCCGAGGTGTTCAGCCACGACCTGTCGATGCATTTCCAGGGCGACGGACGCTATCTGGTCCTCAAACCCATCGAGAAGCAGCAGTTCGAAAAGACACTCGAAGCGATTGAAAGCCACTTCACCCAGGACACGCGGCAGGCTGAGCTAGAATCGTATTCGTGAGGCTTCGCACCGTCGTGACTGCCGCGGCGATCGCGTTGATCGCTGCTCCTCTACTGCCGGCCCAAAAATACAAGGGTCCCGTCCCGCCCAAACCCGACTTGCCGTACATCGTTCACGGCAACGATCTGGTCGCCACCGACGTGGCGGATGCCAAGGAGGAGACCCGAAAGGACTTGAAGGTCTATGTGATCCAGGGCCCGGGCGCCAAGGCCCGCACGCCCCTGGCGGGCCCGGTTTTCCTGTTCCAGGCGGAGCGAATTCCGGTCGATCGCTTGAAGCTCTACCCGCTTCAGGCGAAGGCTGGCCAGCGCGAAGTGGCGTTCCACGTCAAGAAGCCGAAGGAATCGGCCCAGCCCGCGCGCTTGAACATCACCAAGCTGGGCGAAACCCTCTTTCGCATCGAAGTGGTCGACACGCTCGCCGGCGGGCAATACGGCATCTCGCCCGACGGTTCGAACCAGGTGTACTGCTTCGAGGTGTTTTAGATTTAGACCCCCCGGCGGTCACAACTCAGCGACCGACTTCTCCGCCAGTTCTCCCACGATCGGCAGGGAGTAGCTGCCCTTCTGCGACACCTTGATCATCATGAAGACCATGGCGCCGATGACGGCAAGCTCCAGCAGTTGCCCCATCTGGCGGCCGGCGTGAAGGTGGCGGAACAGCGGCCCGACAAACTGGTCCACCAACAGCCAGGCGACGAACAGGTACAAGCCCTGAAAGGCATGGAATCGGACCATCCGGTCCGCGCGAAACCGGTCCGTCGCCAGAACGACCACCGACATGATCCAACCGAGAAAAGGCACGTAGCACAGGGTGCTGGCCTGGTTCGCGGTCAGCCTCGAAAGGGGTTCACCCGGCGGGTGCGACGGCTGGATCGGCTGCCGCGATCCGCACTTGCCGCAGAACAGGTCGATCGGCCGTACCTCGTTTCCACACTGGCTGCAAAAAGGCATATGAACCCGCGCAGTGTACGGAACACCGCACTTGAAGATACGTTATGACAGGCGCAGATGTTCCGGCAAGCCCTGCCGCCCCCTAATCGCGATGGCGGGCGCGGCCGATCTCGTTCCGCCGTACCTGGACGCCGGTGACCGCCACTCCGCGAATGTCCGGTTTGCCCCCATCCTTGCAGGTGTTGGGGCCGGCATCGGTGCTGAAGGCAACAAACACTCCGCCGCCCGGCATCCGGAGCGACGCGCTATATCCACCCCATCCGCAGAAGCCATAACGGTCGAGCACAACGGGTGAGCCCCACGTCTTCCCCTCGTCCGGCGAGAAGTAAAGGACGGTTGATCGCATATCCTCACCGCGGCCGTGCGCCACCAACACATCGCCGGCGTATTCCAGGTCGGAGTTGTTGGCGATACGGAGGTCCGAGAACTCCTCGGCGGTGCTCCAGGAGTTCCCACCGTCTGTGCTGACGCTCCGGTAGTGACGGAGAAAGCTGTGGCAGTGAGCGAGCAGGCTGCCATCGCGGCGCTGCACAATCGACGGGTAGCTGACAGCCCCCGCGGTCAGCTCTTGGGAGCGGAAAACGAAACCCGCGAACGTCCAACCCCTGGCCGAATCCGCCATCCGGTAGAGCGAGATGCCGCGAGGCGTGGACTCGATCGCGATCGCGATCATGAGCAACTCGTCGCCCACCCGGAGGATCGGGCTCGACGAGCCCTGGTGCCGAAGCGGGGACGACGAATCGACCAATCCCCGGCGCTGGTAGGTCTTGCCGTTGTCGCGGCTCACGGACCAGACGCTGCCGGCGATCCCCTCTTTCCGGAACGTTGAAAACGTCTGCCCGGCCGGCAGTGGTTGCCAGCATTGAATGACGAGGATCACCTCGCCGGCCGCCGACACTCCATATGCGGGCTGCCTCCCGAAGCACCCTTCGCCTCTGCCGTCGAACACAATCCCATCGGGCTTCCAGGTCCGCCCGCCATCGCTACTCCGGGCTTGGCTGATGACGCTGTCATGCCCGGAGTGATCGATGCTGTCCTGATAGGCAACCAGGAAATCGCCATTGGGCGCAGCCACCGCGGCAGGACCGTGAAACAATCGGTCCGGATTGAGGGCCACGTCGCGCTTCGCGCTCATCTCATAGACGGCCACCCATTTCGCGGCGGGCGGAGCTGTTTGCGCGGAAAGCTCCGCGGCGATTACGGCGATGGAGAACCAGGCGGAAGAACGCATGTCGGGCTACCCGTAACCCGAAGCGTATCAAGTGTTGGGTTCAGCGCCAACCGGGGTTGGCCTCGAGGATGGCGTCGCGTGTAACGGCTCTCTGTAACTCCAGGATCTTCGCCGGCAGCCAGAGGGCCTCCGGCCAATCCCGAGCGACCCGGTAATAGTCCGCCAGAGCGTCGGAGGGAAGGTTGTACTTTTCGAACAGCACCGCACGAGAGATGAGCCCGGCGGGGTCCGCCGCATCGCCGGCGAGCACGGACGCGACCGGCGCCATCTCCTCCGCCAGTCCCGCAGGCCATTTTTCTTTGGGAGTCTGCTTGAAGGATCCGTCGGCCGGGCCGCGAGTGACAAACGCACCGTAGGTCTGCTGGCTCTGCGGAGACAGCCGCTGGACGGCTGGGAGGAAACAGGAAGCCAGCGGCTTCATCTCGACGACCTTGCCGGCCCTGACCGTGATCTGCTTTTCGTCGACCACGACTTCAGTGCCGGAATGCAGGACAGGAGCGACCGCGCCCGGACAGAACAGGAACGACGCCTGCTCCGAGGTGGTGCGAATTGCATCTCCGGCAAAGAGCACGTCGCCGGGCTTGGCGGCGGCCGGCGCCGGCGAGCCCGCGCGAATCAGCACGGCGCCTGCTGGTTTGAGCATCAACGCCACGGGAGTCTGGCGGCCTGCCTGGACGGCCGCAAGGTTCGTGACGAAGGAAGCGAGCAATGCAATGCGTCCAACTCGGATGCAACTCTTCGCCACAGTGTGCCACGGTGCGCCTGCCCAGGCCATCGCCCTTCGCCTCCTCCCAGTTATCGAACGAAGCCGCTCAGAAGTTTCCCTTAACTTCCGGCGAATTCACAGGAACTAAGGTGGGGGGCTGTTTGGGAGCTACGGCGGGCAGGAAATGCCTTGGATCAGCATCGTTTCGGACAGCCGGCCAGCAGGCCGAGGAGCTGCTGCTCCGGCTCTCGATATTCCGGCCGGCCGTGAGCATTGTCGAGTTCGTGCGGATCGCGAGTCAAGTCGTAGAACTCGGTCTCGCCATTGGAGTCGACGATGACTTTGTGGGTGTGGGTGCGAATCATACGCAGGTGACCTGCCCGCTCTCGCTTCTCCAGGTGTTGCAGCTCGAGCGCCGTCTGGAGAGCGTAGTCCCCGAGGCGCTTGGCGGGTCCCAGCGAGCGGGCATCCTGCCACGTGTATTCCACCTCCCCGGCGCCGTACTCGGAGTAGACGAACGAACGGCGGGGAGCCTCGGCAGTCAGCGGAAGCGGCCGCCCTTCCACCGTTGGAGGAACCTTCAGTCCACAGAGTTCAAGCAGAGTCGGCATGAGATCCACCTGGCTGACCAGAGCCTCTTCGCGCAGTCCTCCGGCCCAGGCGGCGGGCCAGGACAGCACCAACGGCATCCGGACCATCGAGTCCACCAGGCTGCCCGTCTTGACAATCAGGTGATGCGCTCCGGCGAAGTCGCCGTTGTCCGAAGTGAAGATGAACAGCGTATCGTTGCGCAGCCCCTTCGCCTCGATCGCGTCCATCAGGCGCCCCATCTCGTGGTCGACGAACGCGGTCTTCCCGCTGTAGACGCTGAGATAGCGGGCCAGGTATTCCTCCGGAATCTCCTGGCCGCGGATCAGGAAGTCGAAAATCTGCATCCGGGTGTTCTTGCCGGCCGTTTCGTTCCTGCGAAACGGAGGCAGCTTGACGCGGTCGGCCGGCAGCGCTCCGGCGAACTTCTCGGGAACTTCCGTAGGCGTATGCGGATCCGGTACCGAGACCCACAGGAAGAACGGTCCTTGCCGTGGACGCTCCAGAAACTCGAGGGCGCGCTGGGTCGCCAGGTGCGTGGGGAAGATCTCATGCGGAAAAGGCGCCGCCGCGGGAGGCATGAGCGGTCCGCCTTGCGCTCGGATCCACCGTGCGTGTTCGGCGATCTGCTTTGCTGTTTCGGGCGACAGCGACGCTCTCCAATTCGCCGATCCCATACTGTACTCGGTCTGGAACCACTGGCTGAGCTGTGCCGGCGTGAAGCAGTGGTTCTTGCCAAAGATCCCGAGCGTGTATCCGGCCTGCTGGAACAGACCGGCCATGGTCGTCGATCCGTCACTCAGCAATTTCTGGTTGTGACGGGACCCATGCGTGGCGGAGTGCTGACCGGTCCACAAGGAGGCACGGGCAGGCAGGCAGAGCGGGTGGGGGGTATAGCAGTGATTGAACGTGATTCCTGTTCGAGCGAGCCGATCGAGATTCGGCGTGGCGACCGCGTCCGGGTTGTACGCTCGAAGCGCCGTTGCGCGGAGGTCATCGGCCTGGAACAGAACGATGTTCGGCCGGCGGGTTCGGGAGCAGGCGGTCAAGGCAGGCAGAGCGCCGGCGGAGCCGAATTGCGCGAACTTACGGCGCGTCCATTTCATGTCCGTCCTCGAAGACTGGGCCGTCTTCCGATCCGCGCTTCCGCAAGCCGGCCGCACTGCGGTGGCGATGTGCGGGTGTCGCCCATGGTTTCCGCATGCCGAACATATCCCGATGCCGGCCGCATGTCAACAATCCTGAAGGGGCCGGCGGATCCTTTCGGCGCTAGCGGATCGCGAAGTGAAGGAGATCGAATCCCCGCTTCGTGGCGGGGTACGGGACAATACCGACTATTCCGCCACTACAACTTCAACCTCTCCATTCCCCCACACCGTATGTCTTCCCACCCCAACCCACCGAGCCGCTTCCACCCATGGCACGAATTCACTCAGCCCCCCGTCATACTCCGCTTCCCCCACAAACCCGCCGATCGAATGATGCTGGCCTGTCCTCCCGCTCCGCCGCTCCGCCTCCACCATCCGCCCCTCCCAGCGAACCAACTCGACTCGCGCTGCCCTCTCCCCCATGCCTCGAAAATCCGCCTCCAGCGGACCTGGCCCGTACAGCGCCCGCAACGTGCTCAACCGGTCTCGGATGCGGCTCAGCAGCGCACCGAACTCCGGCCGCGCCGCCACGTCCTGCGCGGCCTTCAGCTCCGTCGGCGTCACGAACCTCACTCGTAACCGATGGACCCCTTGCGGGGCTGGATCGAGAGTGAGGCGTACCAACGGTAGAGGTTCCGGCTGAACAAACTTCTCACCGTCAAATACCAGGGCCCCACATTTTCCGGGCGGATCTTCTCCGCCACCGGGCTCCAAGACTTCCACTCGCCGCAAGACCGCCCGCCCTCTTCCCGGCCCAAGCCCTTCCCGCACAAGCTGGGCGAACGTCAGTACGAAATACGGCAGCAGCGGCTGCCTCAAATCGAACAGGTGGACATCAAAGTGAAACCCGGCGCCCGCCTCCACCCTCCCGCTCAACCAGGACGCCCGGAAGACGAACGGACGTGGCCAGTCCCTTAATCCGCTCGGCCCTTTTCCGCTCGCCGCTTGCGGCTCGAAGACCTGAGCGTACGGACACGTTTCCCGAATCGCGCAGGTGGCTACGTCCCGGCATGTGGGCGCGCACGCAATCTTCCGGAAGATGGTCCCAAACGCCCCACGCAGCACATTGCCCGCCCGCCCCGCCGGGAAATACAGTGCGTCCTCCGCTTGAAACCGGAACCGCACCCGCATCAACTCGAACGTCATCACATCCCGTGCTGGCGGCGCGCCGGTCTCTCCTTTGTGGCTCGACTCTCGCAATGGTTGGAGTTGTTAAGGCCCATCCTCATCTTTCCACCGTCAACCAAGTCTTGTGGCCGTCGGCCGGTTCTATAGCGACGTCCAGCCCCCGTCCAGCATCAGGTTGGTTCCGGTGACATACGCCGATGCATCCGAGGCCAGAAAGACCGCCGCGCCCTGGATGTCCAGGTTGTCCAGCATCCGGCCGATCGGGACGCGCTTGCAGTAGTTGTCGACAAACGGCTGCGGCTGTTCATTGAAGAAGCCGCCCGGCGAGATGCAATTCGCCCGGATGCCGAATTTGCCGTAGTAGTTGGCCAGGTAACGGGTGAAGTTGATCATGCCCGCCTTGACGAACGTGTAGTCCGGCGGCTGCTTCATGGTCGTGCCCTCGTAGATCGTCGGGTCGTTCGCCACCACGCCATAGATGCTGGAGATGTTGATGATCGAACCTTTGCCCCGCTCGACCATGGACGGCATATAGGCTTGGCACATCGCCATCAGGCCGATCATGTTGCCCTGCGCGCTGTACATCCAGTCCTCGGGCTTCTGGGTGTCGAAGCCGCCGCCCCGGGCGCACACGGCGCTGTTGACCAGGACATCGAGCCGGCCATAGGCGGCGAGCACGCGGTCGCGGAGCTGGTTGATGGACTCCACGCTGGTCACGTCCAGTTCGAACGAATGCACGTCGAGGCCACGGTCCCGCAAGCGGGCGGCGAAGGCCTCGCACTTTGCCAGGTCGCGCGAGGCAATCAGGACGGTGGCGCCGGCTTCCGCGAGTCCTTCCGACAGACTGCCACCGAATAACGGACCGGCGCCTCCGGAAACGAGCGCGATTCGGTCCTTCAGGGAAAAACGATCGAGTACGGCCATGGGATCAGGTTCCTTTTATTGGAGTAGAGTCACCGGCCGGGGAGCGACCAGCGCTTTCAATTGGGGTATGTCGAATTCTTCAAATAAGCCGAAACAGAAAAGCTCTGGAGTCTTGTCGGCGCTGAGGTCGCGAGTCAGGATGTCGCGGAGGCTCGAGAACGAGCCGGAGAGCGCGACGGCATCGATCGTCCGATCGTCCATGGCCGCAGCGGCGAGGGCAATCAGACTGGTACGCGGGCCGATTCCGTGCACCGCCACCGGGCCGCGGGTCCGGGCCCACGCGGCCATCGCGGCCACCTGGCTGGCCTGGAGTCCAAGAGGCCGTTCGCCTAGCGCGGCGATCAGGATCGCGAACAAGAAGTCGCGCTTGGCGATCTTCGACTCCCCGAAATAGAAGGGGTCGAATGCGACGACGCGCTGGCCGTTCGCGGTGAGTCGAGCAACCTCGGCGGCCAACCGGGCGCGGCCCTCGTCACCGAAGAGCAGGGTGGCGCCGGAAGCGCCCTCTGGCGCGAACTCGACGGCCGGCACGGTCCACTCCTCGTTCAGGGACAGGCTCCACCGGGTGATGTCCAGATTGTCCTGGCGCTCGCTGTCTACCCTGGTTGCCCGGACGCGGAAGGTTTTGGCTCGCAACAACTCGCGCAGGCGCGCGCGATCCGGAGAACCCGCCCGCGGCAGCGATTGGGCAAGTTCCAGCGCGACAGAATGGAAGTCCTTGCTGCCGGCGGGAATCTCAACGCGCAGTTGTTCGGCCTTCCGGACTTCCTGGGCGGAGGGGATGTCCTCGACCGGGAAGCCGGCGCTTCCGCCGTAGAACGCGTCCCGCAGCAGGCGGTAGAACGCCTCCCGGTTGTCTTTGCCGTAGTTGTGACCCTGATCGTGATTGATGTGGTAGCGGAGGCGGTCTTCGGCGTCGAACAGGCGGAAAATGGGCCTCGCCGCATACAGCAGCGGACTGACGGCGTAGTCGGCGCGGAAGCAGCAGGTGTCCTTGGCGTTGTAGGTCAACTGCGCCGCGCGGGGGGCTAGCATCGCGGTCAGGTGGGTGTAGTCCACAACGGACGCGAGGTCGGAAGGGGTTTGTTCCGAATCGCCCAGATCGAGTTCCGGCCATTGGGAACGGGTGACATAGCTCGAATAGCCGGCAACGGGGTTGGCCAGCCGCACGCGGGTGTCGAGCGAGCTGATCATGATGGTCTGCCAGGCGCCGCCCGAGAGTCCGGTGACGCCCACGCGTTCGGGGTCGGCATTGGGATGCTGCAACAGGATGTCGAGGGCGCGCCGCATCGACAGGTAGAAGGGCGCCAGACCGCTGGTGCCGGTCAGGTCGATCTGGTTCATGCGGTAGTGCAGGAAGCCGGGCGTGTCGAGTTGGCCGCGTCCCACCCACTCGGGATTGAGCGCCAGGATGCCGCGCTTGGCAAGGTTGATGCATCGCTCCTGGATGTAGGCGGTGGCGACACCGTCCTTCTCGTGGCCGTTGACATTAAGGATCGCCGGCGTTTTCGCGGCCAGTTGCCGCGGCTCGTACAGCAGGGCGGGAATCCACATGCCGGGGATCGCCTGGTAGCGCAGCTTGCGAATACGGTACGCGGGACCGCCATCGATTTCTCCCATCCATTCGACTTCGGTGGGCGGCTCGTTCCAACGGCGCGCTTCGCCGCGCAAAATCACTTTGTCCAGGACTTCGACGCGCAGGCGATCGGCCTCGCGTTGCCACTCGTCGGCGGAGCGCACGGGCGGCATCGCTTTGACGCGGCCAGCCGTGTAGACCTGCACTTCGAGCAGCGGCTGATTGGGGTCGAGAATCGGCTTGGCGAGTGCCGCCTCAATGGGGGTCTGCTGCGCAAAACCGGCGGCCGTTCCGGCAACGAAGGCCAAGCCCGCAAGACGAGTCCACATGCGATGTCCCTTTTTAGTTCTTCTGATCTTACCTGTTTGCGTAGCGGAGGAGATCGCATCGAGACATCCCGGGAACCGGACGCCAGGCTAAGATGGAAGTGTGAAGGCTTGGCCGGTCGGGATTTCCATCGATTTGCTGACGCGGATCGCGCCGACAAAGACTACTACCTGAGACTTACGCCCGAGGAACGTCTTCGGATCATGGGCGCGTTGTGCCGCCTTCACCGCGGGTCTGACGATGATCCTGCTCCCCGATTGGCGCGTGTTTGTCGGATGATTGAACTCCCACGAAGTTGAGAGGCGGATCGATCCGCATGGCCGGTCGGAGACCGGCACCACGGGAAGCATGTAATCGCGCGACTCTGCAACGGGGCTTGAATTCCACTATCCTGGGCCAGAGGCGGGACCGTTACCGGATCGGCATGCGTCCGTTCTTCTTTCTGCTGGTTTCTCTAGCCGTCGTGCAGGCACAGGACCTGCGCGGGGTGGTCGACCTGCACGTTCACTCGGACCCGGACGTCGTGCCGCGCTCCATCGACGCGATCGACGCGGCCAAACTGGCTCGCTCGCGCGGCTTCCGGGCCGTGCTGCTCAAGAATCACTATGAGCCCACCGCGTCACTGGCGTACCTGGTACGCAAGGAAGTGCCTGGAATCGAGGCCTTCGGAGGCATCGTGCTGAACCGGGCGGTGGGCGGAATCAACGTCGCGGCCGTCGAGCGTCTGCCGAAGGTCAAAGGCGGGTACGCGCGGGTGGTCTGGATGCCTACGTTCGACGCCGAGAACCAGGTCCGCGACTCGAAGCAGGACCGGCCGTTTGTCCCCGTCTCGCGCAACGGGCAATTGCTTCCGGAGGTCAAACAGGTCATTGGGGTGATCGCCCGCGAAAAACTCGTGCTGGCGACCGGCCACTCGTCGCCCGCGGAAGTGCTGCTGTTGATCGAAGAAGCCCGCCGCCAGGGCGTGGCGCGGATTCTGGTGACCCACGCCATGCTGGCGCCCGTCCGGATGACGATTCCGCAAATGCAGCAGGCGGCGCGGCAGGGCGCGATGATCGAGTTTGTCTACAACGCGCTGATCGGCGCGCAGAAGATGTTCGAACCGGCCGACTACGCCAAGGCCATGCGGGCGATCGGCGTGGACCACTGCGTGATGTCGAGCGATCTCGGACAGGCCGGCAATCCTCTGCATGCGGACGGATTTGCGGCGTATCTCCAGGCGATGGCGGCGGCCGGGTTCCGTCCCGCCGAACTCGACCGCATGAGCAAGGCCAATCCGGCGCGCGTGTTGGGCTTGCCTTGACGGCGCCCGTCGCGATACCTTCCCATGTGAGCCTCATGACATCACTTCAACTGCATTGGGTCCAGGTGCCCCTTCACGAGCCGTTCCGCATCTCGAACGGCTCGGTCGACGTGAAGGACGCCATTCTGGTCGAGTACACGGCAAACGGCGTCACGGCGTGGGGCGAAGCCTCGCCCATGTCCGGAAGTTTCTATTCCGTCGAGACGCCTTCCTCCACGTGGGACGCCCTGATGCACATGGCTCCTTCGGTGCTGCGAGACCCCAGGGTGGATCTGGATACGCTGATCGCGGGGGAAGCGTTCGCCAAGGCCGGCATGGTCGGCGCGCTGGTCGACCACGAGATCCGCGTCGAAGGCCGCCCGCTGTGGGATTGGTTGGGCTCGGCATCGCGGCCGGTGCCTTCCGGCGTGGCGATCGGGCTCTACGACACGATCGACGAGCTGCTGGACCGGGTGGACCGGTTCGTCGGCGAAGGGTATCGCCGCGTGAAGATCAAGATCAAGCCCGGCTGGGACATCGAGCCGGTTTCGCGCGTCCGCGAGAAGTACCCTCTGCTTCCGCTGATGGTGGATGCCAATGCCGCGTATTCGCTGCAATACCGCGAAGTGTTTCGGGAACTAGACCGCTTCAAGCTGATGATGTACGAGCAGCCGTTCGCGCGCCACGACTTGGAGGGCATGGCCGAACTCAGCCGGACAGTGGAGACGCCGGTCTGCGCGGATGAATCGGCCGAGACCTTCGAGATGGTGGAAGAGATGATCCGGCTAGGGTCGGCGAAGATTCTCAACATCAAGATCCAGAGGGTAGGCGGCATCCGGAACGCCTTGCGGATGTATGAAATGGCAACTCAGGCTGGGTTGCCCTGCTGGATGGGCACGATGCCGGAACTCGGCATTGCGAGCCTGGAAGCGGTCCACCTGGCGACGCTGCCCAATTTCGTCTACCCGACCGATGTGGAAGCTTCCAGCCGGTGGTACACGGACGACCTGGTGGAGCCCTTGATCTCGATTGACCGCGACGGCTACCTGCATCCGGAAGCCTGCGAGGTGAATCGGGCGAAGGTGGAGAAGTACCGGATCGAGCACGAGACCATCCGGTAGGATGGGCCGCGCAAATTGACGCTGCCCGGTCCCGCCGATCGACCAAACTACGGCAAGACCCTGCGGGAATTCGCCCAGTGCGGAATCTCACGACACCAGACGGCCGCCGGGCTGTTGATTTCATAGGCTTTCCGTCTGGTACGCTCCGTGCAACCTGAATGGGCAGTTGGAGCGACGTGACATGACGAAAGTCCGGATGTTGTTGATTCCCGCCCTGATGGTCGCCCCGCTCGCGGCCCAGGAGTTCAAGGGACCGGCCGCGGCGGGACGCGGCTACGCCCTCTTCCACGATGCGTCCAAAGTGGGCAGTTGCGGCAACTGCCACCAATTGGCGGGCAAGGGCGCCGCGGTTGGACCGGATCTGTCGCGCCTGGCGCGGTTGAATCCGCGAGGTATCAAGACCGCAATCATGGCCACCCGCACCCAGTATGTCCAATCGGTGAAGTTAAAAGCCGGCGAGACGTTTCCCGGCATCGAGAAGACCAAGACCGACAAGGCGGTCGAGTACTTCGACCTGAGCAAGCAACCGCCGCAACTGAGGAAATTCGACAAGGCCGAGATTTCCGGGACGCAGGACAACTCGTCCTGGAAGCACCCGGCCGAAGCGGCTGGGTACACGTCCCAGCAAGTGGCCGACATTCTGTCGTACCTGCGCTTCGCCTCCTACGGCGATACCAAAGGCGTTACGGCGGAAGACGTCGAATAACGATGTAGCGCCACCAACCTCATGGCGCGTGGACGGCGCGGGGAACCGGATCCTTTGGTCTGGCCCCGCGCCGTTTGTTATTCCGCGAGGACAGGCCGGCAAGCTGTGGCCATTCCGGACAGCTCCGGCAGGTTGTATGACTCAGCCGGCCACCTGGCATTTCCCGTGAACGCGCACTTCTCCTTCCGGGCATCGGAGGTTGAGTCCTCCTCTGATGCAGTGGATTTAGAGGACAGATTCCAGCTGTCTTCTGAATTTCCGCCCAAGTCAACCCCATATTTGCGGGGGGCCGGCAGGGTTTTATAGGGGTCTCCGGCCCTTACGGCGATGCCGCCTGTGACGAAGGATGCCGACGGCCCTCCCCGGACCCCGGACTCCCGGTTAGATACCGCCAAGGATGTTTCATCTCAACGACTTACGATATCTTCCGCAGGCAGGTACAGGTTTACAATGGAAAGACCGGCCACAGTATGAAAAAATTGCACAAACGCATAGGAAGTTTTAAGGTCTACTAGGAGTTTGCCCCTATTTGGGCTCGTACATAACAACCGATGATTAGGAGAGCCGGCGTTCACCCCACCGGGCGATGCCGGAAAGCTCCTAAGCGGCTCATTCGCCGATACGAGGACAGAAGAGGAATGTCGATCACGAACAAAGTTCGAGCGGGATTCGCCTTCTGCCTGCTGATTGTCGGCGTGATCGGGGCGGTATCGTACTGGAGCGCGACCCAAGTGCCGGAAACCAGCCGGATGGTCGAACACACGCTGCAAGTGATGGATTCGCTGAAAGGGGTAACGGCGGACCTCAGCGATCTCGAGTTCTCCCAGCGAAGCTACATTCTCATGCACCAGCGGGAGTCCCTGGAGTTATTTCGACGATCGAAGGCGAAGCTGAACCAAGAGCTCGGCCGCGCGCGAAAGCTCACCACGGACAGCCCTGGCCAACAGCGCAGACTCGACGAACTCGAGGCGCTGGTCTCACAACGGGTCGCCTCGGCGGAAAAAGCGATTCAATTGCGTGACCAACAGGGCTTTAACGCCGCGCGGGAATCGGTGAAAAGCGGCGTGGGACAGCAGCTTAGCGAACGCAGCCGAAGGACCATCAATGAGATGGAAGCGGAGGAGGCCCGATTGCTGGAACTGCGGCACAGGCTGGCGCGGGACAGTGCGCAAACCGTGACGTTTGTGAGCCGGTACGGTGTGCTCGTGGCGTTCCTGTTTGTGGCCGCGGCCAGTGTGCTGATCGCCAGACACATCACCGGTCCGGTCGGCCGGCTGGTGGAGGCCACCAAACAACTTGGAGGGGGATCTCTCGGCTACCGGGTAGGGGTGGAGACGCGGGACGAACTCGGGTTGCTCGCCCGAGCGCTGAACCGTATGGCCGACCGGCTCGAGAAGTCGCAGAACGAGCTGCAGCAGCAGACCAACATTCTGCAATCGGTTCTGACGAGCATCGCCGATGGCGTGGTGGTGGCGGACACGTCGGGAAAGTTCCTGTTCTATAACCCGGCGGCGCGGCGAATCCTGGGAACGGGCCCGACCGAATCCGGCCCCGGTGGCTGGTCCGAGCACTTTGGCGTTTTTCTTCCGGATATGACAACTCCGTTTCCTTCCGAGGATCTGCCGCTGGCGCGCGCGATCCGGGGCGAGCCGTCCGACGATGTGGAGATGTTCATCCGCCATGCCGAGCTTCCGGAGGGCGTGTGGCTATCGATCACAGGCAGGCCCCTCCAGGCCGAAGATGGACGCATGTGGGGGGGAGTCGTAGTGTTCAACGACACGACCGCGCGCAGACGCTCCCAGGAAGAGCTCAAGAGCGAGCGCAACCTGTTGCGCACCCTTATCGATCAACTGCCGGAATTGATCTTCCTGAAAGATGTCGAGGGCCGCTACCTTCTTGCCAATGCGGCCTTGATGCGGGTTCAGGGAGCGTCCAGCCTGGAGGAGGTGGTGGGACGGGACGATTTCGCGTTCTATCCGAAGGAGCAGGCGGAGCAATACCGGAGGGGTGACGCCGAGGTGTTTCAATCCGGCGAGCCCCTGATCAATCACGAGGAGCCGGTGGTGGATCCGGACGGCAACCTAGCCTGGATCTCCACCACCAAAGTGCCCCTGCGGGATGCACACGGAGCCATCACCGGACTGGTGGGGATTTCTCACGAAATCACGGAACGCAGGCTGAACGAAGAGAGGATCAGAAAGCTGAACGAGAACCTGAGCCAGCGGGCCGCCGAACTCGAGACCGTCAACCGTGAACTGGAAGCGTTCAGCTACTCCGTGTCGCACGATTTGCGGGCGCCGCTGCGCCACATCGACGGGTTCGCCGAGTTGTTGGTCAAGAGAGCCGGGCCCGTCCTGGACGAACGGAGCCGCCGGTACGTGGACACCATTTCGCAATCGGCGAAGGAACTCGGTCAATTGATCGACGACCTGCTGGTGTTTTCACGCATGGGCCGGACCGCGATGAAATCGGCTCGGTTTTCGCTCGAGCAACTGGCGCGGCAAGTGGTGCGAGAAGTCGAACGGGAGGCAAAGGGAAGGAGTGTAACATGGACGTTTGGAGAGTTACCGATGGTCGAAGGCGACTCCGCCATGTTGCGGCTGGTCTTCGTCAATCTGTTTTCGAACGCTTTGAAGTACACGCGAACGCGAGTTCAGGCCAAGATCGAAGTCGGATCCTCGAACGGCCATCCCGGTGAGAACGTGATTTTCGTGCGCGACAACGGCGTCGGCTTCGACATGCAGTATGTCGAGAAGCTTTTCGGCGTCTTTCAACGGCTACACAGCGCGAAGGATTTCGAGGGTACCGGAATCGGGTTGGCGAACGTCCGGCGGATCATTCACCGCCACGGCGGCAGGACCTGGGCGGAGGGAATCGTGGACGGCGGCGCCGCTTTCTATTTTTCCTTGCCCAAAAAGACGGAGGGAACAGCATGGCTGAGCTGAAGGCGATACTCCTGGCGGAAGACAATCCGAAGGATGTCGAACTGACACTGGAAGCGCTTGCCGAATTCAACCTGGCAAACGAGGTCGTCGTGGTTCCGGACGGCGCGGAGGCGCTGGACTATTTGTACCGGAGGGGGGAGCACGCCGGCCGGATCGACGGCAACCCCGCCGTCATCCTGCTGGACATCAAGATGCCGAAAGTCGACGGGCTGGAGGTGCTGCGCGCGATCAAGGCGGACCCCAGCCTGATGACGGTGCCGGTCGTGATCCTCACTTCGTCGCGCGAGGAGCGGGATCTGGTGGAGAGCTACCGTATGGGCGTCAACGCATACGTCGTCAAACCAGTACAGTTCATGCACTTCATCGAGTCGGTCAAACAGCTTGGCGCGTTTTGGGCGATTATCAACGAGCCGCCACCCGGGAGCCGAAAGCCGCGATGAAACCACGATTGCGCATCCTGATGCTGGAAGACAGCCCAATGGATGCAGAACTGATTCTGTCGGCCCTGGCGGACGACGGGATCGACTACGAAGCCGTGCGCGTCGAAACGCGAGCCGAGTTTCTGGCCGCCGTGGAGAGCGAGCCGTATGACCTGGTTCTTTCCGATTGTTCTCTCCCGTCGTTTGACGGTGTTTCCGCGTTGAAGATCTCCCGGTCGAGACGGCCCGAGGTGCCCTTCATCTTCGTGTCGGGGACGATGGGGGAGGAGTTGGCAATCGAGACGTTGAAGAGCGGGGCCACGGACTACGTCCTGAAACACAGGCTCGGCAGGCTCGTGCCGGCGGTGCGGCGGGCGATCGCGGAGGCCGCGGATCGAGCGGCCCGGCAGCAGGCGGAGCGATCGCGAGAAGAGGCCGAGTCGCTGTTCCGGGCGCTCTTCGACCAGGTGACTGTGGGGGTCGCGATCGCGGATCTCAATGGGCGGATCATCCGCGCGAACCCGGCGCTCGAGTCGATGATGAGGTACGGCCTGGGGGCGCTGACCAGCACGATGTTGTCCGCGCTGACGCATCCGGACGACGCGGCTGTGGGAGCGGAGGCCGATCAGGAACTGCGCGCCGGACAGCGAGCCAGTTATGAAATCGAAAAGAGATTTGTCCGCCGCGACGCAACAGTGTGCTGGGGGCGGCTGGTAGTCTCCCATATCCGGGGAGAAGACGGCACTCCGCGCTTTTCGGTCAACCTGATCGAGGACGTCACCGAGCGTAAGGAGATGGCGCAGCGCTTTCTGCAGGCGCAGAAGATCGAGGTCGTCGGACGCCTGGCGGCGGGCTTTACGCACGACTTCAACAACCTCCTCACGCTGATCAACGGCTACAGCCAGGTTCTGCTCGGGCAGGTTTCCCCCCACGATCCCGCGCGGCGGGAACTGCAGGAGATTCGCAGCGCCGGCGAGCGGGCGAACCGGTTGACGCAGCGCCTGCTGACGTTTGGCCGCCAGGAGGTCCGGCGGCCCGCCACCCTTCATCTTAACGGCATCATCACGAGCCTCGATCACATGCTGCGCCGGTTTGGGGGCGACGATGTCCGGCTCATCTTGCGGCTCGACCCGGATGCCGGCTTCATCGAAGAGGACCAGACCCAGATCGAACAGGTCATTATCAACCTGGCGGTGAACGCCCGCGACGCGATGCCGGAAGGCGGGGAACTGACCATGGCAACCGAGCGGACGTACCTCGATCGCCTGCAGGCCGACCGTTACGGTGTCATGACCGGGGAATATGTGGTCCTCACCGTCGCCGACACCGGCCATGGGATGGATTCGGCGACGAGGTCGCGGATCTTTGAGCCGTTTTTCACCACCAAGGAAGTGGGCAAGGGCACGGGACTCGGCCTCTGGATGGTCCGGGAGATCATCCAACAGGGCCGGGGCGCCGTCACGGTGGATTCCGAGCAAGGGAAAGGCACGCGGTTCCGCATCTATCTGCCGCGGTTGGCCCGACAGGCCGAGGCCGAGACCGAAGTTGCCGCTCCGGCGGTTTCCGCCAGCACGACCGTGCGAGGCGGGTCGGAGACGATCCTGGTGGTGGAAGACGATCCGATGGTGGGTGAACTGGCCCGCGAGATGCTGGAGGCGGGCGGGTATCGTGTCGTGTTGGCAGCCGACGGCGCCGAGGCCATCCTCAAGGCTCAGGATCCCGACAACCAGGCTGAACTCCTCATGACCGACCTCGAAATGCCTCGTATGGGGGGCGCGGAACTCGCAACGATTCTGACGGACCTTTGGCCGGATGTGAAAGTACTCTATGTTTCAGGCCACCCCAGTCGCGAAGGAAGCAGAAAAAACGCAGGCGCTCCCGCAGGAGGGTACCTTCAAAAACCGTTTACGCAGGAAGCGTTGCTCGAGAGCATTCGGCTACTTCTCGATGCGCCGGAGGAAATCACCATCCTGGTCGTCGACGACGATCCGGCCATCCGGATCTTCCTCAGACATGTCCTGGAATCGTCCGGATACGTCGTGCTGGAGGCTTCCAATGGCCGGCAGGCCGTCCAGCGCCTCAGCGAAACGAAGAACGTTGACGTCATGATCACCGATCTGATCATGCCGGACCAGGAAGGACTGGAAACAATCCAGTCCGTCCGAAAGGAATTCCCAAACCTCCGAATGGTGGCGATGTCCGGCGGGTTCGGTGAGCAGTTTCTCAAAGCGGCTCAGAAACTGGGCGCGAGCGAGACTCTTCACAAGCCGTTCTCCGCCGATGAGGTCCAAGCTGTGGTGCGCCAGGTGCTGACCCGGCAGGAAACCCGGTAACGCACCGGACGAAGCCAAGGGGCCTACGCGCAGGTCTCAGCGGAGGCCGATTTCTCGCACCAGCAGAAACGAGGGCGCCGCCGGAGAGCGGTACACCCGGTGCGTGGCCTTCTGAAAGTCTTCGCGCCGCGCGCTGTAAATGTCGGTGAACTTCTGCGGGTTCCGATCCACGAGCGGAAACCAGGAACTCTGAATCTGAATCATCAGGCGATGTCCCGTCCGGAAGGTGTGAAAGATGTCAGGGAGCGTGAACGCCACCTTGGACACCCTGCCGGGCTCGAACGGCTCCGGTTTCTCGAAGCTGTTGCGGAACTTGCCGCGAAAGGGTTCGCCCCGGACCAGTTGCTGATAGCCGCCCATCCGGACGCCGGTGGGATTGGGCTTCGGGTCGGGGAAGTCGGGGGGGTACACATCAATCAGTTTGACCACCCAGTCGGCGTCAGTGCCGGTCGTGGACACGTGGAGAGAGGCTTCCAGAGGGCCTGCCAGGGTGACCTCGCGCTCCAGGGGTTCGGTCTGGTACACCAGCACGTCCGGGCGGGTGGCTGCAAAGCGCTGATCGTCCAGCATGTGCTCGCGAGTCATCGTGTTGGCGATGCCGGAGATGTACGGAACGGGTTTGTGCGGGTCGCTCACGTATTCGTCGAAGCCCGCGGAGGCGGGCGCTTCGCGGCTCAACTCGCCCCGTTCGCGTAGATAGAACCGCGTAACCGAGGCGTCTGCCGGCGGCCATTGGCCGAACTGCCGCCACTCGTTGGTACCCGTCTCGAAGACGTAGGCTTCCGGCAACTTGGGGTCCGGAGTCTCCTTCAAGAAGTGCTCGAAGAACGGGAACTCGATCTTCTCGCGGTAGTAGACGCCGGTCTTCACGGCAAAATCGACGTGGCCCAGCCGGGTCCCGTCGCCAGCCGACCAGCCCCCGTGAGACCACGGGCCCATCACCAACACGTTGAACGCTCCGGGAGAGTTCTTTTCGACGGCGCGGTACGTTTCGACTGCGCCAAACAAGTCCTCGGCGTCGAACCAGCCACCGACGTTCAGCACGGCCGGCTTGATGTTGCGGAGATAGCGGGTAACATTCCGTTGACGCCAGAACTCGTCGTAGGTGCCGTGCGTCATCAGTTCCTTCCAGAAGGGCACATCGTGCTTGAGCAGCCGCTCGTTGATCTCGGCCAGCGTCCCCATGGAGAGGAAGAGGTTATAGCCGTCCGGGGACGGGTAGTCGAAGTTGATGCGCTCGACATTCGGCTTCGCGTCCGCCCCCACGCGGCTGTTGGACCAGAACCAGCGAAACGCGTGGGCCAGGTAGAAGGCGCCGTTGTGATGAAAGTCGTCGCCGATGAACCAGTCGCCCACGGGGGCCTGCGGCGAGACGGCTTTGACCGCGGGATGCGCGTCGATCATGGCGGTCGAGGTGTAGAAGCCCGGATACGAGATGCCCCACACGCCGACGCGGCCGTTGTTATTCGGGACGTTCTTCACCAGCCACTCAACGGTATCGTAGGTGTCGCTGCTCTCGTCGATACCGCCGGGGTTGTGGGGGCGCACCTGTTCGAACACGCCCTCGGACTTGTAGCGGCCGCGAACGTCCTGATAGACAAAAATGTATCCGGCCTTGCGAAAGTGCTCGGACGGCCCGAGCGCCGCGCGGTACTGATCGACGCCGTAGGGACGAACGCTATAGGGGGTCCGCGAAAGCAGGATCGGGTAGCGTTTCGACCGGTCCTTGGGGGCGTAGACCGACGTGAACAGCTTCTTGCCGTCGCGCATCGCGACCCGGTATTCGTACTTCGTGTAGTTGGCCTTGACTTCGATGGCGGCGCTGTCGGCAACCTGCGCGAGAACGGGCGCCGTGCACAGAAAGAAGGGGATCCTCAAAAAATTCACTTTCGGATCGTATCATTCCGCCCGCGACCAGCGGTCCCCCCGTACAATGTCAGGGAACCTCGTCATGCGTTTCTGGATCGTTGTTTTCTCGCTTGCGGCGGCGCACGCCGCGTCTTTCGAGGATGTCCACGTCGTCAAACTGCCCGCGGGCCGCTTCGGCTATCGAGGCATGCCCGGCGACATCACGGTTCTGCGCGACGGCCGACTGCTGCTCGCCTACACCTCACAGAGGCCCGAAGGCTCGATCGCGGCCCGCTATTCGTCCGACCAGGGGCGGTCGTGGGGCGACGAAGTCATCCTGGTTCGCAAGCCCGACAGCAAGGAATACTTCGCCCACCCCAGCTTTCTCCGGCTTCCGAACGGCCACCTGCTGCTCTCCTACATCTACAACTCGGGCGCCGAACCCCGGTTTGGAGGCAACTACTACCGGCGGTCCACCGACGACGGAAAGACCTGGAGCGATCAGTTCATCGTCACACCCGCAACCGGGTACCAACTGATGCACAACAACAAACTGATCCGGCTTTCGACCGGACGCGTGATCGCGCCCGTGGAGTTCGAGTTGACCGACGAAGAGAAGAACGACCATCGCGGCTACGTGAGCCTGGTGTTCTACTCCGACGACGGCGGCTATAGCTGGAATCGCAGCACGAACGTGGTCAACGCCCTGCCGGTGGAAGCGCAGGAACCCCATGTTGTCGAACTCGGGGACGGCCGCCTGATGATGCTCTGCCGCACGTACAGCGGCTATGTTTTGCGGTCGTACTCCGCGGACAAGGGGCAAAGCTGGAGTGCGCCCGAACACCTGAAAGACCTGTCGCTGCCGCCGAACTCCTCGGCGATGAACGTCCAGCGAATTCCCGGCACGGGCGATCTGCTGCTGCTTCGATCGAGTGGCGGCCGCAACCGGCTGCGCACGCCGCTCGTCTCGGCGATCTCCAAAGACGAAGGCCGCACGTGGATTCACGAACGAGTCCTGGGCGGGGACCCGGAAGACGACTACGGGTACCCCAGCCTGCTGTTTCTGGACGAGGTCGCGCTTGTCAGCTACCACCGCCGGGACGGACTGCACGTGGCGCGCATTCCGGTGAAATGGTTTTCCGCGCGTGAGTGAGTGCCTCCGCTAAGATAGGAGATCTTGTTTCACCAACTCATCGCCTTCCTGGAGGGCCTTGGCCTCTGGGGCATTCTGGCGCTCACCTTCATCGACTCGGCGGGCGTGCCAGTGACGGTAGGCCTGGACGCATACCTGATTTTTCTGTGTGTCCGCCAGCCCGCGCTGGCCCCTCTGGTGACCCTCTGCGCGGTTGTGGGTTCGGCCGCGGGCAACATTGTCCTGTACAGTCTGGCCCGCCGGGGCGGCCGGCGGTTTCTCGAGAAGCAGGATGAAGGCGGGAAGGTCCGCAAGATGGAGCGTTGGTTCCACCGCTACGGCCTGCTGACAGTGTTCGTTCCTGCTCTGGTGCCGATTCCCATGCCGATGAAGGCGTTTGTGATTCTGGAAGGGGTTTTCGGCGGGAGGCCCGCGGCGTTTCTGGCCACGATCTTCGCGGCCCGGATCTTCCGCTACGGCGGCGAAGCGTGGTTAGGGGTGCAGATGGGCGCCGGCGCGGCTCAATACATCAAGCAGCACGCCCTGCACCTGACCGGCTTCGCGGTGCTGCTGTTCGCGGTTCTGTATGGGGTGGCCCGCATGGTCGAACGCCGGCGGTCCGCCGCCTGAGTTGGCGGCGAGCCATTCAGGGTGTGCCGTCCGGAGTGATTTCGAGGCCGTATTCCCGCAAAAGCATGCCGTCGGAGGAAAGCAGGCGTAGGAAATAGTGACCCGCTGCCGTTGGCTGGTCTTGCCGGGCCTGAAGGTGTCCCTGCTCGCGAATCAGCGGCGTCTGCCAGCGGCGCTCCCCTTCGGAATCTACCATTTCCAACCGATACGCAGGCGATTCCGGCACATCCTCCGCGCGAATGCGGAACAGAAGGGGGCGGGTTGCCGCCACGCGGCGGGCGCCCGGCGTCCCCCGATAGGATTCGAGTTGCACTAAGATCGGCTCCCCCCGGGGCGGGGACGGCCTCCGCTGTCGCAGCCAAGGGCCGCTCACCAGCAAGACGGTGGCAGCCACCAGAGCCACGGCCCAGGGACGAACCGGCAAGAGACCCGCCACCGTGGCCCCCCATCGGTCAGCGAGGCGCGGCATCCGGGGGATACGGTTTTTTTTGGGCGGCCGTTCCTCACGCAACCGGGGAGCCACCCGGCGCATCGACTGAACAAACTGCTCTGTCATGACAAGCCGGTCCTGACAGGAAGGACAGACGAGAAGATGCTCTTCGAGGGCCGGAATACGGCTTCCGGGAAG
>CAZGUX010000159.1:0-72594 GCA_964529305.1 uncultured Solibacteraceae bacterium | reverse complement strand
CGTCGAGGACGACTTCCCCGCCATCCGCGACGTCGACATGAAGCTGATCGAACTGGCCAAGGCGTACGACTGTAAGATCGTCACCAACGACTTCAATCTGAACAAGGTGGCCCAACTGCACGGCGTGCCGGTGCTGAATATCAACGAACTGGCCAATTCGCTCAAGCCCATCGTTCTGCCCGGGGAGACCATGCGGGTCTTTATTCTGAAGGAAGGCAAGGAGTACAACCAGGGCGTGGCCTATCTGGACGACGGCACGATGGTCGTGGTCGACAACGCCCGCCGCCTGATCTCGAAAACCATCGACATCAGTGTCACCAGCGTCCTGCAGACTACGGCCGGCAAGATGATCTTCGGCCGTTACGACGAGCGCACCCACGGCGGCCCCATGCCTGAAAAGCACGATCGTGGCGCCAAGAAGCCCGAACAGACAGCGATTGAATCATGAGGGTTTCCGTCATTCTGCCCGCCGCGGGGCTGGGAACCCGGATGAGCCGCCGTACCGAGACCGCGGCCAACCGCAAGCAGTTTCTGCCCCTTGACGGCGTGCCGGTGTTTCTCTATACGGCCCGTAAATTCGTGGAGCACGACAGCGTCTGTGAGGTCCTCGTCGCCGTGCGGCCAGGGGATATCGAATGGACTCAGGGCGTCGTGGATGGCGCGCGGCTACCCAAGCCGGTTCGGGTCGTCGAGGGCGGCGACGCCCGCCAGGAGTCCGTGGCCAACGCACTCGCACTGGTGGACCCGACCGTCGACCTGGTCGCGGTGCACGATGCCGTTCGTCCGTTCATCGATCGGGATACGATCGACGCCGTCTTTGCCGAGGCGGCTCGCGGCGGCGGCGCCATTGTCGGGGTCGTGCCCGTCGACACGGTGAAGCAGGTGGAGACCCGCCCCGCCAACCGCATTGCGATCCGGGCCACCATCCCGCGCGATCACCTGGTGCTCGCCCAGACTCCCCAGGTTTTTCACTACGGCATTCTGAAGCGGGCCTTCGACGCGGCCCGTGCCGACGGGTTCACCGGAACCGACGAGGCCAGCCTGGTGGAACGTCTGGAGGAGATCGAGGTCAGCGTCGTCGCCGGCTCCGACCGCAACATCAAGATCACCAAGCCCGGCGACCTGGAGTTGGCGCGCCTCTTCTCCCAAGCCACGCAGGAGCGTTCTTGAAAGCCGTCCGCACCGGCCTGGGCTGGGATGTTCATCGTCTCGCCGCGGGCCGCCCTCTGATTCTGGGTGGGATTTCGGTGCCGTCCGAGTACGGTCTGGAGGGCCATTCGGACGCCGATATCCTTTCGCATGCCATCACCGACGCCCTGCTGGGCGCTGCCGCCCTCGGCGACATCGGCATGCACTTTCCCGATACCGATCCTCGTTGGAAGGGCGCCGACAGCCGCGGGTTTCTCGCCCACGCTCGCGACCTGGTGGCCGCGGCTGGCTACTCGATCGCCAACGTCGATTCCACCGTGATCCTGGAGCGTCCGAAGCTGAAGGATCATCGCCTCCCGATTCGTGAGTCGCTGGCCGCGACCCTGCAACTCGACGTGGACCGGGTTTCGGTCAAGTTCAAGACGTCGGAGAAAGTCGGTCCGGTGGGAGAAGGACGCTCCGCGGAAGCTCAGGCTATCGTCACCCTCACCAAAGAGTGAGCCGCGGACGTGCGCGATCGGCTTCCACCCTCCCCGCTAACCGGCGGTCATCACCGCCGGCCGGTCGAGTTCCAGCACGCGCGCGCCTCCAGCCGCCTCCTGCAGCATCCGGGCCGTCTCCGGGTGACACGTGAAGAACAGAATCTGACGCTCCGGCGATGTCGAGACGGCAAACCGGATCAACTCCTCCGCGGTCGACTCCGCCCGGGCCGGATCGAAGTTCACCAGCACATCGTCCATCACCATGGGCAAGTGCGTGCCGTTCCGGCCGAACTCGGCGGCCAGCCCCAGCCGGAGCGACAGGAATAGCTGTTCTGCCGAGCCACGACTCAGCTCCTCCGGCCGCCGCCACTTCCCATTCCGGTCCTCTAGCAGCAGGCTGGGTGAGCCTTCGTCCTGAACCACCCGGGTGAAGGCTCCTCGCGTAATCCTTTCGAAGCAGCCCGACGCCTCGCGCAGCACGGCCGGCTGACGATTCTTCGTATAGTCCGCAAGCGTTTCCTCGACCAGCGCCTTCGCCATGGCCGCGACCAGCCACTCCCGCACCGATCGTTCAATATCCGCGCGTGTTTGTTCCCGCTGGTTCTCGCAGATCGCGAGTTCCTCGGATTCCTCGAGTTCGGCCTTCTGGCGCTCGGCGATACGCAACCGGCCCACCACGTCATCCCGGCGCTGTAAGGCTTCCGCGATACGGGCTTCAGCCTTCGCCGCTCCGCGAGTCCAGAGTTCCGGATTGCCGCTGGACAGGGCCTGCCTCATGTGCGAGGCCTCCTCCCCTGCAGAGGTCGCGGGCGCCTGGGCCAACGCCTGATCCAGGCGCTCGAGTTCCCGCCGCGTCATCTCCACGCGAGACTCCAACTCCCCCAATTCCCGGCTTGCCGCTTCAGCTTGGGCTTTCTTTTCCCGGACTGACGCGATGCGCTCCCGTAGGGCTTCGAGATCCCCGGAATGCCCGGCTACGATCGCCGCGGTCTCCCGTTCCCACGCGCCCACGGATTCCGCCAGCCGGGTCGTGCGCTCGGCGGTCTCTCGCCGTGTTTCGATGACGCTCTGCGCGTATTGCAGATCCGCCAGCATCGCACCGGCGTTCTCGGGCGTCAAGGATTCCGGCAATTGGCTCTCTTTGCGCCACGCGTGCCATCCCTGTGTCTGCTCGGCAAACGAAGCCTCGGCCGCCTCGTAAGCTTCCTTCTGTGCCTGCTCGTGTTCGCGCGCCTCGGTCAGCGTCTGCTCCAGAAGTTGCCGCCGCAAGGTTTGCTGGCTTCGTTCCCCGGCTCGGCGAGCCGCCGCCTCTACATCATCGGCTGTGAACGGCTCTGCTAACCCCACCGCTGCCGCGTCCGTTGTCAGGGCTGCCTGCAGCCGGGCAATCCGCTCTTCGGCCGCGGCCAACGCCGACGCGCCCTCTGCGGAGACGCTTCTCTGCGGAGCGGTCGTCTTGACAAAGAAAACCACCAGGATCATCAAGGCCAGCAGGATCACCAGAAACCCGACCGCGGCGGAAGTCGCGGTCAACCATCCGCCGACCGCCATCAGCATCAGGACCGCCCCCGCCATCAGCGCCAGCGTCCACCGCGGCGCCGGCGGGGCTTCCACGGGTTCGCCGTGCGATGCGCGGATCGCGTCCACCGCCCGCTTCTCCGCATCCAGGCCGGCGAGCGCAGCCCGCAACCGGACGAATACCTCCGGGTCGGCATCGGCCGGCTGGGGAGATTCCTCCGCCAACGCCTGCTCCAACCGTTCCCGCTCGGTCGCCGCGCGTTCCCAGTTGCTGCGAAACTCGGAAATCTCCCGCCAGTATCCGGCCAGAGAACCGGCCCACGCCCGCGCCTGATCCACCCACTCCGGCGTCACCGAAAAACCCGCCACCGATTCCTCGGTCCACTCCGGCCCCAGACGCTCCAGCGCCCGGACAGCCTGCCCTTCCAGAGCTTCGAGCTTCTGCCTCCCCTCCGCGAGGCCGCTCGCCCGCTCGCCATGCAGGGGCAGCTTCGCCAGTTGAGCCTCCACGGCGGGGCCGAGTTCCAGCAGCCGTTGGTCCTCTTCCGTCAGGGCCTCCACGGGCGTCCCCCGCTTCGATTCGATCTCCACGGACAACGCCGCCAAAGACTTCTCCAACTCCGACCGGGCGGCTCTCACTCCGTGGAGGGAAGCTGAACCGGCCGGGCCTCCGCTCCACGCCGGCCACATCTCCAGAAGCGAGTCGAACCACCGCTTCTCTTTTTGTCCTTCTTCGGCCGCGCGAGTGCATTCGTCCAGCTCCGCGCGCAGTTGCGTGCATTCTTCGGTCAGTTCGGCGTGACGGGACGCGTTGGCCCGAACCTCTGCCGTGATCGCATTCAGGTGGTCCAGTCGCTGTGCCAGTTCCCCCAGCTTCGAGGACCCGCGCGGCCGGAATAACGCGGTCATCTCGGCGTTCAATTGGGCAATCGTCTGCCGCGCGGAGCGTCCGGCCCCCACCACGTGCGCTGAATAGATCCGGTCCCGGATTTCCTCGGCCTGCAGGGATTCGAGCGTCTGCAACTCCGTCAGGCTGAACGCGAACACATTGCGGAACAGCGTTTCGTCCGCGCCGCCAATCCACCGGCTGAACTCGGTCTGCGGCACCTCGCGGCCGGCGGCGTCGGTAATCACCAGGCTGTTGCGCCGCCCCGCCCACCGCTCCATCGTGAACGGCCCGTCGGGGCCCTCCAGAAACACCCGCCCGCCGTGGGCTCCACCGTCCACCGGCAGGTAGACCCCCGAACGGCTGCGCCGGTCCGGGAACCCGAACAACACCCCGCGCAGGAACGCGAGCAGGGTGCTCTTGCCGGCTTCATTCGGTCCCAGCACGACCGTCAGGCCGCTGGTCAGACCTCGATATTCACGCTGCTTGAAGATGCCGAAGCCTTCGATGAACCAGCCGTCGATCCTCATCGCTCCGGCCCTCCTTCCAGCAGGTCCAGCGCCCGCTGATCCGCTTCCCGCAGAAGCGTCACCGGGTCCCAGTTCTCCTGCCCCGGCAGGGCACGCCGGATCCGCGATGCGCCCAGCGGCGCCGCGACCGTCGTGATCCATTGCCGCAGGGCCTCCGGGTTCTCCCGCAGTTGATCCGACCGGCGCACCAGGTCCGAGGAGAAATCTCCCCTCTGCGCTACAGCGTCCCGGTCGATGAGCCCGCGACTCTCGTCCACGATCTGGTCAACCCACATCCGCGGAGTCATCCCGGCCAACTGGTCTCGTAAATCGTCCCGTAACTCCTCCAGCCGGCCGGTTACCGCCAATGGCTCGTGAACCGGCCCTCGGCCCTCCAGGGTCACCCGAATCAACAGGTCCGGCCCCGGGTGACTATCCGCCATCTGGCGCACTCCCGCCAGCATCCCGGCGCTCAGCGCCACCAGATCGCCATACGCGGAAATGTCGATCCGGGCCTCGACAAACCGCAACCGGTCCGTGGGGATGAACTCCACCTGCTCGATCCGGTCCTCAGCCACTTCGACGACGACACACCCTTTGGCCCACCACTCACCGGGTCGGGCCCCTCGGCCTTGCAGCGTACCGGGGTATACGATCCACGGCGATTCGCTCAAGATCCGGTGTTCGTGGGAGTGTCCAATGGCCCAATAGTCCATGCGCGCCCGTTCCAGATCCGCCACCGAACAAGGGCTGTAGGGGTTGCCTTCCTCCGAGGCGCCCACGGCGCAGTGCAGCAGCCCGATGTGCATGCCGGCACCCTCCGGAGGCGAGAACCGGAGGGCCAGGTTTTCGGTGATGTGCGGCCGTGCGTAGCTGATCCCGTGAATCGTCGCCAGTTTCTCCGAGTTGCGTTCCACGGTCTTCGATTCCACTTCCGTGGAACTGAAAATGGTCAGGTTGGGCGGCGGCTCCCGCAGCATCGACCACCCGCTTTGCGGATCATGATTGCCGTTCACCAGAAACACCTGGATCCCGCTGGCGCCCAAGCGCTCGACGCCCCGCAGGAACCGCAGTTGGGCCCGCACTCCGAGGGTCGGGCCTTCGTACACATCCCCGGCCAACAGGACGAACGCGACCTGCCGCTCGATCGCCAGATCGACCATCCGGTCCAATGCCCCCAGGGAAGCGTCTCGCACCACGGAAGCGATGTCGGGCGCCACCCCGCCAACCCCTTGGTACGGGGTATCCAGGTGCAGATCGGCCGCGTGCAGGAAGCAAAATCTCATTGATTCAACCTACGTCCAGAGGTAGAACTAGACCCTCCAGGGCTATAATTGTTGACGAAAACCCGGCGAAGAGCAATAGAGTATTCTACCCGGACCCGAAGGAGAGTCACTGTGGGAAGCCTGTTTCGTCCGCCTGTTGGAAGACCCGGCGCTCCGGCGGCGGCGCCCGCCCGAGGCGCGGACCGGAATTTTGAGCTCAAATCGCAGATCCACAAGAAACTGATCGGCGTGCTGAACCTGGAGCGCGTCTCCACCATCCCCAAGGAGCGCCTCCGCGCGGAGATTGGCCGGGTGGTCGAACGCCTCCTCGAGGAAGAGCGCGTTCCAATGACTACCGCGGAACAGAACCGCATCGTCGAGGAAGTCCTTGACGAAGTTCTGGGACTCGGCCCTCTCGAAACTCTGCTCAAGGAACCCTCCATCTCCGATATTCTCGTAAACCGCCACGACAAAGTATTCATCGAGCGAAACGGAAAATTGTCGGAAACCACGGTCCGGTTCAAAGACGATGCGCATCTTTTGCATATCATCGAGAAAATCGTCTCCCAGGTGGGCCGGCGTATCGACGAAGCGCAACCCATTGTCGACGCCCGCCTGCCCGATGGTTCCCGTGTCAACGCCATCATTCCTCCCCTGGCCCTCGACGGCCCCTGCGTCAGCATTCGCCGATTCGGCCGTCATGTCATCACGCAGGACGAGATGCTGCAGTTCAAGACCGTCACGCCCGGCATGCTGCGGTTTCTCGCCGCGTGTGTGCAGGCCAAGACCACCGTTCTGATTTCCGGCGGAACCGGTTCCGGCAAGACGACTATGCTCAATGCGCTCTCGCGCTTCATCCCAGAAGAGGAGCGCATCGTCACCATCGAGGACACGGCGGAACTCCAGTTGCAGCAGCGGCACGTCGTCAAGTTCGAGACGCGGCCGCCCAACCTCAACAAAGAGGGCGGCATCAACCAGCGCCAACTTCTCCGCACCGCCCTGCGAATGCGTCCCGACCGGATCATCGTCGGCGAGTGCCGCGGCGCCGAAGCGCTCGACATGCTGCAGGCGATGAACACCGGCGTCGAAGGCTCGATGTCCACCGTCCACGCCAACACCCCGAAAGACGCCTTCTCCCGCCTCGAAACCATGGTCCTGATGGCCGACCTGGAAATCCCGACCCGGGTCATCCTGCAGCAACTGTCTTCGGCCATCAAGGTGGTCGTCCAGGTCGCCCGCCTGCAGGACGGAACGCGCAAGATGACCAGCATTTGCGAAGTGTTGGGCGCCTCCGAGGACCGGGTCAATCTCCAGGAGATCTTCACCTTCGAGCGCACGGGCGTGAGCGATTCGGGAAAGGTCATGGGCCGCTTCCGCGCTTCGGGCATCAAGCCTCGGATCCTCGATCGCCTGCGGGTCAGCGGCATCGAAGTCCCTCCCCAGATTTTTGAAGAAGTCGTTCCGGTGAACTTGTAATGACACGCAGACAACTGGGCCAGCTCGCGGGAACCGCTCTGTTCCCGGCCGCGCGGGTGCGTTCGCAAGCCGCGGCCAAATACACGGGAGCGCTCGACGGCTTCGAGTCCAAGGTGGACCCGAAGGGATTCGACCCGGTCGCCTGGACCCGGTCTCTGTACGAGCAGGCGCCCCTGAAGCTCACGTTCCGCGCGCGCACCGCCAAGCAGACGGAGGCCTGGCAGAAAAAGCTGCGGCCGAAGTTGGCCGAGTTGCTGGGCGTGCCGTTCGGCGCGCGCGGCGCGATGAAGCCCGAGACGCTCGAAGTCCGCGAATTCCCCGCCTACCGCCGGGAGAAGTTCATCTTCGAGGCCTCCCCCGGATCGTGGGCGCTGGCCTACCTGCTGACCCCGAAGCAGGGCAAGGGACCGTTCGCCACCATGGTCTGCGTTCCGGGGCATGGCCGCGGTGTCGACGATATCGTGGGCGTCGACGACAAAGGCCAGGACCGCACCGACAAGGCTGGCTACCAGCACGATTTCGCCATTCAGGCAGTCGAGCACGGACTCGCCGCCGTGGCCATCGAGCCCATGTCGTTCGGCTGCCGCCGCGACGCCACCACGAAGAAGAAAGGGCTGGGTACGGCGGCCTGCCAGCCCACCGCGGGCGCGGCCCTGCTGCTGGGCCAGACCATGATCGGCTGGCGCGTTCGCGACGTCATGCGCACCATCGACTGGATCGAGACCCGTCCCGAACTCGACGCAAAAAGGGTCGGCTGCATGGGGATTTCGGGCGGCGGGACCTGCACTCTGTTTTCGTCCGCGCTCGAACCCCGCATCCGGGTGGCCCTGGTCAGCGGCTATCTCTGCACGTTCAAGGAGAGCATCTTCAGCCTGTCCCACTGCATCGACAACTACGTGCCGGGAATTCTCGAATGGGCGGAGATGTACGACGTAGGCGGCCTCATCGCGCCGCGTCCCCTGTTTGTCGAATCCGGGGACAAGGACAACATCTTTCCCGTCGAGGCGTGCAGGGAAAGTGTTGGCCGCGTCCGGAAGGTCTACGAAGCCCTCGGGGCCGGAGAGCGCATCGGCCACGAGGTCTTCGCGGGCGAGCACAGCTTTAGCGGCAAAGAGGGTTTCCCGTTCATCAAGCGCTACTTGACGGCCTGAAAGGTTCCGCAGCCCCCGAAGGTTCCGCAGCCCCGGACGTATCAGCCGTGGGGGTCCCTGCCGCGCTGGGAACCACAACGCAGACCGGTGCCTGGCACCGGATCAAAGCCAATCGAAGGGAACTGGGCGAACCCAATCGACCCACATAAAATCAACTACTTATCGCTCAAACTGGCTTCGTTTTGTCTCAACGTCGACCCCCAGAACAAGGCAGCCCCGAGCGTAAGCGAGGCACGCGGGGAACCTATGTTTGGCGATTCCACGAGTCGTCGCTCATGAACCGATGCGAGCCTTCGCTCGCCTAAACCCAAGACTCTTCACTTAGCCGTCACATACACTTGGCCCGAATGTCCGGCGCCTACAGTCGCGTCGCATGACATCTCCGTAAACCCGCGGGTTGCGGTGAAGGTGTGGATGAGAGCCCCAACGCAACCCTTGGGTTTACACCCGCGGTTCGAAGCCATCGTGTGCCGCACGTTCCTAAAGTGAACAGCATTGCGCCTAAACCCGGCGAAGCCGTGCATTGATTTTTTGCGCGTCCCAGTGACCGGCCCGCAGCGGCCCTGTAGTCATTCACAATCGCTGAAGATTTTTCTTCATTGTTATTTAAAAATCATACAGGTTTTCAAAATTCGGGATGAACGGCGTCGTGGGAGGTTGGGATTGGGAGGATCGACCCGAAGTGATGCCGCGCCGGAGGCGCCCGGCTGCGCCGCTTTTTGCGGAGATCCTCCTATCGTGACAAGAGGGGGTCTTGTCACCCGGGTAGGGACGGCGGACGGGCCGTCCCTGTCCGGTTCACCGGGACGGGATTTGTCGTTTCCCAGGGCACAAGCGGAGATCAACATGTCGAATAACGGCCCCGATTCGGGCGATTTTGATGGATTCCTCTCGGGAGGCTATGATTGCGAACGCTGTGGCGCATGGTTCTGGCGCAGGCCGCGGATCGTCGAATGTGAATCCTGCGGCGAAGAATTGTGCCCGAATTGCCGGCCGGTGGAATGCGCCTGCGGTTCCCTCTTCTGCCCGGATTGCGTGGTGCCGTTCCGCGATGAGGATGAGGACTACGTGATGTGTCCGTCGTGCCTGAAAGGGGCGGGACTGTGCGAGTGTTGCGGCGAGGGCCCGCAGGAAATCCGGTTCCTGGATCCCGATCGCAGAGGGGAACTGCTGCTGTGCGCGGGATGCGCGCTGGCCAAGGCCGGAGAGGCGGCGGAGGTCACGCCCCTGGCGTCGTGAACGACGCCGGCCAAAGATCGCTGGCGGGTGGGGTTGCCGTTCGAGCCATGGCGGCGGCCCTACCCGCAAGGCGGTACCAGGCTGGGGATCACGATTCCGCTACCCTCACCGTGAGCCGCCCGCTCGCGTGAGCCGCTAGCGCCGCGATGCCGGCCGCGTATGCCCGCCGGTGCTCTTGCGTCCACGGCGGACCGGCCGGCCGGCCGGTCCGGCTGACGAACTCTTCGACCTCACCAGGGGTCACGCCGAGCCGGTCCGCGGCTCGTGACGTCTCCTCGCCACGGCGGCACAAGTGCACGGCGAGTCCGAGGTCGCGCGCTGCGCGGCAGAGGGCAATCTGATACATCACCCCGTCCGCCGCGCATTGCAGGCGATACGATTTCCAGACCTCGGCGACCGTCTCGGGTAGCTCGGCAAACGGAGGTTCCCGGATCGCGAGGGCCGCGGCCGCATAGGCGGGCGCCAGTTCGGTGACGACGCGCGTCAATGCTTCGGAGGTGCGAGCCGCAATGGATTGCCGGACCCGCGCGATGAGCGCATTCGCCTCGTCCTCCTTCATCGAGAGCGTTTCATGGTGGTATGGCAGCGTCGGCAGCCCCGGATCGATGAGCGCCACCCGACGGCGCTCTATCACGGCTGGCGCCATGTCACGCGCCGCCGCACAGACGACATACGCCCAACCGGCATGGTCTGCCACACTGATGACGCACGGCGCGCGCTTCATATCGTCACCCAACCCGTCTTACGCCATGCGGGAAACGACCGGGAGAAATATCGAAGTAAATGCGCTGAAATGGCTGGGAGGCAGGGATTCGAACCCCGATACGCAGATCCAGAGTCTGCAGTCTTACCGTTAGACGACCTCCCACTGAGGCCCTCTGTCAGCTTATCATTTTTTGCCGGCTTCGCGATTCTTCGCGGCCTCGGCCGGCGGGGCCGTCTTCGCTCCGCGGCGGAAGAACTTTCCCACCGCCTCCCGGCTTCGTTTGAGAGAGCGCTCGACCTTGGCGCACGCGCCGCTCACCTTACTTTCCGTCTGCCGGTCGGCGATGGCGAGTCCCCATTCCACCTTGCGGTTGCTCAACTCCACGCTCTCCATCGTACGGTTCCCGGCCAAAACCAACGGGGCAGCCGGGGACGGTTTGAGCAGCAGAACGCCTGCGCCCGCGGATGCTTCGAGCCGCGAGACGACTGTGGGGCCAAAGTCCGATTTGAGCTTCGAGCCGACTCCCCACCGGGGCGAAGCCGTCCACAGGGCGCCGTTCATTGGTGCGCCGTGCTCGCCCAGATTGAGAATCCGGGGAGGATTGAGCGGCGTCATTTGCTCGCAACGGTCGCCTCCACACCCTCTCTGGCAGAGATCGCGGGAAAGAAACGAAGCGTGCTTGGCGTCGGAGATCCAGATTGTGGGACCGGAGTCCTCAGCGCGGATGTCGCTTGCCCGGGCGACGTGGCTGGCGTCGCACATAGTTCCTTCGTGGGCGGCGGCGTACCAATAGAGCGCGGTCCAACCGGCAGCGGGCGCGCCGGAGTGCCCGGCTCGAATCAGGGCCGAGACGTGCTCCACGTCGAGCGAATGGCTGAGGCGGCCGCAGTCCCGGCCCCACAGGTGGTAATACTGAACCTCCAGAAGAGCGTCACCGGGACGGCGGGACACGCGGCCGTAAATTACCCCGTTCCTGGCTTTCACGATCGGATGTCTGGAGCCCTCTTCGAACTCCGCCGGAAGGGAGTCGCAGTCCGAGCGGCTGACCTGAAACCCGGGGACAAACCGGTTCAGCAGCGCCTGTTCAAAGGCATCGTCGAGACCATCGGCGTCGACGTCCGCCGCCAGTCCGGGACTTGACGAGAATGCCAACAGGATCAGCCACGCGCTTGCCAGTCGCGCCATTGTCAAATGCTACCGTACTTTCCCCCGCCGCCGATCGCTTCCACTGCAGGCCGGCAGTATAATTCAGAGCATGCCGGATGCCTCCCGCCGAGATGTGTTCCGCGCCGGCGGCGCGATCGCTGTCTCCGCCCTTTCGTATTCGCGAGTTCAGGGCGCCAACGACTCCATCTCCATGGGCCTGATTGGCTGCGGAGGGCGCGGGCGCAGTGTCACCGGCGCCTTTCAGAAACAGCCTCATCTTCGCGTCGCCGCCGTCTGCGATGTCTTCGGCAATCGCGTCGACATGGCCCAGCAGAAGGCTCCCGGCGCGCGCGGCTTCCCGGACCATCGAAAGATGCTGGAGATGAAGGAACTGGATTGCGTCCTCATCGCCACGCCCGATCACTGGCACGCCGCCGTCGCGATCGACGCACTGAACGCCGGCAAGGACGTGTACGTCGAAAAACCGCTCACCCTCACCATTGAGGAAGGGCCGCGAATCGTTCGCGCCGCCCGGGTCAACAACCGCGTGTGCCAGGTCGGCATGCAGCGCCGGTCGAGCGAGTCGTACCGCGAAGCCAAGCGCGACTTCATGCCGAAACTGGGCAAAGTCACTCTGGCCCGCACCTGGTGGCACGGCAACGGGGCGCACCTGATGAAGGCTCCCCCCGAGATGCGCTCGAAGCCGGACAATCTCGATTGGGGCCGTTATCTGGGACAAGTCAAGTGGCGGGAATACGATCCGCAGATGTATTGGAACTTCCGCGCCTACCTGGAGTTCGGGGGAGGCCAGGTGACCGACCTGTACACGCACTGGATCGACATGGTTCACATGTTCCTGGAGCAGGACGTCCCGGTGTCGGGCGTCGCGGCGGGCGGCATTTATCACTACAAGGACGGCCGCACCGCGCCCGACACGATCAATGTTCTGACCGAGTATCCCGGCGGGTTCACGGCGACGTTTGAAGCGACGCTCGCGCCAGGAATGAGCGGCACCGGCATGGAACTGTGCGGGACCGAAGGACGCCTGCTGATCGCGGGCGGCAAGTGCGAATTCCATCCCGCGGAGCGGGGCGCGCCGCCGGTGATCCGGCCGATCTCCGATTCCACCGAGGCCCACGTCGCCAATTTCCTCGACTGCGTACGCTCGCGCAAACTCCCGAACGCCGATGTTCTGATCGGACACCGTTCGGCGCAGGCTTCGCACCTGGGGAACATCTCGTACGTCGAGAAGCGGCGCATCAAGTTCGATCCCGTTCGAGAGGAGATCCTCCCGCTGTGAACTCCGCGCTGCTGGCCGACCCGATCTCCAAACGTCATCTGACCGGCCACGACCATCCCGAGCGCCCCGAACGATTCGATGCCATCCTGCAGGCGCTAACGAAAGCAAAGCTGGTCGAGTCGATGACCACGGTCGAGTCGAGGGATGCCACGGGGGACGAACTGGCGTATTGCCATACCCACGCCTATCTCAAGACAGCGCGGCACGACATCGCCGCCCTCGATCACGCGCAAGGGATCTCCGGCCTGTCCACCGGGGACACCACGATCTCGGTCGATTCCTGGACCGTGGCCGCCCGAGCGGTCGGGGGCGTGCTGAACGCTGTGGACCTGGTGGTTTCGCGGAAGGCGAAGAACGCGTTCTGCCTGGTTCGCCCGCCAGGTCACCACGCAACGCCGGTGCGCGGCATGGGCTTCTGCATCTTCAACAACGTTGCGATCGCGGCGCGCCATGCCCAGCGCCAGCGAGGACTCGACCGCGTCCTGATCGTCGACTGGGACGTGCATCACGGCAACGGCACTCAGGACATCTTCTACCATGACGGCAGCGTGCTCTTCTTCAGTACGCACCAGTATCCCTGGTATCCCGGCACGGGCGCGGAACAGGAGACGGGCGAGGGCAAAGGCAAAGGGAAGATCATCAATTGCCCGTTGCCAGCCGGGTCGGGAAAGTCCGAAATCGGAGGCGCGTTCCGTCAACGGCTGGTTCCGGCCGCCGATGCATTCAAGCCATCCCTGGTCATCATCTCCGCGGGTTTCGACTCGCGCGCCGGCGATCCTCTGGGCCGGTTCATACTCACCGATGGCGATTTCGCCGACTTGACCCGCATCTGCCTCGAGATTGCGCACAAGCACTGCGGCGGGCGTCTGGTGTCGGTGGTGGAAGGCGGCTACAATCTGAACGGCATCGGCCCCGCCGCCGCGTCGCACGTGAACGAACTGCAACGAGCCTGACAAGGAGAAGGTGAGAATGGCATCAATTGAACCGGGCCGCATCGCCTGGATGGATCTGACCGTCCCGAACGCCGACGAGGTCCGCTCGTTCTACGAGAAGGTGAACGGTTGGACTCATAGCGCGGTGGAGATGGGCGGCTATTCGGACTACTCGATGATTCCTCCGAACGGCAGCCAGGCGGTCGCCGGAGTCTGTCATGCCCGGGGGATGAATGCGGCGATTCCTCCGGTCTGGCTGATCTATATCGCGGTCCGCAACCTGGACGACAGCATGAAGGCATGCACCGAGTCGGGAGGCAAGGTGGTAGAGGGGCCGCGGAGTATGGGGCCGTCGCGGTTTTGTCTGATCCAGGACCCGGCGGGGGCGTACTCGATGATCTACGAGCAGGGCCCCGAATAGGGCTACTTCGCCTCGAACTCGAACGGCTTCATGGTGTAGATCAGGAGCGATTCGGGGGTGCCGCGCCCGCGAGGCTGTGTGGCGATGCCTGTGATTTCGACCAGTTTGCCGGAAAGGCCGATCTCGGTGACTGGCACCGCATTGAAGAAGACGTCCGTGCCTTCGAGTTCGAAGTACAGCGCTTTCTTTTCGCCGCGGCGGATACGGCCTCGAGCCCGAACGGTCGCGGCTTCAGGCGTATAGCCCAAGCCTTTCAGCGCGTCGCGGACCTGGTCGAGGGTCACGACGTTCTTCTCAACCAGGCGCATATCGGCGGTGGCATCCTTGGCATTAAAAGCCGCGGTCTCCACGCCCTTGATCCTTTTCAGCGCCTTGGGTATGGACACAGAGCAGGAAGCGCACTCGATCCCGCCGAGCTTGATGGAGATCTCCTGTAACTGCGACCAGGCAGGCAAAGCTACGAAAAGAAGGAAAACAAACCGCATCATTCGTTTCAGGCTAACAGGTTCTCCCACGGGACGGCCGGGCTACAATCTGGGTATGGCCGCTCGCTGGTGGCTTCCCCTGCTTCTCTATTCGGTTGCCCTCGCCGCGAATGTCAAACTCTACCTGAAGGACGGCGGCCATCACGTGGTCCGCGAGTATCAGGTGATGAACGACCGGGTGCGTTTCTACAGTGTCGAACGGAGCGAATGGGAAGAGATCCCGCTCGAGCTGGTGGACCTGAAGCGGACCGAGGGCGAAGTTCGCTCGCGGAAAGAAGCGCTGGAAGAAGAGTCCAAGGTGATCGCGGCGGAAGAGAAAGCCGAACGCGAGGACCGGCGGCGCGTGGCGCGCATTCCCGTCGAGCCGGGCGTCTACTACGAAGTGTCCGGCAAGCTGACGCCGCTAAAGCAGGCGGAATCCAAAGTCCGGACCAACAAGAAGAGGAGCATACTGAAGGTTCTGTCTCCGATTCCGATCATGGGCAAAGGCTTCGTGGAGTTGGACGGGGAGCAGTCGCAGACGCGGCTGAACGCGGCTCGCCCGGAGTTCTACATGCGCCTGTCGGTCGATCAGCGCTTCGGGATGATCCGGCTGAAGCCGGTGAAGGGCGTGCGCCAGGTGGAGAAGGTGGACACCGAACCGGTGACCAAAACGGTGATGGAGGAACAGGACCCTGTCCCCGTGTTTCGCCAGCAACTGGCCGACGGCCTGTACAAGATCTGGCCCGAGCAGGAACTCGCTCCCGGCGAGTATGCGATGGTAGAGTACACCGAGGGCAAATTGAATATCCAGATCTGGGATTTTGCGTACGACCCCGCGGCAAAATAGCTTCCATGAAACGAGGATTGTTGGCGATCTTGACGGTCGGATGCCTCTGCGCCCAGGGGCCGGTCGACCCCGGCCTGCGCAAGCTCAACGACTCCCTGATGGGCCTGGTGCGGACGCTGTCGCCGCCCGTGGTGCTGGTGGTGAGCAACGCATACGGGCCGGCGAGTGAAGACTCCGACGAGATCGCCGCCGTCACCCTGCAGCAGGCTACCGGCTCCGGCGTCATCTTGTCCCCCGACGGATACATCGTGACAAACCGGCACGTGGTGGCGGGAGCGACGCGGGTGCGCGTCCGCTTGCCGAATCCCAACCGGACGGGTCGCAGCGCGGTCCGGCCCAGCGGCCGCCTGGTCCCGGCCGCTATCGTCGGCACCGATGCGGAAACCGATCTGGCCCTCCTCAAGGTGGAAGGAAGTAATCTGCCGTTTCTGAAACTCGGGGACTCGGACACCGTCCGGCAGGGACAATTGGCCTTTGCGCTCGGCAGCCCGCACGGTCTCGAGGATTCGGTCACGATGGGCGTGATCAGCGCGGTGGCGCGGCAGCTTCAGCCGGACGACCGTGTGATCTACTTCCAGACCGACGCCTCCATCAACCCCGGCAACAGCGGCGGTCCGCTGCTCGACATCGACGGCAACGTGATCGGGATCAATACGTTCATCATCTCCGAATCCAAAGGCAGTGAAGGCCTGGGGTTCGCCCTGCCGAGCAACATCGTGAAGTACGTGGTGGACGAACTCCGGCGGCACAAGGCGGTAACTCGTGGGGACATCGGGGCGGAAGCGCAGACGATCGGTCCCGGGCTGGCGCAGGCGTTGAAGCTGCCCGTGGAAACCGGAGTGATTCTGGCGGACGTAACCCCTCGCGGTCCGGCCGATACCGCGGAACTGCAACCCGGGGACATCATCGTCAGCCTGGACGGGAAGCCGATGGAGAACGCCCGGCAGTTCCACGTGAACGTCTATCAGCATCACACGGGCAGCATTGTGAAACTGGTGGTCCTGCGCGGGACCGAGCGCCTGGAGAAGAGCGTGGTGGTGCTCGACCGGGAGGACAATCCGGACCGCTACTCCGGCATGGTCACCGAGCGGATTCATCTGGTGCCGAAGTTGGGAATCCTGGCTCTGCCCATCGAGAGCGAGTTGCTCGCAAAGCTGCCGCCGCTGCGGCGGTCGTACGGAATCCTGGTGGCGCGCATCGCGATCACGTCGCACCCGTCGTTCGGGAAGCTGCTTCCGGGCGACGTGATCTTTACGTTGAACCGGCAGCCGATGTCGACCCTGAAGGAACTTCGCGATCAGGTGGATGCGATCAAGCCCGGCGAACCGGTGGTCCTGCAGGTCCAGCGTGCGGGGAAGATGCGGTACGTCGAACTCACCATCGAATGACTATTCGAACAGCCGGCGCAACTCCGCCACGTGTTCCTTGAGCAGGCGGACGTCTTCTTCGAGGCGGGCCAGGCGATGGGCCACGGGGTCGGAAGCCGGCGGGTGGGTGGCGGCGGGTAGCGTCTCGTCGACATCGCCGCAAAACAGGTGAGTCCAGCGCGGCTCGCGCGTGCCGGGGACCTTCGCCAGTTGCCTGACGAAGGGCAAGGGTTCCCGCTCCGAGAGCTTGCGGAGCGTGGTCTCGACGGCGTCCAGATCGTCGAAGGCGTACATGCGCTCCGTCCGCTGTTTCAGTTCTCCCACCGTCTGCGGTCCGCGCAGGAACAGGACGCAGAGCACCGCCAGTTCGCGATTGCCGGCATCGAGGGTCTCTGAAGCGCGGTGCGAGTACTTGGGCACCCTCATGTCCCGCCCTGAGATCGACCACGCCAGTTGTTTCTCGCGGAGGGTTTCCAGCGTCGCGGCAACCAGGTCTTCGTCGTATTGCACCACGGGCTCCCGATTCGATTTCTGGTTGCACGCCGCCGTCAGAGCGTTCAGAGAGAGGGGATAGTATTCCGGCGTGGTCATATCCTTCTCCATCAGGGAACCGAGGACGCGAGCTTCCACTTCGGTCAGTTGGATCACCTGCCTATCTTACAAAGGGCCATTTCTAGTGGCGAGGAGGGCAGGCAGCAGTTCGCCGGACTTGCCGCGAAACGAGGCATCGCAGCGGGCCGACATCGGAGTCTCGTCAAGGTTCACTTCAATCACCCGTGCGCCCGCGGACTTGGCGAGCGGAACCAGGCCGGCCGCGGGGTAGACCACCGCGGAGGTTCCGGCGACCAGCAAGACCTCGCAGGACAGGGCGGCTTCTTCGGCCTGGTTCCACACATCCGGGGGCAAGGACTCACCGAACCACACGACGCCGGGACGGGCCATGGCGCCACAGCCGCATCGCGGCGGCAGTTCGCGAAGAGGAGCTTCGAGATCGCTCCAGACCTTGCGGCAGGCGGTACATCGGAGGAGCCAGATGTCACCGTGAACCTTCAGCACATGACGGCTGCCGGCGCGGTCGTGCAACCCATCGACGTTCTGCGTGATGAGGGTGAACTGCTCTTTGCTCCGTTCCAGGTCAGCGAGCGCGAAGTGGCCCGGATTCGGGGCGACCGCGGCGATCTTCTGCCTTCGCCAGTCGTACCACTCCCAAACCAGGAGAGGATCGCGGGCGAAGGCTTCGGGAGTCGCCAACTCTTCGGGGCGGAACTGACGCCACAGTCCCTGGGTTCCGCGAAAAGTCGGCACGCCGCTCTCGGCGGAAATCCCTGCGCCGGTGAGGACGGCGACCGACCGGGCGCTGCGAATCCACTCACGAGCCTGGTGCACGAAGGTATTGTCGCGCAGGTAGCAACTTTTTCGAGCCGGCGCACGAACAACAGGCCGGAGGCTTCTCGTGCGGATCAACAGCAGCAACCCGGCAGCGGCCTATCGGGTGAACGCCAACCAAGCCGGACAGGATCGAGGCATCATCATCGTCGGCGGCAAGACGCGGCAGCAGGTCGCGAGCCAGGCGCAAAAGCAGGGAATCATCATCGTCGGAGGAACGCCGCAAAACAGAACCGCGAACCCCGGAGGAACGCAGGGAATCATCATCGTGGGAGGCAAGAGCCAGGCTCCGGCCGCCGCCACTCCTCAGCTTGGCGCTGACCGCGGCATCATCATCGTCGGCGGCAAGCAGGATGCCCCTCAGCAAGTGAGCCTGGCGCAGCGAGGGATCATCATCGTCGGCGGCCGCAGCATGATCCGGTAGACAAACGTCGCCCGCTACTCCCTGCGCTAGAAAACAGCCGTGGGGTTGACGGGTGAGCCGGTGCCGCCTTCTACCGGCAGAGGCGACACCGTCAGGAGGAACTCCCAACGATTGCGCGCGGCCGAAGCCGCCGCCGCAGCTTCCAGATCGAGGTTATCGAGAATGGGGACACCCATGCCGACGATCAGCACCTGGTGAACCGGAAGGACGAAGCTTTCCACCTGTGACGGCATGACGTCCGTCGCCAGATCGCTGCCGACGATTGCGACGTCGCGCTGCTTGAGCCATTTCAAACAGGAGGCATGCAGGCCGGCCGAGTTCTTCATGATCGGCCACGGGCCTTCGGCCGCGCGCCGTGCCCAGCGGCCCGTGCGGAACAGCACGGCGTCTCCCGGTTGCACCGCGGTCTTGAACTTCTTCTCCCACGCATCCAGGTCTTCGGGTGTGATGGCACGCGTTCCCTCCAGATATTTCCGGCCCGCCAGGCGCGGCAAATCGATCAACACTCCGCGCGTGAAGATGCCGTCGCGGAAGCGGTTGACCGCGAGTTTGGCCGCTCCCTTCATCGTGACTTCCGCCTGAGGATACCCGTTGTACATCTGCCCCTTCCAGAACATGTGGCAGAGGGCGTCCATGTGGGTCGCGGTGAAGCCGTGGTACTGCACGCCGATCTTGTCGGACGCGCCGCCGGAACCGGCGCGTCCCGTCTCGAGCATGGTGTGCTCGAAGGGCGGTGAATCGTCGGAGCGTTCCTTGATGACATCGTGCGCGAGGGAAACAGAAAAACCCTCGCGAACCAGCGCGGCTGCCTGTTTGCGTTTCTGAGCAGTGATCAGGTTGAGCGCGCCGAGTTGGTCGGACTTGCCCCACCGTCCCCAGTTGGACAGGCTGCGAAACAGGCCCTCCACATCGGCCTGGGTCATCTTGGGCGCGCCGGCGAGAAGGGCCGCGCACGACAACACGGTGGTGATGGGACGAAGCAACGTCATAGTGATCTACGCGAGCAGGCGTGACGCGAAGTTGCCGTCGCCGGCCACATCGGTCAACCGAAAATCGCGCCCGTTGAAGAAGTAAGTCAGCTTCTTGTGGTCGAGGCCCAGCAACGTGAGCATGGCCCCGTGCAAGTCGTGGACGTGGCATTTGTCCTCGACGGCGCGGAATCCGAATTCGTCGGTGGCCCCGATGGCTTTGCCGCCGCGAATGCCCCCACCGGCCAGCCAGGAGGAGAAACCATAGGGATGATGGTCGCGACCGTCCTTGCCCTGCATCACGGGTGTCCGGCCGAACTCGCCGACCCAGACCAACAAGGTCTGCTCGAACAGGCCGCGCTGCTTGAGAACGGCGATCAAGCCGGCCATGGGTTTGTCGATTTTGCGCGCGTTATCGGTATGGTTCTTGTCGCACTCGCCGTGGCCGTCCCAGTCCGTGGAGATCAACTGGATGAACCGCACCCCGCGCTCGACCATGCGGCGCGCGAGCAGGCACAGGCGGCCGAATCGCTCCGTCGGCTTTTGGTCGAGACCGTAAAGCTGCCGCACGTGTTCGGGTTCATCGGCGATGTCGACCAGGCCGGGCGCCGCCGTTTGCATGCGGAACGCGAGTTCGTAATTCGCGATCTGCGCCTCGAGTCGCGAATCGTCCTCGCGCCCTTCCAGGTGCTGGCGATTCCAGCGGCCCACCTGATCGAGCAGGGCCCGCTGGTCGGAGGTGGAAATCCCGGGAGGGGGCGAGAGGTTGACCAACGGAGCGCCCTCGGCACGGAGAACCGTCCCCTGATGGATCGCTGGAAGGAAGCCCGACTGGTACGAAGTGCGGCTTCGCCCGCCGATGGTGCCGTCGGTCATCACCATAAAGGCCGGCAGATTATCGCACTCGCTGCCGAGTCCGTACAGCACCCACGAACCAACGCTGGGAAAGCCGACCCGCGACGACCCCGTGTACAAAAGGTTGAGCGCCGGTCCGTGTATGAATGAATCGTGGTAGACGGAGCGGATCACCGCCAGGTCGTCGGCATGGGCGGAGAGGTTGTCGAAGAGATTGGAGATCTCGATGCCGGATTGACCGCGGCGGCTGAAGGTGCGGCGCGATCCCATCAGCGTCGCCTCGGACACCTTGAGGTTCTGCAGGCTCAAGCCATCGGACCGGAAACTCTCGGGGACGCGCTTGCCGTCGTATCTGGAGAGTTCCGGTTTGGGGTCGAAGGTGTCGACGTGGCTGGGGCCTCCCTGCATGAACAGGTAGATGACACTCTTCGCCTTGGCCGGAAAGTGCGGAGGCTTGGGAGCCAGCGGATTGGAAGCTGCCTGCATTTGCGCCAGCGCCATGCCGCCGAAACCAAACGCGTGGCGGAACAGGAACTCGCGGCGGGAATGGACGGCCTGCTGGCGGTTGCATGTCATGGCTTGCCTCAATCGACGAAAGAGAATTCGTTCAGGTTGTACACGGAGAGACAGAACTTCTCGAGCGAGAGTTTCTCGATCAGGGCCGTGCCGTCTGATGTTTCGCGCGCGGTGGGTGCGCGGCCCAGAGCCAGCCGCCAAGCCAGGTCAATCCGCGACGCCGGCGTGGTGCCGCCTTCCCTGCGGAGCCTCTCCGCAAAGCGCTGCGCCTGATTGAACGCCGCCCGGTTGTTCAGGAACCAGAGAGCCTGCGGCGCCACCGAACTGACGTCGCGTTGCGGGCAACTGACCGCGTTTCCCGGACCGTCGAAGGCCTCGAACATGGGATACGGGAAGTTCCTGCGGACCAGAAGGTAGACCCCTCGGCGGTGGTGCTCTCCGGGATCTGCGTTGACCGGCCATTGCCACGCGGTGCTGATGCCGCTCAACTCATCGTCGGCCAACGGCGGCGCGACGGGCCTGCCGCCCATCTTGAGGTGCAGTGTTCCGGCCGACGAGAGCATGGAATCCCACAGCGCCTCGCTCTCCAGGCGGCGGCGATTCATGCGCCACAGATAGCGGTTGTCCGGGTCCTTGCGGAGGCTGGTCTCATCGTGAAACACGCTGGTCCGTTGGTAGGCCTCCGACGTCATGATCAGCCGATGCATCGCCTTGACGCTCCATCCTTGTGAGACCAACTCGGAGGCGAGCCAATCGAGCATTTCAGGAAATACGGGGGCCTGGCCCTGGCGGCCGAAATCGTTCGGGGTGGCGACGATGCCGCGGCCGAAGTGTCCCTGCCAGATGCGGTTGACCATGACCCGCGCGGTGAGGGGATGATCGGGCTGGGTGAGCCAGAGCGCGAGTTCCTTTCTCGCGAGAGGAACGCAGCGGCCCACGCAATCGGCGACCGCAAGATCGTCCCCGCCCAGGAACGACGGCAGTCCCGCGGCGACCTTCTCTCTGCGAAGGGTCAACTCTCCGCGGGAAAGCGTAAAGGTGTCCGGCACCAATTCGGGTTCGCGATGGCCCAGCACGGTGGCCGACGGAATTTCATAGATGCCGTCCCAAGGCACTCCTTGCGCGTCCTGGGGCGGCACCGCCAGCAAGGCTTTTCCAATGGCTTCGAGCAGCGCCTTTGAGTGCCCGGCCTCTTCCGGCGTCATCTCCTTTTCCGGGTTGATGGCGCGAATCGCCTCGGCGACCGGCGCGGCCAACTTCTGCTGCTCCGGAGTCCGCTGGTCCTCCCTGGTGTCGTAGGCGGCAATCGCTTCGGCGGCAAACTTCCTTCTGCGATCGGCAACCAGGCGGCGGCGGACCTTCTCTTCGTTCAGGCGATAGGCAGTCTTTGCTTCGGCCACAGCAACCACACGAGGGTAATGCTGGCCGTGATCGCGGATCGCCATGCGGTGAGTAATGGGAATCTCTACTTCGGTGCTGTACGCGAAAACGGCGGCGAGGCGGTAGTAGTCGCGCTGGGACACGGGGTCGAACTTGTGGTCGTGACAGCGGGCACAGCCGACGGTCAACCCCAGAAACGCCGAACTCGTGGTGTCCGCCCAATCGGTGAGCTTTTCGTACTGCAGTTTCGGTGCGTCCATGTTGGACTCGTGGACTTCGGGGCCGAGGGTATAGAGACCGGTGCCGATGCGGGCTTCCAGGTGCCGCATCTTGTCCTTCGCGATGGTGTAGTTGCCTTCCAGGTCGAGATTGTCTGGCCACAACTCGTCGCCGGCGACCTGTTCCTTCACAAACTGGTCATACGGCTTGTCGTCATTGAACGACTTGATCACGTAGTCGCGATAGCGCCAGGCATTCTTGAAATAGATGTCGGTTTCGTAGCCGCCGCTGTCGGCATAGCGAACCACGTCGAGCCAGTGGCGTCCCCATCGTTCTCCGTACTGGGGCGACGCGAGGAGTTCGTCGACCAGGCGAGCCCAGGCATCGGGAGATTCGTCCTGGACGAAGCGCTCCACCCGCTCGGGAGGAGGCGGCAGGCCGATCAGGTCGAAATAGGCGCGGCGGATTAACGTGCGGCGGCCGGCGACAGGCGCGGGCTTCAAGGATTGCTGGCGGAGGGCTCGCGCGATGAATGCGTCGAGCGGATTACGGACGCCTTGCTCGACGGGTACGTCCGGACGCCGCAGCCTCCGGAACGACCACCAGGAAGGCTCGGCCGCCGATTTGATGCCAGACGGCCACGGAGCTCCGGTCTCGATCCAGGCGCGGAGCGTGTCGATCTCGGCAGCGGGCAGCGGGTCCTTGCCCGGCGGCATCTTGATTTCCGATTTCCCGGAAACGACTTGAAGGAGAAGGCTGTCGCCGGGTTTTCCGGGGACCACGGCCGGGCCGCGCTTTCCGCCGCGAAGGGTGGTTTCCCTCTGGCGGAGATCGAGATCCGACATGCGAGCCGCGCCGTGACAGGACAGGCAGCGCTTTTCCAGAACTCCCAGCGCCGGCACTTCACCGGCCCGCACTCCGCCCATCATGGCGAGGCCGGCGGCACAGAGCAAGTGGACTCGGAACCGCATGGCGACTTGCCGATCATTATGCAGCAAAATCCCAGCAAGGGTCAATTTTCCCATTGTTTAACGCTAAACCTGTGTTGACCGCGGTCGCGCGCGTGAGTACAATCGGGGGCACACGTGAAAGCCGCCCTGATGCGCGCGGTGCGAGCGCCGCTTTCGCTCGAAGACATTCCGGAGCCGAAGATCGGCCCGGACGAAGTCCTGGTGGAGACCCGAACCAGCGGCATTTGCGGGACCGATCTTCACATTCTGGACGGCCACGGCTACGTGCCGGCGCTTCCGCACGTGCTGGGCCACGAACCCTCGGGCGTGGTGGTGGAGGTCGGTTCCGAAGTCGACACGCTTCGGCCGGGCGACCGCGTGGTGCCTCACCTCTTCATCACCTGCGACCGGTGCTACTACTGCCGCGCCGGCAGGCAGCAGCAGTGCGCGGACCTTCGGGGCATCATCGGCGTTCTTTCGAACGGCGCGTTCGCGGAGTACTTCAAGGCCCCAGCCCGGAACTTCTACCGTCTGCCGGAGGAGGTTCCGTTCGCCGAAGGCGGCCTGATTTCGGACGCCGTCGTGACCGCGGTGCACGCCAGCCGGCGGGCGGGCCTGGGCCTGGGAGATTCGGCACTGGTCGTCGGCGCGGGTGGCGTGGGGCAGGTGCTGATCCAGATCCTGCGGGCCAGCGGGGTGCGTGTCTCCGCCGCTGACATTCACCCGGAGAAACTGCGGCTGGCCGGTTCACTGGGCGCGGCCCATACGGTCGACGCCCGTGCCGCGGACGCGGTGAAGTCCGTCCTGGACTTCTCCGGAACCAGCGGCGTCGAGTGCGTATTCAACTGTGTCGGCGACAGCGCGAGCATGCGCTTCAGCGCGGACGCGGTGATGCGCTGCGGGCGAATCGTGGTGATCGGGGAGCAACCGGAGGACCCGCGCGTCGACACCATCGAGATCGCGCAAAAGGAACTGGAGATCATCGGCTCGCGCAACGGTACGCGCCAGGATATGATCGACGCTATCCGCTGGGTGGCCGCGGGGACGGTGAGGCCGCAAATCGCGGTGAGACTGCCGCTCGCGGACATCAACGCCGCGCTCGATACGATGCGGAGCGGAGCGCTCGGCCGCGTCGTCGTGGTCGTGAAGGAATAGGAGCAAGCATGGAGAAGCTCATCATTACGGTGACCTGTGATTCCACGATGTCGTATCCGAGGAATCCTTACAATCCTCAAGGCGTGGACGCGCTGGCCGACGAGTACGTGCGCGGGATCGGCTCGGGCGCGGCCATCTGCCATTTGCACGGGCCTTACACGCTCGACGAGAAGATGCGCGACGACAACACCAAACTGTCCGATCTCGACCTGGACGGCTGGCAGCGGCTGAAGGACGGCATCACCTCGCGCGCGACGTCGATCATCCAATACGGCATCGCGAACGGGCGATTCCCGCAGCGCGTGGAGCTGATGAAGCAGCGGCCGGACATGATGTCGATCTGTTTCAACGCCCACGACGAGAGCTTTCAGCCCGATCCGGAGTATCCGCCAGTGGAACTCTACGGCATTCACGACCGCGGTGAACTGGAAGCCTATTGCCGCCACACGGCGCAGTACGGGGTCAAACCCGAAGTGGAATCGTTCCACTACGGCGGCATCTGGAACGCGCAGAGACTGGTGAAGATGGGTCTGCTGGCGACGCCGGTGTGGACGACATTCTTTCTCGGCTGGCCCGGCGGATGCTGGACTCCGCCGACCGTGGAGGCGATGCAGTTCATGCACTCGCATAAGCCGGCGGACTTCAACTACAGCGTGAGCGTGATGGACCCGCCGACGCAGTGGACCGTGTTGACCCAGGCGATCCTGCTGGGGGGACATGTGCGGGTCGGCATGGAAGACAACCCCTACCTGGATTTGAACGGAACGCTCGCGCGGAGCAATGCCGAGTTGGTCGACAAGATCGTGCGCATCTCCCGGGAACTGGGGCGCGACATCGCGTCGGTGGATGAGGCGCGCCGCATCACGGGATTGCCGATGGCGGCGGCCGCCTGAAACTCATGCAAAAGAACCCAGCCAAAACCAAGCTCCGAAGCGGGGAGTGTGTTTACGGAACCTCGGTGGAGTATTGCCTTGATCCCGAGATATCGGTCGTGCTCGCCAAAGCAGGATTGGACCTGTTCTTCATCGACACCGAGCACCAGGCGGCGAACTACCACGACATCCGGGCGATTTGCCGGACGGCGCGGGACTTTGGAATCCCGGCGCTGGTACGGGTGACGCAGAACGAACCGGCCTTGATCACGCGGACGCTAGACTGCGGGGCGATGGGCGTCATCGTGCCGCGCGTGCATTCGGCCGGCGAAGCGATGAACGCGGTTCGCGCCATGAAGTACCTGCCGGAAGGCAATCGAGGGTTCGGCATGCACAGCATCATGACGAACCTGGAGTGGGGCGATCCGGTGGAGATGATGGCGGAGACCAATCGCGAGACCCTGGCCGTCCTTCAGATCGAAAGCCGGGAAGGACTCGACGCAGTGGAAGCGATTGCGGCCACGCCGGGTCTGGACGTCCTGTTCATCGGGCCGTACGATCTTTCGATCTCGATGGGCATCGCCGAGCAATTCCGTTCGGAGGCGTTCTGGAACGCCGTGGACCGCGTAGCCGCGGCCTGTGGTGCGAACGGCGTCGCGGCTGGAATCCAGACCGCCGACATGTGGATCCTCAAAGAGGCGCGACGGAGGGGAGTCCGATTCTTGCTGTATTCGGGAGATTTCTCCGTACTTCTCGCCGCGTACAAAGAGAAACTGGCGACGCTGAAGGAGGATTGACGAATGCGGACCGGGGCGGCGCCGGCGCTCGATTCGCCGCGCCGGGCGCCGTGGCCGAAGCGGGTCGACATCGCGCTACTGTGTTTCGCGGCGCTGGTGATCGCTTACTGCGATCGCGTCAACCTCTCGGTGGCCGCGCCCACGCTGCTGCGCGAGTACGGATGGGACACGGCGCAGATGGGCTGGGCGTTCACCGGATTCTTCATCGGCTATACCGGGTTCATGATCCCGGCGGGCCGGCTGACGGACCGCCTGGGGCCGAGGCGGATGTTCGCGATCAGCATCCTGTGGTGGAGCCTGTTCACCGCCCTGACGCCGATTCCCACGTCGCTCGGGGCGCTGGTCGCGGTGCGAATTCTGATGGGGCTGGGCGAAAGCGGCCTCTTCCCGGCGATGAACAGCATCCTGGTCCGGTGGTTCCCGCGCGAGGAATATTCGAGGGCGACGGGCTTCTGTTGGAGCGGAGGCTACGCGGGCTCCATCGTGGCGTTCCCGGCGGCATCGGCCATTCTGAGCCTGTGGGGCTGGCGGGCCATCTTCTACATCTTTGCCTTGCTGGGGCTTGCGTGGCTACCCTTCTGGTGGTTCGGCGCGCGCGACCGGCCGGAGGAGTCGGCCGCGGTTGGCCGGGAGGAGATGACGTACCTGCTGGCGTCTCGTCCTTCGCTGCCGAAGGTGGAGACCATCCCCTGGGGCCGGTTGCTGCGTCTTCCGCCCTTATGGGCCGTTTGGATTCTGCACTTCTCGTCCAACTGGTTTGCCTATGTCATGATCACGTGGCTGCCGACCTATCTCGCGAACGAGCGCGGCTTCACCCTGTCGAACATGGCGTTCGGGTCCGCGGCGCCGTTCGTTTGCGCCCTCGCCGGGACGAATCTCTTCGGCTCCCTGATGGACCGTCTCAGCAAGGCGCACAATCGCACGGCGGTGCGGAAGGCGTTCCTTGTCCCGTATGCCTTGTCGGCGGCGGTTCTGCTGGCGGTGCCGCTGGCTCCCGGACCCGGGACCACCGTGGCCGCGCTGTGCGTGGCCATGTTTCTGCTGACCTCGGTGACCCCGGTTTATGCCAGCAGTTCCCTGGAGATCGCGCCGAGATATGCGGGGACAGTGGTCGGCCTGCAAAGCGCGATCGCCAACGTGGCGGGGATCCTGGCTCCGGTGGCGATCGGGTACCTGGTGAAGGGGTTCGGCTGGCCTTCCGCCTTTTGGTTGACGGCAACGGTGAGCGCGGCCGGGATCATCGCGTTTCTGTTGTTTGGAAAAGCCGAGCGGCTGGTGGAGTGACTCATAGCGGCCGTTCGCGGCGGACCACGCCGACCGATTCCCGGGGAACCAGCCGCACGGGCAGCACCACATTGTGGGGTCCGGCCAGCGGATCGGCCATGGCGCCGGCGAGCAGTTCAAAGGCGCGGCGGCCGGTCTCGAAAAGAGGCGTGGCAATGGTGGTCAGGCTGGGGTGGGTGAACTCGGAGGCGGCGATGCCATCGAAGCTGATGAGCGAAACGTCTTCCGGCACGCGAACCCGCTGGTCGAGGAGGAAGCGCAATACGCCGGTCGCCACGGTGTCGCTCACCACGACGATCGCGGTGGGCTTGCGTTCGACTCCCGCCCACAGCCGGCGGCAGGCGTCGTAGCCGCCGGCCGGGGTCAGGGGCGCGGTCACGCTGAGTTGGGGATCGTGGTCGAACTTGTGGCGCGCCGCCATGCGCCGGAAATCGGCGTAACGCTGGCGGATGGGCAGCAATGCCGGCTCTCCGGAAACATAGGCGACACGGTGATGCCCCAAAGACGCGAGCGTCTCGACCACCATCCTGACGCCGGCCGTGTAGTCGGCGGACACCTGGTGAAACAGCGCGGGCTTTAGGCGGCGATTGACAAGAACCACGGGAAAGCGGCGGTCGCGCAGGTCCTGGAGGAAGGCGGGCAGCCGCGGGCGCTCCTGGAAGAAAGGCGGGGCGATCAGGAATCCGCCCACCCGCAGGCCCATCATTTCTTTGACGCGCAGCGCGTAGGAGTCGAGATCGTACGACCCGTTGCTGAGCAGCACATGGAAGTTCGCGGCGCGGACCGCGTCTTCAATGCCGAGGAAGACTTCGGAGTAATAGGGGTCGCTGCTGTTGGGCACAATGACCCCGATCAGGTTGGAGCGTCCCACCACGAGCGCGCGCGCCACCGGGTCCGGCTCGTAATTCAGCTCGGCGATCAGGGCGCGGATCCGGTCCTTGGTCGCCTGGGAGATGCGAGGATGGTCCCGCAGGGCCAAAGAAATCGTGGTACTCGACAGCCCCAGGCGCTTGGCGATGTCCTGCAGGGTGATCTTCCGGGTCAACGTGTATTGTAGCGCCCGGCGGTTATTTAAGCGCTAAACTGGCCGGGAAACCTATGTCCTTGGTCTTTCGCCATGAAGCGCTGCACCGCCTCGCCGCGGACATTTTTGAAGCCGCGGGCGCACCTGGGGGTGAAGCGGAAATCGTGGCGGAGCACCTCGTCTCGGCGAGTCTGCTGGGCTACGATACGCACGGCGTGATGCGGATTCCGCAATACGTCGACGAGATCCGGCAAGGCGCGATCCGGCCCGGAGCGCCGATTGTGGTCTCGCAGGAGACCGAGACCACGGCAGTCGTCGACTGCGGGTGGACGTTTGGACAAGTGGGCGGATTGAAGGCTATCGACACCGCCATTGAGAAGGCGCGGCGGTGGAAGACGGCAACCGTGGTGGCGCGTTGCTGCAACCACGCGGGCCGGTTGGGAGCCTATACGACGCGGGCAGCCGAACAGGGATTGCTCGCGATCGGTGTTTGCAATTCGCCGCGGCATGGCCACTTCGTCACCCCGTGGGGAGGACGCGAAGGGAGGCTGGCCACCAACCCCATCTCGTTTGCCGTGCCGGGAAACTCGGCCTATCCGATGGTGGCCGATTTCTCGACGGCGGAGGCCTCCGAAGGAGCGATCCGGCTGCTACGGAATCAGGGCCAACCTCTGCCGGACGGATGGATCCTCGACGCGGAAGGCAACCCGAGCAACGATGCGGCCGATTTCTACGGACCGCCGCGTGGGACGATCCTGCCTCTCGGCGGTCAGCGAGGATATCGCGGCTTCGCGCTCTCCCTGCTGGTGGAAGTGCTGGGAGGCTTGCTGGGCGGTTCGCCGGTGTCAAAGCATCAGCCGGGAAACGGGCTGGGCTTTGTCGTGATCGATGTCTCCGCCTTTATCGATCCGGCCGGGTTTGCCGCCATGGTGGAGGAACTGGTGGGCTACGTCAAAGCGACGCCCGCGGCGCCGGGCTTCGAGGAGGTGTTCCTGCCGGGCGAAGCCGACCTCCGCAGGCGAGAGCAGAGGATGAAGGAGGGCATCCCGGTGGATGAAGCGACCTGGCGGCAGATTGAGGCCACGGCCGCGAGCCTGGGCGCTTCCGTCCCCTCCGGAGGCCCGCGATGAGGGGAAGCACGATCACGCTCTCGGACTACCCGGTGGAACAGGCGATGGACCTCTTCCACGAGGCCGGTTTTTCCAGCGTCGAAATGTGGGTCCATCACCTGAAGCAGGCAAAGACGGACGAGTTGCGCCGCGGGTTCGCGGCCTACGCGAAAGGCATCGGGCTCGGCATGGGCGGGCTGAACGTCGTCGGCGAGGCCTATTTTCAGCCCTTCGGCACGGAGGCCGAGGCGGAAGCAACGTTGAACGGGCTAAAAGCCGGCATCGAGTCCGCGCGGTCTCTGGGTACGAAGGACGTCCTGATCTGGGAGGGGCGCGCTCCCGAGGGCAGCGGTGAATCGGAATGGATCAACCGCCTGCTGCCGCGACTGGTGGAAATTCTTCGCGCGGCGATCGACTACGCGAAACCCTACGGAATACGCCTGTTGGCCGAACCGCATCCCTTCACCGTGGGGATGAGCGACCGGTTTCTCCTCAGATTGTGCGACTCGCTCGACCCGGCGCACTTCGGGATCACCTACGATTTCTGCCACTACGGTGTCGGACGCCCAAACGATTACGTGGAGGCCATTCGCGCCCTCGGCGACCGCATCCGCCACCTTCACTTTTCGGACTCCGACCAACAGACCTCAGAACTGCATTTCCCGGTGGGCCGGGGACGGATGAACATTCCAGCGATCCTGGACGCGTTTCGCGAAATCGGGTATGCGGGCACGATGACGCTGGACCTGTATGGGTATCCGACGCCTGTGGAAGCGCTGGCGTGGAGCGTTCCGCGGATGAGGGAAGCCTGCGATTACCTTGGAATCGAGGGTTGATTCGATTTCAGTGTGGTGGCTGACGATCTGGGCCATAATTGGAGAAGTTTGACCGTCGCGCAAATCGAGATCCCGGAGGCACCGATCGGCGAGCTCTGCCGCCGCAATGGCATTCGGAGGCTTGCTCTGTTCGGCTCCGTGCTCTCCGACCGCTTTTCAGGCTCGAGCGACATTGATGTCCTGGTGGAATTTCGACCCGAAGAAAGGGTCGGCTTCTTCCGGCTCGCCGACATCGAAGAGGAACTGAGCCGGTTGCTCGGCGGACGGAAAGTAGACCTGCGCACTCCGATGGATTTGAGCCGGCACTTCCGCGACGAGGTCGTTCGCGACGCGCGGGTCGTCTATGCCGAATCCTGATGCTGTCCGGCTCCGTCATATGCGGGAGGCGGCGGCTGCTGCTCTGGAAATGGTCGCCGGCCGCACGCGTTCCGAACTCGACGGGAGCATGATGCTGAAGATGGCGCTCACCCGATGTTTGGAGATTCTAGGCGAGGCTGCCTCAAAAGTGACTCCGGAAAGTCGGGCGCAACTCCCATCCGTCCCCTTCGCCCAGATCGTCTCGATGCGGAATCGGCTCATTCACGCTTACTTCGATGTAGACCTTTGATATCGTCTGGACGACCATCGTCGAAGACCTCCCCGTCCTGCTTCCTGTGCTCGACTCAGCAATTGGCAAGATCGAAGAGTAAGGTTCGTCGCGGTCCTAGGCGGCAGCGGTGTGCTGATTCGTCCCCTGTCCACCACTTCTTCCCTGTGCTATGGTTTCGGCAGAATGCATCTTCCCTGTACCCGCCGCTCTTTTCTTGCGATGAGCGCGTCCGGCGCTCTTGCCTCCGCGGCCGCCCGCAAATCAGTTCCGGTCGGCCTGGAGCTTTACTCGGTTCGCAATGAACTCAAACAGGACCTGATGGGCACGGTCCGTGCGGTCGCTAAACTGGGCTATCAGTGCGTGGAGTTCTATTCGCCGTATTTCGACTGGACTCCGGCCTACGCGAAGGAGGTCCGCAAGCTGCTGGATGACCTGGGCGTTCGCTGTCCGTCGACCCACAACAGTTCGAAGGTGTACGACCCCGAGAGCCTCGATCGCGCAGTGGAATTGAACGCCATTCTCGGTTCCAGGCTGGTCGTGATGGCCAGTGCCGGCAAGGTCGAGAACCTGGACGGCTGGAAGCCCGTCGCCGAACGGCTGAACCGAGGGACGGAAAAGATGAAGGCTGCCGGGCTTCGCGCCGGCTTTCACAACCACAAGACCGAGTTCCTGCCCGTGAACGGCGTCCGGCCAATGGACATCCTTGCCAAGGAGACGACCAAGGACGTTGTCCTTCAACTGGATGTCGGAACGTGCATCGATGCCGGTTCAGACCCGGTGGAGTGGATCAAAAAGAATCCAGGCCGCATTGTGTCGATGCACTGCAAGGATTGGTCGTCGGATCCCGACAAGGGCTACCGGGTCCTATTGGGCCAAGGAGTCGCGCCGTGGAAGAAGATCTTCGCGGCCGCCGAGAAATCCGGGGGCATCGAGTGTTACATGATTGAACAGGAAGGCAGCGACTATCCACCGGTGGACACGGCGGAGCGCTGCCTGACAGCGTACCGGAAACTCCGGGGGTAGCACCAGGTTGAATCCCGCGCGTTCTCAGAGAACCGTGACGCTGAGAATGACCGGACCTCACTGAGCGTCCGGGCTAGCCCGGTCTAAGACGGTCTAAGACGGCGCAGTCGCGCCTGCTCACATGTATGGCCTTCGGATGGGCTCGGCTTGAAATTGAAAGCCAGGGACAGGGCGGCGGGTGTGAGTCGGTTCCGGGTTGACGTAAGTGCTTGGCTGGATTCGAGTAGCGGGGACCGAAAGCCAGAAACGCGTTGGACGGCCCCGGTTCCTCCCCCTCCAGTGCCAAACGATAGGCTCTCTGGGCGAACCGGGGCCGTCCACCGCGTTTCTGGGTTTTTGTCAACGACGCTCAAATCGAATCAATAGCTTGCCCACCAGCATCGACACGCAGCCCGCCGCGCTGTCCCTGGTTTCCCGTTTGAGACCTGGAAGGAGAGGACCTCACGCCGCGCAGCAGAGCGATGTCGGGGACTCGTGGCTTCCTGTCCGATAGAACCCGGGGGCCGTCCAACGCATTTCCGAGTTTTTGTCAACGACGCTCCAATTGAATCAATAGTTTGCCCACCAGTATCCACGCTGATCCCCGTTGCGGTGTCCCTGGTTTCCAGTTAGACGGAATCTCCATCGGCCGCCGTCGAGGCCTTGCGGGACCGGCCCGGCGTGATAATCAAATAACAAGGCTTACCATTTTCTAAGTGTTCTAAATACAGAGAGTTGCCGGTTTTGGAAGTTGGCTCCCCTTGACACTGCGGTATCCTTTGGCTGGACATGGCGACCATCGTCTTCAGATCAATTCCAGAGCGAGGTACGCAGGGGTCCGCAGGACCCAAACCCGGGCCGCTTCCCAGCGCATCGGGTCCACCCGGCCCTCGGTGCAACCGTCAAGACAGTCGATTCCCGGTGGCGAAGCAAAGCCAATCAAAGCCGATCCAACCGATTTCGAACCCAATTTCCGACCCTGAAAAATCAGCCACTTCCGAGCAAAATTGGCTTCGTTCTGCCATTTCGCTTGCGTCGCACTCGCCCGGCACGCTTCCCATCGCTGACGGTCTGGACGACCGGTCCGCTCGCCTGTTGCTCGCGGCAGTCCCACGACACCGTCGCCTTGAATCCTCGACGCGACGGATTGTCTGCCGCGCGCGCCTTCAGAGAACCGAGACGCTGAGATTGGCCGGCGGAGCAATCACGATGGAACCGGGGCTTACGGAAATGGCAACCGTCGCGGATGCCGATGCGCCGGCGTTGTCGGTGACAGTCAATCGCGCGGTGTAGGTTCCGGCTTGAGTGTACGTGTGACTCACCGAGACGCCCGATCCCGTGGTGTTATCGCCGAAGGTCCAGGCGAAGGAACTGATCGTTCCGTCCGAGTCCGAAGAACCGCTGCCGCTGAAGAGAACGGCCAGAGGCGCGGTTCCGGAAACCGGAGTCGCGGTGGGGACCGCGGTGGGCGGCGCATTCGAGATCGCCGGAGGCAGGGCAAACAACGTGACGCTCTGCGAAGGGACTGTCGCGGTCAAGGTGCCGGCGGTGTAGCTCAGGTCGCTGAGCCGGGCGATGGTGTTGGCGGACGTCAACTGATAGACGCGCGCGGCGCCGTTCCTGGAGAAGTTGGCGAGGGCCAGGGTCACGGGCGTGGATCCGGACAGGTACTTGTTGATGACGATGATCGTGAGCGCGCCATCGGCGGCGCGGAGGGCGGCGAACGCGGAGACATTGTCGGGATTCGGAGCCGAGGCCTTCACGCTGGTTTCGCCGAATGCCGAACGGTTGCCGTCGTAGTTGCGGTAGATCTTGATCGCTTTATAGGTGGGAGTCGAGGTGTCCGGAGTCGTCCAGCGCGCGGCCAGGTCGAGCCCTTCCCTGCCGAAGATCCCCAGAATATCGGCCTGAGTGGTGGCGCCGTTGATGTGGGATTCGGCTCCCCAGTTGTACTCGGTGATGCCGATGGGGGTTCCTGGGTAGTAATGCGTGTCCGCCCAGTTTCTGAGGCGCGGGATCAACTTCACCGTGTCGTTGATCCAGGTCGGATCCACATAGGCGGGATCCCACAGCGATCGCGTGGACCGATTGCGCCTCTGCTGCATCGAGGTCGAAGTATCCTCCGAGAACTCGCCACCCTGGGGATAGAAGTGCACGGTGAAGACATCGAGGGGACGAAGGCCGCCGGCCACGTTGTTCTGCTTCAATTGAGCTAGCAGCCACGGCAAGTAGTCCATTCCGCCGTTGGCTGCGCGGTCCGGAAGATTGCTCCAGTTGCCGGTCTGGCCTCCGTACTGCTGGTCGTACCCGCTGAGGAGATAACCACTCCAGCCCCACTCTTCCGGCCCTACCACCAACGCGCCGGGATCGATGCGTTTGATGCGGTTCGAGTAGTCGAGGATCTTGTCCCGGATTTCGGCCATACGCGCGCCCGCCGGATGAACGTCGCGGTGAGTCGAGTGCCAGATACTGGGCTCGTTGTCGAGGATGTAGTAACGGAGTCCTCCGGCCGAAGCGAGGCCCCACCGATTGACCATCGCTTGCACCCACTGCTCCTGGAACGACGAGTTGTTGGGAATATTGGCATCGTTCGGGTCGTTCGTGGTGATGGGCTGGTTGTTCGAGCGAAGGATGCCGTTGCCCGCGTCGGGAAACCATTGCCAGTCGTTGCCGGTTTGCTGCCCGTATTTGGCCTGCGAATAGCTGGCGAGTTTTGAGCGGTTCGGACCCAGTTTGGCCACCCAGTCGATGATGGGTATGGTGATCATCGGCTGTGCGCTTGCGGCTTTCGAGGCTTGAATGAAGCTGTCGCCGCGTTCGCCCGGGGTGCTGCTGGAGTCGCCAATGCTCTCGTAATACCAGTCGTTGGCGCGATTGTCCGCGTTCAATTGCCAGTTGTAGCGCGTCGTGTTGTTCCCGCCCAATCGATGCAGGGGGATGTTCAGTTCGGTCAGGACCGCCGTGGAGGCATAGGCAACACCGTAAATATTGGGGTTAATGGGCCGGCGATTGGCGGCAGCGTCAATCGTGACCGTGACCGCGGGGTTCTGCGCCAGCAGGGGGACGGCGGCCAACAGGGCAAGTGGGGGGAAACGCATGCAATTATTGTCGGGGCGCGCCCCTTTGCGAACAATCAGGCTTCCCACTGAGGGGGTTGTAAGGAAAATGGGCGCGAGTTCGCAGGGAATTGGATGCCGCCGGGATGCGGTTCAGCTCAGAATAGCTTTGACCGGAGCGGCCGGCTCCACACCGGTCAGACGCTGGTCGAGACCTTGATATTTATACGTAAAGCGGGCATGGTCGATGCCGAACAGGTGCATCAAGGTGGCCTGAAAGTCGCGCACGTGCACCGGGTCCTTGACGATGTTGTACGAGAATTCGTCCGTCTCGCCGTGCACCACGCCGCCTTTGACGCCGCCCCCGGCGAGCCACAGACTGAAACATCGGGGGTGATGGTCGCGGCCATAGTCGGTCGCGGTCAGTTTTCCCTGTGAGTAAATCGTGCGCCCGAATTCGCCGCCAAAGATGACCAGCGTATCCTCGAGAAGGCCCCGCTGTTTCAGATCCTGAACCAGCGCCCAGCAGGGCTGGTCGACATCCCGGCATTGGCTGGGCAGGACTTCCGGCAGGTTGCCGTGGACGTCCCAGCCGCGGTGATAGATCTGAACGAATCGCACCCCGCGCTCCACCAGGCGGCGCGCCATCAGCGCGCTGTAAGCGAATGTCCCCGGTTTCTTCGCCTGCTCTCCGTACATCTGATAAACGGCCTCGCCCTCTTTGGAGAGATCCGTCAATTCAGGCACCGAAGACTGCATACGGAACGCCATCTCGTATTGCGCAATGCGGACTCGCGTTTCCGGATCGCCGATCTGGTCAAGCTGGATCTGGTTCAGTTCCCCCAGGGAATCCAACATGCGGCGGCGCATTTGAGGTGGAACGCCCTCGGGGTTGTTGATGTACAGCACCGGGTCGCCGCCGGAGCGAAGGGCAACGCCGGAATGCTGGGCCGACAGGAAGCCCGCGCTCCACAACCGGGCAGAGATCGCCTGCACGTTGGCCTTGGGATGAGTGTGGCTGGCGTTCATGACCACGAACGTCGGCAGGTCGCGGTTCATACTGCCCAGGCCATAGGCCATCCACGACCCGATGCAGGGCTTGCCCGCAATCATGTTGCCCGTTTGGATGAACGTGATGGCCGGTTCGTGATTGATGGCTTCGGTGTGCATCGACCGGATGATCGCGAGGTCGTCCACCATCTTCGCCGTATGCGGCAGAAGTTCCGAAAGCCAGGCGCCGCTCTTTCCGTGCTGCTCGAACTTGAAGATGGACGGCGCAATCGGAAACCGGCCTTGACCGGAGGTCATCGTGGTCAAACGCTGGCCGCGGCGAATGGAGTCCGGCAGATCCTTGTCGAACCACTCCTTCATCTGCGGCTTGTGGTCGAACAGTTCGATTTGCGGTGGAGCGCCGACCATATGCAGGTAGATCGCCCGTTTCACCTTTGGCGGAAAGTGAGGCAAGCCGGCGATGCCGCCCCCCGCTTCCACGCGCGCGGCGGATGCCGCTCGGGCCTCGTCTCCCAACAAGTTGGCCAACGCGATTGAGCCCAGCCCACGCGCTCCCCGGGCAAAGAACTGCCGTCTCGTTTCGTTGAGTACGGTCTGGTCGGAAGGATGCATCGACTTCTCCTACTTGGTCAGGGCTTCGTCCAGATTCAACATCTGATTGGCCAACAGGGTCATGGCGGCGAACTCCGGCTTCGCAAGCGAGGGGTCGGCTGCCGACTCGCCTGTCGTAAGCAACTTCGCCGCGTCCCTGGGGTGCGCATCGTAATAGCGCAGGTAGTCCTGATAGGCCTTTCGCGCCACGCCGCGTTCTTTCTCGTTGAACGAACGCGCGATGAGGCGTGTGGTCATGAAATCGAACTGCCGGTCGAGGTCGCGGGCGTTAAGCAGGGCCATCCGCGCCAGGCTTTTTGCAGCCTCGACGAACTGAGGATCGTTCATCGTCACCAGCGCCTGCAGCGGCGTGTTCGTTCGCTCGCGGCGAACCGTGCAGCTTTCGCGGGTGGGTGCGTTGAAGATGTCCATCGAAGCGGGAGGCGCGCTTCGCTTCCAGAACCAATACATGCTTCGCCGATAGATCTTGTCGCCGGGATCGCGCTTGTAGTAGCGGGTGTTGCTGCCGTTCATGGCCACGGCTTCCCAGATGCCCTCGGGTTGATATGGCTTGACGCTGGGACCGCCGATGGTCGCGACCAGCAATCCGCCGGCCGCCAGCGCGTAGTCGCGAATCATCTCACCTTCCATGCGGAATCGCGGGCCGCGGGACAACAGCCGGTTATCGGGGTCTTTCTCGATCTTCTCCGGACTCGTCGCCGCGGACTGCCGGTAGGCCGCCGACATCAGGATCGACTTGAACAGCCGCTTGATGTCCCAACCCGATTCGCGGAAGTCGACGGCCAGCCAATCCAGAAGTTCGGGATGCGAAGGAGGCTGCCCCTGCGAGCCGAAGTCCTCACTGGTCTTGACAAGACCCGTCCCGAAGAGTTCCTGCCAGAATCGGTTCACCGTGACGCGCGCGGTCAGCGGGTTGGACGGATCGATCAGCCACTGCGCCAGACCTAGCCGGTTGCGCGGCATGGACAACGTCATGGGCGGCAATGCCGCGGGGACGCTCGGTTCCACGCGCTCGCCGGGCCGGTCGTACATCCCGCGTTGCAGAATGTGTGCGAAGGGCTTCGAGTCCTTCTTCTCTTCCATCACCAGCGTAATGGCGCCGCGCTTGCGGATCTCGCGGCGTTCGGCCGAATACGCGGCCAGTTGCTCGCCCATGCCCTGATAGCGGGCGTCCCGATGATTGAGGAAATAGCGGCGCAGCGCCGTACGCTCCTCCGCGGTGAGCTGTTCGGGAGCCTTGTCCCTGGCGGCTTCCATCACCGGCCAGGCCGCCGCGACGGCGGCCTCCTCTTCTGTGATCGCTCGATTGAAGATGCGGAAGTCGGCGATGGCGCCGTTCTCGAAATACCGCTTGCCTTCGTTACCCAGGCGGAGAGGCTGGTGGGTCCACAGAGTACCCTTCAGCGTGGTGTTCTGGTCGCCGCGTCCCTGTGTGGGAATCGTGCGTCCGTTCGAGTACATGGCCAGGCCCGGTTGCTCGCGGCTTCCATCGTAGGTGAACACCAGGTGGTTCCAGGTTCCCTGCTTCAATTGTTCCAGGTGTCCTGCGCGTACCGTGATCGCCTTCCCGTCGTCGCCGGTCAGTCGAAGCAGCGAGACACGCCCCGAGATTTCGATGGCCCATCCTCGATTCTTGTCCTTCGGGTCGGACTGGCTGGCGACGATGAAGGTGTCCTCGTTCTTGGGGAAGTAGAACGACACGGCGATGGAAAAGGGACGATCGCCGTTCAGGAAGTCGACGCCGGGCATTTCCAGATTCGCGCCCTTCCCGAATCGCAGAGCACGCCTTGAGGGCACAATCCCTTCACCCAACGCGACGCCTTCCGGCAGGCGGACGTCGCCGGCATGTCTCGCTTCGAGGCGGTTCCCGAACGACAGGTAGGTGAGTTCCGCGCCCGGGTAGAGCGGATCGCGGACCTTCCGGTATTCGGAGCGGCCAAGCCACGCCTCGAACGATTCATCGGCGGCGGCGCGCACATCGGCCATCTTGGCCCGGGTCTCCGTCTCCAGGCGGTTCACTTCCGGCCATCGCTCCCGGTCCTCATCCCGAGGGACCACCACTACCGGAGGCGTGTCCGGAATATTCCCGTCCATCGCATTCTGCGTCGTGTTGCGGAAGAACGCCGCCATCGAGTAGAAGTCGCGGGCTGAAATCGGATCGAACTTATGGTCATGACAGGTCGCGCAACCAATGGTCAGTCCCAGAAAGACGGTGCCCGTGGTGTCCACACGGTCCTTGGCGTAGATCGCCTCGACCTCTTCGATGATCACACCGGCTTCGTTGGTGGTGACGTTGCAGCGATGAAACCCGGAAGCGATCTGCTGATCGAGCGTGCGATCGGGCAGCAGGTCGCCGGCCACCTGTTCGACGGTGAAGCGGTCGAACGCGAGGTTGCGGTTGAACGCCCGGATCACCCAATCGCGATACGGCCAGACCTCCCGATAGTTGTCGACGTGAATGCCGTGCGTGTCCGCGTAGCGGGCCGCGTCCAGCCAGTACTTCGCGCGATGCTCACCGTAGTGGGGCGAACTCATGTAGCGGTCGATGAGTTTCTCGTACGCGTCCCTGGACAGGTCGTTCACGAAAGCTTCGACGTCTTCGGGTTCCGGGGGCAGGCCCGTCAGGTCGAGGGCAACGCGGCGGGCCAGGGTCCGGCGGTCTGCTTCGGGAGCGGGCGTCAATGCGGCGCTTTCGAGTCTGGCGAGAATGAACTGGTCGATCGGATTGCGAACCCAGCCTTTATTCCGGATCGCGGGAGGCGCGGGCCTAACGGGAGCGACAAACGACCAGTGCTCCTTCCAGGGAGCCCCTTGCGCGATCCAGCGTTGGAGCACGTCCTTCTGCTTCTCGGTCAGCGTCTTGTGCGAATAGGGCGGCGGCATCCGCTGCGCGGGTTTCTCCGCAACGATGCGCTGCCAGACCAGACTCGCGTCGGGCTTGCCGGGCACGATGGGCGCGCCGTTCTTCCGCCGTTCCATGGCTCCTTCGCGGGTATCCAGACGTAGATTCGCCAGGCGCGTTCCCTTGTCAGGACCGTGGCAGGCGAAGCAGGCGTCGGACAGAATCGGCCGGACCTCGCGCTGGAAGTCGACGGTCGCGGGCCGGGTGGTCTTCTGTGCCCTCAGCAGGGAAGCACCTGCGATGATCGAAGCAGAGAGAATCAGAGCGGTTCGAAGACCCATAGAAAATCGGTCGCCTAGCAATCAGGGTACCAAACCCAGGTTTGTCTCAATGCCTACAGCCCCGATCGTCAATCGTTTGTTGGCATCAGGGCATATTCAGTACTGATGCTTAGACATCAAATTAGACCGGCTGTACAATGTCTATATGCGGACGACGTTGACTCTCGATCCGGATGTGGCCACCAAGATCCGGCAAAAAATGGCCCAACAAAAGACGACCCTGAAGGAAGTCATCAATCAGACCTTGCGCGCGGGATTGAAGCAACGGGCTTCAAAGAACAAGTACGCCTTCCGCGTCGAGACGCACGCCTGCGACTTCAAACCGGGAATTGACTTGAACAAGATGAACCAGTTGTTGGACGAAATGGAAGTCGAGGAATTTGCCAAGAAGCATCAGCTATGATCATTCCGGACGTCAACATCCTGATTCACGCACACAACTCCAACTCGCGCCTGCACCCGGCGATCGGTGAGTGGTGGCAACACCAACTGGTCGCTCCACGGCCGGTCGGGTTGGCATGGGTAGCGATCCTTGGGTTTGTCCGAATCATGACGAATCGCGGCATGATGGGAAATCCAATGCCGGTGACAAAAGCGGCGCGCATCGTGCGGGGTTGGCTTGCCAGCCCCTCGGTGGAAGTCGTCAACCCGGGAGAGCGTCATGCGGAAATTCTCTTCCGTCTGATCGACGACGTGGGCGTGGCCGGCAACCTCACCACCGACGCTCACCTGGCTGCCCTGGCGATTGAATACCAGGCGGAAATCGCGTCGACCGACAACGATTTTGCCCGCTTTCAGGGCCTCCGCTGGTTCAATCCCATTCGGCCCTGAGCCACCCCGCCCAAACGCCTGTCCGCGGCCTTCCGGCCGCGGTTCCGTTTGACAAGGCATTCAATCGCCCGAAGCGGCCTTCTCCAACTCCGCCAGCAGCCTCCGGACGCGATCGCCAAGTTTCTCCGTGCTCACACGCACGCGGTCGATGTCGATCATCAGGGGGAACGCGAACGGCGTCGGACGTTCGGTGTCGATCAGGCGGATCTTCGAACTTCGTAGGCGTTCCAGCGTCTGGGTCAGCCTTCGCCTCTCCAACTGCCGTTCCAGAACCTCGCGCTGCGATTGGTGCAGCAGCAGATTGCCGGGATCGTACCGGGCGAACACGTCGTAAATCAGACCGCTGGTTGCCTGGACGGTGCGCGGGGTCTTGGCCTGTCCCGGATATCCTGGAAACACGAGACCGGCGATGCGCGCGACCTCGCGAAACTGGCGCTTGGCCATTTCCGACGCGTTCAGGCTCCGCAGGATGTCCGCCTCCAGGCCATGATCGGAAAACAAGCCGGAATCGAGCGCGCGCTCGATCGGGATCGGAGAAGCGGACAGGAGCTCGATTCCATAGTCGTTGGCCGCATAGTTGAACGAGATCGGCTGCAACTGACCCATGCGGTAGGCGAACAGCGCCGCCAGTCCCTGATGGACCAGACGCCCTTCAAACGGATAGAGGAAGAGATGGTAGCCGTCGCGGGTTTGCGTGCGCTCGATCAGCAATTCCCCAATTGCCGGAATGATCGACCAGGCCGACTGCACGTCGAGAACGGGCTTGATGGCGGTCATCTCGGCTCCGGCGAAGCGGCCTTTCCGGGCTTCCTCCAGTTTGAGGCGAACGGCTTCGGCCAGTTCTTTCGACAAAGGCATGCGTCCGCCCTCCCAACGCGGGACCGCCGCGTCCGGCCGGTTCCGGGTGCGCCGCACCTGGGCCGCCATGTCGCGCATGCGGACGAACTCCAGCGTGCGGCCGGCGAACAGAAAACGATCCCCGGGTTTCAGCCGGGAGATGAATCCCTCCTCGATGGTGCCCAGGACGCCGCCGGTGATGTACTGGACCTTCACCGAAGCGTCGGAGCTGATCGTACCGACGGTCATCAGGTGGCGTCGGGCGATGACCCGGTCCGTGACCCGATAGACGCCGCCCTCGCAGACGACGCGCTGATACTCGGGATAGGCCCGCAGGGTCTCGCCGCCGCGCGTCACAAAGTCGAGCGTCCACTCCCACTCACGCCGCGTCAGGTCGCAGTACGCCACGGTCGAGCGGACCTCGTCGAACAGTTCCTGCTCGCGGAACCCGCCTCCGACCGCGACGGTCACCAGATGCTGGGCCAGCACATCCAAGGGCCGTTCGACCGGATCGCGCGACTCGATGGCGCCGGCGCGGGCCGCGTCGCGCGCCCCGGCAGTCTCCACCAACTCAAACGCGTGAGTGGGAATGCAGGTGATCCGGCTGACGGCGCCAGGTTGGTGGCCGCTGCGGCCGGCCCGCTGCAGCATGCGGGCGACGCCATGCGGACTCCCAATTTGCAGCACCCGGTCGACCGGGCTGTAGTCGACACCGAGGTCCAGGCTCGAAGTGCACACCACGCACCGCAACTTGCCCTTGCGCAGGCCGTCCTCCACATAGTCGCGCGTCTTGCGGTCGAGCGATCCGTGGTGCACCGCCATGACGCCGGCCCAATCGGGGCGCCTGTCAAGGATCGCCTGGTACCAGATCTCGCATTGCGAGCGGGTGTTGGTGAAGACCAGCGTGGTGTCCCCTTCCTCGATCGCCGCGACAGCCTGGTCGATCAGGTGCACGCCGAGGTGGCCGGCCCACGGAAACCGGTCCATCGACGCGGGAATCACAGCGTCGATCTGGACGTTCTTGAGCAAATGCCCGCGCACCAGCTGGCCCCCGCGAAAGCGCCCCATCAGCGTCTCCATCGCGACGTCCAGGTTCCCCAGAGTGGCCGAGAGTCCCCAGGTGCGGACCTCCGGGCAGAGCGTCCGCAGGCGGGCCAGGCATAGCTCGGTCTGGACCCCGCGTTTGGAAGCCATCAGCTCGTGCCACTCGTCGACGATGATCAGGCGCAGTCCGGCGAACAACTCGCGCCAGTTGGGCCGGGCGAGAAAGATCGACAGGCTCTCGGGCGTGGTGACCAGCGCGGCCGGGAGACGCCTGGTCTGGCGTTCGCGCAAACCGGGCGGCGTATCGCCCGTGCGCGACTCGACCCGCCAGGGCAGGCTCAGATCGCGGATGGGCAGCTTCAGGGCTTCTTCGGTGTCGGCCACCAGAGCGCGCAACGGCGTGATCCACAGCACGCGGAGCGGCAGAGTCCTCTCCGTTCCGGGATCGTCGAGGTATTCGAGGATCGGAGCCAGCCACGCCGCGTACGTCTTCCCGGTACCCGTGGCGGCATGGATCAGCCCGCTCTCGCCCTTCCGATACAGCCGCCACACCTGGCGCTGGAAGGCGAAGGGCTTCCAGCCTCGCGAGGCGAACCAGGCCTCAATGCGCGGATTCGTTTTCAGGCGGGGCATGGGGGAGCAGGGCGCGCACCGTCTCCAGCGTGTCGGCGTCCTCGGGTTTTTTGTCGGTCCGCCACCGGGCGATGCGTGGGAATCGGACAGCGATGCCCGATTTGTGCCGGCTCGACTCCTGGATGCCCTCGAAAGCCAATTCGAACACCAGTTCCGGCTTGACCGTCCGCACCGGGCCAAAGCGCTCGACAGTGCTGCGGCGGACATAGGCATCCACTTGCCGGATCTCGTCGTCGGTGAGTCCTGAGTAGGCCTTCGCAAACGGGACCAGCGTTTCTCCGTCCCAGATGCCGAACGTGTAGTCGGTGTAGAGGCTGGCGCGGCGGCCGCTGCCGCGCTGGGCATAGATCAGGACGCAGTCGACCGAAAACGGCTCGATCTTCCACTTCCACCAGTCGCCCCTGCGGCGGCCGACGCGGTAAGGGGAGCCGCGCCGCTTGAGCATGAACCCTTCAACCCCGCGCGCTCGCGCCTCCCGGCGGGTCTCCGTGGCCTGGTCCCACGATTCGTACTGCTGGAGCCGCGACAGAACCAGCCGTTCGGGAGCATTTACGCGCTCGACCAGCGCCTGCAGCACCTCGCGCCGCCATTCGATGGGTTTCTCGCGCACGTCCTGCCCCTGCCACTCGAGCAGGTCGAAGACCAGTAGAGCAGCAGGCACCTCGCTCAGAATTTTCGGGCCTAGCGTTTTGCGGCCGATCCTTCGCTGCAGTTGGGCAAACGGCATCGGGACGCCGTTGCGCCACGGCAGCACCTCGCCATCGAGGACGGTGCCCTCGCCGATGACGCCGCCGAGAGACGCGATCTCGGGGAAGCGATCGGTGATGAGTTCTTCGCCGCGCGACCAGAGGAACGTCTGCCAGTCGCGCCGCACCAGTTGGCTCCGGATGCCATCCCATTTCCATTCCAGCAGCCACTCGCCGATTTCGCCCAGTTCCGTGACGTCGCCTTCGAGAGCGTAGGCGAGGCAGAACGGGTACGGCCGGCTGACATCGGCGTCGGTGGAAACGGGGGAGACGATGCGCGCGGCGAATTCTTCGTTCGGCTGCCAATCGCCCATCAGGCGATGGGCGATCACGTTCGCGTCGACGCCGCTCACCACCGAAATCGCCCGCGTCACCAGGCTCTGCGACACGCCGACCCGGAATGCTCCGGTGATGAGTTTGTTCCACACAAAGCGCTGGCGATCGTCCATCTGCCGCCACGCCTCCAGCAGAATCGCCTTTCTGCCCCCGTCGTCCAGGTCGCGCAGCGGCAGCAGCTTGTTTTCAATCCACTCGCTCAGCGATCCGCCGGCCGACGAGGACGGGGAAGGAAGCAGCAGGGCGATGGTCTCGGCGGTATCCCCGACCGCGCCATAGCATTCGCCGGCGAGCCACTCGGGCAGGCCGGACTCCTCGACCGCCCATTGCCAGAGCTTGGGGCCTTCGACCAGACGCTTGATCTTGCGGCCGATGAGGAAGTAGACGGCCCAGGCGGTGTCTCGCGGCGGGATGGCCTTGAAGTACGAGACGAGGACGTCCACCTTCTCATTCGTCTTGTTGGTGGCGTCGAGCGCGGCGTACAGTTCGGCGAAGGCCTTCATCGGGCACCGGTGGCAAACACCAGTGTGCAACAGGCCGCTGGGGGCGGTATCGGCCGCTCTCGTGTGCCGCCGGCGGGAGCGTGAAACCACTAACCGAGACTGTGTTATGTTAACACGACAGAACGGTGTCGCTGCCCGTCATGTCGGTTTCAAATCCCAGTGCGCAATGGAACCCCGACGGGGACTCGCCGGCGAAGGCTGCTCTCCACGGCGACAACCGCTTGCGCTTCAATCGCTCGGAGTGGTCCGGCGCCTTCGGGGACATGGGGACTGACCTACCGCTGCTGGTGGGAATGATCCTGGCCTCCGGGCTCAATGCCACCAGCGTCCTCACCGTGTTCGGTCTCATGCAGGTGGCAACGGCGATCCTGTACCGAATCCCCATGCCCGTGCAACCGTTGAAAGCCATGGCGGCCATCGTCATTGCCCAGAAGATCCCCCCGCATCTCCTGTATGGCGGAGGCTTGGCGATTGGCCTCAGCATGCTCATCCTTTCCGCCACGGGCGCCATCGACTGGATCAATCGCGCCGTCCCGAAACCCGTGGTTCGCGGGATCCAGTGCGGCCTCGGATTGCAGCTCTCCGGCATCGCTCTCCGGGACTATGTTCCCGCCGACGGCATCGCTGGGTGGTGGTTGGCTGGGGCCGGATTTCTGCTCACCCTGGTGCTGATTGGACGCCGGCGAGTTCCTTCCGCCGTGGCTCTCATCGCGTTGGGCATCGTCTACGCGGCCGCTTTCAAGCTGGACGGCGCCGGCCTTGCAGGCTCTCTCGGCTTTCATTTGCCCGAGTTCCACCAGCCGTCTCTGCCCGACGTATGGACAGGCTTTCTGATCCTTGCGCTCCCGCAGATCCCACTCTCGATCGCCAACTCTGTCCTGGCAACGCGCCAACTCTCCGAGGACTTGTTCCCCGAGAGAAAGCTGACCGCCCGCCGGATTGCCTGGACCTATTCGCTGATGAACCTGGTCAATCCTTTCCTGGGAGGGGTTCCCACCTGTCACGGATCGGGCGGAATGGCCGGGCACTACGCTTTCGGCGGCCGGACCGGAGGGTCCGTAGTCCTTTACGGTTCTCTCTACGTGCTGATTGGCGTCCTCTTCGGCCCGGGCTTTCACACCGTGATCCAGGTGTTTCCCCGCCCCATCCTCGGCGTTCTGCTCCTATTCGAGGCGATTACTCTCCTCGCGCTGCTGCGGGATTTGTCAGGGCGGAGGTCCGACTTCCTGCTTGCCGTGTTAGTGGGGGTGATCGCGAGTTCCGTGCCGTATGGCTACCTGGCGGGCCTGCTGATCGGCGTGATGGCGTTCCATCTGTCCCGTCTGGGAATCGCCCGGCTGGGCGAGCAGGATGGAGCGGATTTCCGCGCCTGAGCGCCGCTTCTCCTCAACGGCAAAACCCTGACTCGCGTGCGGCTGGTCGTCATGTTACGCTATCGTCGTCGTCTAAACATGACACACCACGCGCATTCTACCCGAACGGCGGCGTTTCTCCTGCTGGCTCTTTGCGTGGGCTCGGTCCGCGCGCAATCGACGAAGGCTGAGTTGTTCGGACTCATCCGTGATCCGGGAAAGCTGCCGGTGAGCGGCGCGGCCGTCGAGCTCGTCCACGCAGGCACGGGTGTCAAGCTGTCGGTGACGTCGCAGAGCAACGGCGGCTTTCACTTCTTCGCCCTGCCTGCCGGGACCTATCGGGTGACCGTGGCGAAAGAAGGCTTCGCGTCGCATCGGCGCGCGGGCATCGTGCTGCGCGTGGGCGATCGGGTCGACCTCGATCTTGATCTCCGGATCGGCGACATTGCGCAGTCCATCGAAGTCACCGCGGCCGCGCCGCTGCTGCAGGCGAGCCGCGGGACCGCCGGCTTTGTGGTGGAGCAGAAGCGAGTAGTGGGGCTTCCCCTGGACGGGAGGAATTTCGTTCCGTTGATTGCCCTGTCGCCTGGAGTGAATCTGCCTCCCGGCAATCTCCTGCCGCGCGTCAACGGCAGCCGTCCGCGCGTGAGCGAGTACATCTACGACGGTATCAGCGTGCTGCAGCCCGAGCCCGGCCAGGTGGCTTTCTATCCCATCGTCGATGCCATCGAGGAGTTTCGCGTCGAGACCAACAGCCCCTCGGCGGAATACGGGCGTTCCAACGGCGGCGTGATCATGGTCAATCAGAAGTCGGGGTCGAACCGGTTGCACGGCACGCTGTTCGAGTTCTTCCGCAACGAAACGCTGAACGCCCGGAACTTGTTCGCGACGGCGGGAGCCAAGCCTCGATTCCGGCGGAACCAGTACGGATTCGTCGCGGGCGGCCCGGTCCGGAAGAACAAGACCTTCTTCTTCGCCGATTGGCAGGGAACCCGTCTGGACACCGGAGTCGTGCGGACCAGCACGGTCCCCACCAGCGCGCAAAAGCGCGGCGTGTTTGCGCAGCCCATCTTCGACCCTCGAACGACCAGCCAGGGACCGTCGGGTTTCGTCCGCGATCCGTTTCCGGGGAACACCATTCCCGCCGCCAGGTTCGACCCGGCGGCGCGCGCGGTCGCCGGCCGGTATCCGGCGCCCAATGTGTTCAACGGCATCAACGAGGCGACGGCCAACAACTACCGCCGGGTTGGGGCCGACACCACGGCGCAGGACCAGTTCGATCTCCGGCTGGATCACTATCTCGGCGCGCGCCACAGGATTTTCAGCCGGTATTCGTACTTGCGTGACGACTCGGAACCAACCGCCCCGCTGCCCGATGGCAGCGGCGCCTTCACGGCGGCGTTCATCGGACGGACGCTGACGCGCGCCGACAGCGTCGTCGGCGAGCATAGTTGGAACCTGACGCCCACCGCGGTAAATCAAGTCCGCGCCGGCTTCACGCGGCGGGGTTTCCGCCGATCCGCTCTCGCCACGGGCCAATCGGCGAGTCAACTGTCGCAGATCCCAAACCTCCCGTTGACATCGTTTCAGGACGTGCTGCCAACCTACGATGTCGTCGGACTGCAGCAGCTTGGGCCGCCGGCGAACGGCAATGCCCGGTTCACCACGTCCGTCACCCAGTTGATTGACAGCTTCTCGTGGATCAGGAGGACTCACAGCCTCAAGGCCGGCGCCGATATCCGCCTGGAGCGGCTCGACGTGCTGCAGCCCCCCAGCCCCACCGGGAACTTCCAATTCACGAATATCTTCACGGCCGGCCTGAGCGCGGCGGGGACGCCGGTGGCCAATACCGGCAACAGCTTCGCTTCGTTCCTGTCGGGCCCTGTCACGCGCTTCACCATTGATGCGCAGTCGGAGGTGCTCAGGCCCCGCGCCGCCATCGCCGAGTTCTTTCTCCAGGACGATTGGCGGGCTACACGCCGCCTCACCGTCAACCTGGGCGTTCGCTACACGCTCAATTTCCCTTCAACCGTCGCCGGCGATCGCGGCGCCGTCTTCAATCTGCAAACACAGAAGCTGGATTACCTCGGCCGCGATGGATTTCCGGGGACCGCGCGAAATCTGGAGAAGGCGAACTTCGGCCCCCGCGTGGGTCTGGCATTCAAGATGACGGACTCGTTCGTGATCCGGTCCGGGTACTCCCTCACCTGGATCGAGCAGGCCGGAATCACGACGCCGTTCACGACGCCCTTGTTTCCGTTCATCCAGACGCTTGGCCAGCAGACCCTCGACAATATCAACCCCGCATTCATTCTCTCCCACGGCCCGACGGTGACTCCCCAGCCCCCGGGTCCGGACGCAGGTCTTGGGCAGGGCGTCTTCGGAGTACAGCGGAACAACGGCAGCGGCTATGCGCAGCAATGGAATCTGACTCTGCAAAAGACGGTTGGCGAGAACTGGAGCCTGGAAGCAGGGTACCTGGGATCGAAGTTGACGCGCCTGGGCGTGCCCGACGTGAACCTGAACCAACTTACGCTCGAGCAACTTTCGTCCGGCGCGCAACTGACCCGGCAGGTGTCGAATCCGTACCTCGGACAGATTCCCGCGAACACGTCTCCGGGAGCTCCGACCCTCGCCCGCGCGCAACTGCTGCGGCCCTTCCCGCGGTTCACCACGGTCACCCTCTACCGCAACAACATCGGCCACTCCACGTATCATTCATTCCAGTCGCGCGTCGAGAAGCGCTTTTCAGGCGGGCTCACGTTCAGCGTGGTCTACACGTTCTCCCGGCTGATCGACGATGCCGGCGCCGTCTTCGATTCGGCCGTGCTGACCGGGCCGGTGGCAAACTTCCAGGCCGCGGACAGTTACAACAAGCGGCTGGAGAAGGATGTCTCCACGGGCAACGTGCCCCACATTCTATCGAGCGGCTTTGTTTACGAATTGCCGTTTGGAAGAGGCCGGAACCGGTCGTTGCGCGGCTGGCGCGACGTCTTCGGCGGCGGATGGCAAGTGGGTGGAATCGTTCGGATGCAGTCGGGCAGCCCGATCGCCGTCACGCAGGCCACCAATCTGAACGCTTTCGCCGGTTTCGGAATTCAGCGGCCGAACCGCGTGGCGGACCCAAGCCTGTCTTCCGGCCAGCGAACCCTGGCGCGCTACTTCAACACAGCGGCGTTCACTCAGGCTCCGCAATTCACCATCGGCGCCAGTTCCCGCAACCCGGTGACCGGGCCCGGATACCGGACAGCCGACCTGATGGCCGGCAAGACGTTCACGATCTCCGAGCGGATCCGCACCGAGTTCCGGGCCGAGGCGTTCAACGTCACCAACACGCCCCCGCTGGGAAATCCGAACGGCAGTTTCGGGAGTCCGGCGTTCGGCTCGATCGCTACGGTCCTGGACCCCCGCGTGTTCGAGTTCGTTCTCAAGATCCACTTCTGAGGGTGCGGCGTCATGAAGCGCGGGACGGATATCCAGTGGTATTCTCGCTCGGGGAGGTCGACCCGGCCTCTCTCGACAGTCGGATCCTGCTGGCCGGCTCGCGGGGACGCTTCCGCCTGATTGTGCCGCGAGACAAGCCGGAAGCGGGTAGTGGTGCACCTGGGGAAATAGCTTGCCTAAGACGATCATCGAGAACCGCCTGGCCCAGATTCGCAAAAGCCGGGGAATCGGCGCATCGGATCTTGCCAGGCGCGTCAGCGTTAGCCGCCAGACCATCTATGCCATCGAGGCCGGAACGTACGTTCCCAATACCGAGGTCGCGCTTTTGATGGCGCGCGAGTTGGAAGTCGGTATCGACGAGCTGTTCTCCTTGAGCGCATCGGCGCCGAACCATCCGGAATCCGTGACGGCGGAGGTTCTCAGCGCCTCGAAGCCCGCCAGCGGGCAGCCGGTTCGCATTTGTCAGATCGGGTCGCGATGGGTGAGCGTCCCCGTGCCGAACACCCCCTATTTCATGCCAGTGGCCGATGGCATCATCCAGCGAACCAATCGCGCCGGCGGCCGGGCGGACCTCATGGTGTTTGCCAAGGAAGAAGCATCACAAAGACGCCTTCTCCTGGCCGGGTGCGATCCGGCCACCAGCCTCCTCTGCAATATGGTCGAACGGGCCAGCGGCGTGGAAATCGTCTCGGCGGCGGCATCGAGCAAACTGGCGCTTACGTGGCTCAGGGAAGGGAAGGTTCACATCGCGGGTTCTCATCTGGAGGATCCGAAAACCGGCGAGTTCAACGTGCCGTACGTGCGCGCGCAGTTTCCGGGCGAGGAAATTCTGGTGGTCACGTTTGCCCGCTGGGAAGAAGGGATCGTCGTGGCGCCGGGGAATCCAAAAGGAGTTCGCAAGGCGGAAGACCTGGCTCGCAAAGGGATCCGTCTCGTGAATCGGGAGCCTGGCTCCGGGAGTCGTGCTCTCCTGGAGAAACTGCTGGAGGCCGCTCATGTTCCCGAGGGCAAGGTCCGGGGTTTCGACCATGTGGTGTTCGGCCACCTGCCCGCTGCGTATGTCGTGTCCCGCGGCGAGGCGGACGCGTGCATGGCCACAAGGGCGGCTGCCCAGACCTTCGGTCTGGACTTTGTGCCGCTCCAGGGCGCCAGGTACGACCTCGTGATGCGGCGGCGCACGGGAGACCTTCCCAGCGTGAAGGCGTTTCTGGACGTCCTGCAGCGCGCCACTCTCCGCCGAAAGCTGGAGGTGCTGGCGGGATACGATACGTCGCAAACCGGTTCGCATCTGATGATCTGAGTACGGGGACGGTCACCCCGCACCGCCCCAAAAAGCGAAAGGCCGCGCCCCCGGACTTTGGGGGCGCGGCCTGTTGGGTTGGCTCTGGAATCGCGGCCTAGTAGTCCATCTCAGGACCGTGGCCGGACGGCGCCGGAGCCGGCTTCTTCTCCGGGATCTCGGCGACCATCGCCTCCGTCGTCAGCATCAGCGACGCGATCGACGAAGCGTTCTGCAGCGCGGTGCGGGTGACCTTGGTCGGGTCGATAACGCCCGCCGCGACCAGGTCCTCATACACATCGGTCTGGGCATTGTAGCCGAACGCCGCGGCCTTGTTCTCGCGGACCTTCTCGACCACAATCGAGCCCTCGCTGCCCGAGTTCGCCACGATCTGACGCAGCGGCTCTTCGCAGGAGCGCTTCACGATGTTGGCGCCGATCTTCTCGTCGCCTTCGAGCTGGAGCGAGTTGACCGCCGCCGCCGCCCGCAGCAGCGCCACGCCGCCGCCGGGAACAATTCCTTCCTCGACAGCCGCGCGCGTGGCATGCAGGGCATCCTCGACACGAGCCTTCTTTTCCTTCATTTCGGTCTCGGTCGCCGCCCCGACTTTGATCACCGCGACGCCGCCGGCCAGCTTCGCCAGCCGCTCCTGCAGCTTCTCGCGGTCATAGTCCGAGGTGGTCTCCTCGATCTGCATGCGGAGCTGCTTGATCCGGCCTTCGATGGTCTTCTGCGTGCCGTTGCCGTCGATGATCGTGGTGTTGTCCTTGTCGACAACCACGCGCTTCGCCCGGCCCAAGTCTTCCAGACGAACGCCTTCCAGCTTGATGCCGGTCTCTTCCATGATCGCCTTGCCGCCGGTCAGGATCGAGATATCTTCCATCATCGCCTTGCGGCGGTCGCCGAAGCCCGGAGCCTTCACCGAGCAGGCGTTCAACGTGCCGCGCAGCTTGTTCACCACCAGCGTGGCGAGCGCTTCGCCTTCCACTTCCTCGGCGATCACCAGCAGCGGCTTGCCGGAGCGGGCGATCTGCTCGAGCAGCGGAAGCAGATCCTTCATGTTGCTGATCTTCTTTTCGTGAATGAGGATGTACGGATCCTCCAGGACGCACTCCATCCGGTCCGGATCGCTCACGAAATACGGGGACAGGTAGCCGCGGTCGAACTGCATGCCGTCCACGGTCTGCAGTTCGGTCGTCATCGTCTTGGACTCTTCCACGGTGATGACGCCGTCCTTGCCCACCTTCTTCATCGCTTCGGCGATGATGTTCCCGATGGTCAAGTCGCTGTTGGCCGAAATCGTCCCAACCTGCGCGATCATCTCACCGGATACCGGCTTGGAGAACGTCTTCACTTCGTTCACCACGGCCTCGACGGCCTTTTCGATGCCGCGCTTCAGCGCCATCGGATTGGCCCCGGCGGCCACGGCCTTCACGCCCTCGCGGAAGATCGCCTGCGCCAGGATGGTTGCGGTCGTGGTGCCGTCGCCGGCGACGTCGGAGGTCTTCGACGCCACTTCGCGCACCATCTGCGCTCCCATGTTTTCGATCGGATCCTTGAGCTCGATCTCCTTCGCCACCGTCACGCCGTCTTTGGTGATGTTCGGACCGCCGAACTTTTTCTCCAGAACGACATTACGTCCCTTGGGGCCAAGGGTCACCTTCACGGCATCGGCGAGCTGATTTACGCCACGCAGAATCGCCTGACGCGCACTCTCGCTGTAAATAATCTGCTTACCAGGCATTGCTGTTTTCTTCTCCTGATGCTAGAACTTTTTGCACTACTTTCCCGTACGCATGGCGAGCCTTCAGGCTACGCGCCAACTGCGACCGGGGCCAGAATGCCGAGGACTTCATCCTCGCGCATGATCAAGTACTCTTCGCCGTCGATCTTGATGTCGCTACCGGAATACTTGCCGAACAGGATGCGGTCGCCAACCTTCACTTCCAGGGGCACCAGCTTTCCGTCTTCCAGGCGCTTGCCATGGCCAACCGCGACCACTTCAGCTTCCTGCGGTTTCTCTTTCGCGGAGTCAGGAATGATGATCCCGCCACGGACGGTTTCCTGCTCTTCGATCCGCTTCACCACGATACGGTCGTACAGCGGGCGAATGTTCATCGAAGTTCTTTCCTCCAAACAGATGTAATTTGTTGATACTGTGGACGCGAGCTTCGGGACCTAGTGGCTCCAAGCTCACCGTCTATTATTAGCACAGTCCCATGAGGAGTGCCAAGTTTTCCTTGTAACCACCTGAACAATAAATACTTCTGGCTCTTGACAGGAGGCGGGTACGAGCCTGGCCTCGTTTTCAGTCACACGTCATCAGGGGTGTTCCGGGGCGCCTGTGAGCTTCTGTGGCAGCCTCGTTCTTCCGGCCCGGAATCAGTCGGCAGGGGAGCCCTGAATCCTGGGAGGAGGTAAGTCGCCGTCAGCCGATGTTTAGCACGCTCTTCAGTGTGCCTGTCTCTTTCTGAATCTTCTTCTGGAGCAGCATGATCGCGTAGATCAGTTGCTCGGGTCTCGGAGGACATCCCGGTACGTACACGTCCACCGGGATCACCTGGTTCACCGGGATCAGCGCGTAGTTGCTGAAGACGCCCGTGGACGTGGCGCAGGCGCCCATCGAGATCACCCATTTCGGCTCGGGCATCTGCTGATACAGATGGCGGACCACTGGCGCCATCTTGTTCGTCACCCGCCCGGCGATGATCATTAGGTCGGACTGGCGGGGCGTGCCCCGGAAGACCTCCGCTCCGAACCGCGAGATGTCGAACCGGGAGGCGCTCATGGCCATCATTTCGATGGCGCAACAGGCCAGGCCGAACGACATCGGCCAGATGGAGTTCTTGCGGGCCCAATTGATCGCTGCGTCGAGCGTGGTCGTCAGAATGCCATCGGCTACAGGGTTGCCATCGATCGCTTCGCGGTCCAGCCGCGCGAACAGGTCCTGGGGTCCCGCCGCCATCGGGAGAGTGTCGTTCACCTCGGCCATGACGACATTGTCTCATGGTTTCTCCACAGCCCTCTCTTGATAAACTTGAGCATTGACACCTGCCGACGACCTCCTCGAGATTCTGAAACGCGCCGCCCAGCGCTGGGGAGTCCAGCCTGAGTTCCACGACATCTGGGGCCGCCGCCACGAGACATCTCCCGCCACGAACCTGGCGATCCTTCAAGCCCTCGGAGTCGACACCACCGGCGCGGGCGCCATCGCGCGGGACCTCGCGGCCGAGGAACGGCGGGATTGGACCCGCTTGCTGCCCGCCTGCAAAGTGTTGAGCGCGGAGCAACGCCCGCGCACCGTGCCGCTGACCGTGCCCGAGGCCGATTCGCGGAAGATCGCCTACTTCGAGGTCGTCGACGAGCGCGGTCTCCGCATGCGTTCCCGCCTCGATCTGAGCCGTATCGAGACCGAAGCCCGAACGGTGATCGACGGAACCGTATACGTCCGCAAGCAGGTTCAAGTCCCCGAGGTGCTGGGGCTCGGCTACTTCGATGTGATTTGCTCGATTGACGGCCTGGAACCCGCGTCGATGCGGTTGATCCTGACCCCCGATCGGGCGTACTCCCCCGAGGTCCTTCACACCGCCGGAGTCTCCATCAGCCTCTTCGGCGTGCGGTCGGAGCGCAATTGGGGTTGCGGCGATTTCCGCGATCTTTGCGATCTCATCGATTGGGCCGTGGACGAGCTGGGCGCCGGCTTCATCGCGTTGAACCCGCTGCACGCCATCCATAACCGCCGCCCGTTCAACTCCAGCCCGTATCTGCCGAACTGCGTCTTCTACCGGAACTTCCTGTATCTCGATGTCGAGTCGGTGGAAGACTTCGTGCTCAGCGACCGCGCCCGCCGCTTCTGGGACCGCCCGGAGACGCAGAGCCGGATCGCCGCGCTCCGCGCCGCCGAGTACGTCGACTACGAGGGCGTCGCCGCCTGGAAACTGGGCATGCTCAAGCTGGTCTTCGCGCGATTTCTCCGCGAGGAATGGCGGCAGGCCTCGCCGCGCGCCAAGCGCCTGCGCGAGTACATTCGCCGCGAAGGCGCGCTGCTCGAAAACTTTGCCACCTATTGCGCCCTCGACGAGTGGATGCACCGCCTCGATCCCGACACCTGGATCTGGCCGCGGTGGCCGGCCGCCTATCACGATCCGGAGTCGGCCGAGACCCGCGCATTCCGCGACAAGCACTGGCGAATGGTGCTCTTCTATCAATACCTGCAATGGCAGGTGGACCTGCAGTTGGGGAGGGCTCAGCACCACGCGTTGAAGCGCGGTATGAGCATCGGTCTCTATCACGACCTGGCGTTGGCCACCGATCGCTGCGGGTCCGACCTGTGGGCCCACCGTCCCTATTTTGTCTCCGGTTGCCGCGTCGGCTCTCCTCCCGACGACTTTGCGCCCGGCGGCCAGGACTGGGCCTTCCCCCCGCCCAACTCCCGCCGTCACTACGAAACCGGCTATCACCTGTTCGCCGATGCCATCCGCAACAACGCCCGGCACGGTGGAGCCTTGCGCATCGATCATGTAATGCGCTTCTTCCGGCTCTATTGGATTCCCGACGGCGCGGACGCGACCGCCGGCGCATACGTGCGCGACCGCTGGGAGGATCTGCTGCGCATCCTGGCCCTCGAAAGCGTCCGCCAGAAGTTCCTCGTGATCGGCGAAGACTTGGGCACGGTCGAACCGGCGATCCGCGAGGCGCTCGCGAAGTTCGGCATCTTCAGCTATCGCGTGTTCTACTTCGAGCGCGGCCGCGACGGTTCCTTCCTGCCGCACAGTGAGTATCCCCAGAACGCCCTGGTCTCCTCGACTACCCACGATCTGCCAACCTTGGCCGGCTTCTGGGTAGGAGAGGACATCGAACTCCGCCGCCGGGCCGGCATTCTCACCGGCGATGCCCTGTACGCCCTCCAGCGGGAAGCGAGAATGGCCGACAAACAGAAGATGCTGGACGCCTTGTTCTCGCTCGGCCTGTTACCCGGCTACTTCCCGCGCTCCGCCCGCGATGTGCCGGAACTCACCGGCGAACTGCACAATGCCATCGTCGGGTTCCTGGCGCTCGCCCCGTCGCGCCTGTTGCTGATCAATCAGGAAGACCTGACCAAAGAAATTCACCAGCAGAATCTACCGGGGACGACGTGGCAATACCCGAACTGGGGACGAAAGATGCGGTTCACGGTGGAGCAATTGCGCACCGAGAAATTGGCCCGCGATTTTTCGGCGATGCTCCGGCATTGGCTCGTCAAGTCAGGCCGGGGCGTCGTCTCCGCAGAATCCTCGACTCCGAACCGCTAACCCGGCCACCGGATGCCCGGCCGCTCTCAGTTCACCTGCTCCAGAATCGCAAAGTCCCCAGGATTCCACGCTTGCGCGATCACGTACATCTTGCCGCCGTACTGCCTCAGCACTGCATTGTGAATGTGCTGAAAGTTCTTCAGTCCCAGGTCCTCTTTCGGCATGATGGTCGAGATGAGCTGGTCGTTCTCCATGATGTAGATGGGCGCGCCCTTGCTGCGATCGGGCCCGTGCAGCGAGCCCACCACCGCGTAGTTGTCCAGGTAGTAGATGTCACACGGGAACGAGCCCAGCGGCATTTTGAGCGTCGACAGATATTGGCCGTTCTTGGTAAAACGATCGATCTCGGAGTTCGGCCGGTCCGCCACATCGATCCGCTTCATCCCTGGCGGCACCGTAATTCCGTGACCGGTACCGAACTGGCCGGGTCCGCCTCCTTTGCCTCCAAACGACAGGTCGTTCCACACCGCCTTGAAAGGACTCCAACTCACGATCTTCGCGGTCAGGACGAAATCCAGGTTCGAGTACCCGGTCGCAACGTAGATCAAGCCGTCCAGTTGCTCGGTGTCGGTTGGGATCAGGTTGCCGCGGCCGTTGAAGTAGTCCGTCGGTGTCGGATGGCCCAGGTCGGTCCCGAACTCGGGAGCGGCCAGCGTACTGAGCACATTGCCGTTCAGGTCGGTGGTAAACACACGGCCCTTCTCGCTGCCGGGCCACGTCAGGTACGCTTTGCCGTCTGCTCCGTTCCAGATCGTGGTGTTGTGAAGATTCTGCATCTTCATCTCCTCGGAGGTCGAGACCATGCGGGTGCTCTTCATATCGGCGCTGATCTGGATGATGCCCGCGCCCTTGAGTGAGAAATAGGTTTCCCCTTTGCCTGGGCGCAGGTCGACGGCGAAGCCGCCGTGAGCCGACTTGAGCACGGCCTGCGCCTCCTGCGGCAGATGATCCGAGGTGTAGAGCACGCGGAATCTCATCTTGCCGTTGCCGCTGGCGCCGGTCCCCCCCTGCGCCGCGCGCGAGGGCGCGTTGTAGCCGAGGGTCCAGCCGATCGCCAGCAGAGCGGCAAAGAACGCGCTGATCGTAAACCGTTTCATAGGAAGGTGCCTCCTCGCAAACAATGAATTAGATCACAACCGGACGCGTCTCTCCAAACTCGGGGTATGGAGGCGCCGGCATCGCCTCGCCGATCCGACCGGCGCCCCCGCGAACTTCGCGCCCCGAATGTCGTGCCCCCCGACCGTCGCAGCCCCAACCGCTGCAGCCCCGACCGTAAGAACGTGTATGAAAATCGATTTTCCAATTTTGTGAATGTGTGGGGGGATGCGGAATGCCTCGTCGCCACCGCAGAACGCGTTGTAGGGCGTCTGGCAGCGTCTCCAAGCTGAGGAAAAGCTGTGGAAAAGGCTGCTTTTGATTTTCTTACACCTTCTGACGGTCGGGGCTGCCGACGGTCGGGAAACCTATGCGAGAATTCCTCGTACCAGTTCGCCGTGCACGTCCGTCAGGCTCATGTCCCGCCCGCCGAACCGGAAGGTCAGGCGCCGGTGGTCGATCCCCAACTGGTGCAGGATGGTCGCGTGGATGTCGTGCACCGTGGTCGGCTGTTCGGCCACCGAGTTGCCGAACTCGTCCGTATGGCCGTAGGCGAATCCCTTCTTGAACCCGCCGCCTGCGACAAACAGCGAGTAGCCGTTGACGTGGTGATCGCGGCCCACGGTATCGCTGAGCTTGGGCGTATGAGGCGTGCGCCCCATCTCACCGGCCCACAGCACGATCGTGGTCTCCAGCAGGCCGCGCTGCTTTAGATCCCGAATCAGCGCCGCCGCCCCCTGGTCCGTGATCATCGCGTTCTCTTCGTGCCGGTCTTTCAGATGCGAGTGTTGATCCCAGGGCGAGTTGTTCGCATGGGTCAGCGGGCACGTGATTTCGACAAACCGCACACCCGCTTCCACCAGCCTTCGCGCGCGCAGGCATTGGAGGCTGTAATAGCGCTTGTAGTCGTTCGAGCTGTCCACCCCGTACATCTTGCGGGTGGCCTCGGACTCTTTGCTGACATCGGCCAGGTCGGGAATCAGGGTCTGCAGCCGGAAGGCCGTCTCGTAGTTCTTGATCGCCGATTCCACGGCAGTGTCGCCGGACGCCGAGGCATACGACCGGTCCTGGCTCTCGAGCAGCGCCAGTTTGCGCCGCTGGATCTCCGGCCGGTCGGCCGGCGTGATGTTGTCCATCGCGACGCCCTTGGCCCGAAGCATCGTCGCCGTGTGCGAAGCCGGCAGGAACGCGCTTGAAAAATTCTCGAAGCCCCCGTTCGGAATCCAGTCGTTGTTCAGCAGGACGTAGTTGGGAAGGTTGTCGCGCTCCGCGGCCAGTCCGTAGGACACCCAGGAGCCGAAACTCGGGGCCATCCCCGTGACGCGCCCCGTGTGCAGCAGCAGATTTTGCTGGCCGTGCAACGGTTGCTGGCCGATCATGGAGCGCACCACGCTGAGTTCGTCCGCGACGCCCGCGATGTTCGGTAACAGGTCGCTCACCCACAGCCCGCTTTGCCCGCGCTGGCGAAACTCCCACGGACTGCCCAGCCACACCCGGTCCGGGGTGGATTGCGACTTCGTCGAGACCGCCGACTGGCCGATCTTCTCTCCCTGATGTTTCTTCAACTCCGGCTTCGGGTCGAACGTGTCGACGTGGCTCGGCCCCCCATCCATGAAGAACAACACTACGCTTTTCGCCACAGCCGGATGATGCGGTCCGCCGGAGACGCGATTGGCCTTGGCCTCCTCCGCCAGCATCGCGGAAAGCGCCAGCATGCCGAAGCCGTTCGACGACCGCCGCAGCCATTGCCGCCTCGTCATGCCCTGCGCCTCAGCGAACATACAGGAACTCCTTCGTGTTGAAGATCGCGTGCGCGACGTCCTTCCAGACGGCGAGTGAATTCATCATACCGCCCGTTGGCGTCTTCCCGGGGACATCCTGATACAGGCCGGCAAAATCGTCGGCCGCCTTTCTCCAGCGGACCAGTTCGTCCGCCTGCGGATTGCGGCCGAACGCCCGCCGGAACATGGTCGTCAGCCTCTCTTCCGGAGACCGGTGCGCCTGTTTCACCAACTGCTTCGCCCAATACTCGGCCTGGCCTTCGACAAACGGATCGTTCAACAGAGCCAAGGCCTGCGCGGGGACATTCGTCACATCGCGGCGGCCGGTGGGGATTTTCGGGCTCGGCTGGTTGAAGGTCGCCAGAAACTTAGGCGGCTCCATGATGGTCATTTTCACGTAGATCGAACGGCGGCCCAGCCCATCCAGAGGTCCCGAAAATAGCCGTTTCTCGGGATCTTCGTTGGATCGCGCCGGATTCAGCGGCTCGCCGAAGATGCGGTCGTCCAGACGCGTCGAGGTCCACAGCAGGGAATCGCGGATGGCCTCCGCCTCCAGGCGGCGCACCGGGTAGTGATGGAGCAGCCGGTTCAGCGGATCGGCCTCTTTGCCCCGCGCCGACATCTGTCCCGACTGGCGGAACGTCTCGCTCATTACGATCGACCGCACCAGCGTCTTCACCGACCAGCCGTTCTCCACGAAGTTCGACGCGAGGTAGTCCAATAGTTCCGGATGCGAGGGCCGTTCGCCCAGGTGCCCGAAATCGTCCGTCGTGGCCACGATTCCCGTGCCGAACAGCCAGTGCCAGACACGGTTTACAAACACGCGCGCGGTGAGCGGGTTCTTCGCGCTAGCGACAATCTCCGCCATCGCCAGGCGCCGGCTGCCGGTTCCCTCCAGCCCGTCCTTCCGGCCGGTCAGCGATTCCAGGTAGCCCCGCGGGACCACTTCTCCGAGATCTTCATACACGCCGCGGACGTTCAGCCGGTAGTCATCGCCTGCATCGAGATCGGCCATTCCGTTCACGGTCTGCGGAGTCGCCATCTGCTTCTCGACGCCGCGATACTCCTCGACGCGCGCGCGGACCTCGGCGCGTTCCTCGATTCGATTGGGCAGCAGTCCTCGTCCGATCATCCAATTGATCAGGCGGGCGTCGTCATCGCTGGCGCGGCCCTCCGACCAGGCTTCGAGCGAGGCCGTCAGCCAGTCCCGATAGCGCGCCGCGACTCCCGCGAGGTCGGCTGGCGCATCGCCCTGGAACAGCGCGCGGAATCGCGAGAGTTCATCCGCCGGGGGCTCTGCCTTGTCGTGCAGCACGGCCCGGGTGATTCCAAGCCAGCTCTTCGGATCCGCCGCCTGTTCGTCGGTGCACTTTCCGCCGAGGTTGACGCGTGGCGGGAAGTTCGGGTTCGAGGTCTTGGTCGCCACCTCCACGTACACCCGCCTCTGCGCTTCCTCTACCTTGGTGATGGCGCGATTGCCCTTTTCATAGGCGGTGGTTGAAAGCGTCGCCCAGGTGGGATGAATCTCTTTCAAATACACCTGGCGTTCGGTCAGGAACGCGTTGTCGACCACCAGCCGGTGGGCCGCGAAGTCGCCTCCGGCCACCTCGAGGCTGACATATTTCCTGCCCAGGTGATCCAGATACGGCGTCCGGACGGCGCCGTTCATCCGCGGCGACGTGCGGTTGCTGAACAAGCCCGCGGGAAACACGGAGGTAAGGGCCGCCGGTCCTTCCGTGGCGACCGCAAAGTCGCCCGCCCGCGCAAGCCCGTCGCGCAAACCCACCCCATCCACCGACCAGCCTGCAGGCGTCGCCTCGCGGAAATCAGCCAGCACCGTGTAGTCGCGCGCATTTGCAGTGACGCGATCCTCCCTCGCCTTGGCGTACGCCGTGGCCGTCTCCCTCCACGCCTGGCGCACGTCCTCGGCTCCCCGTTGCGCCTCAAACCATGCCCTCAGCGGATCTTCCAGGGCCGGTGTCTTTCCCGGCGGGACCGCCATCGCCCGCTTCCACCCCTCCAACCGGCTGCGATCGAGCCCTTCGGCGAGCCGCTCCGCGTCCGGTGAGTTGTCGATGCAGGCTTGCGCCGCTCGCAGGTACCGCGGCACGTCCCGCAGACTCTCGATCCACCAGTGGGCCACCGCGTCCCGCACCGGCGCTTTCAACTTCTTCAGCCGCGCGGCCACGCCGCGATTCCGTTCGGGCAGGTCCAGTGTATTCGTGACCCAGCGCGAACTCATGAACATGCCGCCCAGAGCGTAGTAGTCGCGCTGCGAGATCGCGTCCAGCCGGTGATCGTGGCACCGCGCGCACCCCACCGTTGCCGCCTGGAACGCCTTCGAGAAGGCATCGATCTTGTTGTTCAACATCTCCTGGTGGATGCCGTTGAACTGAAGGCTGTCGCCGTGGCGCTTTTCTCCCAGCTGAAAGAACATCGGACCAATCATCGATTCGTTGATCTGGTCCGCCGGATTGACGCGCGGATGCGGCAACAAATCTCCCGCAATCTGTTCCCGCACCAGTTGGTCCCAAGGTACATCGCCGTTGAATGCGCGGATGAGGTAGTCGCGGTAGCGCCACGCGCCCTTCGCCGGGATGTCCCACTCGTAGCCGTAGGTATCGCTATACCGGACAACATCCATCCAATGGCGCGCCCACCGTTCGCCGAAGTGCGGCGAGGCGAGATACCGGTCGACTTGCTTCCGATAGGCGTCCGGGCTCGAGTCCGCGACGAACGCGTCCACCTCTTCCGGTGACGGAGGCAGACCTGTCAATACGAAGCTGAGCCGGCGCAGGAGTGTCTGGCGATCGGCCGCTGGGGCGAGCGCCAGCGACTGAGCTTCGAGTTTCGCCAGGATAAACCGGTCCAGCGCCTGGTTTGACCAGGAGTCCTGCCGGACAACCGGCGCCGGCGGATGGCTCACCGGTTGGAGGCTCCACCATTTGCGCCTCTCCTCAAACGTAGCGGCCCACGATTTGACAGCGCGTGCGACGGCTGGCGTATCGCGAGGATCGGGAGCGCCCATCTTCACCCATTGCTCAAACGCAGTGATGACTTCCGGCGCAAGCTTCTTTCCGCCCAAAGGCATGGCCATCCCGGCGCCTTCGTGGCGGATGGCTCGGATCAGAGGGCTCTTACCGGGCTCCCCCCGCAGAATCGCCGGCCCCGCCTTGCCTCCCTTTTCCCAGCCGCCGCGAAAATCGAGGCGTAACGCGCCTTGCGGCCGCTCGCCGCTATGGCAGCTTGTGCATTGCTCGGCCAACACCGGGCGAATGCGGTTCTCGAAGAACTCCCGATCGGCAGGGCTCAAGTCCGCCGCCGGGAGGGCAGGCGCGAGGAATAGGACAAGCAGGAGGTTCCGGGCGGGTCGCATGGGTTTCCTTCTACTGGTGCATACCGCCGATCGTATCAGGAAGCGGACGTTCCATCAATAGGCTGATGGAGCCCGCGGTGCGCGACATGAATGTGACCATTCGGGTGTTTTCTTTTTTGTACCAGTGGTCCGTGCGTACGCGATCCGCTAGGAGCGGAGGCGCATACCCGTGCCCGACTCTTTGCACATTCTGGAATCTCGTCGTGACGAACTCGTCAAGCAGTTCGCCCGTTTGGGCGATCTGCGCAGTGCTAACTGGCCGGGGATCCTGGCAGGAAAGTAACGTAAGGAACGTGCCGGGCGACGTTGTTTGTCGCCCGAAGGTGGTGCGGGGCTGGCCGGGGAACCAAGGCCCCGCCGGGCGACAAACAACGTCGCCCGGCGGCACGTTACTTCGAATCTCCGATCCAGATGTTGCCCGTCTCTTCCGGCACGCTGAACACGATCCGGTCGGGAAAGACCGCTGGGCCGAAGGCTCCAAGGCCTGTGCGAAGCCGGAGGCGCGTGGTGTGGAAATGATACACCGCGAACGGCTCTCCCACCGGTCGCTTGGTGACTGGATCAAGCCGATGGGCGTAGATGCAGAGGAACCCGTCCAGGTTGCTGATGAAATACAGCAGATTCCCATCGGGCGACCACCACGGCCGCCGGTGCTCCAGGTCCCGGTCGATGATCCGAATCCACTCCGCCTCCCCGGCGGCACGTCCCTCGCGCACGGGTGTGACCCGCAGCACGCTGCGCCGCCCCACGGGTGTGTGGAAGGCAACCCAGCGCTGGTCCGGAGAGAACTCGACACCATGGATGTCGTATTTCGGATGAGAATGGACTTCCAGCGATTGCTGCTTTTCCAGGTCGAAGGCGAAAAATCGGGTTGGACTTCCGCCCGAGTACACGATGCGCCGGGAATTTGCCGTCCAGCCATAGATACCGGAGAGGCCCTTGGTGGTGACGATTCGGGTGGCGTCACCTCCATTGGCGGGCATCAGGAACAGACCCTCGTTCCCCGAGTAGGCCAGATAACTACCGTCCGGCGAGATCTTGGGTCGGGCGCCCTGCGACAGGATCGATGTCTCCTGACCGGTGGCCATGTGACGCAGACGCAGAGACGAACCGCTGGGATCGGATTGCTGAAACACCAGTCGGCTGCCGTCGGCTGGACCCGTGGGCATCGATTGCGCGCCGCCCGAGTGCGGCAGGGGTTCCATCTCTCCGAGAGCGACACCCTTGTTCGCGTCGAGCTTCAGACTCCACAGATGCCCGCGGGAGTTTCCGGCAACAAAGGCGATCCGAGTGGTGTCTTTCAGGGCAACGCCGTGCGCGCTGCTTTCACTACTGGCGCCGCTGGTGAGTTGACGGAGTGGGCCGGTCGGTTTCCAGTTTCCTCTCTCAATCGGCAGTTCCCATACCCGGCCGCTTGCGCTACTGATTGCGGAGCCTAGGCTAAGCAGCAGGCGATCGCCCAACCACCGTCGTACGATCCGGAAAGGGGTAAGAAAGCGAAACTGCTGGCGCAGGATCGCCGAAAGTTCGGCTTTCACCGCAGCGCCGCCATCCATCGGCTTGACCCACAGGTCGGCTTCCGCGGGGGAATTGGAGCCGGGGGCGCCGGTAAACATCACGTGCCGGCCGTCGGGAGAAAACACCGGGTAGGCGGTCCAAGGGACCTCCGGGGCGAGCGGCTTTGGTTCACCGCCTGCCACGGGGACCAGGAACGCTGTCGAGTCCGACAAATGGCTGCCGATGGTATAGGCCACCCACTTCCCGTCTGGCGAGAACTCGGGCGACACGCCACCCCGGACTAACGATCGCTCGTCGCCGCCGAACGTCGGCGTGATGTAGATGCCTCCGCCATCGCGGTTCGACCGAAAGGCAATCATGCCGCCATCAGGCGAGAAGGCTGGATCGAAATCGTCAGCCTCGTGGCGCGTGATCCGAATGGGCTGCCCGCCCGCCGCCAGGGGATGCAACCAGATGTCCAGGTTCTTCTGCGTCGCCCGGTCGGAAGCGTAGGCGACAAATTTTCCGTCGGGAGAAATCGATGGCGTGGTCGTCAGGCCGGTGTCGGCCGTCAACGCCCGAACGGCAAGCTCCAGCGGCGCGGGCTTTGATCGGTGTTTCCACCACCACGCCATCCCGGCTGCCACAGCCACGACGGCCACAGCCAGCGCGATCCAGCGCACTGGCGAGGCTTTCTTCGGCTCGACCTTGGGCATCGAACGCTGCGAAAGCCGGCCGGACTCGGAGTCTTCCTTCACTTCCTCCAACGCGTTCTTCACGTCGCGCATAGTCTGGTAGCGCCGGTCGGGGTCCTTGCGGAGACAACGCAGGATGATCCGCTCCAGTTCCTGAGGCGCTTCGGTCGACAATTCGCTGACCGCTTGGGGCGTGTCCTTGAGGATGGCCGACAGCGTACCGATGCGCGAGTCGCGCTCAAAGGCGCGCCGGCCCGTCAGCATCTCGTAGAGCACAACGCCGAACGCAAAGACGTCCGTCCGCGCGTCGATCTTCTTGCCTTCCACCTGCTCGGGCGCCATGTAGGCAATGGTGCCGAGTACTTGCCCTTCTTCCGTCCCCTGCGCGCTATCGTGCAGGGTACGTGTCGCGTCGGACTCTCCAGGTGGCGCGGCTTCGGTCAACTTCGCCAGGCCGAAGTCCAGCACCTTCGCTAACCCTTGCGCGGTAACCATCACGTTCGCCGGCTTCAGGTCGCGATGGACGATTCCGGCCGAGTGCGCGGCCGCGACGGCATCGGCGATCTGGATGGCGATCTTCACGGCCTCGCCGACCGGCAGTCCGCGTTTGGCGATCAGGGCATGCAGCGTCTGGCCCTGAACGTACTCCATGGCGATGAGGTCGAGTTCCTCGGCGCGGGCGATGTCGTGGATCGTGATGATGCTGGGGTGATTCAGCGCGGAAGCAGCTTTGGCCTCCTGCACGAAGCGCCGGCGGCGGTCGGAATCGGCGACTTTGTCGGCGCGCAAAAGCTTGAGCGCGATGAAACGATCGAGATGATGGTCGCGGGCTTTATAGACCGCGCCCATTCCGCCCTCACCGAGTTTTTCGGTGATTTCGTAGTGAGCCAACCTCCGGCCGATCATCGGATTCGAGTCATTATGGCATGGGACAGGAATCGTGGGCTGTTCCCCGCGGCCGGCGGTCGCACTACGGTCAGCCACCGAAACAGTAGATCCGGCCGTCCTGCGCGCCCACCACCAGTCGTCCTTGCGCGATCGCCGGAGAGGCCGAAATGCCGGCGCCCGCCTCGAACTCCCACACCTTCGCGCCGGTCGCTACGTCGAGCGAATAGAGACGTCCGTCATTCGACCCGATGTAGGCCCTGCCTGCGCTGATGGCAGGCGAAGAATCCACACGCGCTTTGGTGGCAAACTGCCAGACCGGCTTGCCCGTCGCGGTGTCGATGCCGTAGACGAACTTGTCGCGCCCGCCGAGAACGATCCGGTTGCCGCTCAACGCTGCCGACGAATAGAACGGGAACTTGCGCTGCGGGTGCTCGTACTGCCAGGTGAGCTTTTTCGTCTTCAGGTTTGCCGCGATCACCTCATTGCCGAACGTGCCGTAGTAGGCGAAATCACCGGCCAGCACCGGCGAAGCTCCTGTGTACCCGCCGGACGGAAATTGCGCGATCACCTCGCCGTCCGAGACACGGATCGCGCGGAACACTTCATCGCAGCCCGAGATGTACGCGATGCCGTTCAACACCGCTGGCGTGCCGTGAATGTAGTTCTCGGTCTTGACCTTCCACAGCACGGCGCCGGTCTTCGCGTTCAGGGCATAGAGCGAGCCGTCATACGATCCGATCAGAACGCGGTCGCCGATCACGACCGGCGACGACTTGATCTCTGCCGAGGTCTTGAAGGTCCAGGCCGCCTTGCCGGTTTTTGCGTCCACCGCGTGGAACTCGCCGGCCAGGTCACCCACGTAGACCAGACCGTGCGCCACCGCGGGCGAGGATTCGCCGATGCCTTCCAGTTTGGCGGCCTGATACTTCCACTTCAGTTTGCCGGTGGCGAGGTCGATCGCCAGCAACTCGCCTTTTTGGCAGCCGACATACACCGTGCCGTCCGCAATCGCGGCCGAAGACTCCACCGCCTCGCCGGCTTCGTAGGTCCACAGCAGCTTGAGCTCTTTCGGCAAAACCGTCTGCGCGGCTCCGGTGTTTTGGGGGTTGCCGCGAAATCGCGGCCAGGAATCCTGCGCAGGCAGCGCCAGGGTAACGAGCAGACTCAGAATCAGAAGGCCCATTCGTAAATCTCCAGGGCGGCCTTGGCGTCGAATGGACGGGGATTGAACCGCCCTGTCCATTGCTGAGACGCCTCTTCAGCCAGTTGTGGCAGCATGTCGCCGGGAACGTCCAGCGATCCGACATACACCGGAAGGTCCGCCGCGCGAGCCAGGTCCTGCAGCAGGCGAGGCAAGTCCGAGGCCAGTTCGCGGTAGCGGGCCCCGGCTACGGCGGAGTTCCACTTGACGACGTGCGACAGCAGCGTCGAAATCGCGACTCCGTGCGTGGTTCCGAAATTCGCCGTCAACGGATTGGCGCACGCGTGAGTAGCGCCCAGCATGGAATTTTCAATGGCCAGGCCGGCGAAATACGCGCCCAACTGCATGGCGCCGATCGATTCGATGTCCTCCGGACGATTGAGGACTCGATAGAAATTGAGCGAGAGCAGCCGCCACGCCTCGCGCGAAAGGCACTCCGACATGGCAGTGCGCCGCGTGGTGACAAACGTCTCGACGGCATGCGAGATCGCGTCGTAGCCGGTGATGGCCCGCACCGCTCGCGGTTGCGAGACGGCCAGTTCCGGATCGAGCAGCGCCACCCGGAACGCGGCCGAGGGCGTCCCGCAGGCCATCTTCACGTGCGTCCGCGCGTCGGAGATGATGGCGTACGATTGCGCTTCGCTCCCCGTACCGGACGTCGTGGGCACCCCGATGGACGGCAGTAGAGGGCGAGTGGTCTTGTCCCAGCCCCAGTAGTCCTCGATCGCGCCGCCGTTTGTCAGCAGAAAGTTGATGCCTTTGGCGCAGTCCATGGAACTGCCGCCGCCCAGGCCGACCAGCGAATCAATCCGCAGCCGCTCCGCGGCCCGGCGTCCGCACTCCACCATCGTCGTGTCCGGGTTGGCGTCGAAGTGGTGGAACTCCTCGGCGAAGATCCCTTCCGCCCGCAGCAGCGAGACCGCCCGCTCCACGTAGCCGGCCGCCGCCAGGCCCGGATCGGAAACCACCAGCGTCCGAGTAAAGCCCATGCCGCGCGCGATCTCGCCGAGCCGATTCAGACTACCGGGTCCGAAGACGAGGCGCGTGCGCGCTTCGAAGTCGAACGGGACCATGCGCTACTTCTTTTCCGCCACGGCAAACAACTGGTTGCGATTCATGACGAGAAGCGAGCCGTTGGCGGGAACCGGGGTCGCGTAGACGGAACTGCCCATGTTCACCTCCGCGATGACCTTCTTCTCTTTGCTGTGCGCCAGCACCACCACGTCGCCGTCCTCATCTCCCAGGTACACCTTGCCGTCGGCCACCAGAGGCGAACCCCAGACCGCCGCCAGCATGTCATGAACCCAATACGGCTTCCCCGTCTTGGCATCCAGGCAGTGCAGGAACCCGCTGAAGTCCGGATAGTACAGCAGACCGTCCGCCACGGCCCCCGTCGAAATCGAACGGCGGATCTTGTCGTAGTGCCAGAGCAGTCCACTCTTGGTGATGTCGCCGCGTTTGGTGCCGTCGATGGCATAGAGGTGCCCGACGCCTTCGCCGTGCTCGGGGTCCTGTCCGTTGGCCACGTAGACGACGTTGTCGACGATGATCGGCGTGGCGATCATTTCATTCCGCGTCTTGGGCCAGACCGAATCCTTCGGGTTGCCATCGAACTCCCAGAGTTTCTTGCCGGTCTCGGCTTCGTACGAACGGATCCACCCGTCGCCCTGGCCGATCACCACCTGCACCGCGTCCCCGATTTTTCCCACAGCCGCCGAAGACCACTGGCCGTGCAGAATCTTCTCCCCGACCGAGTTGTCTTCCCAGGCCAGCTTGCCCGTGTTTTTGTCAAGCGCGATGATCGACGGAGCACGCGGCGAGGGCACGTTGACGTGGCTCTCATCCTGCCCGTTCGACGTGCTCACGTACAGCAGGTTGCCGTACGCGACCGGCGACGAATTCGCCATGTTGTGGGGATGCGAACCGACCTCCTCCATCATGTCGAATCGCCAGATGATGTCCACGTCCTTGGGGCCGGTGAGCTTTTCTTCTTTGAACGGGCCGTCGTTTCCGTCGCGGAATCCTTCTTTGTCGACGGCCAGCACTTCAGCCCGATTGGACACATAGTAGATGCGCTTGCCCTCGATCAAGGGCGAGGAGCAAACGCCCTGATACGGCCAATCGTTGACGCGGCCCGCGGCCAACTTCTCGTGCGTGGCCTGCCACAGGAACTCGCCGTCGGATTCGCGGAAGCACATCAGCACGCCGCGATCGCCGCCCTGCTTCGGGTCCCGCTGGAGTTCGTTGTTGGTGCCGACCAGCACCACGCCGCCGCCGACCACCGGATTGCCGTACGACTGCGAACCGAGCGCAGCCACCCATTTGACGTTTTTCTTGGTCTGCACGTCCCAGGTGGAGGGAAGACCCTTCATCGCCGAGACCATGTTGCGGACGGGGGTGCCGCCCCACATGGGCCAGTCTCCGGAAGCCGGATCCGCAGCCCAGGAAAGGAGTGCCGGCACGGCCGCCGCCGCCAACGCCAGCCAGGCAATCCGCGTGCGCTTGCTCATTGGTTGCATGTCACCTTCAAGTGTATCGAAACCCGGCCGGACCGCCCCGGCTCCAGCCTTCCGGCGGCGCTGACGACCCCGGATCGGCGAGTCACGGCATCCATCATCTCATCCCGTGAGCGCCCCTCTCAAGTCACTCACGGCCGAGGCTTGAGCCGCAGCACATTCACCAGCACGCCCATCAGCACGTGGATCATGTAGTACAACGACTTGACCGGCGTGATGGTCGACTTGCCCGCCATCCGCGGACGGATCTTGCAGGGCACTTCCATGAACCGGAACTTCTTCCGCTGCAGCACCACCAGCGCTTCGATCTCGGGATACTCGAGTGGAAAGCTCTTCGAGAACACTTCGAGCGCCCGCCGGTTTACGCCCACAAATCCCGAAGTGGGGTCCCGCACGGTCTTTCCGAGAATCGGGCGCAGGACCATCCGGAAGAAATGGATCCCCGCCGAGCGGATCAGGCTGGTGTAGCCGCCGTTCTGTTCGAGAAACCGCGACCCGATCACCATCTCGCACCCGGATGCTTTGAGCGCCTCGAAAATCCGTGGGATGTCTTTGGGATCGTGCTGACCGTCGCCGTCGACCCGGATCACATACTGGTAGCCCAGTTCAAACGCCAGGCGATAGCCGGCCTGGACGCATCCACCCAACCCCAGGTGATGCGGAAGGGGCAGAATGTGTGCGCCTTCCGCCTGAGCCATGGCGATGGTTCCATCGAGCGACGAATCGTCCACCACCAGCACCGGCACCCCGGGCGCTGCCTGCCGGATCTCGCGCACGACGTTTGCGATCGCACCTTCTTCATTCAGGGCCGGCACCAGGATCAGCAGGGACTCGGCGGTGGTAGGGGCCAGGGCGGTCGTCACAACTCAGCCACCTCGCGCACCGGAATCTCATGTTGCCGCATCCACGCGGTGAACTCGCGGGCCGGCATGTGCGCCCGCCGCGCGATCTCCCTTCGCTGGCCCAGCAGTTTCGGCAGCACGGCCAGCACGGCGCCGTGCGCCTTCAGCACCATCCACGCCAGCCTCCACGGCGAACCGCCCTCCCGCGAATAGCGGGCCGCCGTGCCTCGGCCGCCGGCGATCAGCGCCGCGTGCCAGAAGTACCGCATCAGCGAATACCATGGGACTGCCGCCAGCCACGGTAGCGGAAAGTTCTTCACGGCCACCCGCAGCCGGTTCCTCTCTACCAGGTACGCCTTCAGATCGGAAGCCCGTCCCGCCGTGCCCGAGTACTCGTGCTCCACCACCGCCTCCGGCACGTAGACGCAAGTCCATCCGGCGCGCCGGGCTCGCAACCCCAAATCGGTGTCTTCGCAGTACAGGAAGAAATCCTCGTCGAATCCGCCGATCTGTTCGATCATGGCGCGCCGGTACAGGGCCGCCGAACCGCTGGGACACAGCACTTCCGACGCGGCGTCGAACTCCCGCGGCGGCCGCGAGTGCCCCCGTTGTTTGCTGCTGCCGTCGCGCGCGATTCGCATTCCCGCCGAATCCAGCACGCCTTCGCCGGCCACGCGCACTTGCGAAGCGCACATCCCAATGGTCTCTCGCCGTTCGATGGCCCGAGCCATCGCTTCCGCCCACCCGGGCGCGGCCACCGCGTCGTCATTCAGCGTTGCCAGCAACTCGCCTGTGCCTTCTCGCCACGCCCGATTCACGGCCGCGCCGAACCCCTGGTTGCGCTCGTTCTCGATTACCCGGACATTCGGACGGTCTTTCAGCCGCGCCCGCGCCAGCGACCGGCCGCTGTTGTCCACGACGATCACCTCGACGTCAGGCCACGTCTGCCGCGCGAGCGACCCGACGCACTGTTCGAGCCGTTCGTCGGCGGCCAACGTGGGGATCGCAATGCTCACACGCACCGGGAGTTCCCCTCGATTGTATCAACGGGCTTCTTTCCGCCGCCCGTGCACCGCGGACTTGGTACAATCTCCGCCACCATGCCCAAAGGAGACTTGTCGCTTCGAATCGTCACCCTGACGGGCGATCCCGTTCGCGATCGCGTCGAAATCGCAATGAAACCCGTGACCGGAGATCCCGGCGCCGGCGGCGACGCCATGGAGCTTTCCGTCAACATGGGAACAGCAGAAGACCTGACCATCACCGGAATCACGTGCCGCGGCGGGCCCGGGACAATGTACCGAATCACTCTCTGGGCCCCGCACTACCGTGATTACGCCTTCTTTCAGTTGATTCGGGAGAGTACAGTCAACACCGCCAGCGACGACGTCGAGTTCTGGGTGAAGCCCGGCGACGTTCGTGAGATTCTCGCACCCGCGTTTGCCGATTTGCCGGCGGACCTGCAGTCCCTGCTCGCCGCCGCGGACATCCGCCCGGTGAAACCGGAAGATCAGGACTTGGCTGGCGCGTCGGGCGCTTCCCTGTACCAGAAGCTTGGACCCGTTCGGAAGGCCTGCCTGCTCAACATCGCAATAAAGGCCTCTCATCCGACGGCGGACAATGTGTTCCCCTTCCTCGGCCGGCTTCTTCTGTGCCGGCAGGATCGCTTCTTCGCGTCGGTCGATTCCTCCCTGCCGGAACGCCTGCGGAACAGCCCCGTCTACAAGTCCGCGCCGGAGACGCTGCACGATCCGTTACCCGGTTTTCAATTGGCCGAGGGCAGCTTCAAAACCCGCGATGCGCATGCCAATCTCCAGGTCACCTTCATGCGCGACACGCAAACCGCCGAAATGGCCGCGGACATCGACATCGACGAATTCTCGGGCATCGAGCACGGCTTCGAGGTCATTCGCAACGCAGTCTTCCGCAAGCGAACCAATCCGTACGTGATCCGCGAGTTTCTGCTCAGCGCCGACCTGCGGGAGCGCTCTCTCGATCCCGGCTACCGGTTTGTGTTCTGACGCTGTTGTAGCCTAGTGGTTTCGCGGTATTGAACGCGATCCGCGCCGTCAGGTACGGTGAGAGTCTGCTCGGCGCGGCCGGGAACGCTCATGTCCCACATTAAACTGCCCTCTGGAATCCCGGGAATTATCGGCGGCCTGGTGTACCGGCCGGAGATCGCCCAACCGATTCTCGATCTCACCGAGTTCATGTTGCGGGGCCCGAACACGCTGACGCCGGGCGAACGCGAGTTGATCGCGGCGTATGTGTCTACCCTCAACGATTGCCACTTCTGCCAGACCAGCCATCGCGCGGCG
>CAZGUX010000158.1:0-6481 GCA_964529305.1 uncultured Solibacteraceae bacterium | reverse complement strand
GAACTTGGGTTGCACGGGGGGTCGCGGCGAAGCATTGAGATCTGCGCCCTTTGCCACACGCCTCAGACCATTGATCCCGACACCGGAAATACCCAGGACTTGCCGGTTCTGATTCACAAGATCCACATGGGCAAGCACCTGCCGAGCGTCAAGTCGGGAAACAACTACGTGGTGGTTGGAAACGCCCAGTCGGTTCACGACTACTCGAAGGTGGACTTTCCGCCCGACGCCCCGGCCGACATCTCCGCCACACGGAACTGCTTTGTCTGTCATGAGCAGACCGGGCCGAGAGCCGGAAGCCAGGCAAACCGCGTCTTTGCGGCAAGCCGAACCGCTTGCGGCGCCTGCCACGACAATGTGAATTTTGCCACCGGCGCAGGGCACGTGGACCTGCCGCAGGTAACTGACAACCAGTGCACCACCTGCCACACTCCTCAGGGTGAACTCGACAAGGACGCCTCCATCATCGGCGCCCATCGGCCGCGTCAATACTCGCAGGCCCTGCCGGGTACCGTTGCGGAGGTCCTGCGTGTGCTGGACGGATCGGCGGGCAAGCGGCCGACGGTGAACTTCTCCTTGAAGGATCGCTCCGGTGCCCCGATCCCCATGTCACAGATGACCCGTCTGGCCTTGGTACTGGCCGGCCCGACTACCGACTACTCGACCTATGTGACTGAGGACGCCCTTCGTGCGGAAGGAACCAACGGCGTCTATTCCTGGACGTTCGCCAATCCGCTCCCGGCAACTGCCAAGGGCACCTACACGATCGGTATCGAAGGATATCGAAATGTCACCTTGTTGGATGGAACGGCTCAGCAGGAGATCGTCCGCGATGCCCCGGTGAACAAGGTGATCAACTTCTCTGTGGACGGCAGCCAGGTGGAACCGCGGCGCCAGATCGTCAGTCTGGCGAACTGCAACAACTGCCACTTCAACCTCTCACTGCACGGGTTCAATCGCAACCAGATCGAGCAGTGCGTGCTGTGCCACAACCCGGTTGAAACTGATGCCATCAGGCGCCCGGCGAATGCCATGCCCGCGGAGTCGGTGGACTTCCGGTCGATGATCCACCGCATCCACTCGGGGGCGGAACAGACCCGCGATTATACCGTCTACGGTTTCGGCAACACTCCGCACAACTACAATCTGGTGCACTATCCCCAGAGCCTGACGAACTGCGACACCTGCCACGTCAACGGTTCGCAGAATCTGCCGCTCAGAGAAAATCTGCTGAAGGTGAACGACCTTCGGGGCCGTCTGAAGACGCCGGGCCCGGAGACAGCAGCGTGCTTGAGTTGTCATACCAGCCGCGCCGCCGCGTCCCATGCCGCCGTGAATACGTCGGCGGAGTTGGGCGAGAGCTGCTCGGCTTGTCATGGAAGTAATGCGGAGTTCTCGGTCGGCCGCGTCCACGCCCAATAATGGCTAGGAGACGTGTTCGAGCCACTGCTTTGAAAGGGAACTCCTATGTCTTGGCCGCCGCCTGCGAGACCGGGCACGAAGCTGCCTCCTCAGAGTCGCCTTCGCGCGGCGACTCGCTCCCCAGCGCCCGGTTGGGCGGCGGCCGTTTTTTTGTTGACCTCTGCGGTGCTCCTCGCCCAGAAGGCAAGCCCGGAGCCGGCGAAAGCTGCCTCCTCCTCCGACGCGCAGGGTTCCTCCGGCCCTGCTGCCTACGCCGGCTCCGAGGCTTGTTCCGCCTGCCACGAAGATATTTCCAAGGCTTTCTCCAAGTCCGCCCACGGCCGGATTGCCCTTCGCAAGCAGTGGGCGGACAAAGCCTGTGAATCGTGCCATGGCCCCGCCGGCAAGCACGCCGAGTCCGCCTCGCCCGACGACGTGCGGAATCCGCTTGAGCTCGCTCCTGCCGAAATCGACCGCACCTGTCTGAACTGTCACCGCAACGAGAAGACCTCTACCGGGCGCATTCGCGGCGGGCATTCCCGGAATGAGGTTGCCTGTACGTCCTGTCACATCGTCCACAAGGGGCCGCAGGATCTGGTGAAGCGCGCGCCGGCCCAGCAGAATGCCCAGTGCGCTTCCTGTCACACCCAGGTTTGGGCCAGATTCCAAAGACCCCATGCTCACCGCCTGCCGCAGGGGGCCATGAAATGCGCCGACTGCCACAATCCCCACGGCGGATTCCTCCCACGCCAGATGCAGACGGTCTCGGCCAACGAGCCAACCTGTTTCCGCTGTCACGGCGACAAGCGGGGTCCGTTCGCGTTCGAACACGCTCCTGTCCGCATGGAGGGTTGTTCCACCTGTCATGAACCGCATGGCTCGGCCAACCCCCGCATGTTGACCCGGCACGAAGTGCGCTTCCAGTGCCTGGAATGCCATGCCAACGTTGGTGCGGCCACGGGAACCGTCGGCGGATTGCCTCCCGCGATTCACGACACCCGCAACCCGCGCTTCCGCAACTGTACGATCTGCCACGTGAAGGTTCATGGATCTCACGTGAATCGGGCGCTACTGCGATGACCAAACCGCCTAACCTCTCATTCCTGCTGCTGTTGACGGCATCACTCTGTCTTGGCGGCCAGGCTCCCAAAGCGGCGGAAGCGAAGAAGGAAGAACCGAAAAAGGAAGAGAAGAAAGAGGAGGCCCAACCGCCGGCCGCTGAAGCCGGCTCGGCTTTGGTTCCCGAGGAAAAGCCCTGGGCCTCCGGCAGCATGGAGATCGGTTACCGTTGGGTCGGCGACGTGGGTGGCAACTTCAATGCCTATCGCAGCGTGGTAGATCTCGGCAAGGGTGTCCGGCTTCTGTCCCTCGATACAGACCTTGCCGACCCCAGCGGCCGGTTGTGGAACCACTTCCATCTGCGTGGCGCCGGCTGGGGCGGCGACCCCTACAACACGGCCAACATCGATGTCGGCAAAAACGGCGTGTACCGTTTGAACGCCGACTACCGCAACCTGGTGTACCTGAACTACCTGCCGTCGTTCGCCAATCCCGCGATCGATCGAGGGATTTTTGTCAACCAGCGTTCGCTCGATGTCCAGCGCCGTTTTGCCGACATCCAACTCGACCTGATGCCCGGTCGCAGATTCGTTCCGTATCTGGCCTTCACCCGCGATTCCGGCTTCGGCCGCGGCATCACTGGCTTTGTCAGCGATAGTAACGAGTATCCGGTCGCCAACGACCTACAGGACCAGACCAACCACTACCGCGGCGGTGTGCGCATCGATTGGAAATCGTGGAATCTCACGCTGGAGCAGGGCGGGACCACGTTCAAGGACGATCAGCGGGTATTCAACACCGTCCCCAACGCCGGCAATCGGGTCACACCTGTGCTGGGCCAGCAGTTGTTCCTGCGCGACCTGGTGCAAGCTTATGGCGTCCGCGGCGACAGCACCTACAGCCGCGCATTGCTCACGGCCAGTCCCTACTCCTGGCTCGATGTCAACGCCCAGTTCCTGTTCAGCCAGCCCACCTCCGACACGAACTTCTTTCAGTCGCAGACCGGGCAATTCGTCCTGCTGAACCAGCTCGTGTTCTATGACCGCGCCAACGGCTCGTTGGCTTCCTCGGCCAAGCAACCTCACTCGTCGGGAGGCTTCGGCCTCGAACTGCGCCCGCACCGGCGAATCCGGGTTCGCGAGTCCTGGTTCACCGACCGGATGCACAATGCGTCGCGAGCCCAACTGGTGGAACAACTGGCGCTGGCTGGCACGATCTCGAGCGCCTTCGCCGATCGCCTCCAGGTGAACTTCAGCCAGCAGCAAGCCGAACTCCTGGTCGACGTGACGAACAAGGTCACGGCGTGGGGCGGGCACCGCTACGTCTGGGGCGAATCGCGCAGTCGCGGGCCGCTGGTTCAACGGCCGGCCGTATTTGAAGTCTCGGAGTTGAGACGGCATTCCGCTCTGGCCGGCATCCGTTTCCGGCCCATCCAGAAGCTGCTGCTGAATGCCGACGGTGAAGTGGCGCGAGGGGACAAGACTTATTTCCGCACAGGCCTCCAGAACTTCGAGAAGGCCACTCTCCGCGCACGATACACATTGACCACCACGTTGACCGTCGCGGCTACGGCGGCCGTCACCGACAACGAGAATCCGACTCAGGGCGTGAATTACTCCTTCAGTAGCCACGACGCCGGTTTGTCGCTGACGTGGGCCCCCGGTGGAGGCCAGCACCTGAGCCTTCTCACCGAGTACGCGAAGACGGGCATCTACTCCGACATCCGCTACATCGCCCCGTTCAACGGCCAGGCGGAGCGGTCGCTCTATCGCGACAACGCGCACACTGGAACGGTCCTGGCGGACCTGCGGGTGTGGAAGGCCGGTCCGCAGTTCCAGTTGGGCGGAACCTACTTTCTGTCCGCGGGCAGCCGTCCCACGCGGTACTATCAGCCCTCCGCCCGGGTCGCGATGCCGATCGGCAAGCACGTCTCCTGGGTCAACGAGTGGCGCTGGTACGGCTCCTCCGAGCCGTTCTACCTGTATGAAGGCTTCCGCGCCCATCAGTTCACGACGGCGCTCCGGTTGACGCGGTAAAGCGAGGAGGGTATTTCCCATGGTGTCGCGAATCTCAATCGTGGTCCTTATCACGGCGGCTGCCGGCGCCGCCCAGACCGCCGGCGATGCGCAACGGGGACAGGAACTCTTCCGCGTGCAGAACTGCGTGGAGTGCCACACTGTTGCGGGTAAGGGCGCGTCCTCTCCCCGTGGGCCCGACCTGGGCGTCCGGCGCGGCCGTGATTTCACCCCCTCGTCGCTGGCGACGTTGATGTGGAATCACGCTCCCGCCATGTGGTCCGCCATGGAAGCTCAGAACGTCCGCCGGGAGGAAATGACGGACCAGAACGCCGCCGACCTGTTCGCCTTCTTCTACGCCGCGGGCTTTTTCGAACAACCGGGTGACGCCGGGCGGGGCAAGGCGCTCTTCTCCGCCAAAGGCTGCGGCGCGTGCCACACCTCGGGTCCCGGGAAACCGGTGGGCGAATGGCAGGCCGTGTCCGATGCCATTTCGCTCGCGCACCAGATGTGGAATCACGCCTCCTACATGCAGGAGGCCATGGCGAAGAAAAAGATGCGCCGTCCCGCGTTGACGGCGCAGGAACTCCGCGACCTCTGCGTCTACGTGCTGTCGTTGCCGCAGCACCGTGGGCGGCCCATGGCCTTTACGCTCGCCTCCGCCGCCGGTGGGGAAGAACTGTTCAAGGCAAAGGGCTGCGTCGAATGTCACACAGGCAAGGAGACGTTGGAAGGCAAACTGGCCAACCAGTCTCTGACCGGCGTGGCGGCGGAGATGTGGAATCACGCTCCAAAGATGGTGCGAATGCCGCCCGGTCTGACCGAGGACGAGATGCGGCGCGTCATCAGCTACATCTGGGCCAGGCAATTCTTTGACGGTACGGGCAACAGCGCTCGCGGACATCGCGTGTTCACCGCGAAAGGCTGCGCGGGCTGCCACGAAGGTTCGTCGGCGTCGGCGCCCGCGCTCCCCAAGACCGGCAGCCGCTACAGTTCCCCGGCGATCATCGCCAGCCTGTGGAAGCATGGACCCGCCATGCTGGCCCAGATGCGCCAGCGCAACCTGTCGTGGCCGCGGTTCAAGGCCAGCGAGATGTCGGATCTGGTGGCGTATCTGAATGCGCCCGGCTCGGGCAGGCGATAAGTCGTCCTTGGTCCACACGGTACGGCGCTCACCAAAATCACCAGTTGGTGATATGCTCGTGGTGATGAGGCGGGCTACGATCACCATCGAGTCGAATCTTGAAAAGTCTCTCCAGGAGTATCTTTCCCGGCAGGACGTTCCTCCGACACTGACGACGGTGATGCAGGTGGCTTTGCGGGAGTTTTTGAGCCGGAGGGGATTCTCGGCACCCGCAGCGGCGCTGGAGATCACGCCCGCTCAGCATGGCAGCGGCTCTTCCGATGGCAGCGTTCGTCATGACGAGTACCTCTCGGGCGTCAAGTGAAGCGACCCGTTTTGACCGACACCGGTCCGCTTTATGCCCTGGCGGATCGGTCCGACCAATTCCACGACCGTGCCCGGCGAGAATTGGACCGGCTACAGCAATCAGGCTATTTTATCGCGGTAGCCTATCCGACGATTGCCGAAGCCTACACGTTGGTGTCCCGGCGGCTGGGAACGAGGTACGCACTGAATTGGCTCTACCAACTCGAGTCGGGGAGCACGTTAATCAATCCCGATCCAGGTGATTACCAGTCAGGGCTCCAGGCTCTTGCTCGCTTTCCAGACCACGATCTGACGCTGTTTGACACCGTGACGGCAGCGGTCGCCCTGCGTCTCAAGATGTCAGTTTGGACCTTCGACCGCCACTTCGCGATACTCCGTGCGGCAGTCTGGACCTGAGGCCCCGCCGTAGACCGCGCAGTTACCCCGCCCACGGGTGCGGAGTCGCGTCCAGATTCACGACGGTGTTCTTCAGCCGCGTGTAGCTTTCCACGGCCTCGATCCCCATGTCGACGCCCACCCCACTCGCGCCGTGACCTTCGTACGGGATCTGCGCCAC
>CAZGUX010000157.1:0-48836 GCA_964529305.1 uncultured Solibacteraceae bacterium | reverse complement strand
GACCACCCCCCAGGCCAAGAAGCGCCGTGCTCAAAAGCTGGCTCAAACCTTGCGTAGATTGGGATATACCGTCACGATCACTCCCCTCGATGCCGAACCGTCGGCTGAACTACCGGCACCATGATTTTCATGGGAGCGGTGGCTGGATGTCCCCCGACGCTCGCGGGTCTGAAGCAACCGCAGCCGCGAGCGTCAGAGAGGGGTGGCTCGGCGTGAACTGGCAATCCAGGTCTTTGGTTGCACGCGGCTGTGCGTGAAGCGAAACAGCGTAGCCGCCAACCAGGAGGTATTTAACTTTCCGGCTGTTGAAGACGGACAAGCGTTCTTTGAAGTCTGGCGGGAACATTGCTGGACGGCTCCTGGAGACGGTACGCACCGATAGAAAGCTCGGCGGCGGCGGCGAGGCGCTCGTGGGGCCGCAACTTCTGCCACGCGCGGTATTCGTCGGCCTTCATGGCTTCAAGGCTGCTGTACCTGTGAATGGTCTTGTCCACAACCTCCATTATGGAACACACGGTTGCGTTTTCTGGACAAACCAGAGCTATTTCTGGCTCGGGACCCGCCGGGCGCCCTGTAACCGGTTCTTCTCCGCCTGCTGGCGCGACTTTTCACGCGCCATCTCCACATAAGGTTGCCGGCTGGGATGCATCCACGGGATTTCGCCCTCAGGGAACAGCAGGTAGTCTTCCCTGGCGACGCGGTACCCGCGAATGAACGCCCGCGGAGCGTCGTCGATGAGATAGTTGACCACCAGCAGCCGTCCATCCGGCAGTTGCACCCAGCCGGAGTAGCCGGTATCGGGATAGAGCGACCGATCGTTGTCGAGCAGCATCCACCGCCCCGCGTGATAGTCCGTCGCGTATTGATCCCGGTTCCTCGGTTTCGTGCGAACCGCCTCGGCCGCCGACTCCACATACAACGCCAGGCTCGCCGACACCGCGTTGCAGGTCCGGTACGTGACCACGACTTCGCCGCTGCGCAGGCGTCCGGCCGAGGGCCGCCCGCACACCGAGTGCATGTGCGCTCGCATCGGCTCCGACCACGTCCGGCCGCTATCCTTTGACAGGCTTTTCCATCCGGACAGCCCTTCCTTGTCTTCCCGCATGTAGAGCACCACCGTGCCGTCGTCCATCTCGGCAAAGTCGCCCTCATTGAGGTTCAGCGGAATCTGAGGGTGCTGCGGCACCGCGGACGGGCCTTGCCAGCTTTTGCCGAGATCGGAAGATCGATACACCTGCTGCTCTTCACGGTGATTGGCGAGCGTTCCGTCGGGGTAGGTCAGCCTGGTCAGGCCCAGCAGCAGATCGCCGTTCGAAAGCTGTTTGAGCGAAGGAACAATGGCGTCGCGGATGCCGGTGTCGGCCGGGCCACTCCACGTCGCACCGGCGTCCGTGCTCCGGAACAGCAGGATCGAGGCTTTCTCCTCCCTCGTGCGGTCCGGCGGCATGTAGTCGATGACCAAAAGGAGGCTGCCATCGCTCATCGCGGCAATCCGCGGGCAATTGAGACTCCCCTGGCGTTGGGTCGCGTCCTTTTCGAGCAGCGTCTGCTCGGGCAGCCAGCGATACCCGCCGTCAAGACTGCGCCGTACCTTCAGCCGCGAAAACGGATACGCTCCGTGCATCATGCTCTCGCGGTACGTCACCACCAGCACGCCGTCTTTGGTCTGGGCGATGTCGGCGAAGGCCTTGTACACGGATTCGTCGCGAGAAATTGTGAACTTGTCGATCCCCGCCGCGAGCGCCGGCAGGAGGATGAGACAGAGTACCGTTCGGTTCATGTACTGCCGTTTCTATCACGGCTCGGGCGCTTACATCACGCGGGCACTCAGTGGCATCTGGCTCTGCAGGTGATCGTTCTCGAGAGATCGCGGCAACCGGACGATGAAGGTCGACCCGAGGCCTGGCGTGCTGTCGACCTCGATCTCGCCCTGATGTTTGCTGACAATGTTATGGCAGGCGAACAGGCTGATGGCTGTCCGCACTCGCGAATCCTTCTCGACAAACGTTGGAGTGAACAACGTTGGCAGCCTTTCGGGCGGGATCCCCCGCCCGGTGTCCGCGACGCGAATCTCGAGGGTATCCGCCGCAGCCAGGGTGGAAATGGTGACCCTCCCCGTTCCGTCGATCGCCTCGGCCGCATTCCGGATCAGGTTGAGAAAAACCTGGTTGAGTTCGGCCGGATAGCAATAGATGGGCGGCAGCGGGTCGAGATGCTCGCTCACGTCCACGCCCTCCGGCACCAGGGGCCGCAGCAGCGCCACGGCGGCCCGAATCCCCTCCAGCAGATCCGCCTGCTGATATTCGGCCTCGTCCAAACGCGCAAACGATTTCAGCCGCGCGACCAGATCCTGGATCCGGCCGAGCCCATCGACGGCCAGTTGTTGATTGGCCCGCAGCAGCGTGATCAGGTCGGCGTTCGGCGCCTGACCGAGCCGGTCGAGCGCCCTGCCCACGACATCCACCGACGAGCGGATCACCCCGAGAGGAGAGTTCAGCTCATGCGAGATGCCGGCCACCAGACTGCCCAGTCCGGCCATCCGTTCGCTCTGGATCAGACTCGCCTGCATCGACTGCAATTCCTGTACCAGACGGTTCAACTCGTCGTTCTTCTCCTTGAGTTCGACATTGCGAAGGCGGTAGATTTCCGCTTCCTTGCGATTGTGCTCCGCCTCGAAGCCGCGCTGCAGATTGCGGAGCCGCACGTCGCCTTCCTCGTGGTAGACCTCGCGCTCGGCGCGCTGGAACTCCTTGTGATGCAGGAGCGCCTCTTGCAGGTCTCCGGTGACTTCGTACCCTTCAGCCAGCAGCCGATGCAGTTGAATCAGCCGGGGCCGCGCTTTGAGTTCCTCGGCAATCGCCAGGGCCCTGTGGAGTAGAGGCATTGCCTGCGAGACTTCGCGCAGCTCGAGATAAAGCGACCCGATGCTCGTCAGCGAGGTCACCTCCGCCAGCCGGAACCCGTGCTGTTGCCGCAATTCCAGGCTCTGGCGATAGAAATCCATGGCGGCATCGTACTGTTTCCGCGCCCGGTAGAAATCGCCGAGATCGTTCAGCGCGCGCGCTTCGCCTGAGCGGTTGTTCAACTCTCGAAAACAGCGAAGGCTCCGCTCGTGATAGTCCAGCGCCTCGTCCCATTGGCCCTTCGCGGCCAGCACGGCGCCGATGCCGTTCAGGGTGCGGGCGATGCCGGTGGTTTCCTTCAGCCGGGTGAATCGGCGGTTGGCGTCCTCGAGCATCTTCAGGGCTTCGTCGGGGCTGCCGAGTTCCAATTGCACGGAGCCGATGGTGTAGTAGGACCAGGCTAACCCGGCTTCGTCGCCCACCTGCTCATAGAGCTCGATGGTGCGGTGCCCGTGGCGCTGGACTCCCTCGAAGTTGCCGAGGCTCCACTCGATCAGCGACAGGACCCCTTCCGATCGGGCCTCGCTCTCGCGGTCCTCGCGCTTCTGGCTGATGCGCAAGGCCTCGCCGGCCTGCTCGAGTGCCAGAGGATAGGAGGAGATGATGTAGTTCCCGAACGCGACGGCGAGCAGGTTGCCGATCAGCAGAGGCTCGTTATCCAATTGCCGGGCAAGCTGGATCGCTAACGGTCCGACCTGACCGAGTTCGGCCCAGCGCTCCCCGTTGCGCAACTCCCGAGTCAGGTCGCTGAGAAGTTGGAGCCGCTCGGCTGAGGAGTCCTCCGGTGAAAAGGCCTCCAACTGCTGCTTCAACTCCTCGATGCGGTTCGGCATGAGACTTCTCTTGAAGGTAGCAGCTTTCTCAGGCTAACAACGAAAGAGCGTTATACGGTGAATATCTGATCGACCGCCAGGGAGGCGTTACCGAAGATGGCGAGTGGGATCGCCTCTCCGGTTCGGTACGTCATCGAGCCGCGCAAATCGGTCACGTGAACCACCCGTGCATACGGATCGACGATCCAGAATTCCTTTGTGCCGCCCGACATGGCCACGAGTCGCTGCCGATGGAGCTTGGCCTGCGTATTCGATGGCGACAGCACCTCGACGACCAGGGGAGGCGCGTACACGGGGTAGTCGTCCGGGGGCAGGCCGTCCCACTCCGCTTGTCCCACGAAAGCCACGTCGGCGAACCAGTATTGAAGGTTCGGTCCCGGCCTGTACGGGAACTCCGTGGCAACCACGCCCAACTCCCCGGCAAGCGCCTGGAGCAGTTGCTCGATCCGCTTCTGCAGTTTGACGTGCAGCGGTCGCGCGGGAGGCACAACCACTACCTCGCCATCGTGGAGTTCATATCGCTTGCCTCCATCCGGACGCTCGGGAAGGCGGACAAATTCTGTCCAAGTTACAAATGGATGGGCCAGGCTGCTCATCCGTTCCTCCCCACTATCTTAACTGGAAAGTGTTGTGCTCGTTGCCCAATCACCGCAGCACGGTGACGACCACCGGGTCGCTCGATTGGGCCAATGCCAGCGATCGGACCTGGACAACGTTCAAACCGGCCGGCAGGTCGGACGGAATCTGCGCCAGGATCTGGTCGTCGCCGGTCTGCAGCAGGGGAAGCGCAATGTCGTTAAAGGTCACGCACGATCCGCCCAGCAGGATCGGAGCCGGCAGATCGTCGGCCGTGCCCGGCGCCGCCAGGTTCCTCCCGGTAATACTGATGAACGAACCCGGCCGGAAGTTCTGTGTCCCGTCGTTCGCGTTCAGGATGGCCCGCGCGTTCAGCAGCGGCTTGGTCGCATCCGTCGTCGTGATGGTCGGGATGACGCTCAGCCCCGACAGTGTAATGGCATATGCGGTTCCGCGGGAATCCACCACCATGCCCCGTCCGGGCATCAGGACGCGGGCCGTGCCGAAGACGCTGACCTGGGGGTTCTCCGCCACCACTCCCACCAGTGTCTGCGATCCCACGCTGAGATCGACCAGTTCCAACGTCGTACGCACTTCGTCGCGTGTCGCGGCGCCGACGTTCTGCCGCACCGGCGTGGTCAACCAGACGAACTGCGACGAGTTCAGCGGCGCCGACGAGGCGATGTTTCGATTTCCCGCGCTCACCACCGTCACAATGGGGGCCTGACCCGGCTGGCCGGGCGTCAATTGTTGCGCGCCGGGACGCTCCACTCCGCCGATCACGGTGAGTGAGTTGTTGAGAATCAGCCCGTTCGCCACCAGAAACGCCCCTTCCGGAGCGACGCTCACCGAACCGTAGTAGCTCTGAATGGGGTTGGTGAACAGAAGCCGGCCGGCCACGTAGGTGTCCGCCAGAGAGTCGTAAAGATAGCCCTGTCCGTCGCCCGCCAGCGTCAGAATCCGGTCGCGGTTGGGAGATGCCGACATCGTGAACGCCGGGAAGTTGCCGGTACCCCGGGCGAACAACGCCGGCGTCACCGAGTCCGGATCGCGCACCACTGCCTGATTGCCGATCACCTTCCACTGCGACCCATTCGACATGACGAACTGCAGGCCGTACAATCCCAGCGCCATCGTGGTCACCGAGATGGGATTCGCGTTGGCGGCGCGGGGAACCGGCGGGAACTCGATTTCCCGGGTGACGCGGCCCAAATCCAGGTCGACCAGGCTGATGGACTCGCCCCCGGTGTTGGCGACGTACAGCGTGTTGCCATCGCTACCCAACGCGATGGAATGCGGCAACTGGCCTACCGGGATGGGGTTCAGCAGCTTCAGCTTGGCCGTGTCAAACACTTCGATGCGGTTGAACCCCGCGTTCGAAATGTACAGTCTGCCTCGAGCTTCGTCCAGCACCATGTCCTGCAAACCCTCGTTCCCGCTGGAATTGGCCTGGGTAAACGGATTGCTGTTGGGCGTGGTGGGGATCGGAAAGACCAGCCCTCGCTGGTCGGCCTGCCGGTAATTCATGTACACCCGAATGGTGTTCGGGTAGTTGATGGCCTCGAGAGAGGAAAGGCTGATGTTGACCGACGCGCCGGTGATGGAGGCCCCGCCCGTCGTCAGGTTCGTGCCGCCCTGTCGAACCACATTCGTTCGGCCTGGCTCCATGGTGAAGCGAACTGTCGCCGGCGCCAGACCGGAGTTGGCTGTCACGATCAGGGCTGCCGTCGGGTAGCTGGTCGGAACGCTGAACGTCAGCTTCCCCTTCCCCAGGTTGTTCATGCGAACCTCGGCCACCGCCAGCCCGCGATTGCAGTCGTTCCGCGTGAGAAACACGGTCGTGGTCTCCGGCTGCAGGATTGGGTATTCATAAAGGTCTGCGAGAGGCAGATAGATCAACCCGGATTCGGAAAAACCCCACGCCTCGGAACCGTCCTGCTTGATCAGGATCTTGGCGACAATGCTCTCCGGGAGCTTGATTCCCAGGTTGATCCCGAGGTTGCTTGGATCGGTTATGAACAGCGTCGACGAACTCGGCCGCGGCTGCGGAACCGCGAAACCCGCCGAGTTGAAAGCGGCGTAAAGCGTGCTCCCGTCGGGTGAAAACGCGCTGCCGCCCTGGTTCTGCTGGACGTTGAACGAGCCCGGAAACACAAACGGCGCGTTGGCCAGGTTCATCTGCCCGATCGCCGAAAGAGTCGCCGTGTCGTACATCGTGAAGCCGGCCATGAAGCGCGAACCGTCTGGCGACATCGATAGAACGGTCGATTGTCCTCCGACGTTGCGGCTTCGCAGGATCACTCCGGACGCCACTTCGTACACGAACATGTACGTGGCGTTGGTGGGCGTCGTGACCCCGACGATGAAGTTTCCGTCTGGCGTGCGGGCCAGTTTTCCGCGAAACGTGGTCTGCGGGCGCGGGAAGGTCGTTGGCGGCAGGGGAGACGGCGTTGAGGGGGGAGGGGGCGAAAACACCTCCAGCAATTGCTGGGACGACCCGGCGGTCCGATCGAAGACCATCAACGTATTGCGAGGCGGAGTCCCGGTACCCGTCCCGATTGTCGCGACCAACGCCTTGCCGTCAGCGCCCACCTCGACGCCTTGCGGCCTCGCCGGCAGCGTTACCGTCTGCACCACGTTCTCCGACCCCAGGTCGATCACGCTCAACGATGAACTGAGCTCGTTGGTGACGAACAACCACTTGTTATCCATCGACATCGCGGCTGCCAGCGGCCGCGTCCCGACTCGAATGAACGTCACGACCTTCTTCTGATTGATGTCGTACACGTCGACGCGGTTCGCCCGGTCGTTGACCAGATAGAGCCGGCCGCGGCTTTCGTCCAGCACTCCATCCGAGGGTGTGCCGCCGAGGCCGACCACCGACCCGAACGTCGCTCCCGTGGTCTGCGTTTGCGCAAACGTCATCGCGGGGAACAGGATTAGTCCAACAGCGGCAAGTAGCCGGAAACCTAGCTTGGGAGACACGGGAGATCCATCCAGTACACTTCAGTCTGACACAATCCGCCCTTTCCGGACGCCCCTTCGTGACGCCGGCAACCCCTCCCTGAAACGCCGGTCTGCAGGGTGGGAACCATCGGGCACACGAAGACAGTACTTCTAAACCCCAAGCGGCCGGCAAAGTTGCGATCGTCGCAACTCCGTTAGGGAATCCGTGTTATACCTGAAAAGCTTGGACAGGAAAATTCGGGTCCTGAATCGCTCCAAAGGGACCGTTGTCGCGGAAGCTGCCGACGTGGCCGACACCAGTGAGAAGCGTCGCCGGGGTCTGCTCAAGCACACTCATCTCGGCCCGGGAGAGGGGCTCTGGATCGCCCCGTGCGAGGCAGTGCACAGCTTCGGGATGAAATTCGCGATCGACCTGATGTACCTGGACAAGAAGCGCAAGGTGAAAAAGGTTCGGCACAATATGGTTCCCGGCCGGCTTTCGGCATGCTTGACCGCGCACTCGATTCTGGAGCTACCCGTTGGGGTCGTGGCGGCCAGCCGCACCGAGCCGGGCGACCAGTTGGAATTTGAAAATGTTGGAGAAGCCGGTTAACGCACGGGGCCCGGCACGCCAACGCCGGAAACGGCGATCCCTGAGATCATGATGACGTGGACATGGTGGGTAATCCCGGTAATCCTGGTGACAGGCACTCTGTCATGCGCCCGCAAGCATGCCGGGGCGGGAAATCCGCGAGCTGCCCAGGAATCGGCGACGGCCGTTTCCGCGGTCATGAAACGGCAGAGCCAGAATGCCACGGATGCCGGCGACGGCGACCTGACTGTCCGGCAAATGCGCGAACGCCTGGTTCGCGAACCTGGAAACATGGAGGTCCGGTTGGCGCTCGCCCGCTATTTCCGCGCTGCGGGCGCTCCGGAATTGGCCCTGGAGCATGCCCGCCTGGCCGGTGAGCGCTCGCAGGACAACGCCGAAGCCGCACTGCTCGAGGCGCAGCTATTGCACGAACTGAACGACGGACGTCAGGCCGTCGCGCGCCTGGAAGGCTTCCTCGGCAGCCATCCTCAGAACCAGCCGGAATTGCCTTCGTGGCTGGGCATCCTGTTGGATGGCCAGAAGGAATATCCACGGGCCGAACAGGCCCATCGCCAAGCGTTGGCTCTGGCGCCGAACCTGGATTCGCTCCATAATAATCTCGGCTACAACCTGCTCTTGCAGGGCAGAAAGCCCGAGGCTGCGGAGGAGTTCCGGATGGCCCTCAAGTTGAGCCCGTACTCGGAAATCGCCCGCAACAATCTTGGCTTGGCCTTGTCCGACCAGCCCCAGGAAGCCATCACCATGTGGCAGTCCGTCAGCGACCCGGCCACGGCCCACAGCAACATGGCGGCGCTTCTGATCGAACAAGGGCGCTATGCCGAGGCCCGCAAGGAAATTGACCTGGCGCTCGGCTACAATCGAAAACACACTGCGGCGCTCCGGAATCTTGAATTGGTCTCCCGGTTGGACGGGAAGCCCGCGGTGATCCCCGTGGCGCCGGTACGCGGCCACTGGACATGGCTGAAATCGACCGTCCGATGGGTGATTGGCAGTTAGGAAAGGGTCTCGTTATGAAGCAACTTTGGATTCGTCTGATCAAGGAAGAACAGGGGCAGGATCTCGTCGAGTACGCATTGATCGTCGCGGCCGTCGGCCTGGCTCTCATCACCACCGTCAACCAGTTGTCGGCCGGCGTCGTCAGCCTTTACCAGAGCATTACCACCGACCTGCAGAGCATCGGCGCCACCGCTCAGTAGTCCGGCATCGCGCAGGTGGACGAGACTGTGGGCGCTGAACCGGCGGCCAACCGAACCGGGCGGTGGCTGGTACCCGACCTAGCCATGGTCGCCGCGGTCGTGACGTTTTTGTATTGCCTTTTCCTGTTCGAAGGCCATTGGAAGCTGTTTCGCGACTCGGACACGGGCTGGCACATCCGCGCGGGCGAAACCATGTTGGCTTCCAAATCGCTCCCGCGCACCGACCCTTACTCTTTCACGCGGACGGGATCGCGCTGGTTCGCATGGGAGTGGGGCGCGGACGCGCTGATGGGGGCGGCCCACCGATGGGGTCTGGCGGGGGTTGCGGTGCTGTACGGGGCCGCGATCGCCTTGTGTACCTGGATGTGGGTTCGCTTCCACTGGACCTCCGGCGGCGATTTCTTTCTGGCCGCCGCCATGACCGCTCCCTTCCTCTCCACCACCAACCTTCACTGGATGGCCCGGCCCCACATTTTTGGCTGGATTCTCCTTTTGGCCGCCGTGTGGTGGTGCGAATGGGTCAGCCGCCGGCCCACCCGCTTCGCTCTCCGCCAGTTGCTCTGGGTTGTGGCGGTGTCGGCAATATGGGCCAACCTCCACGCCAGCTTTTTCACCGGAACCGGGATTGCGCTGGTCTACGCCGCTTCCTGTGTCATCCGCCCGCTGGTCTGGAACTTCTCCCGCGACGAGGAATGGAAAACCGCCGGCAGGTTCTTCGCCGCCGCCGCCGCTTCCCTCGCCGGTTCTCTGATAAATCCCTACGGCTGGGACCTCCACCGCCATGTCGCCGCCTATCTGACCGATCGCGACCTGATCGCCCGGATCGGCGAGTTCCAGAGCTACAACTTCCACGCGGAGGGTTCGGCCCAGATCATTCTGTCGCTGGCTCTCGGCGCCACAGGCGGTGTCCTCGCCTGGACGCAGCAGCGCCCGGCGCATCTTATCCTGTCCGCGATTCTGCTGGCCGGCGCTCTGCGGTCCGCCCGGGCCTTGCCCCTGGTCGCGCTGATCTTGTTGCCCTTGGCGAACGGCGCCATCCGTCAAGCCATGGATGAGACCGGCCGTCTTCGGCCGGGTCTGCGCCGCTGGTTGACCGGCGCCTGCGCCTATTCCGGCCGCCTGCGCCTCCTGGATCGGAGCATGCGAGGCTGGCTGTGGGCGCCGGCCGCGGTTCTGCTCGCTTTGGTTGTCATGCGGTCCCCCGGCGTGGCTGCCCGCACCGGCTTTCCTCGCGATCAATTCCCGGTCGAGGCCGCTGCGCGGATCGAGGCGGTTCCCTCCCCGGTTCGGCTGCTGGCGCCGGACAAGTTCGGAGGCTACCTGATCTACCGCTTCGCCGGCCGCCTCCCGGTGTTCTTCGACGGCCGAAGCGATCTCTACGGGGCCGAGTTCATGAAACAGTATGGCCGCCTGATGCAGGTTCGGCCCGGCTGGCAGGAGATTGCCGCGTCGTATCAGTTCACGCACGCGTTGCTGCCGAACGACTACTCGCTCGTCCCGGCGCTGCAGGCCGCCGGTTGGCGCTTGGTCTATCGCGATGCCACCGCCACCCTGCTCGCGGGCCCGAAGGAGCGCTGATGCTGGAAATGCCTCTTAAGGTGGCCCTTTCCGCGCTGGTCGTCACGGCCGGAGTTACCGACTGGCGCGATCGCCGCATTCCCAACTGGCTAACCCTTCCGGCCATCCCCGCCGGTGTGGTCTGTCACGCGATCTATGGCGATGGCCTGCTACAATCCATCCTCGGCGCTTTGGTGGGGTTCGTCCCCTTCTTTGCGATCTTCGCCGCTGGGGCTGGTGGAGCGGGAGACGTCAAGCTGTTCACCGCCGTCGGAGCGTTTGTCGGACTACGGAACTTGTTGCCGGTTTTCGTGTTGGTAGCTCTTATCGGCGGATTTGTGGCGTTGGTGATGGCTCTGCGGCTCGGGGCGCTGGGAAGAGTCCTGGGGAATCTCTTCGCAATCCTGGCGGCCGTGGCTGGAGGGCGATGGGGTGAGTTTCGCGCTCTCAGTGATGTCCAAAAACCCGGGGGCCTCCGTTTGGCCTACGGGGTCGTGATTGCCGCCGGCACCTTACTTTTTCTTTGGTTCCCTTCGATAAGGGGTTGATATGGACCGTCAGAAAGTCTTCATCATACTGGGGGTCGCGTGGGTTTCCGCCGCGCTGCTGAGTTGGTTTGTGTACTCCCGAAGCCGCTCCCCGAAACGAGCCAACACCGTGCGCGTCATGGCCGCCGTCCGGGACCTGCCCGTAGGTACGCGACTCAGGAAGACCGACCTCAAGACCGTGGAGGCGCCGGAGCAGGACCTCCCCCGCGGAGCCTTCCTGTCGGATAAGGAAATCCTGGACCGCGCCCTGGTCTATCCGGTGGGCGCCAACGAGCCCATCACTCCACTCAAACTGGCCCGCCAGTCCGGCAGCGAAGGCGTCCCTGCCACTATCGAACCCGGCAAACGGGCGATGTCCGTTCAGATCACCGACGTGAGCGGCGTGGCCGGACTGATTCAGCCGGGTTCCCGCGTCGATGTCCTGTTCACGCGAACCGGCAACATGGCCGAAGCGGTCACGACCACGGTGCTGCAGAACATTCAAGTCCTCGCGATCGGCCGGATTTTCCAGGTCGGACAGCAGGTGGATCCCAAGGCGCCCAAGATGCCGGTGGCCACCCTGATCGTGACTCCCGAAGAGGCACAGAAGCTGGAGTTGGCCAAAAATCAGGGCCGCATCAGCCTGGCGTTGCGGAATCCGCTCGATCAGCAGACCGATGCCGACGTCCAGCCGGTGACCGCCGAAGCCATCGATCCGGCCATCATCGATCGCGCCAGCAAGGCCCGGCGCAGGCTGTCGCCGGGGTCGGGACGGGCCGTTCCAAATCTCGACGACCCGGCGGTCTGGAAGCAACTGACTTCCGGGGAACTCGCGGAAGGCGAGTCCGGCCGAGCCGCTGCGCTTGCCAGGCAAAAGAACCGGAAGAAAGAAGAGGACAAGCCCAAGCTCGTCGTCGATGTCTTCCGCGGCGACAAGCACGTTCAGGAAACCTTCAAATGAGACGCTTCCTCCTGGTCGGAGCATTCCTTTGGACGCTCGGGGGCGCCGTGGCGGCCGTTTCGCAGACCCTGCCGCCTCGTCCGATCAACCTCCTTGTCGGCCGAGGTGAGTTGTTGCAGTTCGAGCGTGATCTTCAGAGGGTTGCGGTTTCCGAGCCCAAGATCGCCGACGCGATCGTGGTCTCGCCGCGTGAAGTCATGGTCAATGCGAAGGGCCCGGGCAAGGCCACCCTCGTCGTTTGGGTACAGGAGGCTCTACCGGCTCGCTTCGACGTGAATGTCGCCGAAGACAAGACCGCGCTCGAGGCCATCCATAAGGATCTGCGGGCGAGACTCGGAGACAAGATCTCGCTCGTCGGAAGCGACGAGACCGTCGTGTTGTATGGCAATGTGAAAACGGAAGAGGAAGCCAAACGCGCTGAAGGTCTTGCCTCCACTAGGGCCAAGCGGGTTATTAATCTCATCAAGACCGAACCGGCTCCCGATCCGCGCCAGATTCTGCTCCAGGTTCGCTTCGCCAGCGTGAACCGCAACTCACTCTCGGAGATCGGATTCAACTACTTCAGCCGGAATTCCAAGCTGCTCGGCGGCGTCAACACACAACAGTTCCCGCAGCCGCGCTTCAGCCAACTGGAATTCCAGGACCAGAGCTTTCAGAACAGCTCCGTCAATTTCAGCGACCTGTTGAACATTTTCATTTTCCGTCCCGACCTCAACATCGGCGCGACCCTCAAGGCCCTGCAGGCGCGCAATCTGCTGCAGATTCTCGCCGAACCCAACCTGATCACGCTCGAAGGCAAGGAGGCCAGCTTTCTGGCGGGCGGCTCGTTTCCGTACCCGACCCTGCAGGCCACACCGACCGGAGGCTCCATCGCTCCGGTCATCACAGTGCGATTCCAGCCCTTCGGCGTGCAGTTGAACTTCACCCCCACCGTTACCGCCTCCGGCGCAATCCATTTGAAGGTCGCCCCGGAAGTGAGTTCGCTGGACTTTTCCAACGCCCTGACCATCCAGGGTTTTCTGATCCCGGCGCTGTCGCAACGCAAGGCCGAAACCGAAGTCCTGCTGAAGGACGGAGAGAGCTTTGCCATTGCCGGCCTCATCGACAACCGCGTCATCCAGACCCTGGAGCGGGTTCGAGGACTGGGCGACCTTCCCATCATCGGCCAACTGTTCCGCAGCCGGTCGTCCCGAAAGTCCAACGACGAACTGTTGGTGGTAGTGACGCCCCGCTTTGTCAAACCGTTGGCCGCGGGCGAAGAAGTGAAGCTGCCCGATATTCAGGAATCGTACCTGCCGACCCTCCAGCAGGAACGGGACAAGAAGAAAAAGAAGAATCCGCCGAAGAACCCGCCGCCGCAATCCCCGGCCTTCGTCGGCGCCACCGGCCATCAGGCGCCGGCCTCAAAATAGTAGAAAGCCATGGCCGCTCGACCGCGAGAACCTGCCGCTGCTCCGATTGCCAGGGTACCGTGTGTTCGCGCGGCCCGTGCCCGCGAGCACGGCGGAATCTCGATGCAGACGCTGGTCCTGCTGGTCCCGGTGTTCTTCGGCCTCATGGGGTTTGGCCTCGACCTCGGCCGCCTCTATCTGATCCGCGGCGAACTGGCGATGGCCGCCGAAGCCATGGCCCTGTCCGCGGCTCAGCAATTGATCGGCACCGACCGCTCTGCCGACTCCGCCACCGAGGCCGCCAATCTGGTGCTCAACAACGCCTCCGGCTTCGGCGCCAAATACAACTTCGGATCGACCGTCATCGGCGAGAGTTCCGGAATTCTGAACAGTACGGTCTCTCCCCTGGCGCTCTTCTCTGCCGCCGTGGATGCTCTCTCCGCCGAAAACACGGGCGGCACCGCCGCCGGCTCCACGGCCAAGTATGTCCGCGTCGATCTGCAGGGCGACGCGCCCCTAGTCTTCTGGGCTACACTTTCGCTCGGTAGGGAGCGCAAGACACCTATTGCCGCTTCCGCCGTTGCCGGCGTCAGCGCTCCCCTGTGCACTGCCTGCGCCATTGAACCGTTCGCCGTAGCGGCCATCTCCCAGGACGACACCGTGGATTTCGGATTTGTCCCGGCCACCAAGTACACGCTGGCCTATCAGTGCAACGGCAATCCGGCCCCGCAGCCTCTGGCCGGCAGTTCGCAGGTGGTCCGCTACCTGCTGCTGAACCGCCTGAACGAGCAGAGCACGCTCGAGGAGTTTCAGCAGTTGTACCGGATCGGGGCCCAGGGGTTGTTGCCGTCCACCGACCGCGCCCTTGCCTGCTTCACCATCAACCAGGCCGAACAGATCTGGGCCAGCGCGACTCCCGCCGCTTGCGCCCAAGGGCGTCCGCAGGCTGCGATTGCGACGCTCTGCGGCCTCGCTTCGCGCTTCGACACGGCGGCCCCCACAGCCTGCTCCATCGTCACCGACGTCGATTCCCTGTCCTCCTCCTATGACGCCGATCTCGATACCAGCGACATTGACGATTATGCCGCCTACACCGGCGTCGGCCGCCGCGTCATCACCATTCCCATCGTCGATGCCCTCAATCCCGGCGGCGACATGCTCGTGCTGGGATTCCGCCAGTTCCTCATCGAGCCCAATCAGGACGACGTGGTCATCAGTCCCGGCGACCAGACGGGCCGCTTTCGCGCCCTGTATATTGGTTCCCCGATGCCGCTGAAACAGGGCCGCATGGAGGGCGGCTGCCAGGCCGCCTCGGGTCCCGGAAAGGTGGTGCTGCACCAATGAAGGGGCGCCGCGGCAACTCGCTTCTGGAGGCCATTTTCTGGATTCCCCTCATCCTCCTCCTGATGATGGGAATGTTTGAGTTGGGCAAGTTGACCTATGTCTACTACATGCTGCAGAAGACCGTGAATTCGGTCGCTCGCTATGTCGCCAGCCAACAGGCCGTCAATTTTTGCGATCCGATCGATACCACCGTGGCCGCGGCCAAGAACCTCGCGCTCACTGGCGTCACCGATGACGGCGGAACGTCGTTTCTGCAGAATCTCACGGTGGACATGATCCAGGTTCGGATCGAGCGCTTTGACGTCGCCGCGGGGGAACTTCAGGAATGCGAATGTTCGTCGACGGGTTGCGATGCCACTTCGTCCGGCCGGATGCCCGACTACATCGTGGTGTCGATTCCCGACGGCTACAACTTCAGCCCACGGATTCCCTTTGTTCCGCAGGTGGAGATCGCGCTTCGACCCTCGGTCCGGGTCCCGTTTGGAGGCACCTAGTGAGTGACCTACTGAGCCGCGACTATCTCGGCCGCGACCTACTGAGCCGCGACCGTCAGGGAGCGGTGGCTCTCCCAGTCGCGACTCTCCGGCCGCGCGGCCTTCGAACCGCGCCACCGCTCGCTGACGCTCGCGGCTCGGAAGCGATCGACCGTCGCGGCACGGATGGCCGCCGCGGCCAGGCCACCGTCGAGTTCGCCGTCCTCTACGCCGCCGTCATCCTGCCCTTGACCTTCATGCTCATCTTCGTCGCCGAGATGCTCTGGGTCTGGCACAGTGTCGGCGACTTGACCCGCCGCGGCGCTCGCTATGCCTCCACCCACTGCTGGCAGAACGGATCCGAAAACGTCCTGCAGTGGATGCGTACCAATGTCCCCCGCATGGTCGACATGGACCAGTTCCAGAACTCCACCGCGGAACTGGAAGTCCGCTACTTCTCACGCGACGCGACCAGCGGCTCACTGGTCGACTTCACCTGCGAAGGAGGCGACTGCACCTCCGACTGCGTCCCGGACGTCGTCAGCGTCCGCGTCGCCAACTACGAATTCCGCCGCTTTAGCAGTTTCTTCGGTCTACCGCCTGTCCGGATCCCCGATTTCCGCATGTCTCTGCCCATGGAGAGCGCAGGCTGCGACCCGGAAGCGGCCACCTGTTCGCCCTGAAAGGATTCCCGATGTCGAACATCCCCATCATGATCGCGTCCGGCGACGAGCATTTCCGCGAAATGGTTCGCGAGAACCTGCTCAACGTTCCGAACTCCAAGGTCGTCGCGGAGTATATCGAGGTCACCCCCAACCTCTACATTCGCGTGCTGCAGGACCTGGAGCGCACGCCGCAGTCCGCCCTGATTGTGGATATCGCCGGCGATCCAGAAAGCGGCTTGCGCTCGCTCGAGAAAGTGAAGCAGGCGGCACCCGATCTCTACGTCATTGCCTCCAACTATCACGCCGACGGCGAGACCGTGATCGCCGCTCTGCGCGCCGGCGCCAACGACTTTCTGGTCCAGCCCCTGAAGCGTATGGAGTTCCGCGACGCCGTCGGCCGCTACGAGCGGGCGCCGAGGCGCTCCGGTTCCACCGGCAGCAAACTCGGCAAGGTCTACACGTTCGTCGGCACCAAGGGCGGAGTGGGCACCACGTCGCTCGCGGTCAACTTCGCGGCCGTGCAGGCCCAGCGCAAGAGTTCGACTGTCCTGATCGATCTCGACTTCGCCGCCAACGACTGCGCCATGCAACTCGGCGCTCAACCCCAGTACACGCTGCTCGAAGTCGCCGACAACCTCAGCCGCATGGACCAGGCTTTGTTCGAAGGGTTTGTCACCCGCGACCCGCTGGGCTTCTTCCTGGTCGGCCCGCCCGACTCGCTCGAACACCGTGGTTACTTCACCGAGAACATGTTTCGCGAGTTTGCCGGATTCCTGGTGGACAAGTACGACACCGTCGTGATCGACGGAGGACGCGCCATCTCCGACGAGGTCGTCCTGGGCGCCTGCCAGGTCTCGAACATGGTGTTCCTGGTCGCCACCCAGGAATTTCCCACCATCCGGAACGCCCAGCGCGACATCGCCTACCTGATGCGGATGGGGTTCAACGCCGACCAGATCAAGGTCGTGGTCAATCACTACACCAAGAAGCCGGGCTCTCATCACGCCAGCCTGGAGCAGATTCAGCAGACCTTGAATCAGCAGGTCTTCTATGGGATTCCGCACTCGCCGGTTGTGCTGGCGGCCGTCAACCGAGCCCGTCCCATGGTCGCCGATCGCCAGGCCGCGGGAGAGATGGACCGGGTCATCCGCGCCTTCGTGGACAAAGCAACCGGCGCGAAACTGCAGCCCACGGCACAGATCGCGTAGGCTGAGATAAAGCACAATGGGCACTCGTACGTTGGCCAGACCGGGCAGCGGCGCCGACCGCTGGTTCGACATCAAGGGCAAGATCCATTCCAAGCTCCTCGATGCCCTGAACCCGGAACAACTCAAAACCCTGAACAAGGACAGCGTCCGCGGCGAGATCGGTCTGGTCGTCGAGCGCATCATTCTCGACGACGGCGTGCCCATGACCCTCGCCGAGCGCGAGCGGATCATCGAAGAGATCCTCGATGAGGTCTTCGGCCTGGGCCCTCTGGAGCCTCTGCTCAAGGACGGCACCATCAGCGACATCCTGGTCAACGGCTACAACAACGTCTATATCGAGCGCGCCGGCCGTCTGATCGAAACCAACATCCGTTTCAAGGATCAGTCCCACCTCCGCCTGATCATCGAGCGTATCGTGTCCGCCGTCGGCCGCCGTATCGACGATTCCTCGCCTATCGTCGACGCCCGTCTCTCCGACGGTTCTCGCGTGTGCGCGGTGATTCCGCCGCTCTCCCTGATCGGCCCCGTGATGTCCATCCGCCGGTACGGCAAGAAGATCCTCACCACCGAGGAACTCCTCAAGAACGAGACCTTCACCACCGGCATGCTCGACTTTCTCAGCGGCTGCGTAGAAGCCCGTTTGAACATTGTCATCTCGGGCGGTTCCGGTTCCGGCAAAACCACCCTGCTGAACACTCTCTCCCGCTTCATCCCCGACGAAGAGCGCGTGGTCACCATCGAGGACACGGCCGAGTTGCAGCTCCAGCAGAACCACGTGGTCCGCCTCGAGACCCGCCCGATGAATATTGAAGGCGCGGGCGCAATCACGCAGCGCGACCTCGTCATCAACGCCCTCCGCATGCGTCCCGACCGGATTGTCGTCGGTGAATCCCGCGGCGCGGAAGCCCTCGACATGCTCCAGGCGATGAACACCGGTCACGACGGATCTATGACTACGGTACACGCCAACTCCCCGCGGGATGCCTTCTCCCGCCTCGAAACCATGGTCATGATGGCCAGCCAGCACGTTCCGGACAAAGTCATCCGCTCGCAGCTTGCCTCCGCCATCAACATCGTGGCCCACACTGCTCGTCTCAACGACGGAACCCGGAAGGTCATGGCGATTGGCGAAGTGGTCGGTGTGGAGAAGGATCAGGTGGAAATGCAGGACCTGTTCGAATTCGCCCGTTCCGGCGTCAACGCCCGTGGCAAAGTCGTAGGGCGTTTTCGCGCCACCGGGAGCCTGCCGCTTTGCCTGGAACGTCTCAAGGCCTACGGGATCCACCTGTCGCCTTCGATCTTCAAGGAGGAGCACGAAGTCAAATGAGCTGCTTCCTCTGGGGTTTTGCCTTTCTCGCAGCCGCGACCGTGAGAGGCCGTGAAAAATTGGGGACGGTCACCCCGTTTCACGACCACAACTCGTTGATTCTCCACAAATCGTTGATCGGGAAACGGGGTGGCTGTCCCCTTTTTTTCACAGCCGCTGGGGGAGCGGGGGCGGGCGTCCGCTTTTTCATAACCCCTCAGAGAGCGGCACTGCCGCACCTGAGGTGACCATGGACCTCCTCCTCGTGTTCCTGATTTTCAGCGGCGCGCTCCTCGGCGCGGGCTACTACGTGTGGCAGGTGCCCCAACAGCAGGAATCCGACCTCCTCGCCGCGCGCCTCCGCGAGTTGCGCGTCCAGACCCGGACCGCGCGCACCTCCTCCGACCTCATCCGCCGCGAGCAGCGCGGCTCGTTTGCCGTCCTCGGCGACTTCTTCACCTGGCTCGGCATCAACCGGCGCCTGCAGGACTACATCACGCAAGCCGACCTGCGCTATCGCGCGGCCGATGTCCTCGGCCTGTCCACCCTCATCTTTGTGGGCGCGTTCTTGTTCGTCGGCCTCTTCATGAAGCTGCTGGTCCTGCGGTTACTGTTCGCGGGGCTGCTCGCGGCCATCCCGATTGCCTACATCATGCACGTCCGCGCCCGGCGTCTCCAGAAGTTCGAGGAGCATCTCCCCGACTCCATTGACCTGTTTACCCGCACGATGCGCGCCGGGCACAACATCCACTCCGGCCTAGAGACCATGGCCGCGGAAACCATCGAGCCGGTTCGCGGCGAGTTCCGAAAGCTGATGGAAGAGCTCGCCCTCGGTTCGCCCATTGAGGAGGCCTTGCGCAACCTTGGGGAACGCGTGCCCCTGATCGACCTGAAATTCTTCATCACAGGCCTCATCCTTCAGCGGCAGACCGGCGCCAACATGGTAGGGGTTCTCGAGAACCTCGCCCTGCTCGTCCGCGAGCGCCTCAACATGATTGCCAAGATGAAGGCCCACACGGCGCAGCAGCGGGCCTCGGCGGCTCTGCTGTGCGTGCTTCCGATTGTCGTTGCCATCGGCTTCTGGTTCGCCAAACCCGAGTACATGCGCCTGCTGTGGGAGCATCCCACCGGCAGCAAATTCCTGACCTATGCCATCTGCTCGGAGATCATCGGCATTCTGGTCATTCGCAAGGTGGCGAACATCAAGGTATAGGAGGCTCGCATGGAACCGGTCATTTTCTTCCTGTTCGCGTTTGCCACCATCGCCGCCCTGATGTGGTCCGGTCTCGAGTTGTTCCGCGACGACGAAGACCCGCTCGACGACCGTCTGCAGGAGCTTCAGGCGAATGCGATGGTCACCTCCACGCGCCCGTCGCGGCGTCGTGCCGGTCACGGTGTCTTGAACTGGATGCTGTACGGCGTCAGTCTGGCCGGCGGCGAGGATTGGATTCGGGAGACCGAGAAACAACTCCAGGCCGCCGGAATCCGCAACCGCCGGGCCGTTGCGCTCTATCTTCTGTTCAACCTGTCGTTCCTCGTCCTTCTGCTCGGCGTGGCCGTCTATATCCAGCGCGAGAAGCCTCCGCTGCAAATGCTTCTGGGCCTGGTGGCTCCCGGAATTCTCGGTGCGCTCCTTCCGAAACAGGTGCTCTACCGCCTGGTGGGCCGGTATCGGCGGCAGCTTCACGAGGCGCTCCCGGATGCCGTCGACCTGCTCGGTATCGTCCTGGGGACCGGGCTGGCCCTGGATCAGGCCATGACTCGCGTCAGCGAGGAGCTCCAGCACATTTACCCGGCGCTGGCCAACGAGTTCTCGACCGTCGTGATGCAGGTTCGCGCCGGTCAGGAGCGAAGCAAGGCCTTTAGCCAACTGGTCAAGCGAACCGGAATCGAAGACATCAAGTCTCTGGCCGCGATGATCATCCAGAGCGAACGATTCGGAACCAGTCTGGCCCAGGCGTTGAAGGTCTACGCTGAAGCGCTTCGCACCCGCCGCCGTCTCCGGGCGGAAGCCGCCATCGGCCGCGCCGGGATCAAGATGGTCTTCCCGATTGTCATCTTCATCCTGCCCGTGCTCTTTGTGATCACGTTGGTGCCCGGCATCCTCAGTGTGCTCGGCGACTTGCAGAATCTCAACACTCGCCGCTGATCCGGCGTCCGGCTGGTTTCCTTCGCGGACTATCATTGAACATGCGCAGCCTCGCACTGGTGTTCCTGGCGGCAGTGTCCCTCGCCTCCGCGAAGGTCGTCGTCCTCAAAGCCGCCCGCATGTTCGACGCCAAGTCGGGCGCGATCGCCGCGCCCGGCATGGTCATCGTCGAGGACCGGCGGATTGTGGACGCCGGCCCGAAGGCGACTGTCCCTCCGGGCGCGGCGCTCATCGACCTCGGCGATGCGACCCTCCTGCCCGGCTTCATGGACGCACACACCCATCTCAGCGGCGAGCGCTCCGATGATGCGTTCCGCGACCGGGTCGCGGCAACCGAGATGACCATCGCCGAGGCGGCGATCCATGCCGCGGCGCGCGCGCGCCGCACCCTGATGTCGGGCTTTACGACCGTGCGCGATCTCGGTTCGAGTGACTTCGTCGACGTCGGCCTCCGCAACGCCATCGAAAAGGGATCTGCGCCCGGCCCCCGCATGCTCGTGGCCGTCCGCGGCATCGGCACCACCGGCGGGCACTGCGATTCCACCAACGCCTTCCGCTTCGGTTTCCTCGATCCGCGAAGCGAGTGGCCCACGGTCGCCAACGGTCCCGACGGCATTCGCGCCGCGGTCCGTTGGGCCGTCAAGTTCGGGGCCGACGTGATCAAGACCTGCGCTTCCGGCGGCGTTCTGTCATTGAACGACGACGTCGAGTCGCCCCAGTTGACCCAGGAGGAACTGAACGCCCTCGTCGACGAAGCGCACGCCAAAAACAAGCGCGCGGCCGCCCATTCCCACGGCGCCGAAGCCGCCAAACGTGCCATCCGCGCCGGCATCGACTCCATCGAGCACGGCTCTTTTCTCGACGAGGAGGCGCTCCGGTTGATGGTCCAGCGGGGGACGTACTTCGTTCCCACCGTGCTGGCGGGGGAGGGGATTCGCGAGCGACTCGCCGCCGGCGCCCGCATGGATCCCCGCACCGAGCGCAAAGCCCGCCGCGCCCTTGACTCCATGGACAGCACTGTTCGCAAGGCCATCGGGATGGGCGTGACGATCGCCCTCGGCACCGACGCCGGTGTCTATCCTCACGGTCGCAATGCCGAAGAGTTGCACCTGCTCGTCGACCGCGGCCTGAAGCCTGCCGATGCCCTCAAGGCGGCGACCAGCGTCGACGCGCGCCTCTTTGGCATCGCCGACCGGGTGGGCACTCTTGAAGCCGGAAAACTTGCTGACATCATCGCCGTCCCGGCGAATCCGTTGGAGAACATCCGTGTTACCGAGAAGGTCTTCTTCGTGATGAAGGAGGGAACGGTCTTCCGCAACGACCGGTCCCGGTAGTCACAACCAACTCGCGCCCACGCCGTTCGGCAAGGGGGTTGCCGTTTCTTCAGAGCCGCGACCGGAAGGGAGCGGGCAATCCAATTCCCGCACACGTTGCCATCTTCTTCAACGGAGCGGTGGCTGGCGGCGCCCCAACTATCGGAAGCCTACCGAAAGCGGACGGCTTGATTTTCTGACGTCTTCTCAAGCAAGGCGGTTGCTTTGCATCCGTGCCGTGACCGTCAGGAGCGGTACGCGTTCCGCGAATCCGGCGGCGGTCTCGTACTGCCCGGCGCTTGCCGTTTCCGAACATATCTTCAAGCCGGAGGACCGCTTTCGCGCTCAACGGCGCTCGTGTCTCGGCTCGAATGCTACACTCGCCCTTGTGCGACTCTCGCGACGGCGGTTTGCCCAGGCTTCCCTTGCGTTTATCGCAGCGGCACGCCGTCTCCCGGCGTCCGCGCCGGCCAAACTGGTGGTCTGGCTGATCGCCGAACAATTTCGCAGCGACTACCTCGACCGGTATTCTTCGCTGTTCAGCCGGAACGGCTTCCGCCGCATGATGACCGAAGGCGCTTACTACTCCGACTGCCGCGTGGATGCCAGCACCTTTTCCGCCTCCGCACTGGCGACCCTCGGAACCGGGGCCTACCCGGACGTTCATGGCATCGTCGCCGACCGTTGGTTCGACCAAGGGGAGAAACGCGTCATCGAGGCGTCGCCTGAACTGCTGCGTGCGCCTTCGCTCGCCGACGAGGTTCTGGCGGTCGATCCGGCCAACCGTGTTTTGACGCTGGGTCTCGACAAGGCGGGCGTTTCGCTGGTCAGCCCCGGCGCCAAGACTCATGTCTATACCTTGGAGGCTCTGCCTTCGGAGGTGGATCAGCCAGTATGGCTGAGCGCCGTCCGGGCCAACCACGGCGCGGCTCGTGTTTCGGGTAGCAAATGGCTGGCTTGCCGGGCCTCCGAGGACTCCCAACCCCTTCGCGTCCTGGTGGAAGATCCCGGCCGGCCCGAAGAGTTCAAAGCCCTGTTCCGCTCCTCCCCGTTTGCCCAAACCGCGCAGTTCGAGATGCTGCGCGCCATGATCGCGGAAGAACGGCTCGGTATGGGCGAAGGCATCACACTCGCGCCGGTTGTCCTGTCGTCCACGGCGTCGCTCGGGTACGAGCAGGGGGGCGATTCGGCGCTCATGCGCGACCTGGTCCTCCACCTGGATGTCGAGATCGAGAAACTGATCGAGTTCCTGGAGCGCCAGCCTGGGGCGGGCAACTACACGCTCGTGTTCACCGCCGCGCACGGCGCACCGGCACTGCCGGACGACGTACTCCGGCCGAAACTGGCCGTCTCGAGCGAAGCGATCGCCAAAGCGGTGAACGACGCCCTCTCCGTTCAGTACGATCCTCCGAACACGCGGGTTCGCTATGTCGACCGCTACCTCTACCCCTTCGTTTACCTCCGTACCGATCCGATCAAGCGCTATAACACGCGCATTGTGCGGCGCCTGGCCGGCGATGCCGCTCTCCGGGTACCGGGCGTCGCCGCGTATTTCACAGCCGACGGCGATTGCTCGCGCGGCGGCGTCTGGCTGGACCGCTTCCGCAATAGCTTTCATTCCTCCCGTTCCGGGGACGTGATGCTGGCCTACGAGCCCGGGGCGATCGAATCGTTTGGAACGCGGGGTGTTTCCTACGGCTCGCTCTACAACTATGACGTTCGCGTGCCGGCGCTGTTCTTTGGGCGCGCAATTCGCGCAGCCTCCCATCCGGAGAGAGTCCAATCCGTCGACATCGTGCCGACGCTGGCGCGTCTGATGAATGTCGCGCCGCCGGCCGCCGCCGTGGGCGAAGTGCTGGAGAGCGTCTTCGCGGTCGAAGCGCCCCGCAAATGAGCCGCCTCGCGATCTCGCTGTGCGGTATTCCCCTCCGCAATCCGGTCATTGCCGCCTCCGGCACGTTCGCGTACGGGGTGGAGTTCGCCGCGTTGGTCGATCTCAATGCCCTGGGCGGTATTGTCGTCAAGGGACTGTCGCGCCAGCCGATCGAGGGTAATCCTCCGCCCCGCATCTGGGAAGCCGAAGGCGGCATGATCAACTCCATCGGCCTTCAGAACATCGGGGTCCACGCCTTTGTCGCGGAAAAGCTGCCCGTGCTCGCGAAACTCGAGACGCCGGTTTTTGCCAACGTCTTCGGCTACGAATCCGAGGACTATCCGGAAGTGGTCCGGGTGCTGGAGGATCATCCTGGCGTGGCCGGCTACGAACTGAATGTCTCGTGCCCGAACACCAAGCACGGAGGCATCTTCTTTTCGAGCGATCCGGTGCTGCTGGCCGAAGTGGTTTCCGCGGTCAAGCGAGTGGCCAGGCGTCCGGTGATCGTCAAGCTATCGCCCAACGTCGGCCAGATCGAGCCCTTGGCGCGCGCCGCCGAAGACGCGGGCGCGGACGCGCTGTCGCTGGTAAATACGTTTATCGCGCTGCCTGTGGATGCGCGGACCCGGCGCTCGCGTATCGGCGCGGGCTTCGGCGGTCTCTCCGGCCCGGCCATCAAACCCCTGGCCTTGCGCTTTGTCTATCAGGCCGCCAAGGCGGTGAAGATCCCGGTGATCGGCCTCGGCGGCATCGCCACCGGGGAGGACGCGGCCGAGTTCCTGGTGGCCGGCGCCTCGGCGGTCGAAGTGGGCACCGCGACGTTTTGGGATCCGCGCGCTCCACTCCGGGTGGCCCGGGAACTCGATCGGTTCCTGCGGCGGGAAAACATCGCCCATGTCCGCGATCTCACCGGAACGCTTCGCCTGTAGCGTGGAGCGCGTCGCCCCCCGCCCGCCTGCGCTACCCTGAAAGTCCTGATGACTCTTAGCGAATTGGCCAGCCGGCTGGGGTGCCCCGTCGCCGGCGATGGCGGCATCGAGATCACCGGCGTCGCCGGCATGGAGCGCGCGGTCCCCGGCCAGATCACCTTCCTGTCCAATCCGAAGTACGCGCCCAAAGTCAAACAGACACGGGCCAGCGCCATCCTGGTCAGCGCGCCGCTCGAGGGACTGAATATCGAGTGCGTCATCTCCGCGAATCCTTACCTGGATTTCGCGCGGGCGCTGGAGCTGTTTTACCAGCCGCCCAAACCCGCTCCGGGAATCCATCCGATGGCTGCCATTGCAGGGACTGCGGTGATCGGCGAAAACGCCTCCATCGGTCCGTTTTCCGTGGTGAGCGAGCACGCCCGGATTGGACGCAACGCGGTGCTCCACCCCCACTCGGTGATCTACGCAGGCGCGGAGATCGGCGATGATTTCACCGCCCACGCCCATTCCGTAGTGCGGGAGTATTGCCGCATCGGCCATCGCGTGATTCTGCAGAACGGCGTCGTCGTGGGTGGAGACGGCTTCGGGTTTGCCAAACGCGCCGATGGCACGCACTACAAGATCGTGCAGTCCGGGATCACGGTTGTGGAGGACGACGTCGAGATTCAGGCTCTGACCAACATCGACCGGGCCACGGTCGGTGAGACTCGTGTGAAGAGGGGAGCCAAGATCGACAGCCTGGTGCAGGTCGGCCACGCCTGCGTGGTCGGGGAAGACAATATCATCTGCGCGCAGACCGGCCTGGCCGGCAGTTCGATCCTGGAGAAGAACGTTCTGCTCGCCGGGCAGGTCGGGATCTCCGGCCACCTGACGATTCATGACGACGTGGTCGTCTACGCGCAGAGCGGCATCGGAGGAGATATCCCGAAAGGCGCGCGCATGTCCGGCTCGCCGGCATTCGCCGCCAACGAGTGGCTGCGGGCCATCACGGCATTCCCCAAGCTGCCCGACTTACTCAAGACGGTGCGTGATCTGAAGAAGCAGGTAGAGAAGTTGACGCGTACGGCCGGCGAGGGCGAGTCGGGCGCACGCTGACGCCTTCGTGCGAGACTCAGGAAAGATCTTATGGCCAAAATCACCATATTCGTCGGTGTCTTCCTCGTCTTGCTGGGCATCGGATTCTTCATCGGCACGGGAATGGAGCATCGCACGGCTCTCATTCCCGCGGCATTCGGCGCGGTTCTGATCATCGTGGGACGCCAGGCGCGGTTGGAGGCGCGGCGCAAGCACGCCATGCACATCGCGGTCGTGATCGCGTTGCTCGGTTTCGGCGGCACCGTCCGGTCGCTGGGAAAGGTCGCGCAGTATTTCTCCGGGCAACCGGTGGAGCGGCCGGCCGCGGTAGTCGCGCAATCGATCATGGCGATAGTCCTGGGATTGTTCGTTGGCCTCACGATTCGCTCCTTCATCCAGGCGCGCCGTACGCGTGTCTCTTAGAGGCAACCGATGCGAACAATCTCCCGGCGTGCGGCGTTCGGCGGACTGGCGGGCTTGCCCCTGTTTGGACAATCGCCTGGGGCGATCCGGACGGACCGGCCTTCCGTGAGCGAGGGAGCCATGGCCGGCGACATCGACACGAACCGGGCGACGATCTGGTCGCGCAGCGACCGGCCGGCGCGCATGCTCGTCTCGTGGTCGACCAGCGAGAGAGGCGAAACGAGGCTGGTTCGGGGACCGGTGTGCGGGCCGGGATCCGACTTCACCGGACGGGTGGAACTGCGGGGTCTGCCGGCCGGGCAGACCATCCTATACCAGGTGCGCTTCGAGGACGCCTCGAATCCCAAAGCGGTCAGCGAGCCGGTAGCCGGTAAGCTGCGGACCGCCGGCCGCCGGGGCGTCCGCTTTCTGTGGTCGGGAGATACGTGCGGCCAGGGGTGGGGCATCAATCGCGACCGCGGTGGCATTCGGACGTACGAGACGATGCGGCGACGGGAGCCCGACTTCTTTATCCATAGCGGCGATACCATCTATGCGGACGGTCCGATTCCGGCGGAGCAGAAACTGCCCGACGGATCCCTGTGGCGGAACGTGGTGACCGAGGCCAAAAGCAAGGTTGCCGAGACGCTGGACGAGTTCCGCGGGAACTACCGCTACAACCTTCTGGATGAGAACCTCCGCCGATTCCACGCCGAAGTGCCGCAAGTCTGGCAGTGGGACGATCACGAAGTGCTGAACAACTGGTCGCCATCCAAGGATCTGCGCGACGACGCGCGATATCGGGAAAAGCGGGCGCCCGTGTTGGTGGAGCGGGCGCGGCGGGCCTTCCGGGAATACTCACCGATTCGTACCGAGGCGCCCATTCACCGGAAGATCGCCTATGGCGCGCTCCTGGACGTGTTCGTCATCGACCTGCGCAGCTTCCGGGGGCCCAACACCGGCAACCGGCAGCCCGCCGAAGGTCCGGAGACGGCGTATCTTGGCACGGGGCAACACAGGTGGTTGATCGATGGGTTGCGGCAGTCTCGCGCCAGTTGGCGGGTGATCGCCTCCGACATGCCTCTCGGCCTTCTGGTCGGCGACGGAACGGACGCTCGAGGCCAGGAGCGGTTTGAAGCCTGCGCCAACGGCGACGGCCCGGCACTGGGGCGGGAACTGGAGATCGCGCGCCTGCTGAGAGCGCTCAAGGAGAGCAACGTGCGGAACACGGTGTGGCTGACCGCGGACGTGCACTACACCGCGGCCCACTATTACGATCCGGCCAAGGCACGGTTCGCGGACTTTATGCCGTTTTGGGAGTTCGTCTCCGGACCGTTGAACGTCGGCACCTTCGGTCCCGGCAAGACGGACGACACCTTCGGCTTGCAGGTGAAGTATCAAAAGCACCCGCCGGCCGGGCAGGCCAATCTGTCGCCCGCCGCGGGGATGCAGTTCTTCGGGGAGGTGGAAGTGCAGCCGGCGGAGATGACGGTTACCTTGCGCGACGCGGCCGGCGCCAACCTCTACCAGCAGCGAATCCCGGCAGGCGTCTGACCCAGAAGACCCGCTGAAAACTCGCGGCCGGGCGCCTTGTGGCGGCGAACTCGTCTCGATGCTGCTTATCCCGCATCAAAGCCTCCGAACATTTGACATTCACGACTGGAGGCGGATACCGGAGGGAAGCGGAAACACGCAGCGGTGGTCTATCCGGGCCCCAAGGGAAATTGGGTGTTCAACGCCGGAACCATCTGGTGGCCCGACGGGCTTTCCGCGCCCCCCGGCCACATCCCCGCCCGAACCTTTATTGCGGGCCGGTTTGGGGTGAATCCGGCCATTCAGATCATGACCCGCAACGTCCTCCAGCGTATGATGAAGGAAACGCCCCGGCGTTCGTAGGTTGGGACGGTGAGGACCAGAGTGACATCCAGGATGACGCGAGTAGATGCCGCGCGCGCGGCGTTGTTCATTCTAGTTGCCGCGGTGCTGCCTGCCCAGACCGTCGACCGCCGCGTCGCCGAGTGGACGCTCGGCATGGGCGGCCGCGTCGGGCTGGCAGGTCGCCCAGGCATGTTCTCCGAACCGGGACAACTGCCTGCCGGTGACTTCAACGTGGAAACCATCGACTGGGTCGGCGTACTGGTCGATCCGCCAGACCTCGAACGGCTCACCGGCCTGGTTCACTTGAAGCGCCTGGACCTTCCGGGTCCGCTGTGGAATTACAACTCCAAAAATAACCGCGACGGCAGCAAGGATCTCAAGTATCTCGCGCAATCCAGGTCGCTCGAGGTCCTGACGTTCAGCTTCCATTTCCTGGATCAGATTCGGTTCAACGATGCGGGTCTCGCCGAGATTGCGAATCCCGCCGGAATGCGGGAACTCGTGCTGCGCCAGTCGCGAATCAAGGGACATACGCTCGGACCGTTCCTGGGACTGCACGCGCTCGATGTCACGCTTACCCGCTTCGACGACGAGGGAATGAAGCATCTTGCCGGCATGACCGGCCTGCGCCGTCTGCGAATCGGGGACACCCCCATCACCGATGCCGGATTGGCGGCACTCCGCAATCTCACCCAACTCGAAGAACTCGACCTGCACGGAACGCCGGTCAGCGACGCCGGACTTGCAGAGCTGGCAGGCCTGAAAAAGCTGAGCCGTCTCAACCTGTCGGGTACGGCGATCACGGACGAGAGCGCCGGGATTCTTCGAGGGTTCACCGAATTGGAGGAACTGAGTCTGTACCGCACCCGGATGAGTAACTCCGGCGTGGCGCAACTTAAGGGCTTGTCCCACCTGGCGGACATCGATCTGCGCTATAGCCGGGTGTCCCCCGGGGGCGTGCAACTGCTGAAAGAGGCGCTGCCCTCGCTCCAGGTGCACTACCTGGAACTCTCGTCGAGGACGGAGCCGCCGAAGGGCGTCCGGCAACTCACGGGCGCCGCCTGGGTGAAGGCCTTGGGAGGCAAGTACGTTTCCGCCACCGAGATCTCGCTGGCGGGGACCGCGGTTACCGACGAACAACTCGCGAAGCTCTCCGCGTTCCCCGGCTTGCGCCGTCTGAACCTGGAGGCCACGGAGATCGGCGATGCCGGCCTCCGGAGCCTGTCGACGTTGGGGTCGCTGGAAGAATTGAATCTGAGCAGCACATCCGTTAGTGATGGCGGCCTGCCGGCGCTGGCCCGCCTGACCCGCCTGCGCACGCTGGCCCTGCGGAATACGTACGTGGAGGGGAAGGGCTTGGCGCATCTGGGGGCCTTGCCGGCGCTGGCGGAACTCTCTCTGGACGGATCGCCGATCCAGAACGAGGGAGTCGCGGCCCTGGCGGCGATTCCCTCTCTTCGCCGCCTGTCGCTCAGCGCGACCGAGATCAACGACGACGTGCCTCTCCAGAAACTGACCGCGGTCGAGTCCCTGGACCTGGCAGCCACCGATGTGGGCGACAACGGTCTCCGATCGCTCGCGTCACTGCAGGGGCTGAAGACGCTGGTCCTGCGCGACACGCGCCTGACCAACAAAGGCCTGGAGCACCTGAGCGGCCTGAAGGGCCTCGAATCTCTCGACCTGATGCGCGTTCGCGTCTCCGACCCGGGGTTGGCGTTCCTCGGCGGCCTGACCCGGCTCCGCGTGCTCCGTCTGGACTTCGGAGAGATCTACGATACGGGATTGCAGGCCCTCGAGCCCTTGAAGGAATTGGCCGAACTCAGCCTGGAGAGCACGCATGTGACCGACCGGTCGGCCGCGCAACTTCGCACCTACCCCAATCTGCGTACGCTAAACCTGTATCACACGCTGGTGACTCAAAAGACGCACGACGAGGTGAAGGCCGCTCTCCCCACTTGCCGGATCATCTGGGACCCCGGCTCGAGCCTGCCGAACCGCCGTAGGAGTTGATGAACCATGCCTTTGCACATATTTCTCGTGGCTCTTCTCGCGGCGCACGCGGCTCACGGCGCGTGGGAAGAGGGCCGCGCGGTCAAGGACCGCGGCGGCGCCGTCATCGAGCTTGACCTGAGCAATACCTGGGTGTCCGACGCGGACATGGCGAAGGTGGCCCGCATTACGAGTCTGCGGAAGCTCGACTTGTCCTACACCAAGGTCACCGATACGGGGATCGAGCACCTGAAGGCGCTTCCCGCGGTCGTCGAACTGAACTGCTACTTCGCCGAATATCTTACGCACGACGCCGTGCGGCATCTGCGGGGCTGGAAGAAGCTGGAGCGTCTGAACCTGCACGGGACGCGCGCCGACAGCAAAGTGTTTGCCCACCTGGAGCAGATCACCAGCCTTCGCTGGCTCGACATTGGCTTCACCAATGTAGACGACGAAGGGTTCGAGTCGCTGGCGGCGTTGAGCCGCCTGGAACACCTCGGCATCGGCGGCAACCGTCTGAATGGGACCGGCCTCGAGGTTCTGAAAGTCCTGCCCGCGCTGGTGTCGCTCGATGTGAGCGGGATTCAGCGGGTCGACTCCGGGTTGTGGAGCCTTCCCTTGACCGATGAGAATCTGCGGCGGATCGGCGCGCTGACCGGGCTCACGCGCTTGAACCTGGCTCGCGCCGATCTTCCCAACCTGGACATTGACCATCCGTTTCGCATCGGGGAAGAGCGCCGGGAATTGCGCGATCTCTCACCACTCGAGAAGCTCCCGAACCTGGAGTCCCTGGATTTGAGCAAGCAGCACGTCAGCGTCGAAGCGTTGAAGTCGCTCGCGCGCCTGCCGAAGTTGAGGGAACTGCGGCTGGGACTCGTGAGCAGCCTCGACGATTCGGCGGAGCCGGTCCTGGCGTCGCTGACGCAAGTCAGGACGCTGTACATCAGCGGCTCGAAAATGAGCGCCGCCACGCTGGCGCGAGTAGTGCGCTGACCGCCGACGAGGAACGACCACCAAAGCCTTCAGAGCCGCGAGCGTGAGCGAGCGGTGGCGAATGCAGGTCGACCGGCGAAGAGCCACCGCTCCCCTGACGGTCGCGGCTCGGAAGACCGTCGGAATCAAAAGAAGATCCGGAGCCCGAACTCGATCTGCCGCGGCGGAAGCGCCTGACCGTTGATCACCCCAAAGCCATTGGGATTGTCGATGCTCAGCCCCGGGTTGGCGGGCTGGAAGTGGTTCAGCACGTTCACGAACTGGACGCTGAGCGTGGCCCCCATGCCTTCCCGGATACGAATGTCTTTGTTCACGGCGAAATCCAGGTTCCACTGGGGGAGGCCGCGAAGCGGGCCGGCGCCGGGCGAACCCGAGTCGATTCCCAGCGTCAAGCGCCGGAAGTTGGAGTACACCGCGCTGGGATCTTCGAACATGTTGATGCCCGAGCCCCCACTGGCAGGGTTCCCATTGCGGCCCGCGACGCCGTTGGAGACCACATTGTAGTGGGCTGCATTTCCGCCCTTGTGAGGTGACAACAGGACCGCGTTTTCGCGGGCGCCGAAATAAGCGCAGTTGACTTCACCGAAGGACTGGCATCCCCCGGTGGCAACGCCTAGCGGCGGCCCGCTCTGCGCCGTGAACAGCGGGGCGAAGCCCCACCCTCCTACCAACTGGCCCAGCAGCCCGCGCTGGTTCTTGAACAACGGCGGCCGGTAGTACATGTGAAGGTTGTAGAGCCAGTTGATATCAAACGCCTGAGGACCGTACATGGAATCGACATTGAACATGTCCACCGGAGTGCCATTGAAGCCGGTTCCCAGGGCGCGGCCGAAGGTGAGATTCGAGGAGGCGGTCAGGCTGTGCCAGTCGTTCATCCGCGCGGAGAAGAATGCCCCGTTGTAGTTCCCATAGCCCAGGGTGGAGGCGTGGTAGAGGAACAGGAGTTGGGCAGGATTCGAGCTGAGCATCGTACGACCCAGAGTCCAGCCTGGCGCCGCGTTCAGAGCGGCCCACATATCGTAGACCCGAGCGGACACGATGTTCGTGCGCTGCTTGGAAACCACGGCCGCCGTGCAAGTGCCAAACCCGGCGCAGTAGGCCGAATTCGGGCCGCCCATGGCCGCCTCGAAGAAAGCCTGCGGCTGAGGCGTTTGGCCCGCATTCAACGCCTGGTAGGTGTTGGCAAACGCCTGCGAAAACGCCTGGCCGCCGAGGGTGGTCATGTGAGGCACCGAGTCCAGGTTCATCAGCAACTGATCGTTCTTAAACCTCGATCCGATGTAGCCAACCTCCAACTTCACCTTTGACGACAGCTCGCGTTGGATGGTGAAGTCGACCTGGTCGATGTTGATGGGTTTCTGGCGCGGATCCAGAGACCCGGCCGTGGCCGTGGCTGGGTTGCCGCCCACGCCGGGAAAGAATGGCTGCTGGAGAGTTTTCGAGACCGCCGGGAGAGGCGCGGTCAGGCCATCGACGCCGATGCGAAACGCAGTCGATGGGTCGACACCGGCCGTTCCGAGGCACTGCCCGGTTCTGCTGACTCCCGTGCACTGGACGGTCTGGCCCAGGCCAATGCCTTCCAAGGGAATCTGAACGACGTTGATCCCATTGATGCGCCCCTGCCTCCGGCCGTAACCGGTCCGGATGACCGTTTTGCCGGAACCCAGCAACTTGCCGAGGAAGCCTCCATCGAACTTAGGAGTCCAAGCCACTGCCACGCGTGGGCTGAATCCGTTATAGACGGGGTCGAACGGATATTTCGGGTTTCCTTTGACGTTCCGGATGGTGGCCGCGCCGATGATCGGGTTGAAGACGCTGCCGGAAAGGGCGGCCTGTTTCCGTCGAGCCAGGTAGTCGCCTCCGCTCAGCGGGCTGCCGTCTTCATAGACGATCATGGGCGTGTTTCCGGCGATCTCGACGGCCGGCAGTTGGATCTGGTACCCGAGTCCGTAGCTGAGGGTTAGTGTCGGCTTCATACGCCAGGTGTCGCCGAAATACAGGTTTAGGGAGCGCATGATGCTCTCGGAAGAAATCGGGTCGCCGATGGGCAGCAGTTCCCCACCTTTGCGCGAGTACATCAATTGGGTTGAGGCGACGAGCCCGAGCACGTTGCCGTATAGCGAGTTCCAGTTGTTCACCTGATTCGCCGGAACGGTCGACGGGACGTAGGTGGACGGCATCGCAATGCCCGGTCCGCCGGTGACCTGGTAGGCAATGGCGCTCATGATACTGCCGCCGTTGTCGTTGCGCTGGTGTTTGAGGTTGTAGCGCGCATACTGGCCGCCAAACTGGAACACATGGTGGCCGTGAATCAGGCTCAAGTCGTCGCGGATTATTTTGTCCTGACCATCCCAGAAGCGCGCGAGGCCGCTGCCGCGGTCCACCTGGACGGGGAGCAACTGATTGGCGCCGTTGCCGCCGATGACGAGAGCCCCGCCTAAGCCGGGCAACTGGGGAGGAGCCCCGGCACTGATCCACTCCCAGGCGTTGCGCAGGTAACTGAAGCGGAAGTCGTTGACCAGGTGGGGAGTGATCACCCCGGAGAGTCCGGCGACGATGTAAGACGGAGTTTGCCGCTGCGGGGTCTTGGCCGACGCGACTCCGAGGGTGTCCCCGGGCAAGATGCCGCCGATGTCCACCTGCCGGCTGGTGTTCTCAATGAATTTGTAATAGCGGTAGCTGGTCATGAAGCGCCAGTTGGGGGTGATGTCGCGATCGATCCGCGCCACCGCGAAGTTCGACGTCTTCGGCAGGGGCAGGGGGGTCAGGTAGCCCTGCGTGTTGAGCCCGTCGCCGCCCTGGGTATTGTTCGGGAGAGGCATGTACTTGTTCCAGATCTCCGAGACGATGGGGTTGATGCCGACGCCGCGCGGATCGCACGACCCTCCAGGGCATACGGCCGGCTGATACGTCACTCCGTTGACGGTGACGGGATTCGGGTTCAGGTTGTACGGCACGATCCGCCCCGTGCTATCCGGGACTTGAATCACTCCCGCTCGCATCAGAGGGGTGGGCACCGGCCTGGTGATGGTGGTGACGTCGGGAAAACGGCGGCCTTCGTAGGCGAAGAAGAAATAGGTCTTGCCGCCCCACATGGTAGGGGTCAGCGGCCCGCCAAGAGACGCGCCGAACCGGTTCTGGTGGGTCGAGGGCAATGGGGTATAGGGGAGGCCGCGAGACGGGGTGTGATTGTTCAGCCAGGTATTGGCGCCGAGGTTGCTGCCGAAATAATAGTCGTAGGCGGAACCGTGGAACCGGTTGGTTCCGCGCTTGGTGACCATCTGCACCTGGCCACCGGCGGCGGCATTCAGATCGGCGCTCTGGTTGGAAATATTGACGGTGAATTCCTCGATGGTTTCGACCGGAGTCGGCATGATGCCGGAGGAAACGTTGATTCCACCAATGCCCATGTTCCCGGGAGAGGTGGTGTACCCATGGCCGCCCTGCTGGTCGTCGCTATGATTCCCGCCATCGAGTTGAAAGAGGTTCTGGTCGCTGCCCACACCCGCAACCTGGCCCGACGGGGTGACGGCCGGCTGCAACACCAGGAACGCATTGGCATCGCGGCCGAGATTGGGCAGATTCGCCAGCGCGACTCCCGTGATGGTCGACCCGACGGTTGCGTTCGAGGTCTGCAATTCGGCGCCGGCGGATGCCTGGACCTCGACGGAGGTCGCGGTTGAACCGACCTCCAGCGTCGTATTCAGAGTCAACTCCACGCCGACAGCCACGGTTTGTCCCACGACCTTCGCTTGCGAGAAGCCGGCCTTGCTCACCGTCATCTCGTAGGTGCCCGGGTTCACGTTGAGGAAGAGAAAGCGCCCTACCTCATTGGTCAAGGTCGCTTGCCGGGTATTGGTCGAGCTATCGGTGAGGACGACTTCGGCGCCCGCAATCACCGCACTCTGCCGATCGGTCACCTGGCCTGCGACGCGGCCCGCCGCGGTTGATTGGGCCCAGGCCGGGCACAGGCTTAGACTGAACCCGATCAGGAAAAGCAAACCCCGGATCATTGCTTTGTTCATCGCTGCCTCCCTCTCGCCGCCAAGCCTGCATATGCTCTCAGCAACCAAAGGCTCGCTGGGCAGTGCTAGGCTGTGACCACATACGCTATTCCCGGTGATCGTGGCTTGTCAACAGGATTGTTCAGCCCGCTGACGGGTTTTCGCTCGTCAGGGATTCGTCGGGGTCCGGGAGGTCGGAGACGGCAAACCGCAACGCGGTTTCGTTCAATGGCTTCGTCGGACGTCAAAGCTCCCCTCCCCGAATGATCCCATTGGCAAACCCGTACCCTGAGTGGGAGAATCAGAGCGCAAGCGATGAAAGTCCTTACCGCCCAGCAGATGCGCGAGGTGGACCGCAAGACGGTGGAGGCCGGCATTCCGGGTCTCGTCCTGATGGAGAACGCGGGGCACCGTGTGGTGGAATGCCTGGAGCGGGAGTTCGCGCCTCTGGAGCGGCGCCACGTGGTGGTCGTGTGCGGCAAAGGCAACAACGGCGGCGACGGCCTGGTGGTGGCGCGGCAACTCCACACGCGGATCCATCCGAGGAGGCTGGATGTGGTCGTCACGGCAGATCCTCACACCATGACGGGGGATGCCGCGGCGAACCTGCGGATGTTTCTGGCCTGCGGAGGGACCATCGGGCAGGAGTGGCTGCCGGAGATGCACGGCGCTACCGTCGTGGTCGACGCACTGCTCGGCACGGGGCTTTCCGGACCCGCGGCCGGCGCCGCTGTCGAATGGATCCGCCGGATCAACTCGAGTTTTCCCCATGCCAGGGTGGTGGCGGTGGATATTCCTTCCGGGATGCCCAGCGATTCGGAGTACCCGGCGGGGGAAGCCGTTCGGGCCGATTTCACGGTCACGTTCACAGCCCCCAAGGTGGCACACGCGCTACCCCCCAACTGCGACGCCGTGGGCAAGCTGACGGTGGGGGCGATCGGAAGCCCTCCGGACCTGTACGAGGACGATCCGCGGATCGTCCTGGCGCTGGTGGAGCCTCGTATGTTCCGGCACTTGCTCCGCCCGAGGTCGCGAAACGGCCACAAAGGCGACTACGGGCACGTGCTGGTCGCCGGCGGAGCGGAAGGCAAGACCGGTGCGGCCGCCATGACCGGGACCGCGGCGTTGCGGTCAGGCGCGGGGCTGGTCACGGTAGCGTGCTCGAATCCCGCACATCCGGCGCTGGCGCCGGAGCTGATGACGGAATTGCTGCCCGATACGGACTCGCTCGAGACCCTCGCGATCCGCAAGACCGTTGTCGCGATCGGTCCGGGTTTGGGGATGTCGAATGCGGCCGCGGCCCTGGTGCGCCGCGCCTGCGAGAGTCTGGAACAGCCCATGGTGGTTGACGCCGACGCACTGAATCTTCTCGCCTCCGGCCCTTGGCCGATGAGCCAGGGCGTGAGGGTCCTGACGCCGCATCCCGGCGAAATGTCCCGCCTGACCGGATTGCCTACCTCCACGATCCTGGAAGACCGCATCACGGTGGCGCGGACCTTCGCCACACAACGGGGTGCCGTTGTGGTCTTGAAGGGCCAGCGCAGCCTGATCGCCTTCCCGGATGGCCGCGTTTGGATCAACCCCACCGGTACCCCGGCGATGGCGACCGGGGGGAGCGGTGATATCCTCACAGGGATGATTGCGGGATTGCTGGCCCAATTTCCGGGAGAACCGGAAGCAGCCGTCGCCGCGGCCGTCTTTTTGCATGGCCAGGCTGGCGAATTAGGCGCCGGCGAATTGGGCGAGTTACCATTAACCGCTACGGATCTTCTGAAATACCTACCGAGAGCCATCGATGCCTGCCTTTGAATACAAAACCCATTCCGAAGAAGAGACGCTGTCTCTAGGCGTGCTGCTGGCGCAGCACATTACCCCCCCGGCCACTGTCGTCCTCACCGGCAAACTCGGGGCCGGCAAGACTACGCTGGTGAAAGGCTTTGTGAAAGGCCTTGGTATCGGACAACCGGACGATGTTTCGAGTCCCACGTTCCCGTTGATTCACGAGTACGGAACGCCACCCCGCGTTTACCACGTCGATCTGTACCGTCTGGAGACCGAGGCCGAGGTCGCGAGCATCGGGATGGACGAGTTGTTCGATCGGGATGCGCTGGTGATCGTCGAGTGGGGCGAACGGTTTCGCAACCTGATGCCCAACCCACGCGTGGAAATCGAGATCGAGGTTACGGGAGACAACGAACGGCAGGTCCGCGTCCGGACGCTGCAATGAGCGCGTCGGCACTCATTCTGGGCGCCAGCAGCGGTTTCGGAGCGGCTACGGCGAGCGAGCTTGCGCGGGCCGGCTTCGATATCTACGGGGTGCACTTTGACCGCCGGGAAACGCTGCCGCATGCCGAGCGGGTGCGGGAGGAGATTCGCAGCCTCGGGCGGCGGGCGACGTTTTTCAACGTGAATGCCATCGACGACGACCGTCGCCGCGAAGTCGTGGACCACCTGAAGCAGGACGAGACGCGGGTTCGCGTGCTGGTCCATTCGCTGGCGTTCGGAACGCTGAAGCCGATGGTGGGCGCTTCGGCGGTGAATCGCAAACAGCTGGAAACCACCGTGGACGCGATGGGGCACAGCCTCATTTACTGGGTGCAGGATCTGCTGGAGGCGGGCCTGCTGGTCCACGGTTCGCGGATTTACGCGATGACGAGCGAAGGCGGCGGCAAGGCCGTGCCGGAGTATGGCCCCGTATCGGCGGCCAAGGCGGTTCTCGAGGCCCACATCCGGCAGCTGGCGCTGGAACTGGCGCCGCTCGGGATGACGGCGAACGCAATTCTCGCGGGGGTCACCGACACGCCCGCGCTCCGCAGGATCCCGGGGCACGACAAACTGATGGCGTTCGCGATGAAACGGAATCCTCACGGCCGCCTGACGACCCCTCTCGACGTGGCGCGCTGTATTGTCACGCTGTCGAGTGAAAGCACTTACTGGATGACCGGCAACACCATCCGGGTGGACGGCGGAGAGGGCGCAGTGGCGTGACGCTCGACGCCGCGGCGTACAAGGAACAGGAGCGGAGGGCGTACGACGCGATCGCCTCGGAGTGGCAAACCCACATGGCGGAGAAGACTGCCGCGTACAGCCGGGGGTTGCTCTCCCGATTGAAGCCCAGCGCCGGCGCGCGACTGCTGGATCTCGCGTGCGGGACCGGGCGTCTGTCGCGCGATGCCGCCTTTGACTACGGCTGCCGGGTGACGGCCGTGGACTTGTCGGAAGGGATGCTGCGGCAGGCCCGCCGGCTGACCAATGGGCGCGGGGAGATCGACTTCCGGCAAGGCGATGCGGAAACTCTGGAGTTCGACACGGAGACGTTTCAGTTTGTGACGGCCGGGCTCGGCCTGATGTATTTCCCGGACGCGCGGCGGGCGCTGTCGGAAGTGCGTAGAGTTCTCGAGCAGGGGGGCAGGGCGGGCTTCGTCGTGTGGAGCCGGATGGAGGAGATCGCCTGCATCCGCGTCCTGATCTCGGCTATGGCGGAGGTGCTGGCCCGGCCCGCTGTGCGCGCGCTGGTGCGGATTCCGTGGCTGGGAGAGCGGCTTCTGGTAGCGGCAACGCGCGAGACGATTCCCGGCAAAGGGCCGTCGCCGTCCCGATTTGGCGACCCGCCACGGGTACGGCAAATCCTCTCGTCGTCCGGATTCGAGGAGATCGAGATCACGCCGCACACCGAGATCTGGCGCTATCGGGACGTGGACGAATACTGGGAGGGCTTTGTAAAGGCAACACCGGCGCCTCCGTGTCAATCGGGCCTGTCAAAGGAACAGACCGCGCAGGTCCGGGCGCGGCTGCGCCGGAAGATGACACCCTACGAGAGTGAGGGCGGCTACGCTTTTCCGATGACCGCCCTTCTGGTGACGGCGAGGACGAGATGAGAAAGAGCACGATCCCTGGAATACCGCAGCTGGAATCCACGGCGGAGATTCTGCGCCTGCTGATGGAGGGGTTGAGCGAGGAAGACGCCCGGTGGAAGCCGGCGCCGGAGCGATGGTCGATCGCGGAGATTCTGGAGCATCTCTCGCACGTGGAAGGACACTGCTTCCGGTCGCGGGTGGAGCGAATCCTGAACGAAGACTTGCCGGCGCTGGAAGTTTACGATCAGAACGCGTTTTCGGCGGCGGGACAGTATACGGGCCGGGACCCGGAGGATTCGTTCGCGCACTTCGAGGAACAGCGCGAGGACAACCTCGAGTTCTTGCAGGGTCTGGAGGCCAGTGACCTCGAACGGGGCGGACGGCATCCCGAGTTGGGCGAGATCACGATCGCGCACCAGTTGCACGAGTGGGCCTTTCATGATCTGGGGCACATCCGGCAAATCGCGGAGCTGGTACGGGCGCGCACGCTGTATGAAGGCATGGGGCCGATCCGGAAATACTACGAGGTACATCCCTAACGGGCCGGCGTCGAATACAATGAGGCATGCCCGGCCGGGAGTGCTACCACTGCAAAGAGTGGCTCGAGGAAGGGCAGGCGCACGACTGCTGGACCACGAGCGAGGCGGCGCTCACGCGAGACCTGCCGGAGGTGCTGCGGGACGCGTGGCAACGTGTGCGCGAGACTGCGGAATCCTTTGGCGATCAGCGGATCTACGCTTCCCACAAGTCGATCATGTTCTCACGCCAGGCGTGCTACTTCTTTGTCCGCCCGAAGCGGAACTACCTTGAACTCTGTGTCTTCCTGGGGCGCGAGATAAAAGCTCCGCAGGTGCGCCGGGTCGATCGCGCCTCAAAAACGAAGCTCGCTCACTCCATCCGCATCACGCACCGGGACGAGGTGGAAGCCCCGGTGACCGACTGGCTGCTGGAAGCATATGCCTTTTCCGCCGCACCGCCGTCAAAGTCCGGCTTTGGCTCGAAGCCGGCGCCCCGGCCGAAAGCGAGAGCGAAGAGCCGTTGAATCCGCGCCACGAACCCTTGCGGCGGCCTTCCCAGGCCCCTGGCGCTCCTGATCGGGCCGAACGCTTAGACTCCGGTTTCGGTTGTGATAGGATGCCTCGGCGAAGACACAAAAATACCTATGGCGATCGTTCGAATCACGCGAGGCCCCGCGGACCTCGTCTCTCCCACCCGCGTCACCAGCGGAGAGACCTGGCGCTACGGGCTCGCCTACCCCTTTCAAGTGGCCCCGCGGATGGGCGGAGTCTTCTGCAACATCCGTCGCGAGTACGGCCCCGGCGTCGACTTTGAGGTTGGGAGCGACGTCGTTCTCTTCGACAACCTGAAGTCGATGGGCCCGGCCTTCGCCGTGTCCCGGAATCACCAGGCTCCGAACCCGAAGACGAAGCCGCCGAATCAGCCGGCGATCATGGTGAAGTACCCGATCCAGGGGGGATTCGTACCTCTGGGCGCGAAACGCGCGGACGGCTCCCCGCACCCCCACGCCGGCACAGGGTTCGGAGTGGTCACCGTGCAGGCATGGCCGCCGGACGACCGGTACGTTCCCAAACGACGGCCTGATGAGGCCGCGGTCTACCTGGGACGCCGACCCTACCCTGGAGAGGAACGGTACGAGTTCAATGAGCTTCAGCAATACCGGTTCGACGGCCGGGAGTTCCGCGCTCTCCAGACGGAACCGGTCATGTTCAACAAACTGATCGACGGCTGGACTATCGCCAACCGCGGCATCACCTGCGCCATTGCCGACGGCGATGACCTGCTGCTGCCGCTGGTCGGCGGGCGGGACGAATCGAAGGCGGGGGCCGGAATCTCGCGATGGAGGCGAGGAACCAGTGGGTGGCGCGCGGTGTCATTCACTCCGGTGAGCGGGGGCGACCGGGCGTACGAGCCGAGCCTGATCCGCGACACGGACGGCTCGCTGCTGATGTGCGTCCGCGGCTCCGGCGAGGAGCATTACAACGATGTGCGCATCTGGCGGTCGACTGACGGCGGCGCTCAGTGGAAGAAGGTGATTCACACGCGCGGAATCATCTCCAGTACACCGGTGGTCCTGAACCAGGCCGTGGACGGCACTCCCTATGTAGCGGCCAATCTGAACGAAGTCCTGATGCATCCGACCGATTCGCGATACCGGTCTCCGGTCGACGCGAAGGGCCGGACCCGCGCCGGAGGATGGCTGCGGGAGAAACTGTGCCTTTGGCCGCTGAACGCCGCCCGCACCGAACTGGAAGCTCCGATGCTGGCCCGCGACTGCCGCGCCGACTTCGGCGCGCCGCCGGGCCGCACCACCTGGAACATCGACCATCCCATCGCGGCCAGGCTGCAGTTGGGCGATGGCGCCTGGCACAATGTGCTCGCGGTGCGGGTGGTGGAGCGCGGGGAAGTGACCCACCTGATGGGGCCGACGCCGCAGACCGGAACGTATCTGGAAGAAGTGGTTTCGTCGGGACCGGCGATTCCCGCCTGGAGGTTTTGACGATGAACCGCAGAGAATTTCACCTGACTCTGGGAGGCGGGGCTGCCGCCGGCCTGGCTCTCGCCGCCGAATCGAAGATCACCGGCGTTTCCCGCGGCCGGCTCGACCTGGTGTCGCCGCGCGACACGCCTCCGGGCGAGGCCTGGAACTATCAGATCGCGCTTCCGTTCCAGGTGGCGCCCACCCTGGCGGCGGTTTTCTGCAACGTACGAAAAGGCTTCGCGCCCGGAGGTGATTTCGAGACCGGCAACGATGTGGTGCTGTTCGACGATCCGTCGCGCGCGCGGCCCGAGAGCGCCGTGGTGCTGAGCCGGAACCAGGAAGAGGCGAATCCGCACGACGGCGGCAAGCGCGGCGTCCTGGTGAAGTATCCCTCCCGCGGAGGGTTCATCCCCCTCGGCTGCCGCCGCCCTGACGGCTCGCCGCATCCTTACGCCGGAACCGGGTTCGCGATCAATCAGGCCCTTGCGTGGCCTCTGCAATCCTCCCGGCAGTACACGGGCGCGCAGACCTACCAGTTCTTCGAGGTGCAGCAACTCGCGTTTGACGGCAAGACATTTCGGATTACCAGCCAGACGCGCGTGAACATGCACGAGGTCGTCGGCGGATGGCTGATTCACGACGGAGGCCTGACCAACGCCATTCCCGACGGAGATGACCTGATTGTCGGAATGACCGGCGGGCGGCCGGCGGCCGCGGGCAAGGTGAACGACCCCAACCTGGTGAGCAGCGGCGCCGGAATGATGCGATGGAAGCGCCGTGGAGACCGCTGGGCGCCCGTGTCGTTCGTGCCCGTCACCGGCCAGGAGCATTCGTTCGAGCCGAGCCTGATCCGGGACGTCGACGGCTCGCTGCTCTTCTCCGCGCGCGGCACCCAGGAAGGTCTGAAGCACGCCATTCGCGTGTGGCGATCGGCGGACGGTGGGAACACCTGGAAAGAAATCATCCACGTCCGCAACGCGATCGCCAGCACGCCCGTGTCCCTGAATCAGGCCGCCGACGGCACGCCTTACGTGGCGGCGAACCTCTATGAGGTCCTGATGCGGAAGATCGCGCCGGATTTCCGGCCGAAGCCCGATGCCGAGGGCCGCGTGCGCGGCGGCGGTTGGCAGCGCGAGAAGCTGTCTCTGTGGCCGCTCAATCGGGAGCGTAACGGACTGGAACTGCCGATCATTGCACGGGACACCGTGGCCGAGTTCGGACTGCCGCCGCACGGCAGCACCTGGACCGTTGACCACCCGTCGGCGGCGACGGTGCGCCTCGCCGATGGCAAATGGCACAACATGCTGGGCTACCGGTCGATGGAGCGGGGCGAGATGGTGAAGGCGCTGAAACCGACAGTCCACACGGGGACGTTTCTCGAGGAGGTGTACTCGGCGGGACCGGCGCGGGCCGCGTGGCGGTTCTAACGGGCTAGCTCGGGGCAGGTTTCGACAAGCGCGTCGACGCCGCGGTAGATCACGGTGGCCTCGAGTTCGCAGTCAATCGTCTCCAGCCGCCCCTCGCGTCGGGAACCCTGATCTGGATGATCTGCCAGGTTCCATCCGGCAACCGTTTGTAGTGCTCGATATCGACCGGCGTCTGATCGACCAGGAGGAACTCCTTCCAGGAACTCACCCCGCGTTACTGCCGCGCCTTCTCGCCGCGGTCGAAGTTCATTGTGCTGGGAGAGAGGACTTCAACCAGGACCGTGGGGTTGGTAATTGTGTCCCGCTTTTCGTCGAGGTATTCCGGCTGGCCGCAGACCACGGTGACGTCGGGGTAGGTGATGAGCCGGTCCCAGTGAACGCAGACCCTGAGGTCGGAGGTGAATACGAAACAAGGCTTGCCGTTCAATGCCCGCCCCAAGGCCGCAATGACATTCGCGGCGACGAGCGCATGCGCGGGATTGCCTCCCGCCATGGCCACCATTTCGCCTTCAACGAACTCGTGTTCTGTTCGGCGGCACGCTCCAGTTCCAGGTACGCTGCCGGCGACAACTGATTTAGCGGCTGCGACGCCATGCACTTAGTATGATGCCACTCTTCAAGCGCGGGCAATCGGCGATGGGGAGATCCAGGATCTCACCGAGGTGCAACGCAGAGCCGCGACATGCGGTGCGTTATGATGGCGACGTGCAGGAATTTCAACGGATCACGATCGATCCCGAGGTCATGGGTGGCAAGCCCTGTATCCGAGGCATGCGCGTGACGGTCGGTATGATCGTGGAAAATCTGGCCGCCGGCCGGACCGTTGAGGAGTTGCTCGCGGACTTCCCCTACCTGGAAGATCGGGACATCCGTGAGGCTCTGGCCTTTGCGGCGCGTCTTGCTCAGGGCCGCGAGATCCGCCTCGCGAGTTAATGCGAATTCTCGTCGACATGAACCTGACGCCGCGTTGGGTGGAACATCTTAACAGCGCTGGGCACGAAGCCGGCCACTGGTCCTCTTATGGCGCGGCAACGGCAAAGGACCGGGAAATCTGCGCGTATGCCCGCGCTGGTGGATACATCGTGCTGACCAATGATCTCGACTTTCCTCAGATTCTGGCCCACACCGGCGAGGCTGGACCCAGTGTGATCCTCCTGCGTGGGGAACCGCTGGTGCCGGAGTTTCGCGGTGCCGCGCTGCTGAAAGTGCTCGGCGAATTCGGCCAAGACTTGCCCGGGGCGCGGTCGTTTCGATCGACTGGTCCGGTCAGCCCCGCGCCAGGGTCTTGCCACTTTGACAGATCCCGCAAACCGCCCGGTTTGTCCCGTCGGCGGTTCGAAGGCGATGCCGTTGTTCACCTGCCTGTCAATCCTGGCCACAGATTCAGGTCACATGTGGATACGCGCGATGTTAAAAGGGCTGAAGACCACCTACTTGCCAGCCGTCCGCTTCACCAGTTCGTCAAACTTCTCCGCGATGATCTCTTCCACCGCCGCGCCGAACGGGCTGGGCAACCCGTACGGAATCATCGCGCCGCCGCCTTCGTACCCGCCTTCGCGCAGGACCCGCAGAGACGGGATGTAGGTGAATACATCGTTCGAGTACCCCGCGATCCAGGTATCGGTCCAGCCGTATTGCTTCTTGAACCGCAGAGCATAATCGACCACGACTTCCCCCGCCATCACGATCATCTTCAGATCCTTGCCGAACTGCCACACTTGCGCCGTGAAGGGATATTTGTCCGGCAGTTTCCCTTCGCGCTGCAGAATCGAAAGCATCAGTTCCGCGTGCTGGCGATTCATGAAGTGCTTCTCCTCCCGCTTCCTTCGCTCCCATTCGGTCCGGTCGGGCGGCTTGGAGAATGGCACGTTCACCGTATCGAGCGCCGCGCGCAGAGGCCCGTTCACCGGCTTCATCTTCGCCTGCAGCACGTTGCCGACCTCGATGGCGAGGGTATCGCCGTAGCGCTTCGCGAGTTCCTGAAGACGGCGCGGCAGCGGATTGGCGTCGGCGCTGGCGCCATTCACAAACAGCGCCACCGCACCCGGATTCGCCCGTTCAATCGCCTCCTGCGCGTACCCCGGCCAATCGCCGCTGACGGTGTGCTCGTCCAGCACGGTCGCATGACAGGCGTACCCGAACGCGACGGCGATCATTTTCCCTTCGGCGCTCACCCGCAGGACCGGCACATCCGGATCGATCGGCCCCGGGTACTCCCGGTGCCCGACCCGCCTCCGGTTGACGGCGAATCCGGCCAGGCCCTGCCCGAATTCCAGAGTCGCCGGGCGGCGTTTGCCCACCGCCTCGCCGATCACTTCCACCACGCGAGGCAGCAGCCAGTCGGTATACCGCTTGCAGTCGTCGAACTGAGCATCGGTCATCGGGTAGGCGACCCTCAGGACGTAACTCGTTACCGGGGCGCTGTGCGTGTGCGACGCGTTGAAGATCAGCCGCTCGCGCGGGATCCCGTACTTCTGCTTCACCTGGCCGGCGACCACTCCCGACATCTGCGCGTTGAAACCCAGCAGGTCGGAGGTCACCAGGACCGAGACGGCGCCCGTGTCGTCCTCGAGCGCCAGTGCTTTGACGAAGATGTGCTGCGTGGCCCCCTCGGACGGCCGCGTCCGCGCGGCGTAGCCCGCGAGCCAGACCGGCTCTTTCGGCGTGATGTCGACGGTCGCGACGCCGGCCTTCCATCCCCCGAACAAGGGTACAGCCAGCAAAAATAGATACCAGGCTTTCATTTCCGTGTCCTCACCTGCTCACCATGACGGCCGCGACGCCCGCTCCCGGGCGGCGCGGTGATCTTCAGCGTAGCGGAAATCGGCGCACCGGGAAGCGGGAGTCCGGGTTGCTTGATCGCTATGGCTCGATTCGCGTGCCCAACACCTGCAGGAATTTCGCCAGCCACTCCGGGTGAGCCGGCCATGCGGGAGCGGTCACCAGGTTCCCTTCGACCACGGCTTGGTCCACCGGGCAGTCGACCCACTTCGCGCCGGCGGCGCGCACCTCCGGGCCGACCGCCGGGTAGGCCGTGCAGGAGCGGCCGTTCAACACTCCGGCGGCCGCCAGCAATTGCCCGGCGTGACAGATCGCCGCAATCGGCTTGGCCGTCTCGGCAAAGTGCCGCACGATGGCCAACACACGATCGTTCAACCGCAGGTATTCCGGCGCGCGGCCTCCCGGAATCACCAGCGCATCGTAGGTTTCCGGCTGGATGTCGTCGAACGTGGCATTCAAGTGGAAGTTGTGGCCAGGCTTCTCGCTGTAGGTCTGGTCGCCCTCGAAATCGTGAACCGCCGTCCGGACCGTGTCCCCGGCTTTCTTCGCGGGACATACGGCGTCCACGCGATGTCCCACCATCTTCAGGGCCTGGAACGGCACCATGATTTCGTAGTCTTCGACGTAGTCGCCGGCGAGCAGCAGGATTTTTTTGGCAGCCATGTCTCCACTGTATCGTCCCGGCCACTCGCTCGAACGACTCGAGCGCGCCAGTCGAGACCGGTCACGGCCGCGAAGGGCAGGTGGTCAGGAGCGCCCTTACTTCGCCGGCTTATACGCGATGCAGTCGATCTCGACCTTCATCTCCGGATTCGCGAACTTCGCTTCCACCGTCGTCCGCGCCGGCTTGTCGTTGCCGAAGAACTCCCCATACACCTCGTTCATCGCCGCAAAGTCGTCCGCGTGCTTGATGAACACCGAGCACTTCACCACGTCCGTCATCGAGGCGCCGCAGCCTTCCAGGATCCGCTTGATATTGGTCATCACGACCCGCGTCTCGTGGCGAATGTCGCCGAACGACCACTCGCCGCTCACGGCATCGATGGGCCCTTGTCCCGACACGAAAAGGAAATCGCCGGCCCGGACGGCGGGCGAATACGCGCCTCTCGGCGTCGGCACTCCAGCAGGATTCATCCGTTCAATCATCGTCAATGTCCTTCCGCTTCCAGAAAACGTTCGGCCTCGATCGCCGCCATGCAGCCTGCGCCGGCCGCGGTGATGGCCTGGCGGTACGTGCGGTCCTGCACGTCGCCGGCGTGGAAGACCCCCGTGATGTTGGTCCGCGCTCCGCCTTTGGAAATAAGGTACCCGTCCGGGTCGGTCTCCAACTGGCCGCGGAACACTTTCGTATTAGGGATGTGTCCGATCGCCACGAAGAACCCGTCCACTTCCTGCTCCCACACCGCGCCGGTCACCAGATTCTTTAGCCGGACCCCGGTCACCAGGCTCTTCTCCACGTCGTAGACGTCTTCCACCACGGTGTTCGTCAGCCACTTGATCTTCGGATTGGCCCGCGCCCGGTCGAGCATGATCTTGGAAGCGCGGAACTCCTCACGCCGGTGCACGATCGACACCTCCGACCCGAAGCGTGTCAGGAAATTGGCCTCCTCCATCGCCGAGTCGCCTCCGCCGATCACCATGATCTTCCGGTCGCGGTAGAAGAACCCGTCGCAGGTGGCGCACGAACTCACGCCGTGACCGATCAGCTTCTGCTCGTTCGGAAGGCCCAGCCAGCGGGCCGAGGCGCCCGAGGCGATGATCAGGGTCCGGGTCTCCATCCACTCCCCGTCGACGTTCAGCCGGAACGGACGCTGCGAGAGATCGGCGTCGATCACTTCGCCTTCGAGATACTCCGCGCCGAAGTGCTCGGCCTGGCGTTTCATGTTCTCCACCAGGACCGGGCCGTCGATCCCCTCGGGAAACCCGGGAAAATTTTCGACCAGGGTCGTGAGCGAAAGCTGCCCGCCGGCCTCCTTCCCCTTGATCACCAGCGGCTTCAGGTTGGCGCGCGCCGAATAGATGGCGGCGGTGTTTCCCGCGCACCCGGAGCCGATGATGACGACGTTCCGCATGAAAGTTCCTGGATTTCGAAGGAGGTAAACTCCTACTTTACCTCATGTGATTGCGAGCTACCACGGCGCCCGTTGCCGCCGCCGCCGCGAAATTGGCGCCGGCGGCCCAACTCGCCGCCTCCGGGTGCTTGCGCATCATGAAGTACTGCCCCAGCAGCGCCCCGCCGACGATCGCCGACTTGATCGACACCCCCCGTCCCTGAAAACGCCCGTCCGCCGACCGCAGCCACGGGGTCATTTCCCGGCGGCCCATGGAGGATTGCACGTCGGCGATGGTGACCGCGCCCAGGATGGCCGCGCTGATCTTCCACAGTTTCTTCCCCTTTCCGCCCTCGGCGGCGTACGTATTTGGAGCCAGGAATACGGTCAGGAATAGGGTTGCCACAAGTGATTTGAATCTCATGACTTGACTATGGCACGTAAGGTGTTTCCCTCAAATAGTTTGCGGGCTTTTCAGTACCATATTGAAACAGTAGAACGGCTCCAGGACGAAAGGAATAAACCGCCTCCGGACGGGAATACCCCTCATCGGGAACCTGTTGGGATTTCAGACACAAAGGAGGTGCGCCGGACGGGGAGGGGAGCGGGGCGTGAACGAGTCCGGCCAGAGCTTGCGGGCGTACCAACAGGCCAGCGACACTGACATCACCAGGTCATCGTGAGTGCCGTCCTTGAACGCGCCAAAGCTCTCGCGGCCATTGGGGCGGACCTTCACCTCGAAATTGCGGAACTCGTCGTATAGGCTCTGTGCCAACGGCAGGCGGCGCACACAGTGCAGCTTTTCGCCTTCGAGCAAGATTGATAACACCTGGGCGAGCTGTTCTTTCGGCACGTGATGACGGCCGTTGTGAAGCGTGGCGCTTCCGGATGACGTGATCGTGACGGGGACCAGGTGCTGGATGGAGCCTCGCAGCAGGTCGTACATGACTTCGCCCACGCCCGTGGCGTCGAGGACCAGGGGCGTCTCGGGACCGAGTTGCGGGGAGCGCAGTTCGTGCTCGATCAGGTTCACCAGATCGCGGTACGAGGTCCGGAGCGGGAAACGGACGAGACGGCGCACGCACAGGTCCCAATCGATCTTCTGGCAGAAGTAGAC
>CAZGUX010000156.1:0-28305 GCA_964529305.1 uncultured Solibacteraceae bacterium | reverse complement strand
TTCGCCCGCTACCCTGGCGAACCCGCGACGCTCCCCGGGGCCAAAGTCCTCCCCGGCGACGACATCGACGTCAACCTCTCCACCGCAGAAAACAAGCCCCCCACCAAACCGATTCCGTGAGGGGGGAAGGCGACGAAAATTTCGGCGGTTTCACGGGCTAATACGAACACACTATGGACACGCCAGCGGTGCCTTAGCTTATGCTGATCTGGAGGTCTGTAGCGCTCGGGCCCGGCAGTAGCCCATCCTGAAAACGTCGCAGGGGAAACACGTGCAGAACGGAATCGAACAGCAAAAATTCGGGGAGGCCCTAAGCGACTTCTCGTTGCAGAGTCTCGATGGCGCCATGGTTACGTTGAGCTCAAAGCTCGCAGGGAAAAAAGGTGCAGTGGTGGTCATCTGGTCGAGCACATGCTCTCACTGTCTGCGCTATGACAAGTATTTCAACAGCTTTGAGGCCCGCTATCCAGACCTCAGCCTGGTAGTGGTTTCGGCGCGGCAAGGTGAGACGCTGGACGGGGTTCGCAAGGCCGCGGCTCAACGCAAGCTGACGTTCTGCCTGCTGCACGATCCGGCCTCCGACGTCGCCAGGCAGTGGTTCACGCAGCAGACGCCCCGGGCCTTCCTGATGGATACGAATCGCAGCCTGTTGTACCGGGGGGCGATCGACAACTACAAGTTCGCCGAAGATCCGGAGCACGTCGCGTACCTCGAACCGGCGATTCATGAGTTCCTGAATGGAAGCGCGATCAGCCGGCAGGAGACGTCCAGTTACGGGTGTGCGATCCAGTCGGTCTACTACGTCCTGCCGAAGGCTTTCACAAAGAGTATATGAGCAACTTCCCAGGTTCTCTTCTCGGACTTCCCGTCGGATTACTGGAAACGGGTTTGGTGATGGCGCAATCGGCCATGAAGAGCGCCCAGAACACGATCGACAAGATTACCGGCCAGAACAATGAAGCGGTGAAAGGGGCGCCACTGAACGGCCCCGAAGACCTCGATCTGGCGGTCGCCGATTTCGTCAACCGGTTAAGTCGTGTGTACCGCTACAGCCCCCTCGAACTGGCACAACTTCCCGCAACGACGAACGATATTGTGGCCGCGGCGCGAGAATCCTTTCGAAACCTGAAGCTCAGCGACCCGCGAAACATCGCCCTGCCGATGCAACTGGCGTTGTCGTTCGGCACTCTGTTCACGGAGTCTGCACTGCGGGGCCTGGTGACGCTGGATGTGGTTGGGCCGGGCCGCGTTCCACGGCTCGTCCAGGACTTCTTCGAAATGTTTACCGAGACCCCCGTATTCGCGGGTCTCGAGTACGGTGAGCTGATCGACCGATGTGAGAAGCGCCTGGCGGAGGTCCCGAACGATTTCCGGGCGCGCATGGAGCTGGCGCGGGTGCTTTCGAAGTGCGGCCGGTACGAAGACGCTGATCTGGAATTCAGAAAGATTCCGCCGGACTCCAGCTACTATGCAACCGCCCTGCACGAGGCGGGAACCGCGCTCTACCGGGCCGGACGCTTTGAAGCCGCCGTCCGAATCGAAGTGGAATCGCTGAACGCCAATCCGTTGGACGAACGCCCACGCTCGATCATGTTCCAGGCGGCTCAGAAGATGGGCGGGTACCCGGCCTTCGTGCCTCAGGCTCATCGAATGGAGATCAAAGCGGGGTACGCGAAACCGACCGTGTACTTCGAGGACATCGCCGCCCGCGTGGGGATTGACAAGACCAGCGGGGGGCGGGGAACGGCCGTCTTCGATTACGACAACGACGGCTGGCTGGATCTCGCCGTCACCTCCGCCTACGGTGGCGCGACGCTGTATCACAACAACGGCGACGGTACGTTTACGGATGTTTCTTTGACGTCCGGCCTGGATGCGTCCACAAACACGTTCGGCGTCGCGGCGGGCGACTACAACAACGACGGCTTCACCGACTTGTACATCACCCGCTCGGGCTTCTACATGGGCGAGGGCCAGTTGTTCCGCAACAATGGCGACGGAACGTTTAGCGATGTCACGAAAGAGGCGGGGCTGGAGAAAGTGTGGGGACCGGCATTCACCGCGTCGTGGGTCGACTACGACAATGACGGCCGGCTCGATCTGTTCGTGGCGAACAACCTCGGAGGTCTGTTCGAGCGCAAGACCCCGAATCGTCTCTTCCACAACAACGGCAACGGCACCTTCACCGAGGTGACCAAGGAGGCCGGGTTGCACACTATCTGGCCCACCATCGGCGGAGCCTGGGGAGACTACGACAACGACGGTCGAATGGACCTGTTTCTGAGCAATGGCCTCGGCCGGTCGCAGCTGTACCACAACAACGGCGACGGAACCTTCACCGACGTAAGCGAATTGGCCGGTGTCACCGCCATGGGATTCGGCAGTCCCGCCTTCTGGTGGGACTACGACAACGACGGGTGGATGGACATCGGGCAATTCATCTGGTCGGACCACGACGATGTCATTTACACGATGCGTCACGGGCAAGGTCCCCAGAACGGGCAGTCGATGCGGGTGTACCACAACAATCGGGACGGCACGTTTACGATGGTGAGCCGCGATCTCGGGCTGACGGAGTGCTGGGGAACGATGAGCGGCAGCTTTGGCGACTTCAACAACGATGGTTACCTGGACCTCGCTCTGGGCAACGGCAGCCCGAAGCTGGATCGCCTCGATCCGATGGTGATTTTCGAGAGTGACGGACGGAAGTTCCGCAACACTTCATTTGCGGCGGGCCTCCCATTTACCGGCAAGAGCCATGGCGTGAACATGGCCGACTTGTTCGGAGACGGCCGGTTGTCGATCCTGGTTGGCGCGGGAGGCGCGTACCCCGGCGACCTGCTCACGACGAGCGTGTACTGTCCCAAAACCCTGCCGGGCAACTACCTCAACGTGAGGCTGGCCGGGGTGAAGAGCAACCGGTCGGCCATCGGCGCGCGGGTGTCGATTGAGGCGGGCGGACGCAAGCAGTTCCGTGAAGTGACCGGCGGCAGCAATTTCGGATGTCTGCCGTTGGAACAGCATTTCGGCCTCGCCGGCATCACCAAAGTAGATGCGCTCGATATTCGGTGGCCGAGCGGGTTGCGGCAGCGATTTGAGGGTTTGCCGATCAACAACACGTTGCAGTTCACCGAAGGTCAGAGCGCTTGGACTGAACCTTATCGGAATCGGCGGCAGTAGGCCACGTCCCCGACCGGTGATGAGCGAGCGATCGCTGGCGAGACTCGACTCGCGGTGAATCCAGATGTTTGACAACAGCCTGTTTCTACTGCAAATCGCGGTAATTGTCGGATTCTCCCACTTGGTTTCCACCCTTTTCCGAAAGATGGGCCAACCGAAGGTGGTGGGGGAGATGGCGGCGGGGATCGCGCTCGGACCAACGCTGTTTGGCCTGATCGCTCCAGGGGCATACCAATTCCTGTTTCCGGCAGCGTCGCTGGGCTTCCTGAACGCGTTGAGCCAGATCGGCGTGGCCATTTTTGTCTTTCTGGTTGGGGTACGCGTCGACTTCGCCGAGTTCCGGCAGCAGAGCGGGATTGCGATTGTCACCAGCAATGTCAGCGTCATCCTGCCGATGCTGATGGGCATCGGGCTGGCCCAGTATCTCTTTCCGCTATACGGGGCTGGTCACCCGTTGCAATTCGCACTATTTATCGGAACGGCGATGAGCGTGACTGCGTTCCCGGTGCTGGCACGCATCCTGATGGAGCGAAACCTTCTGGGAACCCGGCTGGGATCCATCGCGATTGCCTGCGCCGCGGTAGACGATATTACGGCGTGGATTCTCCTCGCCGTGATCGCCACCCTGACCAAACACGACCCGAATGCGCGCCCTCTCTGGTTGACCCTGGCGTACATCGGGGCTTATATCGTCGGCCTCTTGATCCTGGCCCGGATCCTGCGCGCCTGGTCGCGGCGCTTCGACGAAAGGAAGCTTCCTCTCGAGTCGATCCTCGTGTTTGTGGTCCTCGCTCTGGTCTCCGGCGCAATCGGCGAAGCGTTGGGCGTCCACGCCTTGGTCGGCGCCTTCATGGCCGGCCTCGCCACACCGCGAAAATTCCGGCAGCAGCTGATCGACAAGCTGGAGGCCGTGACGATCCTGATCCTGATGCCCCTGTTTTTTGCGCTCACCGGGATCCGGACGATGTTTCTGTTCAACGCGGGCGGCATGTATCTTGATTTCGTTCTCATCCTGTTCGTCGCCATTGCGAGCAAGTGGGGTGGAACGATGCTTGGCGCGCGGGCGAAAGGACTGGCCTGGCGAGACGCCTGTCAACTGGGCCTCATGATGAACACTCGGGGATTGGTTGAGCTGGTCGTATTGAACGTCGGCCTCGACCTGGGCATCCTGACGCCGCGGCTGTTCTCGATGATGGTCTGTATGGCTCTGGTGACGACTTGCATGACCACACCCTTGATGGACGCTTTCGAGCGAGAAAAGCTGAAGGTTGCGGGTGCGGCGTAACGCGGGTGTAGGGAAGTCTGGAAGTTCAAGGGAGAAGGTCCCGCCCGAGAGCCTGCCGAACCCGGGTGTCCGGGACCGGCGTCAACGAACTTCGACTAGTGCTGAATTTCTGTAGACTCTGCAAGAGGAACACTGTTAACATTGACGGGATATGAGGGAACTTGCCAGCTCTGTCATCAGCTACACCCTAGCCAATGTCCTGTACACGGGACAGCAGCTTGCGAAGTTTTCGGGGGCCTCCGAGAGTATGGTCAACCCGAAGAATCCGCCAGCGCCTGGGTCGACCGGTGAGGATCCAACCACCGTTTCGTCCTACCTGTACAAGAAAACCAAAGAAACCGCCGAGAAGTTCGGCGACCCTGCCGCAGTGGCTTTCATCGCGGGAGACGAATATCAATCGAAGGCGGTTGACTTTGTCTTCGACCTGCTTTCTCCCTCGAGCCTGAATCCATCTTATTGGTCGAAGGTGATTACACGACTGGCGAGCCAAGGGAGCCTGGCCGTGGACGCACTGATCGTTCAGCAATCCCTCTACGCCAAGCAGGCGCAGAATACGCGGTACATCTTCACCCTCGTCAGAAACAATCCGGAGAAGCTGGGCATCCCGAAGTCGGGTATGTTCGATCTCGCCTACTACATGGACAAGGCGTACGGTATCGGCGACTACGAAAACATCTGGTCGGTCGAGGGATTGGGGCACGTCTACAGCCAGCGCGCATGGAATGGCCGGACCGATGCCGAGGGAATCATGATGGACGGCCAGGCCGCCAACATGCCCGTAAAATCGCTGACCATGATGCATGCCGGCCTGGGTTTGTGCATCGCCGAGTCGCTGATGAAGCAACTCACCCCGGACAGCACTACTCGGGAGACCGAGCGGGTTCTGAGGAACTTCATCAAGCTGTGCAAGAACAATTCGCGCGAGGGCTACGCCGGGTGCGCCATGGAGTCCCTCGGCCTGGTGACCCGCTGCTTCAACTATCCGATGGTGGATTTGGTGCAGCGCGTGCTCGCCGATGTCGACGAACCCGCCTGGGAGTTCTTCTGGCGCGGGGCCGGACGAGCGCTGTACTTCTCCCCCGGTCACATGGTTCAGCCGCTGTTCTCTCCATGGATCGCAGCCGAACAGGAAGCGCCCAGCGATCGCGCCCTCAACATCCTCAAGGCGGGGATTACCTGGCCCACGAACATCGTGAACATGCGGCACCCGGAGATCTTCGAGGACCTGATCAAGCGTCGGGGAGCCGACGAAGAGAGCGATGGGACGATCCGCCACGGCGTGGCCGCGTCCACCACCATGGCGATGGACATTACTCCGAACCATCCAGTGGTCAAAGACTATCTCGAGTACGAGCCGAAGAGCACGGATTCGGAAGTGCGCCGCCTGTGGACCAAGCTGGTGCGCGATCCGGTCTACAATGCCGTGCACCGGTATCAGCCGATTCTCCATAAGCACAAGATGATGGATCAGGTCTTCCGCTTCCAGGATCTTGACGCCCTGGTGGACAGGCTTGAACCGAAGATCGGTAACGAGCCGGCGAAGACCACCATGTAACGCGACAGTCCCGGCTCCGCCGCCGAGGCCGGCCGAGTTTGTTCTTGAGTGTCACATGCATTCGGAGTAAACTCATGCGTTCAGGCAACTGATAGACGCAGAAGGCTAAGAGGAGGCTTCAATGCGAGAGCTGGTCGCATCGTTCCTGAGTTTCTGTCTGGCGAAGGGCCTGTATGTTTTGCAGCAGTCGGCAAAGATGCTGGGCGCTTCGCCAGCCCTGGTAAACGCGAAGAACCCGCCCGGCCCCGGGCCGGAGGCGAAACCGGCGCCTACGCTAGCGGGCAGCTTGTACTTCAGCACCAAGAAGACGGCGGAGAAGTTCGGCGACCCGGCAGCGGTGGCCTTTATCGCTTTCGACGAATACCTGTCCAAGAACGTCGATGTCTTCGCGAACGTGTTGGGCACCCCGAAGGGCTACCTGCCTTACTGGTCGAATGTACCTCAATGGATCGGCACGCAGGTCGGGTTGGCGGCCGCCGCTTTCGGTCCTCGCAGTGCGCTCTACACCCAGCAGGCGAAGAACACGCGTTACATCTTCGTGCTCGTCCGCAACAACCCGGAGGAGATCGGGATTCCCAAGAGCGGCGATTTCGATCTGGCCGATTTTCTGGGCAAGGCGTACGGCATCGGAGATTTCGAAAACATCTGGTCGGTGGAAGGCTTGGGCCATGTGTATTCCCAGCGCACGTGGATCCTCAAACACAACGTCAGCGAGGACGCGCACGGCATTCTGATCGACGGCCAGGCGACCTGCCTTTCAGACAAGTCGTTGACCATGATGCACGCCGGCCTGGGTCTGTGCCTCGCCGAGTCGTTGATGAAGCAGCTTACGATCGACAGCAGCACCAAGGAAGTGGAACGGGTGCTGAAGACGTTCATCAAGCTGTGCAAGAACAATTCCCGGGAGGGCTACGTCGGGTGCGCTCTGGAATCGTTGGGGCTCGTTACCCGGTGTTTCAACTACCCCATGGTCGGTCTAGTCCAGCGAGTGCTTGCGGATGTGGACCCGATGACCTGGGAGTTCTTCTGGCGAGGCGCCGGGCGGGCGCTGTACTTCTCGCCAGGCCATATGATGCAGCCGCTCTTTTCGCCGTGGATCGCCGCGGAAATGGAAGCTCCCAACGAACACGCATTCAAGATCCTCAAGGCCGGAATCTCATGGCCGACCAACATCGTGAACATGCGTCATCCGGAGATCTTTGAAGACCTGATCCGGCGCCGTGGGGCTGCCGAGGAAAGCCAGGGGACGATCCGGCACGGAGTGGCTGCCTCCACCACGATGGCCATGGACACGACGCCGAACCATCCGGTGGTGAAAGCCTATCTGGAGTACAAGCCGAAAAGCCCGGATCCCAAAGTCCAGGCGCTGTGGGAAAAGCTGGTTCGCGAACCCGTCTACCGGGCCGTCCATCGCTATCAACCCATTCTCAAGCGTCACAAGATGCTGGACCAGGTGTTCCGCTTTCAGGATCTGGACGCCCTGGTCGACCGCCTGGAGGCGTCGGAAAAAGGTGCGAGTGCTGGTGCTCAAACGGCGTAAAATCACCGGACCGCGCCGGCGACTCTTGACGCATTCTGCCGGGAACGGGCATGGCGACTGAAAAGACAGGACCCAGGGTTCAGGAAATCGGCCGTGAGATGGCTGATTTCGTTCTGGAAGATCTCCAGGGCGCCTCGCGGAGCCTTTATGGTGAGTTGGCGGGGCAGAAGGCCGCGGTCGTGGTCTTCTGGTCGTGCGTCTGCTCCCATTGCCTGCGGTACGACGAGTCCTTGAATGCGTTTCACGATCGCCATCCGGACGTCGCCCTGCTGGCCGTAGCTTCCAGGGAGCAGGAAACACCCGATGAGTTACGGCGGGCGGCGCACCAGCGAAAGCTGGCCTTTCCCATTCTCATCGACCGCCAAGGCCGCCTGGCCCGGCAATGGTTCACCGAGCAGACGCCTCGCGTGTTTTTGATTGCAGCCGACAGGTCCCTGCGGTACCGCGGCGCGATCGACAACTTCCTGTTTCCCGGAGATCCCGACTATATTGCATACCTCGAGCCGGCGATCGACGATCTGTTGGCCGGGAGGCCGATTGCCCAGCCGGAAACGGCCAGCTTTGGCTGTGCCATCCAGTCCGTCTACTATCAACTGCAAAAGATCTTATGAGTTCCCCTCTTCTGGACCTGCAAAAGCTGGTGAGAATCTCGACTGGCGCCCTCGAGACAGGCCTCAACATGATGAGCGGAGGCGCGCGGGCGCTGCAGGTTACCCTGGAAGGCCTGTCGGGCCAAGGCTCGTCCGGCACGCAGCCCCCGATCAATGGACCGCAGAATCTCGACGCAGCTCTGGCCGAATTCGGCAACCAACTCGTGCGTATCGGCCGGACCACCCGTCCCGATGTCGACGACCTCTTGAAGACGGCTCAGGAGGCGTTTGCGTCCGCACGCCGCAGTTTCGGCTACATCGATCCGCGAGACCCCCGCTCGCTGGCGCTATCGATGGCGCTTCCGCTATCCGCGGGCGGCCTGATGGCCGAAGCGATGCTGCGGGGGCTGGTCTTCTTTTCCGTCCTGGGACCCAAGCGATTTCAGAAATCCACCCTGGATTTCATGGAGACCACCTCGGACATCGCGCCGTTTGTCCGGCTCCAGTACAAGGATCTGATCGAGCGCCACCTCGATCGCCTGACGCGGGAGCCGGAGGACGCGGCCACCCGCCGGGAGTTGGGCAGAGTGTACATCAAGTGCGGGCGTTACGCGGACGCGATCGAGGAACTGCGGGTTGCGGGCAGGAATCCGGCGTTCCATGCCGAAGCGATGTACGACTCCTGCGTCGCTTGTTACCGTTCGGGGAAATTCGAAGCCGCGATTGAAGACGGTGTCGCCGCGATGAACTCCAACCCCGGCCACGAGCGCGCCCGATATTGGATCTGGCTCGCGGCGCAACGGCTGGGCGGATATCCGGAGAGCGTTCCCGCGCGATTCCGGATGGACCTGCAGGCGGGCCTGGCTCCGACCCGGCTGCGCTACGAGAACATCGCCGCCCGCATTGGCTTGAACAAGACCAGCGGTGGACGCGGCACGGCGGTGTTTGACTACAACAACGACGGCTTGCTCGACATCGCGATCACCTCCGCGCACGGAGGCACGAGCCTGTACCGGAACAACGGCGACGGGACATTCACCGACGTGTCCATCGAGTCGGGCCTGGATCAGGCAGTCAACGGATTCTCCATCATCGCGGGCGACTACGACAACGATGGCTTCGTGGATCTCTACGTCACCCGGCTCGGCTGGTATGCGGGCGATGGTACGCTGTTTCACAACAACGGCGACGGTACGTTTACCGACGTCACCGAAAAGGCCGGCCTCACGACGTGGGGACCTTGCTTTTCCGCCTCCTGGGTCGACTACGACTGCGACGGCTATCTCGACCTGTTCATTCCCAACAATGCCGGCGGCATCTTCGACCGGCACGTCCCCAACCGGCTGTTTCACAACAACGGCGACGGCACGTTTACGGACGTCACCGAACAGGCCGGCGTGGGAGGCATCCTGCCGGCCATCGGGTCGTCTTGGGGCGACTACAACAACGATGGCTATCCGGACCTGTTCGTCAGCGGCATGGGCCATGCCCAGTTGCTGCGCAACAACGGCGACGGCACGTTCACGGACGTCAGCGCCCATGCGGGCCTGACCGATCCCTGCATCGGAACCCTGTGCGCCTGGTGTGACTACGACAACGACGGGTGGCTGGATGTCGCGCAGTTCGTCTGGTCGGACTACGAAGACATCATCCAGACCATGAAGACCGGCCGGGGACCGCAGGACGGCAAGCCGTTCCGCATCTATCACAACAACCGTAACGGCAGGTTCACCCTGAAGGATCGCGAACTCGGCTTTGACGGATGTTGGGGCACCATGAGCGGCGCCCTCGGCGATCTGGACAACGACGGCAACCTCGACTTCGTGCTAGGGAACGGCGCGCCCCCGATGGACCGGATCGAGCCCATGGTGGTTCTGCAAAGCGACGGAGCCAAGTATCGCAACGTCACCTTCTCCGCGGGATTGCCCTTTACCGGAAAGAGTCACGGCGCCAACTGCGCGGACCTGTTCGGGGACGGCCGGCTTTCCATCATCGTGGCGTCCGGCGGACTGTATCCGGGCGATCTGATGACCAGCGCCGTGTTTTGCCCTCGCGAGCGCACGGGCAACTATCTGAACGTCCGGCTGAAGGGGACCCGGTGCAACCGCGACGCGATCGGCGCCCGGATCACCCTGATCACGGGAGACTCCCGCCAAATGCGTGAGGTGGGGGGCGGCACCAGCTTTGGCTGCCTGCCTACCGAGCAGCACTTTGGCTTGGGTGAAGGCACCGGGATCTCGGAACTCGAGATCCGGTGGCCGGGCGGGGACACGCAACGCGTGGAGAACCCGCCGGTGAACGCGACGATTCGAGTCGTCGAAGGCGTCGACGGTTTCGAGCGGTTGCCGTTCCGGTAGGGCCTCGGGGCCGGCTAGCCGTGCTGTTCACTTGGCAGTCACGGCTTCTTACATCCGCGGTTCGGAGCCATCGTCCCGCCGCAGTTTCCAAAGTGAACCGTATTGCGGCTAGCCGCCGTGCTTCCCGAACATGTCCGCCAACATGGCGGCACTTACAGGTTCCCGCGAGGCTTTGGGAAAGTTCGCATGAGCCAGCACAGCCGACATTTGCTCCTGATGCCGCTGCTCGTGGGCAATCATGATGCTGAGCAATTGAGGGACGGTGTTGTTACCGATGACGGGGTGGTTGACCGCCAGGCGATCGATGTTGACCGGCAGCGGCGTCCGGAAGAAGCGTTCGGTCTCCTCGAGCGCGGCCACAAGGTCTTTCTTCAGCTTGGCAACGTTCAGTCCTCCACGAGGCTCCGAGCTTCGAGGATTGAGCGCGGCCAGCACGGGGTAGCGCACCATCGTCTCGCGCACGACGTGAGGCACGAAGAGGTTGAACATCTTCAGCGGTAGCTCCAATGCCGGGATGACGCCGCGCGGAACTTTGGCGAAGCCCACGTCCACCTCTCGCAGGCTGATTTCCAGCGTCGAGCCCGAGCCTTGTCTGGCCATTTGCACGACGCGGCGAAACTGCTCGCGATACATCTCTTCGGTACGCAACAAGTGATCCGCGATTTGAGCGATGGACCAGGTTCCGCTCCGCGGACTCCACAACGCCTGCTCCGCGTTCACCTGACCGAGGAGGGAGATCGTTTTCTCGCGGACCTCGCGGAGGCGATCGACTTCCGTACTCGCGAGACAGGCATTGGCATTCACACCCTGGACCATCCGCGAGACCGCGCCGTCGAAGGCTTGCGACACCGACGTGAAGATCGATGATGTCAACGGGTTTGTCTTGCTGTGGCTCATATCCGTTCCTCGCCGGCCAGGGCGGTCAAGTTCCGAAATTCCTCGAGACTCCGGTAGGTATACAGCGCCGGAATCCGGTTCTGGTCGTCAAGCCCAGGGTAAAACGTCTCCAGCGCCTCGCGGGATGGCGTCTCGATCCAGGCCTTCCACAACAGCGCGTCCTGGTGATGATTCGGCAGGGGCCGCGTGTAGGCTCCCGCGTAGCGCCGGTCGGCGGGCGCCATGTGACGCCACGCGAGTAATGCCGAGATCACGCCGTTGGAGAACTCGGATTGGATTCTCATGCCGGCGCTCGCCGACGCCAGCGATCGAATGACTTTGGGTTGCGGGAGGTTGACCAGCGCCACCGCCCAGACCAATCCCGCGAGCACCTGCCGGCGGTCGTCCGGACGGCTGGTTTCGGCCGCCGCGCCCTTCACCATGCGCTCGTGCGCGCCCGGAATCGGCAGGAAGTGCGTGGGGACAAAATAGAGAGAGCGGCCCACGCCGTGCCAGAACAACGCGCGCAAGGCCGGACTCAGGTCGTTCATCGCCGAACTCACATGCGCCAACAGGTGCGGATAAAGGCAACGCACCACCAGGCCCAGCGGTTCGATCGAGGCATCGTCCCAACCCGGCCGGCAATTGGCGCTACACAGGTCGACAAAGCGTTCGACCGCGCGCCGGATCTCTCCCTTCGACGCGTCGCGGCCGAGACTGCCGAGAAGCTTTTCTCCGAAGGCCGTACCCATCCCCGCGTGAAGGGGGATCATGGCTCGATCCGGAAGGCGCGAGGCCGCGCCTTGCGTAAGAAGCCCTTCCACGGAAAGGCTCGAAGCGCTGCCCTCGATGTATCCAATGCCCTCGATGAGCCAGATGGCTCGAAAGGCATCCTGGGCGAGGGCGCACTGGACGGCTTCGTCGATGGGAACGCTGCCGGCCGCTAGTTTGAGTTCGCGGTCCGCGTATTGAAACAGCCGAAAGGCTTCGAACTTGTTGTTGAATTCCTGCCAATCGCAGACCCGGTTGCTGCCAGGCAGGAGCGCGCCCATCAGTCGTGCCGACTTCTGCATGACCTCAATAGCGCTTCGAAATCCGTCGCGCGCGTTCAAGCTTATGAGTTTAGCAACCCGGGAGGCGGGCGTGTCTAATGAAAACCGAGTAGCGGCGCCGAGCTAGTCCAAGCGTCATCCTCGCCACGATGCGAGCACCTCTTGCACACGGTCAAATACCTCCTCCCGTGCCGCGTTCCGATCCAAGCCGGAAGCCAGGAGCGAATCGTACCCGGTATGCCGATGTCGAACGGCCGCCGTCACCGCCGCGGTGAGAGCCTGCTCTTCCAGTCTTCGGCCCGCCGCCGTCCGGCCGACCCTGCCGCTGCCTCGAGCCGCCGTATGTTCGGCAATGGCCGCCGTCTCGTCCTGCGGGCACCGGGGAAAGAGGACCCGGAGCCGGGCCGTCACCTGGGCGACAAAGGCACGGTCGTCCTGCTTTCGCCGCAGCGCCGAAGCCGCCCTGGCGCTTGCCCGCGCATCGGCGTCTTCATAGCACTCCTGCTCGGCCTTCTCGAGCGCTGTGGTCTCCACCAGGATGCCTTGACGTTCATAGCGGCCGCGCGTTCGGCTGAAGCGGACAACCACCGCCGTGCGCGCGCTGTACTTCGCGGAACGGCGTGTCAGGGCGGCATCGCCCGACGGCAAATATTCGAGGTCGTCGAAACGCGCGCAGGCCAGGCAAAACGGCTGTTCCGCCTCCATGTACAGGAAGCCTCCCTGGTGGATCGCCGCGCCGCATTCCGAGCACGCGGAGTCGCGCAGAATCTCGAAGACCACTGGCTGCGGGGAGCGGCTGAGTTTCTCCTCCAACTGCTGCTTTTTGCGTTCGGATAGCACCGGGGAAACATAATGCGTCCGGTAACTGCGCTCGATGCCGGGATCTCCGCTCTTGCTGAACCGCAGATCCAAAGTGCCCCCACGCGTGCGCCGCACGTATCGGGTTTCACTGGGTTTCAGACCCCTGTCGGCGGCCCATTTCCGGAACGCTTTCATCGAGAGCGAGATCTTCTTGAGGTTCCCCTGAATCACCCGCTCCAGGAAGTCGACGCGTCCTTTCCTCCAAGCGTCGAGGTGCGTGGTGGTCAGCATTCCGGCTCCCGATAAGACGTCGATTGCGCTGACGTACTGGCGCCGGGCCAGGGCCGCTTCCGCAGCCTGGATGATGCGTTGCTCGATGGCTTCTCTCTTGTGTGGGTGCAGCGCCACCGCCTCCTTTCTTCGGCCAACGAGGCAATGTACCACAGCCACGATCGGTTGCACAGGCCGCAGAGCGCACGCCCCCGCCAAACGTCGCCCGGCGGCACTTTCAAGGGAGTGCTCGACCGGTTAGGCTAGGAGGAACGATGATGCGCTCCATGGTAGTCCTCTTCGCCGCGGCGGCGGGGGTTCAGGCCCAGCCTCGCTCCGTTGATGTGCGCCAATTGTTCCTCGACGAAAGGCTGATTGCTTCTAAAGAGGGCGTGGCGTTGAAGCTGCACTCACCCATTCCTCGCGAGATTGTCCTGAGCGCCGACAAGCCGTGGGAAGGCCAGACCTTGGCCTACGTCACGGTCTTGAAGGACGGAGACCGCCATCGGATGTACTACCGCGCGAGCGGTCCGGCCATTGGAAGCCCGCCCAAGGCCGCCCGTGGCGACAAGGCGCAGATGGACTGGAGCTATACCGCTCTGGCCGAGAGCCGCGATGGCCTTCGCTGGACCAAACCCGAGTTGGGCGTGGTCCCGTTCCGCGGATCCACCAAGAACAACCTGGTGTGGCCGGTCACCGGCGAGGACAGCACCGACCTGATTCCGTTCGTCGATACGAGGTCCGGAGTGCCCGCGGATCAACGCTACAAGACTCTGGCCAACCTGACCAACTACGAACTGCTCGCCCTGGCTTCGCCGGATGGCATTCATTGGAAGCGAATGCAGTCTCAACCTGTGATCTCCTACGTCGCCGGAGATCCGCTGATGGACCCTCAGAACCTCGCCTTCTGGGACGAGCGGCAGCAACTCTACGTCGCCTACCTTCGAGGCTGGTACAACACCCGCATCCGCAGCGTGCGGCGGGCGACGTCGAAGGACTTTCTGCATTGGACCCAGCCGGAGTTCGTCGGCTTCGGCGGCTCGGACATCGAGCATCTTTACATCAACAACACCTTTGCCTACGATCGGGCCCCGGGCACCTACCTGATGTTCGCCAAGCGCTTTGTGCCTTGGAGAAAGTGGGACCCGGCGTGGCCGTATCCCGGCCTCTCGGAGATCGCTCTGCTGTCGAGCCGCGACGGCATTCACTTCGACCGCACCTTTATGGAGCCCTTCATTTCTCCGGGTCTCGATCCGAAGAACTGGCACGAGCGCGCCCTGATGCTGGCGCGGGGGGTATTGCACACGTCGCCGACCGAAATGTCGCTCTATCTTCTCGAGCACTACCGAACGGACGCGGTCCAGATCCGCCGCATGACCTTGCGGCCTGACGGCTTTATCTCGGTGAACGCGCCGTACCGTGGCGGGGAGTTCACCACCCACAACTTTGTGTGGGGAGGCCGCGCGCTGGCTCTCAACTACGCGACGTCGGTGATCGGCTCCATCCGGGTCGAGATTCAGGATGCGGCCGGGCGGCCGATGCCGGGGTATCGCCTGGAGGAATGCGATGAGATCTATGGCGATGAGGTTTCGCGCGCGGTCACGTGGCGGCGAGGCCACAACGAGATCATGAGCGCGGATCGAAAGGAGAGCCTGTACCCGGCGTCCGAGGTGGGGTTTGCCTTACAAGGCCAGACGGTTCGCTTGCGCTTTGTGATGAAGGCGGCGGACCTGTACTCGTTCCAGATCCAGTAGGCGAGGAAGTGTTTGGCAAAACGAAGCCAATTGTGGCTGGAAGTGATTGATTCTAATGCTGTCGATTGGGTTCGTCGAGTGGCTTCGAGGGGCGTTGATTCGGTGCCACGCACCGCTTCGGAGAGGTTGGCGGTGATGTGAGAAAGGGCAGCCCGTCGAAGCTTATGGCAGAAGCAGAACGTACCGCTCCCCGGCTCGACCGGGCTTTGAAAAATCGGGGACAGCCACCCCGTTTCTCGCCAACGTTTCGTGAAGATCCAACGAGTTGTGGTCGAGAAACGGGGTGACCGTCCCCAATTTTTTCACGGCTTCGCACGGGTCGGAGACCGGCATCACGTGAGGAGCGGCGAGGCATCACCAGTCGGCCAGGAGGTTCAGGCTACGGTGATCGAAATACGCGGCATCCGCGGCTAGAAAATAGCGACGGATCTCCGGGCCGCCGATGTTGACCGTCGTCTGGTCCCACTCGCAGCGCACACAGTGCGGGGCGTCTTCGGACGCGGGGCCATCGCCCCGGAAGAAACTTCGGGCCTGACGATACCGGCCGGTGTTGAAGGGATCGCCTCCGTTGGCCTCGAACCGGCCGAACACCAGGTTCCTCTCCGCGCCAGGCGCCCCGCAGCAGGGCAGGATCCTGCCCGTCGCGTCCATCACCAGATTCTTGTAGAGCCAGTGGCAGGTATGGCCAGGGCTCCCGAAAGCGCCGGACGACTGCGCGGGTATCCACGGGGTGTCGAACGCCCGCTCGATCACCTCCGTCGCCACCGCGTCGGGAAGCGGGTCCCAGTTGCCGGCTTGGGCGGCCGGCACCCAATTGAAACGGCGGAGCGTCGCCTGGACTTGCGCCGGGCGAATCTCCGGATCATCCCACCCCACATCGAAAGGATTCACCACGCGAAACTGATCGACGCCGAGCGTGCGAGCCATGCTGCGAGCCAGGGGGATTTCGTGCGCATTGTGCTCGAAGGCGAGGAAATTCCAGGCGAGAACCGGTGTGTTCTTTTTCAGCCGGCGCTTCGCGTCCACCAGGCTTCGGAGGTTGGCCAGGACGCACTCCAGGTCGCCGCCGCGGCGGAACTGCTCGTAGACCCGCTGCGTGGCGCCATCGATTGACAGCACCATGAAATCCAATCCCGATTCCACGTAAGCCTCGGCGTCCAATCGCCGCACGGAAAGACTGGTCGAGAGCGCCGTCCATGCCAGATATCCTTTCGCCAGCCGGATCAGCCCGGGGGTGGCAAGGTTCAGGAGCGGTTCGCCATAGTTGCAGAAATACACGCCCACCGCAAACGGGCCATACCGCTCCATCAAGGCCGCAAACCGGTCGTTCGCGAGGGTGCCCTTGGGCCAGTCGACGATCTGGAGGGATTCGGAACGAGGGGAATGGACACAGCCCGGGCATCCGAGTTGGCAGAGGTTCGAAGGATCGACCACCAGGCCGACGGGCCGCGACCCGACCGTCGAGTCGCGCGCCTGGAAGTGCTGCCGGGCCACGCAAGTGTTGAGAGCCTTCAACGTCAGCGCCTGGGCACGACGTACTGTGAACCTCCCGCGCAGTTGGCGATACAGTTCGTGTTTGGCTCGATCGAGCGCGGCCGGGACGGCTCCATCGCCGCGCCTCAGGTCAGCCTCCAGTCGTGACAGGACCGGAAACGCCGTTGGAGCGCCGTACCAGCCGGAAGGGATCACTCGAGGAACCAGCGCGCCGAGCATGGCTGAATCAAAGACCGTGCGCGCGGCCGCTTTGGCCACAGCCGCTTTACCTCGCGCCCCCGCGACGCTGCGGATAGAATAAAGGGACACCCATGGATGCTCCCCGAAGACACTTCATGAAGTCGGCCGCCGCAGGCGCCGGCCTCCTTCTGGTCAAGCCCGAATCCGTTCGCGGCACCCAGGCCAACTCGGCGCTGTCGGTCGGCCTCATCGGTTGCGGCAACCGCGGCATGTACGTCAGCGGAATCTTCGCTAAGAACGAATACGCCAAGATCACTCACATCTGCGACATCTATCCCGATAAGCTCCAGGCGGGCTCCAAAGCCTACTCCGGCGCAAAGCAGTTTACAAAGTTCCAGGAACTGCTGGCGAGCCCGATCGATGCGGTCCTGATCGCCACTCCCGCTTACCTGCACCCGGAGCACTTCGAGGCCGCGGTGAACGCCCGCAAGCACATCTTCATGGAGAAACCCGCCGGCGTGGACGCCCCCGGGTGCCGCCGGGTGCTGGCCGCGGCGCGCCGCGCCGATCCCACCAAGCGGATCACGGTCGATTTTCAGCAGCGGTACGGCAAGGACTATCGCCACGCGTTCGAAGTGGTGAAATCCGGGGAACTCGGCGCCATCAAGATGGTTCGGGCGGCGTGGCTGGGTAGCGGACCGGCGGTCAAGTCCGGCCATGCGGCGAGCGAAGAGCGGATTCGCAACTGGTTCTTCTATCGCGAGCTCTCGGGCGATATCGTCATCGAACAGGATTGCCACAACCTCGACGTCGTCAACTGGTTTATGGGCAAGACGCCGGTGAAGGCCGTAGGCTATGGGAGCCGCCAGTCCCGGATGTACGGCGACGTCTACGACAATGTCGCCATCACCTTCCAGTTCGACGACGGCCGCATCCTCAGCTACAGCGCCAACCAACTGAAGACTCCCGGCTTCTCCGATGTCTCGGAGACCTTCATGTGCGAGAGGGGCGCGGTCAACGTTTCCCGCAAGGGCTACACGATCTGGCGCGACAAAGCCGCTCCGGAAACGGTCGAGACCCGGTACGACATCACCATCGACAACGTGAACGAGTTCATCGAAGGGGCGCGCACGGGCAAAATCGAAAACGCCGCATTCCATGCGGCGGAAAGCACTCTCACCGCGGTGATGGGTCTGCAAGCCTGCGTGCAGGGCAGGGAAATGAAGCTCGAGGAGCTTCGCAAGAGTTAGACGCGTGGTACCCACGAAGGAGGAGCGACGATGAAGCGATCCGCAGAAGCGAAGTGGCAGGGAGATCTGAAAACCGGGACAGGAGCCATTTCTACCCAAACCGGGGTTCTGACCAACACACCGTATTCCTTTCGAGCCCGGTTCGAGGACGGGACCGGCACCAACCCGGAGGAACTGCTGGCGGCGGCGCACGCGGGCTGTTTCACCATGGCGCTGTCCGCACAGTTGGCCCAGGCCGGCTTGACGGCCGAGAGTCTGGAGACGTCGTGCACCATTACGCTGGATCGGGTGGACGGCGCGCTGGCTATCACGGAGAGCCACCTGGTGCTGAAGGCCAAAGTCCCGGGCGCGAGTGAGGAGGCGTTCCGGACGGCGGCGGACGCAGCCAAGGCGGGCTGTCCGGTTTCGAAGTTGTACAACACGACCATTACGCTCGATGCCACGCTGTTGTAGTGGGGCATGGGCTTTCTTCCCGGCGCCGTTCTACGATCCGGAGGCCGGGCTGCGCCCGGCAAAGCGTCGAGACGAGTCTCGACGCTGCAGACAGGAGTGTCTGCGCCACGGGCGAGGGTAGCTTTCGATGAAGCTGTCGATCCTCATCCCGGTGTACAACGAACGCACGGTGGTCGAGCGCTCGCTCGCCCAGGTTCTGGCCGCTCCGCTGCCCGAGAACATGGAGCGGGAGCTGATCGTGGTCGACGATTGCTCGACCGACGGCACCTACCTGATTCTTCAGCGCCTGGCCGAGGAACGTCCGGAGATCCGCCTGTACCGCCACGGCGTGAACCAGGGCAAGGGCGCCGCCGTGCGCAGCGCCATCCAATATGCCGAGGGCGATTTCTGCCTGGTCCAGGATGCCGACCTGGAGTACGACCCGCAGGAATACCCGATCCTGCTCAAACCCTTGCTCGACGGCCGTGCCGACGCGGTCTTCGGCTCCCGCTATCTGGCCGGCGATCAGCGGCGCGTGCTTCTGTTCTGGCACTCGATGATCAACCAGTTCCTCACCATCACGTCCAACATCTTCAGCAACCTGAACCTCACCGACATGGAGACCTGCTACAAGGTCTTCCGTACCGATCTGCTCAAGAGCATTCCGATCCGGTCCGATCGCTTCGGCTTCGAGCCCGAGATCGTGATGAAGTGCGCGAAGCGGAAGTTCCGCATCTACGAAGTCCCCATCAGCTATCACGGCCGTACCTACGAGGAAGGGAAGAAGATCAGTTGGAAGGACGGTCTGCACGCGCTCACCGTCATCCTCAAGTTCTGGCTGATCGACGATCTGTACTCGACGCCTTACGGCCGGGGCGTTCTCAACAATCTCTCCGGCACGCCGCAGTACCTGAGTTGGCTGTCCAGGCTGATCCGGCCAGTATTGGGCGATTCGGTTCTCGAACTCAACGCCGGCATCGGCCATCTCTCCGGTCGTCTGATGGCGCGCCGTCTGCGCTACGTCGCCTGCGACAGCGACCCCCTGAATCTGCACGCGCTCAGGAATCGCTTTCTGCGCACGCCTAGTGTGACCGTCGCTTCGCTCGATCCCTCACGGCCTTCGGACTTCGCAGCCGTCGATTCGCGGTTCGACACGGTCCTGTGCGTGAACGTCCTCGAGTATGTGGAAGATCCCCTCGCGACGCTAAGGGCGGCGTCGACTCTGCTAAATCCCGGCGGAAAGCTCTTTGTCCTGGCGCCGCAGATGCCCGCGCTGTACGGATCGCTCGACCGTAAGATGGGGCACCGCCGCCGGTTTCGGGAAGGCGAGTTGGCGGCCCTGGTCGAGGAATCCGGCTTTCGCGTCGGACGGACCATCGGCCTGAACAAGGCAGGCGCGCTGACGTGGTGGCTCACCTCACGTGTTCTGGGAGGGCAGCACGTCAGCAAGGTTGTCCTGAAGATCTTCGACAAAAGCGTCTGGATCCTCCGGCGCATCGACCCCATCCTGCCGTGGCCGGGGTTGTCGCTGGTGATGGTCGCCGAGAAAGCGGCCAAGCCGGTGACTGTCGAGATTCCCGAGTCAACCAGCGCCTCCGCCGGCCGGACCTGAATGCGGGCTCTCTCGGTCAATTTCTCGTCGCGCCGCCTCGAGGTCCGCGGCCTCCCACGGCCCGATTTGACTGACCCCGAAGAAGCGCTGTTCCGCGTACTCGAGACGGGCGTCTGCGGAACCGACCGCGATCTGGCCGGTTTTCTGTTCGGCTATCCGCCCGAAGGCGACGATTTCCTGGTGCTCGGGCACGAAGCGGTCGGTCAGGTGATTGAAGCGGGCGCCGCCACCTCGCTTCGTCCGGGCGACTATGTCGTCCCGACGGTTCGCCGTGCCTGCCGTCCTGCCTGCGCGACCTGTGGGCGCGCCCGCCCCGACCTCTGTCTCTCCGGCAACTATCGCGAGCGCGGCATCATGGGCCTGCACGGGTACTTCACCGAGTTCGCTACGGACCGGGCCGAACACCTCATCCGCATTCCTCCGGAACTGGTGGACATCGCCGTGCTCGCCGAACCGCTCTCGGTGGTCGAGAAAGCGATCGACCGCGCACTGGCGATTCGCGAGGAACCGGCTTGTACGGCTCTGATTCTCGGCGCGGGTCCGGTCGGTCTGCTGGCCGCGATGGCCTTCCGGTCGCGCGGCATCGAACCTTCGCTCCACTCGCTGGAACCGCCAGGACACCCCCGTGCCCTTCTGGCCGAACACGCGGGCGCGCGGTATCTGGCGGCCATCGAGGGCCGCTTCGACATCGTGATCGAGGCCACGGGCGCGGTCGCGGCCGCGTATGCCGGCATTCGGGCGCTGGCTGCTCTCGGCGTGTGCGTGATCCTTGGCGCGACCCAGGGCGCCGGAGACCTCGCATTCCTCGACCTGATCGTCGGCAACCAGGCCGTTGTCGGCAGCGTGAACGCGAGCGCGTCGTCGTTCGCCCGCGCGGTCGAGGATCTTTCACGGTTCGACGCGGGCCTGCTGCGCCGTCTGCTGCACCGCTATTCGTTTGACGAATACGAGTCCTCATTCACGGCCGGCGGCGAAACGGTGAAGCGGGTTCATGTACTACACTAGCCCTTGAATGGCCTTCGTCTTTCGTCAATCCATCTGTAACGAAGTGTTCGACAAGTGGAATTTCGCCGATGGCTGCCGCGCCATCCGGAAAGCCGGTTATTCCGGCATCGAGATCGCTCATTTCACCCTTGCTGAAGACCCTCGACAGATCTCCGCCGCCCAACGCAGTGAGTATCGCGACATCATGGCCTCCGAAGGCCTGGAGTTTGTCGGGCTTCACTGGCTCATGGTCAGCCCGAAGGGCCTTCACGTGACGACACCGGATGATGCGTTGCGCGAGCGAAGTTGGAATCATATCCGTGCCCTGATTGACCTCTGCGCGGATCTCGGCCCGAAGGGCATCCTGGTTTTCGGATCTCCTGCCCAACGGCGCAGCACCGGAGGCTCGACGCGGGCCGAATCTACGCGGCGCTGGGTCGACGGCTTTGCTTCAGTGGCCGGGCAGGCAGCAGAGCGGGGCGTCACCATCCTGGTCGAGGCGCTTCCGTCGGCGGACTCCGACGTTTGCAACACCGTTGCCGAAGCGGTGTCCATTGTTCAGGAACTGAACAGCCCTGCCATCCGAACGATGTTTGACTCGCATAACGCCGCCGACGAAACGGAACCGCACGCGGTGATTGTCGACCGTTACTTCGACTACATTCGCCACGTCCACGTCAACGAAATGGATGGCCGCTATCCGGGGACCGGCGACTACGATTTCCGCGCGATCTTTGAAGTGCTGCAGCGGCGGAACTATCCAGGCTGGGTCTCGCTCGAGGTGTTCGACTTCAAGCCCGGCCCGGTGGACATCGCGGAGCGGTCGCTGCGGTATCTGGAATCGCAGATCGCGTTGATGGCGCAGACCGCATGAGCAAGATCGTGGTAACGGGCGGCGCCGGGTTCATCGGCTCCGCGTTGGTTCGTGCCTTGCTGCGGCAGGGGGCCGGCCGGGTCACGGTCATCGACAACCTGCTGAGCGGCAGCGAAGAGAATCTGGACGAGGTGAGTTCCTCGGTCGACCTGCAGGTCGAGGACATTCGCGACTATCACTCCATCGCCCCGATTATCCAGGGCGCCGACTACGTCTTTCACGAGGCGGCCATCCCTTCGGTCCCCCGTTCCATCGACGATCCCATTCCTTCTCACGAAGTGAATATCGACGGAACGTTTCAGGTATTTCGCGCGGCCCGGGAAGGCGATGTGCGACGGGTGGTCTACGCGGCTTCTTCGTCCGCTTACGGCGATACCGAGGTTCTTCCGAAGGTCGAAGCGATGAAGCCGAATCCCTTGTCGCCCTACGCTCTTCAGAAGCTGGTCGGCGAGTATTACGCTTCCGTGTTCACCTCGTGCTTCGGTATCGAGGTGGTGGCCCTTCGTTATTTCAATGTGTACGGACCGCGCCAGAATCCGTCGAGCCCGTACTCCGGGGTGCTCTCGCTGTTTTTGAAGGCGATTCTGCGACGCCAGAGTCCGACCATCCACGGCGACGGCGAGCAATCGCGCGACTTCACCTATGTGGAGGACGTCGCGGATCTGAATCTCAAAGCCGCCAAAGCGCCGGGCGTCGCGGGCAAGGTGTATAACGGCGGCAACGGCGGCCGCATCACGTTGAATCAGGCCTGGGACCTGCTGCAGCGACTCGAAGGCGTTCAACTGGAGGCGGTCCACGGCCCCCCGCGGGCAGGCGACGTCCGCCATTCGCAGGCCGACACGACGTTGGCTGTGCGGGACCTGGGCCACTCGCCGCGTTTCAGTTTTGAGGAGGGCATGCGGCTGACGCTGGAGTGGTTCCGCCGGTGGCATTAACCAGACCCCCGACCGCTCGTACGAGACCATCATGAAACTGGAAATCGTTGACAAAGGCGTGATCTTCCGCAATCCTCTGCCGGGCCACCGGGTGCTCGGCGTGTTTTACCCGGACATTCTCTGCCTCTCGCCGGACGAGTGGATCTGCGTGGTGAAGACATCGGGGGCCATCTACTCGCCGGATGGGACGCTGGAGATCCTGCGCACGCGCGATGGCGGCGCCACCTGGGATCGCGAAGGTCCGGTCCGGCGCCGCGGCCTCGATCCCGTGCACTACAACTATCTGGAAGGAACGCTGACCGCGCTGCGGGACGGCTCGCTGGTCCTGCGCGCCATGCGGCTCGATCACTCCGACCCGGACCTGCTGGTGTTCAACCAGCAGACCCAGGGCCTGGCTCCGCTCGAGACCTGCGTCTTCCGCTCCTACGATCAGGGCCGCACCTGGTCCGAACCGGTGGCGGCCGGGATCCGCCCTCACTTCGAGAGCCACCAGGAGGTGGCGCCGTACGGCCGCGTGATTGAACTCGAGGACGGCACCTGGTTCCACACCTTCGAAACCTGGAAGACCTACGACAACGACGGCCCGTTCGACCTCAACATCTATGCCATGTACTCGCGCGATGGCGGGCGGACGTGGTTTGACAAGCACCGGGTGGCCGTCGGGACGGAGAAAAACCGCTCGTACTCGCACGCCATCACCATTCGCCGGGCCGACGGCACTCTGCTGAGTACCGCGTGGACCGCGGAATCGCAGCTCCAGACGTCCTTCGATCTCCACGTCATCACCTCGCGCGATCCGTTCGGACGCGAGTGGAACGCGCCCATTGGGACCGGAATCCACGGTCAGTCCAACTGTGCGGTTGAACCTGGGGACGGGCGGCTGATGATGATCTACTCGCACCGGGAGAACACGCCGCAGCCGGGTATCAAGGCCGCGCTCTCCGAAGACGGCGGCCGGACCTGGGATGTGGAGAACGCGGTCCTGCTGTGGGATGCGTATGGCAAAGAATCGCTCGGCGTCGTCCGCACCGACACGTATCCGTCCAGCCACGATGCCATCGCCTACGGCGCTCCCAAGCTTTCGAGGCTCGACGACCGCCACGCGCTGGCGGGTTTCTGGTGCACGCAGGGCGGGGACACCCACAGCCGTTGGGCCAAGTTGCGGATCGGATAGAAGCTGCGTCGCCGAGAAAACCGGCCCGGGGGCCCACCCCACGAAAACGGTGTGAAACGAGGCGCTCAATTCGAGACGAGCGAGGCTTCGGCCATCCGTTTGGGGCCGAATTCCTCCAGCCCCGCAGGACAACCTTCCTGCATGGCGAGCAGGTGGAAGTTCTCGATGAAGCGCGAGGCGAGCGTGTCGTACTTGCGGAAGTACTCCGCGCGGCTGGGCCATGTCTGCGAGGGGTCGAGAATCGATTCCGGCACGCCTTCACAGGTCTTGGGCACTTCGAAGCCAAACACCGGATCCTGCCAATACTCGACGTTGTCGAGACGGCCCTCCAAGGCCGCGTTGAGCAGTGCCCGCGTATGGTGAATGCTGATCCGTTTGCCGATGCCGAACGAACCGCCGGTCCACCCGGTGTTCACCATCCAGACTTTGGCGCCGGCTTTCAGGATCTTGGCCTTCAGCATCTGCGCGTACTTGTACGGATGATGCACCATGAACGGCGCGCCGAAGCAGGCGCTGAAGGTGATCTCGGGTTCTTTGCCCAGTCCGATTTCGGTTCCGGCGATTTTGCTGGTGTAGCCGGACATGAAGTGGTACACCGCCTGGTCCGCGGTCAGCCTGGAAATGGGAGGCAGGACGCCGGAGGCGTCGCAGGTGAGGAACACGACGTTCGAGGGATGTCCCGCGCGCTTGTCGTCGAGGGCGTTGTCGATGTAGCTGAGGGGATACGCCCCGCGAGTGTTCTCGGTCAGCTTGTCGTCGTTGAGGTCAAGCCGCCGGCTGCGGCGGTCGAAGACGACGTTCTCGAGAATGGTGCCAAAACGCCGGGTGCAGTGGTAGATTTGCGGCTCCGCCTCCGCGGACAGCCGGATGACTTTGGCGTAACAGCCATCCTCGAAGTTGAAGACGCCGTTGTCGGACCAGCCGTGTTCGTCGTCGCCGATCAGGTGGCGTTTGGGATCGGCGGAGAGAGTCGTCTTGCCCGTGCCGGACAGGCCGAAGAAGATGGCGACGTCACCGGATTCGCCGACGTTGGCCGAGCAGTGCATCGGCATCACACCCTGCAACGGCAGCAGGGCGTTCAGCACGGTGAAGATCGTCTTCTTGATCTCGCCGCCGTAGCTCGAGCCCCCGATGATGGCGGTGCGCTCGGCCAGGTTCAAAATGATGAAGGTCTCGGTTCGAGTCGAATCGATGAGCGGGGACGCGTTGAAGCCCGGCGCCGCGATGACGGTGAATTCGGGGACATGATGGTGGTATTCGTCGAGGGTCACCGGCTTGAGGAACATGGTTCGGGCGAACAGGCTGTGCCACGCCAGTTCGGTGACGATCCGGACCGGCATGCGGTAGTCGGGATCCGCGCCGGCAAAGCAATCCTGGACGAAGACATCGCGGCCCTGGAGGTATCCCCCCAGCCGCGTCAGCAGCGAATTGAAGCTCGCGGGGTAGAACGGGCGGTTGTGCTGACCCCACCAGATCCATGACTCGCTCGTGGGCTCGCGCACCACGAATTTGTCGGCGGCCGCGCGGGCAGTGTGCTTGCCCGTATGAACGACAAACGGGCCCAGGTGACATATGGTTCCTTCTCCCCGGAAGACCGCTTCCTCGTACAGGGCCGCCGTGGTCAGGTTCCAGTAAACGCGTTTGAGATGGGAAAGGCCATGATTCTGCAATCCGTGGATGCTGGCGGCCAAGCCGGCCTCTTTTTGGGCGGGTGAAGCGATATCAGTGTATACGTTCATGGTGGAGGACTCTCCCGTCACATCCAGTCGCGTACCAGGCGCCGGTCGCCCAGGTACAGTTCGTTTGGCGCGGTCGGGTCCAGCGCCCAGCGGATCCGTTCGACGCCCTCGGTGATCTCCTTCGCCGTCCCGCAGAAGCTGAGCCGCAAGTGGCCTTCCATGCCGAACTCGCGTCCCGGCACGGTCACTACCCGGACCTTTTCGAGGAGGAATTCGGCCAGCTTCTGCGAGTCCTTCATGTAGTGGCTGAAGTCCGGAAAACAGTAGAAGGCCCCGTCCGGCCTGACCGCTCGAATGCCGGGAAAGACTTTCAGCCGGTCGATCAGAAGATTACGATTGTTCTCGAGCGTCATCCGGAGCGACTCGATCGACGCCTGGACTCCCGTTAGCGCGCCCACGGCGGCCCACTGCGACGGCGTGGCGGGACCGGACGTCTGCTGCGATTGAATGGTCGCCATGGCCTGAACCAGTTCCCGGCTCGCCACGGCCCAGCCGATTCGGAACCCGGTCATCGCGTACATCTTGGAGACACAGTTAATCACGACCAGCTTAGACTGGTCAATCTCCTCGTGGCTGAAGTCGTAGCAGTTGACCGGCGACCGTCCGTCGAACACCAGCCGGTTGTAGGTGTCGTCCATGATCAGGTACAACGACCGCTGCTCGCACAGATCCACCACTTCCCTGATGAAGTCTCTCGAGTACATGACCCCCGAAGGGTTGTTGGGACTATTCAGGATGATGGCTTTTGTATAAGAACCGATGGCGTCCGCAACCTCTCGAATGGTCGGGTGAAAGCTGCCGTCCTCCGGCCGGACCACGACCGGCACTCCCCCCGCGAGTTTCACCATCTCGGGGTAGCTCACCCAATAGGGGGCAGGGAAGACGACCTCGTCCTTGGGGTCGAGGATGGCATGTAGCATCACCATGATGGACTGCTTGGCTCCGCTCGAGGCCAGGACGTTTTCCGGGCGCACCTGCCGCCCGTAGTTCTCTTCCGTGTAGCGAATGATAGCTTTTTTGAGGGCAGGAATTCCGTCCGGCGGCGTGTATTTGATATCGCCGGAGTTGAGCACGGAAGTACAGCTCACGATGGCGTCGATCGGCGTTTTGCTCTTGGGTTCGCCGCCGCCCAAGTGGATGACAGGTTCGCCCTTCTCGCGAAGGAGCGCGGCAGTCTGATTCAGTTTGAGAGTAACCGACTCGCGTATGGTGCGGGCCAGTTGACTAAGACTCATGGAAAGTCTCTCCTTGTTGGAGGATGTAACCCCTTACCCCTTGTCCCATCCTGCGGATGCATGCGGGGGATTTCCATTTCCAGAAATCCGTTATTGTTCCGAGTATACATAACGCCCCCTACGGATGCATCGGAGTGCCGAGCAGGCGCGGATCATAGGGAACAAACTGCCCCATCCGCAGGTAGGCCTCGTGATACCTGCCCAGCTTTTCCGAATCGATCTCGATGCCGAGACCCGGACCGGCGGGGACGCCCCAGTCGGGCTGCCTCGCGATCGGCAAGGGTTCTGTCAGGATGTCGTCCTGCATCATGTGCGCGGTTTGTTGATGGCCGTCCACCAGGTTCGGAAGCGTCAGCAGGATGTGATGGGCGGCGGTCGCCACGATGCCCAATTCGCCGTGCGTGTGCCGGCAGACGGAGAGGCCCTCCAGTTCCGCCACGCGGGCCAGCCGCTGGAACTGGGCCAGGGACCCGACGAAGTACGGGCTGAAGCAGTAGACATCCGCCGCGCGCGAGGACATCTGGCGATAGGCATCCGCCGCGGTCCACAAGCCCTCGTTGGCCGAGACGGCGACCGGACAACGAGACCGCACCTCGATCATGTTAGTCATCGGGTCCTGGCTCACGGGCTGTTCGATGAAGTCGATGCGGTAGTGGTCGAGGCGGGCGAGATTCCGCAGCGCCTCGTTTACGGTCCAGGCGCCATTCGCATCCAGCCGGATCTTGCCGTTCGGCCCGATCGTCTCCCTCACCACGCGAACCATCTCGAGTTCGGCCTCGATGTCGATCCCCACCTTCAGGTAGAAGACATGGAAGCCCTTCGACAGGCCGTCGCGGCACTGGGCCTCGATCTGCTCGAAAGGTCCTTGCGAGAGGTAGTAGAAGTAGCTTGCCGAGTCCCGGACTTTCCCGCCAAACAGGTTGTAGAGCGGTTGGCCGCAGGCTTTGCCGATGAGGTCCCACAGCGCGACGTCGACGCACGATCCCCCGCGATACGAGGAGCCCTGCGCATAGTAACGGAGGCGCGCGGCATGGCGCTCGGTATCGAAGGGGTCCTGTCCGATTAACTGACCCTTCACTGCTTCGAGCAGCCCGGGATCGATGCCGGGTCCGATGCCGGTAAGGCCCTGATCGGTG
>CAZGUX010000155.1:0-34729 GCA_964529305.1 uncultured Solibacteraceae bacterium | reverse complement strand
CTTTTTCGGCGTCTCTGCCGAACTGTTCATTTAAAAGGCCGGCGGCAGACCCGTACGGTCCATAACGGTGCTGTGAAACCACGTCCAAAGCGATTGCCTGGCTGAGCACCGCCGATCCTTGACGACAACCATGGATTTTCGCGGCCAGGTTCAGCGAGATAATGGACCCCGATGCGTCTCCTCGTTCTTCTGGGCCTTGCTACGTGTGCCGCCACCGCCGCCGACGTTTCCGCCCGCGCCATGGCTCTACACCGCGATTCACTGGTCTTCGACGGCCACGTCCATGTGATCAACCGCCAGTTTTACGATCACACCGACATCAGCGACGCGTTGCCCCGCGGCCAGTTCGACCTGCCCCGCGCCCGCGAGGGCGGCCTGGGCGCGTTCTTCTTTTCGCTCTACATCGCGGAGGAGTACTATCCTGGCCGCTACGAGACCAGACAGGTCCTTCGCCTCTACGACCTCGCCGCACGGCAACTCGAGAAGAACAAGGCGACGATCGAGATGGCCTTGAACGCCACCGAGATCGAACGGATTCGCCGTTCGGGCAAGATCGCCGCCGTCCTCGATCTCGAGGGCGGCTTCGACCTGGACGGCGATCTCGGCGTCCTGCGCACGCTCCACCGTTTGGGCTTCCGGTCGCTCCAGCTTTCCGCCCACAACTGGACGAACCAGTTCGCCGACTCATGCTGCGCCCCGGCGAAGTCCAACGGCTTGACCGAGCACGGCCGGGCTCTTGTCCGCGAGATGAACCGCCTCGGCATGGTGATCAACATCTCGCACGCGGCCGACACCACCATCGAGCAGGCGCTCGCGGTCAGTACCGATCCGCTCGTGGCGACCCATCACGGCATGCGCGCGCTCAACAACATTCCCCGGACCATGCCGGATGCCCTGATGAAAAAGGTGGCGGCCAAGGGCGGCGTCATCGGATTCCACATGGGCAACGAGTTCCACAACCGCAAGATGTTCGACTGGCGGACGAAGCAGGAAGGGAAGGCCTTCTGGGACACGTCCAAAGTGCGCGACAAGGTTGCCGGCCTTTCCATCTTCGATATCGACAAGCTGACCGGCCCGCACTTCCCGGACGCGGGGATGACCGCGCCCAAAGAGGTGCTGTTCACGGTCGACGGCTGGATCGCCGTGATCGATCGCGCGATTCAGGTCGTTGGGGAGGATCACGTTGCGATCGGCAGCGACTTCGACGGGGGGCCCACGCTGCCGCTGCCGATGCGAGACGTGCGCGACCTGCCCTTGTTGACGGATGCGATGCTACGTCGAGGGTATTCCGACGAGCGCATCCGGAAATTCCTCGGCGACAATCTGCTGCGGGTATTTCGCCGTGTCACCGAGAAGCGGTAGATGGCTCGAGGCCGCCACTTCCTTGCGCCTCGACACAAACACATCTGGCCGAAGCTGCAGCTTGTCGCCCCCGGTCTAACGACTGTCCCTTGAACAGCGATGCCTGGTCCCTCTACAGGCGACCTCTTCTCCGGCCAACGCTCGTCGCGACCGATATATACTACCGACTACTACACGCATGCCCAGCAGCGTCACAGTCACCTCGGTGGAACGCGCGTTCTCGATTCTGGAGGCGTTGGACGCATCACGCCTCGGAATGAATGTCTCGGCCATCAGCCGGAAACTCGGGATCCCCAAGAGTACCGCCCACGTCATCATCGGGACGTTGGTGAACCTCGGATACGTCGTCCGCGATCCGAACAACAAGTCGTTCGGGCTCAGCCTGAAGGTGTACGCCCTCGGCCGCGAGACGATGCGCAGCCTCCACCTGCCCGAGGTCTCGCTCGCGCCGATGAAATGGCTGGCGGAGAAGGCAGGACTGACCATCCACCTGGCGGTCCTCGAGAAGAATCAGGCCATCTACGTCCAGAAGGTCGACGGACCGGGGCTGATCCGCTTCGACACCTTTGTCGGGAAGCGGACCAACCTGCACTGCACCGCGGTGGGCAAGGTTCTGCTGGCGCACGCGCCCGATCCCGTCCAGCGTGAGTTTCTGGCCAAGGCTTCGTTCGCGCGCCACACCCGCAACACCATCACCTCGGCGGCGTCTCTGCGCGAAGCAATCGACAAGATCCGGCACCAGGGTTTCGCCGTGGATGACCAGGAAGAGGAACCGGGCATTCGGTGCCTCGCCGTTCCCGTGGTCAATCCGAGCGGAGCGTTTGTCGCGGCGTTGGGGCTGACGGGAACCGTCGATCAGGTAGAACCGGAGAATATCCCGAAGTTGGTCGCGGCGGCGCGCCGCGCCGCAAGCCGTATCTACGCCGCGCCGGGAACCTGATTGCTGTAGAGTACTTAGAGTTCGACCAGGAAGCGAAGGATACCCGATCTTGAACCGACTACGACAGAAATTGCAGACGACCGGACGGCGCACCCTCCTCGGGGTCGCGGTCCAGCGATACGACCCCGTGTTCGTGGAAGTGGCCGCGCACCTGGGATTCGACGCCATGTGGATCGAGATGGAGCACGAGGCGCTGACACTCGACGAGGCTGGGGACTTGTGCCGCATCGCCTCCGCAATGGGCCTCCTGACCATGATTCGCGTAAATGGCCCGATGCGCGAGCAGGTGCTGAAAGCGGCGGAACTGGATCCCGACATTCTGGATCTACCCATGGCCAACACGCCCGAGATCTCGAGAGAGTTCGTCGGGCACGCGCGGTTTGCGCCGCTGGGAAATCGCGGGTTTTACGGCGGTTCGCGCGCGCTACGCTACGGATTGGCCGGCAAGCCGCGAGAAGAACAGCAGCGGGTGAACGACGAACTCTGCCTGCTGGTCCAGGTGGAAACCAAAGAGGCCGTGGACTGCCTGGAAGCAACCTGCGAGATTCCGGGCCTGGACGGAGTTTTCCTGGGCCCGGGCGATCTGTCGGTGAGTTTCGGCGTCACGGGCGAAACCGCTCATCCCCTGGTGCACGGCGCCATGGAGCACACCATTCGCACCGCCAGGAGCAAGGGGAAACTGGTCGCCGTGGCCTGCAGTCCCACGGAGTTCGGCCACTGGTCTGAGCTCGGCGCCGACCTGATGTTCTGCGGCGGCAACGTCGGGTCGATGGTCAACGGCCTGCGGTCGATTCTCGCGACCGTCGGCGACGCACGCCGGTAGATTCCATGGCCATGCAGGTGAGCGCACTCGCACCCGTGGCCGCTCGCGCCGTCCAGACGCACTACCGGCGCATCGGGACCCCGATCCCTGTTCCGGAATCCATTGCCGGCCTCGAGCGCCTGCGGGCGGTGGAACCGAAGTCCATGCAGGGAATGCCACCGGTGGTTTGGGCGGAAGCGTCGGGCTTCCTGATACGCGACCCCTACGGCAACCAATGGATCGACCTGACGAGCGGCATCGTGATGGCGAATACGGGCCACGCGCACCCCCGCGTAATGGAGGCGATTCGAAAGCAAATCGAATCGCCGCTCGTTTTTTCGTATGCGTTTCCTACCGGCCTTCGCCGGCGGGCACTGGAACGGGTTGCGGCGTTAGCGCCCGGCGAGAACAACAAGGCCATCCTCTTCTCCTCCGGGACTGAAGCGACCGAATGCTGTCTCAGCCTGATACGGAAGCACGGGCTCTCGATTTCACCGGCGAAGACGGCCGTGGTGTCCTTCGAAAGCTGTTACCACGGGCGAACCCTGGGCGCGCGCATGGCCAGCGGTCAGCCTGGACTCATCGATGGCCTGGACCGCGCGGCGGCGCGCTACTTTCAACTCCCCCTCCCCGAAGCCGGGGGCTTCGAGTCGGCGATCGGGCGGCTACCGGTTCCACCCGAAGAGGTGGCCGGCGTCGTCCTCGAGTCGATCCCGGGTTGGAACACGACACCGCATCCGCGGGCGTACATCGACCACCTGATGCGCTGGGCCAGGACTCATCGAATTCTGGTGGCCTGCGATGAGATTCAATCGGGCATCGGCCGCACCGGCCGGATGTTTGCCTTCGAGCACTACGGCATCACGCCCGATCTGATCGCGTGCGGCAAGGGACTCAGTTCCACCGTGCCTGCCTCCGCCGTCATCGGGCCCGCGGCCATCCTGGATCTCGCGGCGCCGGGCGAGATGTCCAGCACGTTTGGCGGCAATCCGATCTCGGCTGCCGCCGTCCTGGCCAATCTGGAAGTGATGGACGCGGAACGATTGGTGGAACGCTCGGCCTCCCTGGGCCGGACTCTCGGCGCGGCCCTTGAGCGGATGTGCGCCCCGTTCGCCGGTTGGGTGGGACGCTGCAACGGAAGCGGCTTGTTCTATTCCCTTCACCTGCGCGATCCGCGCTCCGGCGAGCCGCTGGTCGAACTGTGCGACGAAATCGCCATGGAGGCCGTTCGCCGCGGAGTCATGCTGTTCGTCACCGGGAAGGGAATGATCAAGTTCTCACCGCCGCTGATCATCGAAGAGGATGCGCTGCAGGAAGCCGTGGGCGTGGTTGGTGAGATCGTCCGCGAACGTTTGGCTGAAGTTCGCTAGCCTTCGACGGCCGCGGCAAATTCGGCCGGCGCGCTCTCGCGGATCAGCGTCGAGTACGTGATCGCCGCCACGATCAGGGACAGCCCCGCAGCCCAGATGGCCAGGCGAAAGTCCTTCGTGTCGCCGATCAGGTAGCCCGTGAGGATGGGCGCGCAGACTCCGGCCAGGTTGCTCACCGTGTTCTGGTAGCCGACGACGCGGCCGATCATCGAGGCGGGCGAGATGGCTTGCGTCAGCGCCCAGTAGTTTGCGCCGGCCAGTCCCAGGCCCAGCAGGGAGCAAATCAGGACCGCCAGCGCTCCTTCGGCGGTGGTCACCCACACGAGTCCGAGGCCGGAGGCGCCCACCACGAATCCCGTGCACGCGAAGGTGCGCCGGACGCGCACGGGATTGCCGCCGCGAGCGATTCGGCGGTCGGCCACCTTGGCCGCCACGGTCGAGACGGCTGCCATCCCGAGCATCGGAATCGCCGTATAGGTCCCCATTTTGAGGAATGACATCTGATACTGCAGCACCAGGTACGACGGCACCCAGGTGAGGCAGAAATACCAGTAGTAGCTGTAAAAGAACGGCCCGATAGTCAGGGCCCAGAACGCGGGAGAGCGAAGCAGCCGAAGCCAGTCGGTTCGCTGCGCTCGGGTCGTGGCGGAAGCCACCGCTCGGCCGCCCGCCGACACCATCCACAGCCACGGGAGCAGCCAGAGGCATCCTCCCAGGCCGGTATAGATGAACAACTCCCGCCAGCCAAGCTGTTCGAGCAGGACCGCGCCAAAGAAGGCCCCCACGGCCGGGCCGATCATCATGCCCGAAAGGTAAATGCCGGTCGGCAGTCCTCGCTGGTCTTCGCGGAAATTCTGGCGGATGTACGCCAGGCTCGCCGGTTGGGCGACGGACTCACCCACGCCCAACAGCAGCCGGAACAACAGGACCTGCGTAAACGAGCTTGACAGGCCCACCGCCGCCGACGCCAGCGACCACACCAGGAACGCGACGGCATACGTCCACCTCAGGCCAAAGCGGTCCACCAGCCAGCCCACCGGGATCTGCATCAGCGAATAGGTCCAAAAGAACGCCGACAGCAGCGTCCCCATCGACGCAGGAGAGATTCCAAAGTCCTTCATCAACGGGACCGCGACGATGCTGAGGTTGCCCCGGTCGATGTAGTTGATCAAAACCGCCAGGAACAGGAGAACCACAACGCCCCATTGCCGGGTCGAAGTCGCTGGCGGCTGGATCGTGGAGAGCATGGACGCGTTTGTAGAGCATATCAGGCACAAACGCGGAATGGCCGAGGTGGACTCACGGGAGGAGTGTGGGGTCCAGGCTCAGAACGCGATGGAGAGCCCGGCGGAGAACTCCAGCATGTGAAACAGCCCTCCACCCGGCAGAGAGCCTGTAGCGCCGGTATCGTACTGCAGGTCGTAGGGCTTGCCGCCGATGTAGTCGCGAGCGTCGAAGCGGACCAGCGCGTGCTTGTGCAGTAACAATTTGATCCCACCTCCCCAGTTCCCGCCGTACGTGCGGCCGGTTTGGGCCGCCCAGTTCGGAACCGAGGGTCTTCCGTACTGTTGAAGCTGCAATCCACCCGTGACGAAAGGCCGCCACCGCTCGCCTGCCGGCATGAAGTAGATCATGAAGTTGTAGAAGACTTGTTGAACCGCGATTCGATCCTGGTAGGAAACGCGCGTGTTGTTCTCGACAATCTTCGTTTGAAAATCCGTGGTGCTCCGCAAATAACCGAGTTCGTGGCCGTAGTATCCCGGCGTGTTCGCCGTCAGCCGGAGGCCAAGCGCGGATTTTCCTTTGGTGAGCTTGGAGTCGTCGTCGTTCGGATCGTCCAGGTTCAAGGAACCCAGGTTGGCGCTGCTGATGCGAGGCAGTCCCCCCGTCACGCCGACTTCAAACCTCTGCGCCGGAAGGCTCGACACCAAAGCCGCGGAGACTAGGATCGACCGCAGGAGGGCCGGCGCACACAGCCGCCGCATGGAAGAAAGGTTTCCTGAAAACATGACCTGGTACGTTTTCTACCATGATCACACGAAGTGAATCGATCCGCTGGGGCAACTTTGCACAGCTTTACATTCTGCGCCCTGCTCGACTCATCTGCGTCAGACGCGGAACTGCCGCCCGGTGAGAGCGAGGTGCTACGCTCGAAGTATGTTCCGGCGCGTGGTCTGGATCGTCCTCGACAGCGTGGGAATCGGGGAAATGCCGGACGCGGCCGACTACGGTGACGAGGGCAGCGACACGCTCGGCAACATTGCCCGTCAAAGGCGATTGCGGCTGCCCAACCTGAGCCGCCTGGGCATTGGAAACATCAAGCCGCTCGACGGCCTGCGCGCGGTGGAGTCTCCAGCGGCCGCCTACGGCCGATGCGCTCTCGCCTCTCCCGGAAAGGACACGACGACCGGCCACTGGGAGATGGCCGGGATTCACCTCGCGCTCCCTTTCCCGCTGTACCCAAGCGGGTTTCCACCGGAGGTTCTCGAGCCTTTCGAACGGGCCATCGGCAGACGGACGCTCGGCAATTGCGCCGCGTCCGGAACCGAGATCATCAAGCATCTGGGAGCGGAGCACCTCCGCACTGGCTCGCCGATTGTTTACACCTCCGCCGACAGTGTCTTCCAGATTGCCGCCCACGAAGAGATCATCCCGGTTCCCGAACTCTACCGGATGTGCGAGACCGCGCGGGCGATTCTGCGGGGTCCGCACGAAGTGGGCCGAGTCATCGCGCGGCCGTTCGTGGGAACTCCGGGACAGTTTACACGGACCGCCAACCGGCACGACTACGCCGTTCCTCCGCCGCCGGGAATGCTGCTGGACCGATTGTCGGAAGGCGGAACCGCGGTCACCGCGGTGGGCAAGATCAGCGACGTGTTCCTCGGCCGCGGCATCGGCCAGTCGTTCAAGACCCGGAACAACGCGGACGGCATGACGAAGACCCTGGAGGCGCTGGAGCACGCCCCCGACGGATTGATCTTCGTGAACCTCGTCGACTTCGACCAGCAGTATGGCCACCGCAACGACGTGGAAGGCTACGCGCGCGCGTTGGAAGAATTCGACGAGTGGCTGCCGTCCTTGGAGGGGCGAATCGGGGAGCGCGACATGGTCGTCCTCACCGCGGATCACGGGTGCGACCCCACCACGCCCTCCACCGATCACAGCCGCGAATACACGCCCCTGCTGGTGTTCGGCCACGGCGTCAAGCCCGCCGATCTGGGCACTCGCAAGACTTTATCCGATATCGGCCAGACCGTGGCCGAGAACTTTCATACCCATCTTGAGAAAGGAAGCAGTTTCCTCGAGGTCATCCTATGAGAATCCCCGTCATGGCGGGCAATTGGAAGATGTACAAGACCCCCGCCGGCACTCAGGCATTTTTTGAGAAGTTCCTTCCGATGGTGGCGTCGTCCACTCATTGTGAGATCGTGCTCTGCCCTCCGTTCATTTGCCTGGCTACCGCGGTCGCCGCGGTCAAAGGCGCCCGCGTCGCCGTCGGAGCCCAGAACTGCCATTGGGTCAAGGAAGGCGCCTATACCGGCGAGATCTCCGCGCCCATGTTGGAGGCGGCCGGATGCACGCACGTGATCGTCGGCCACAGCGAGCGCCGGCAATACTTCCACGAGACGAATGAGACCGTGTCCCGGCGAACGGTAGCGGCCCTGGAAGCCGGCCTGACCCCGATCGTGTGCGTCGGCGAGTCGCTGGCCGAGCGCGAGTCCGGCCAGACCGAGGCTGTCCTGATGCGGCAATTCGCCGAAGGCATCGCCGTCTTGCCGCCGGATCAGTTCGCCCGCATCGTCATCGCGTATGAGCCAGTGTGGGCGATTGGCACCGGCCGTACCGCGACGCCTGAAATCGCCGCCGGCGCGCATCGCGTGATTCGCGCGCAGGTGGAGGGCCGGTACGGCCCCGCTGCCGCCAAAGCGATGCGCATTCTCTACGGCGGCAGCGTCAAGCCGGACAACGTGAAGGGCCTGATGGCCCAACCCGAGATCGACGGAGCGCTGGTGGGCGGCGCCAGCCTGGACGCCGTCTCCTTCGCGTCCATCGTCAATTTCTGACAACGTTACCCGATTTAGCGCGAGCCCGCATTTCCCATTGCGAGGGCCAGATGTGCTGAAGTGGACGTGACGCCAGTTGCCGTGACGTTGCGCATTCATCCCATCCTGATTGGTCTGTTGTTCGCCGCTCTCGCTCCCGCACAAAAGGTGGATCAACGGCGCGCCGGGCGCTTGGTGGAAGCGGGCCAGAAACTCGAATCTGCCGGCGACACCGCCGGCGCGTTGTCCCGTTACAGCGAGGCTGTCGCCGTGGACCCGGGCTCAGCCGAGGCTTGGTCTCGCCGGGGAAGGCTGAGGGCTTCGCAAGGCGATCCCGCGAAAGCGCTCGAAGATCTCAACAAGGCTCTCGACCTGCGAGCCGAGGACGCTCCGGCGTTGACCGCGCGCGCGGAGGCGCTCCTTGCCCTCCATCAACCGTCCAAGGCCGTCGAGGATTTCTCCGCGAGCATCCGGCTGAAGTACGAACGGCCGGAAAACTACCTCGGCCGGGGGAAAGCGTACCGGGAACTGAAGGAATACCAGAAGGCGATTGAGGATTTCACTCGCGCCGTCAAGCTTCGTCTCGACCGCGCCGGCGGGTACCGCGAGCGAGGCCTGACCTACATCGCCATGGGCCGATTTCGCGATGCCATCGACGACTTCGACTACTGGATCCAGATCGAGCCGGCCTCGGCCGAGGCGCATCTCGAGCGCGGCTTCTCCTACGGGCAGGCCGGACAGTTTGCCCGCGGCGTCGACGATCTGTCGCGCGCGCTCGAGTTGAATCCCAACCTCGCGCGCGCTCATGTCCTGCGAGGCGAGGCCTACCGCCTGATGGGGAAATACGAGCAGAGCGTGGCCGACTTCACGGAGGCCATCAAGCTGAACCCTGACAATCCGGCCTGCTATCTGGCTCGCGCCGCGGCTTACGTGCAGATGAAGAGGTACACCGAATCGCTGGCGGATCGGAGCGAGGCGGTCCGCCTGATGCCGGCTTCGGCGGCGGCCTACGTGGCGCGCGGCGGTTCGTATCACTTTCTGGGCCGCCACCAGGAAGGACTGGCCGATCGGAGCAAGGCGATTGAACTGGATCCCAAAAACGCCGATGCCTGGTTTGCCCGTGGAAGCGCCTATTTCCTGCTCGGCGATTTTGCGCAGGCGGCCTTTGACCTGCAGCGAGCGGTCGACTTGAATCCGCGGAACGACGACGCGCGCAGAGTGCTGGATCGCGCCAAGGCGCAGATGGAGCAGGAGCAGCGGGCCAGTGTGGTCAACCCTCCGGTGCGCCCGCCCGAGACAAAACCCGTGGTTGTGGCCGCGGCGCCCATCGTGGTGGCCGCTCCGCCGGCGCCCCCGGTGATCCGTCAACCGGAGCCCTTGCCGCCCGCAAAAATTGATCCTCCTAAGAGCGAGCCTCCTAAAACCGAGCCGCGGAAGGGTCCTCCAAAGGCCGCCCTCCCAAGAGCAACCCCTTCGAAATCTCAGACGTTGTCCGCGGAACAACTCCATCAGCGCGGCCGCGAGTTGACCAACTCCGGCAAGCCGGCGGACGCCATTCCCCTGTTGACGGAAGCCATTCGAATCAAGCCGGATCTGCCGCAGTTCCACAACGCTCGCGGCTACGCCTACCTCCGCCTCCACCGCTTCCGCGAAGCCGCGGCCGATTTCACCGAAGCGATCCGGCTCGATCCCCGGTACGCGAACGCCTATCACAACCGCTCTGTCGCGCGCACCCAACTTCGGGACGCCCAAGGCGCGGCGGCCGACGAGGCCAAAGCGAAGCGGTTGTCACGTTGACGCGGCCGGCGTTGCCGGATGCCGCCCGATCCAGTCCAATAACTGGCCGTCCAGCCAGAACCGCGGACGCCCTCTGGCGATGAATCCCAGGTGGCCGCCCCTCTCCGTGGCGACGAGTTGGAGGTACGGGTTGCTGTGGAACGACGGGTGGCGAAAGATCTCGAACGGGATGAAGGTATCGTCCATCGCCTGGAGCACCATCGTGGGCACGCGGATCGAATCGAGAAACCGGATGGCGCTCTGGGTGGAGTAATAATGACGCGCGCCCTGGAAGCCGAAGAACGGCGCGGTGATCTTCTCGTCGAGGGTGTAGATGGAACGCAAACCCGCCAGTTCGCTGCGGGTGTAGAGTCCCGTCTGGAGCAGACGCTCCTGCATCCGCCGGACGAAGCGCCTCTCGTACACGCGGTTGTCGATGCGGTTGATCCGCCGCGTCGAGGCGTCGAGATCGATGGGCGTCGAGACCGCGCACACCGAGGCGAGGTAGCGCGACGCGCTCTCGCCCAGTTCTCCCGCCAGTTTTAGCGCGACATTGCCGCCCAGCGAAAAGCCGATCAGGTGCACGGGCGTGCGGGCGGCTGTTTCGAACTGGCGGAGGACCTCCAGCAGGTCGCTGGTCTGCCCCGCGTGATAGAGCGTGCGGCAGACGTGCGCCATGCCCCCGCACGACCGCATGTGGAAGCGGTGCATGGCGTAGTCCGCCTCCAGGCCGGCCTGCGAAAGGCTGCGCATGTAGCCCGACTGGCCCGAACCTTCGAGCCCGTGCACCAGGACAACCTCGCCCGCAACGCGTCCGGCGGGGCGCTGCGACAACACCAGCACCTGGACGCCTGGCTCGGTCGGATAGAGATGACGCTCGACGGGAAAGCGCTGCTCGTCCAGGGTCCGAGGCCAGAAGTTACCCGCCAGCGTCAAGGCATGGGGATTGGAAAAGATGGGCTCAAACGGCTGCAACCCTTCATTGTAACGGCGGTCGCCTCCATTCCCCTGCTTCCCGCAATCTCGTACACTGCGGGTCGGGAGATGCGAACATGATCCACGACCAACGCCGCGGCTTCTTGCGCCGCTTTCTGGAACTCGGCGGAGTCGCCGCCGCCACCTCCGCTGCGGGCGCCGCCCAGACGCCGCGGGATGACGATTCCCGTTATCTGCCCCGCTACGCGCGCCAGCAAAATTACAAATCGCTCAAGCAATCGAGCCACCAGCGCGACGGAGGCAACGCCGACTTCCATCGAATCCCGGCGGGCGCCACCCAGGAGGTGTTCAGCGCGCAGGGCCCCGGCGTCATCACGCACATCTGGATCACGATTTCCGCCCCCAGCCTGCATCACCTGAAGGAGGTCGTCCTGCGTGCCTACTGGGATGGGACCTCGAAGCCCAGCGTTGAAGCGCCGGTCGGCGATTTCTTCGGGCTCAATCTCGGGCACTACTTCATCTACCAGTCGGCCTTCCTGAACTGTTCGTCGGTCAAGGCGATGAACTGCTACTTCGCCATGCCGTATCGCCGGTCCGCCCGGATTACCGCGACCAACGAAGGCGCCCAGGACGTGAACGCGTTCTACATCAACACCGACTACCAGACCGTGCCGGCCATGCCGGAGGACACGCTGTACTTCCACGCGCAGTACCGCCAGGCCGCGCCGAACCCCGCGACGACGTTTGACTGGAAGCACAACGGCGACGCGAACCGCTTGAAAAATCCCGACGGCAAACAGAACTACGTCTACTGCGAAACGCGCGGGCAGGGGCACCTGATGGGGGTCACGCTCGGGGTCGTCCAGAACCAGGACCATTGGATGGGCGAAGGCGACGACATGATCTTCGTCGATGACGATAGCAACCCATTGATCGTCGGTACCGGCTCCGAGGACTATTTCTGCGGGGCCTGGAACTTCGGCGGGCGCGATGGCGCGACGGCGTTCGCTCACCTTTACAACGGCGCGCCCTTCATCCAATTGCCCGAGCGCACCGGCGGGCGGTACGTGCTGTACCGTTGGCACGCGGACAATCCGGTGACGTTCACCCGGCGTCTGAAGCACACGATGGAGCACGGCCATGCCAACCACCGCGCGGATAACTTCTACTCGGTGGCGTACTGGTATCAGAAGGAGATCTTCACCGATTTTCCGGCGCTGCCGCCTGCATCGGAGCGAGTCCCGGGCGTGAAGGCGGTTCGCGGCCCGGGCGGCGCTGGATCGTAGGTCCCGTTCACCACAAGTTCGCGAGGGGAAGGGCCATCTCCGGATCCGACGTGCGAAGTTCGCCGGTCACTTCCACGGCATGTTCTCTGGTATGGATCCAGCCCTTGCGGAGTTCCGGATCGATCACCCAGACGAACCGAACGCCGAAGTCGAGGTAGTCCGCGATCTTCTCGGCCAGGCGGGACGCCCGGTCTTCCGGCGACAGGATTTCGATGCAGAGGAAAGGCGGGGTCTGAAAGATGGATTCCGCGGGCCGTCCTCCCAAAACGACGCAGACGTCGGGCACGCGGAATCGCGCCGGCTTTACCTGGACGCGTTGCTCCGGGAAAGCGAACGTTTTCAGCCTGGGAAGCAGCCTGTGAAAGAAGATGATGAGCTGGCCTTGCACCCAACTGTGATCCTGCTCTCCCCAGTTCCGCTCCACCACGACCCCGTCGACGTACTCGCGGTCACCATCGTCGAAGGACGATCGGAGGTACTCTTCCACGCTGACCAACGTTGCCGGAAGATCCATAGACACAGTGTACTCAACCCGCGGCCCGCGAAATCGCCGATCGGCGGCCTCTCCCACGGTGTAAGAGAATCGTCCGCAAACGCTCTCCGTGGGGCGGTCCCCCTGGACTGCGGGCCGGCCCCCTGGCCGGCCCACCGGGCGAAGCCCCGCGAACCCTTTCTTTCACAACCGCCTGGCCCGCGGCACCGTGTAGTATTCGTACGTTGTCGTCCAGGTGAATTCCTTCCCCGGCTCGACCTCCACCGCGAGAAAAGGCTCCATCGCGATCACCGTCCGGATCGACCACAACGACTCCCTCGAGAGCGGCCGGTCCGCGCGAATCCTCATCCCGGCGCCCAGGGCCGCGTTCTCGATCCGGATGTCGTGGTCTTTCGCGCTCTGGCTGAATCCCTCCACCGGCGTCGACACGACGTCCCGGCCCTCGAGTTTCTTCACGTACGCGATCCGGTTGGCGTTCACTTCCGCCAACCGCGCGTCCGGCGGACGCTGCGTCTGAATCGGGAACGGAACCGTGATCACGAAGTCAGGCCCGGTCGGCTGCCCATCCAACACCAGAAAGTTGTGATTGTAGACGTGAGTCCGGATGGCGCGGGTCCCGGTGTTCTTTAGGCGGTACTCCAGCACCATCTGCGGCTTGCCCGCGGCCAGGCGGACGTTCTTGCGGTACTCGTACCCGTATCCCGAAGACGGATCGAGGACACTCTGGAGAAACTCGACGGATTCGCGTCGAGGCGTCACCGTCCATTTCCCCGCGTTGCCGATCTCGTACAGCCGGAAAGCGTCATACTTGCCTTCCGCCGGCTTCCGCAGCACGCCCACGCCGATCTTGAGGAACGTGCCGCCGGCCTTTGCCTGTTCCCACCCGGCCTGGCCGAACTCGTCCACCGGACCCGTGATCGCGCTGCACGGTCCGGCGACAATGTCGGGCCCGTCGTAGACGAAGTCGTGGACGTTCGGATCGGTTCGGTGGAACCACGGGCCATAGAACTCGTGCCCCTGGGTTCGCAGGCTGTACACCACGCCCGACCAGTCGAACCGCGTGCCGCGATAGTAGCCGGCCTTCGCGTCGGGCAGATAGATCTTCGCCCGGATCGGACCGTTGCCGATCTCCGCCGAGGGAGGATCGGCCGCCGCCAGCAGTCCGGCGGACACGCCGAGAACGAAGATCCATCGCATCATGGATCGATTATGGAAGACGGCTCACGCCGCCGGCAAGGCGTCCACGATGTAACCGGTTTGCGCTACGCACGGCCAGGGGATACACTCTGCCCTGGATGAGTCTCCCTCCACCCCACCGAAACGAGGACCCGATCCCGCATGCTCCCTGGCGCGCTCCTGCTCTTGACCGGCTCTGAAACGTCCCACATCACCGCGCTCGATTCGCTCATGATTGCGCTCTACTTCGCCGTCCTGCTCGGGGTGGGCTGGTGGGTTGTCCGCAAAGGCAAGGACTCCGCCGCCGACTACTTCCTCGCCGGCCGCAACCTGAGCTGGTGGATCATCGGCGCGTCCATCTTTGCCTCCAACATCGGCTCCGAGCACATCGTCGGCCTCGCCGGTTCCGGCGCCACCAGCGGCGTCGCCATGGCCCACTACGAACTGCACGCCTGGTGCCTGCTGGTGCTGGCCTGGGTCTTCGTGCCCTTCTACATGCGCTCCATGGTCTTCACCATGCCCGAGTTTCTCGAGCGCCGGTTCTCCGAGAGTTCGCGCTACGTCCTCTCCATCGTCTCGCTGATCACGTTTGTCATTTCGAAGATCGCCGTCGGCATCTTCGCCGGCGGAGTGGTCTTCAGCTCGCTTCTCCCCGAACTCCGCCTCGAGTTCGCCGGCGTCACGATGGACAGCTTCTGGATCGGCTCCATCGTGGTGATCGTCCTGACCGGACTCTACACGACTCTCGGCGGTATGCGCGCCGTCGCCTACAACGACGTCGTGCAGGTGGTGGTGCTGATCGTGGGCTCCGCATTGCTCACCACGTACGGGCTGGTCCGGCTCGGCGGATGGGACGAACTCCGCCACTGGTGCGGGTCCGAGATGTTCAATCTCTGGAAGCCGCTGATCCCGGCCGGGGCCGAGGGCAGTTGGGCTCCAGTCATCGAGACCGGCGCGGACGGGCGGGTCAGCCGACTGGCCTGGTATTTCAACGGCGATTTCCCGTGGCTGGGCATGCTGTTCTGCGCGCCCATCATTGGCCTCTGGTATTGGTGTACCGACCAATACATCGTGCAGCGGGCGCTGGGCGCGCCGAATGAAACGGTCGCCCGCCGCGGCAGCATCTTCGCCGCTTTCCTGAAGCTCTTTCCGGTGTACCTGTTCCTGATCCCCGGCCTGATTTGTTATGCCTTGGCCAAGAGCGGCAAAGTCCCGGAGTTGGCCGCGTTGATCGGTCCCGGCGGCCAGGCCATTCCCGCCGCCTCCAACGCCGCGTTCCCCATGATGGTTCAGTACCTGCTGCCTCCCGGCATCCGCGGCATCGTGGTCGCCGGACTCCTTTCCGCCCTCATGGGTTCGCTCGCCGGAGTGTTCAACGCCTGCTCCACCCTGTTCACCGTCGACCTGTACGAGAAATGGAAGCCGGGCCGTTCCCAGTCTCAAATCGTCCGTACCGGCCGGATCGCCACCGTCATGATGGTGGTGATCGCGGCGGCGTGGATTCCGGTCATCAAGAACGCTCAGGGTCTGTACACCTACCTCCAGTCGGTTCAGGGCTATCTGGCCCCGCCGATCTTCGTCGTGTTCTTTTTTGGTGTCTTCTTCAAGCGTCTGAATGCGCAGGGGGCGCTCTGGGCGATGATCGTCGGGTTCGTGCTGGGCCTGTTCCGCATGGCGGTCGACACGCCGGTGACCCTCGGGCTGGCCGGCTTCGAGAAGGGCTACCCCGCCGGCTCGTTTCTCTGGATCGTCAACAACATCTACTTCCAGTATTTCAGCGTCCTGATCACGGTCGTCTCGGCCATCGTGATGGTGGGGGTCAGCTACCTCACCCCCGCGCCGGACTACGCGAGCATCCAAAGCCTGACGTTCGGCACGGCCACGGCGGAGGACCGCCGCCGGACCCGAGCGAGTTGGAGTTGGAAGGAAGTCTCCGCATCGGCCCTGGTCCTGGCCTGCATCACCGGAGCCTATCTTTACTTCCGAGGCTAGCGCCTCGTCGTGGGGCGGACTTCTAGTCCGCGGCGCGCTTTAGCGCGCCCCTTGAGTGCATACATTTGGTGGACGCGTCTGGCGCGCCGTAGCCGTTCACAAGGGTGGAAATTTTCTAATCCGCTCCGAATCTGTCCCTTGCAGGTTTCAGAAATCGCAACTCCTTGACACGGTTGTATCCTCGGACCGGACATGGCTACTCCTTCTCAAATCAACGCCAACCGCCGCAACGCCCTCAAATCCACCGGACCCACATCCCCTGCCGGCAAAGCCCGTTCTTCCCAAAACGCTCTCCGCCACGGCTTTGCCTCCAAACAAATCGTCCTGAACACGGAAGACGAGGCTGCCTTCCAGGCCCTCCACGCCGAATTCGTCGACGAATATCAACCCTCCAGCCCGACCGAGCGCACCCTGGTCGACGAAGTGGCGGTCGCCGCCTGGCGCCTCCGCCGGATGCAGAGCCTCGAAACGGCTCTGCTCGACTACCGTTTTGTCCTGGAGCCGGGATTCTGGAACCCGGAGACGCGAAGGCAGTTCGATCAGCAGGATCCGAGTTGGACCCGGTTCCGCCAGGTGGAAGCCTTTCGGACAGGGGACGCCCTGGAGAGCCTGTCGCGATACGAGGCTCGAGCCCGCCGCGCCTTCTACAAGGCGCTGGCGGAGTTGCGCCGCCAGAAGAATCAGTGCCGCGACCAGGCAGAAACGGTGCCTGGCGCCGAATCGAAGCCAATCGAAGCCATGGGTCGAACCCAATCGGCCCCTGCAAAGTCAGTCACTTCCCGGCAGATTGGCTTCGTTTTGCCAAATCCTCCCTCGACTCGCCGTCCACCCTGTCCATCTGCTACACATGTTGATGAAGCATGCCTCCGGACTGGCCGACCGGGCTGAGAAGGGGGCTGTCGGCGAGCGGACCCTCTTTGGACCTTCTCCGCCGGTTTGACAGATCTGCGGAAGGCCGGTAACATAAGAAGTTTGCAGGTAAACTGTTGGAGAAGTGTGTCATGAGTACGGAGTTTCCATCCAAGAACGGGATCGAGCGGCGCTGGCACGTCATCGACGCCGAAAATCAAGTAGTTGGCAAGGTTGCCAGCAAGACCGCCAGGCTCCTGATGGGGAAGCACAAGCCGGTATTTACCCCGTTCCTGGATACGGGTGATCATGTCATCGTGATCAATGCCGCCAAGATCAGGCTCAGCGGCCGTAAAGAAGAACAGAAACTGTATCGCCATTTCACCGGCTATCCCGGCGGACTGGTGGAAATGCAGGCGATGCGGGTGCGCGCCACCAAGCCGGTTCGCCTGGTGGAAGACGCGGTCTTCGGTATGCTGCCCAAAACGAAGCTGGGCAAGCAGATGTACCGCAAACTCAAGGTCTACGCCGGCTCGAAGCATCCTCACGTCGCGCAACAGCCGGTTGCGTGCGAGGTCTGACGGCAATTCACGGCGGATCAAGTCAAAGAATCAGGAAGGTTAGTCGATTGGCAGGGATTGTTCAGTATCAAGGAACCGGGCGCCGGAAGACTTCGGTGGCCCGAGTGATGTTGCGCGTCGGGAAGGGCGAAATCCGCATCAACCAGCGCGCATTCGAGCAGTATTTTCCCACCGAAGCGCTGCGCGTTCCGGTGCGGCAGGCGCTGTTGGCCACCGAAACCGCCGATAAGTTCGACATCCTCATCCGGGCGTCGGGCGGCGGATTGACGGGCCAGTCCCACGCCATCCGGCTGGGCATCGCCCGCGCGCTGTGCGAGTTCAACATCGAACTGCGCGGAAGACTCAAGAAACTGGGCTACCTGACGCGCGACCCGCGGGCCCACGAACGAAAAAAGTACGGGCAGAAGGGCGCGCGCAAGCGCTTCCAGTTCTCCAAGCGTTAAGGCCTTTGAGGGCCAGGAGATTGCCATCCGGCGAGCCGGCTCCTGGCTCTTGGTTCGATCGTTGTCCGGCAGCCGGAAATCGAGTCCTCGCCAGGACGTGGACCGCCGCAAATCTCGTTTGGATCGCCGCGGCCGCCTGACGATCCGCTTCCACTCCACAAGAGAAGCCGAAAGAAGGAGTTAGTTTGCCTCAGATTACGATGAAAGAATTGCTCGAAGCGGGCGTTCACTTCGGGCACCAGACCAAGCGCTGGAATCCGAAGATGAAAGAGTACATCTTCGGGGAACGCAACGGGATTTACATTATCGATCTTCAGAAGACCCTGAAGATGTTCAAGGACGCGGCCCGGTTCGTCGGTGAGATGGCGGCGCAAGGCAAGAACGTCCTCTTCGTCGGAACCAAGCGCCAAGCCCAGGAAGCGATTGCCGAAGAGGCCGCCCGGTGCAGCATGTACTTCGTCAACCAGCGGTGGCTGGGCGGCCTGCTCACCAATATGGTCACGGTGCAGAAGTCGATCAAACGGCTCAAGGAATTGGAGCTGATGTCGACCGACGGGGGCTACGACGCGCGGCCGAAGAAGGAAGTGATCCGGCTCGAACGCGAGCGCAAGCAGTTGGACTCCAACTTGTCGGGGATCAAGGAAATGCCGGGCCTGCCCGATGTCGTTTTCGTGATCGACTCGAACAAGGAAGCCATCGCCGTGAAGGAAGCGCGGCGGCTGGGCATCCCCGTGGTGGCCATTGTCGACACCAACTGCGATCCGGATGAGGTCGATTGGGTCATCCCCGGCAACGACGATGCGCTGCGGGCCATCCGGCTGTTTACTCAAAAGATCGCTGATGCCGTGGTGGAAGGCCGCCAACTGGCCACCGAGCAGGATTTCCCGGCTGAAAAGCTGGCGGGCTCCCAGGAAGAGCCCAGCGCCGAGGGCCTGCAGCCGGACTACGATGTGTACGTCGATCCGAAGTACGCCGAAGAGATCATGGCCGAGAGCTTTGCCGACGAGGATCTACCATCGGTGGGTCTGCGAAAGGGGCCTGGCAGCGAGACCGCGGCGGCTCCGGCGGCGACCGAGTCCGCGAAGTGAAACTGTTCGATTTCGGGTGGCGGGCGTTGACCATTGCGCCTGCCGCCGGGTCCGCCTCGAGCGCCTTCAAGCGGGCTTTCCGGGTGGAGGTTGCGCTCTCCCCGCCCATTCCTGAACCGACTCCAATTGTTTCAAAGGACTGTTAGAGACCTATGGCGGAAATCACCGCACAACTCGTAAAAGCGCTCCGCGAACGCACCGGCGCCGGCATGATGGAGTGCAAAAGCGCCCTGGTGGAAGCCAACGGCGACATTGCCGAAGCCGAAGTGGTGCTCCGGAAACGCGGCATCGCATCGGCGGGAAAGAAGTCGGCTCGCAGCACGCGGCAGGGACTGATCGGAGCGCACGACGCCGGCAAAATCGGGGTATTGGTGGAAGTGAACTGCGAATCGGACTTCGTGGCCCGCACGGACGACTTCCAGCAGTTGGTCGCCGATGTCGGGGCCCAGGTCGCGTCCTCCCATCCCGCCGTCGTGCGCAAAGAGGACGGCGCTGGCGAAGCCCTGTATGAGCAGAAATACCTGAAGGACCCGAGCCTGACCATCGAGGATCTGATCAAAACCAAGATCGCCAAGCTGGGCGAAAACATGTCGGTGGCGCGGTTCACGAGCTTTGAACTGGCGTCGCCCGGGCATGTGGGCAGCTATATCCACCATGGAGGCCAGTTGGGCGTGCTGGTGGAAGTGACCGCGGACTCCGGCCAGGTGGCCGCCCATGCCGAGTTCCGCGAACTCGTGCACGACATCGCCATGCACATCGCGGCGGCCGATCCGCGCTTTCTGCGCCGCGGCGACGTCCCGGCCGAAGTTCTCGACAAGGAGCGCGAGATCCAGAAGGCGCGCGTCCTCGCCGAAGGCAAGCCGGAAAAGGTGGCCGATAAGATCGTCGAGGGACGCCTGACCAAGTTCTTCGAGGAGGTCTGCCTCTACGAGCAGCCCTTCGTGAAGGAAAACAGCGTGTCGATCGAGCAGTTGATCAAGCAGAAGGGGGCGGCCCTCGGAGGGTCGATCGGCGTGACCCGCATGGCGCGGTTCAAGGTAGGCGACACCGCGGCGGCGGAGTGATGGCGGCGTACCGGCGCATCCTGTTGAAGCTGTCGGGCGAGGTTCTCGCCGGAAGCGGCAGCTTCGGCATTGACCCCGAACGGGTGCGCGCCATGGCCGACGAAGTGGCCGAGGTGGCCCGGACGGGCGTCCAGATCGGGTTAGTCGTGGGCGGCGGCAACATCTTCCGCGGCGTGGCCGCCGCCGCCCGCGCCATGGACCGCGTGACCGCCGACCACATGGGGATGCTGGCCACCGTCATCAACGCTCTGGCCATGCAGGACGCGCTCGAACAGGTGGGCATGCACACCCGCGTGATGAGCGCGATCGAGATGCACCAGGTGGCCGAACCCTACATCCGCCGCCGCGCCATCCGCCACCTGGAGAAAGGCCGCATCGTCATCTTCGCGGCCGGCACCTCGAATCCCTATTTCTCGACCGATACGGCTGCCACCCTGCGCGCCCTGGAGATTCACGCCGAGGTGATCGCCAAGGCGACCCGCGTGGACGGAGTGTTTGACAAAGACCCCCTGAAGTTTCCCGACGCGGTGATGTTCCACGAGATCGGCTACCTGGAAGTGCTCTCGAAGAGTCTCGGCGTGATGGATGCGACGTCGATCGCCATGTGCCGCGACAACAAGCTGCCGATCCGGGTTTTCAATTTGAATACAACCGGCAATATAATGCGAATGGCGATGGGCGAAAAAGTCGGCACGCTCATCCATTGAGATGAGATGCCCATCGTACTTGGTTGACGAGGCCCTATGAAATCTGCACAACCGGCACCTTCGAGTCCCGCTCCCTCCGGGGGCGTCAAGGAAGTTGAAGCCAGCGCAAAGGCGCGCATGGAAAAGGCCGTCTCCGACCTGCTCCATGCGATGGCGTCGATTCGGACCGGGCGCGCTTCGGTGAGTCTGCTCGATTCCATTCGCGTGGACTACTATGGCACGCCCACTCCCCTGAATCAGGTCGCCAATCTCCATGTTCCCGAGCCGTCGCTGATCACTCTGCAGCCGTGGGATGTCTCGCAAATCGGCGTCATCGAGAAAGCCATCCGCGGTTCGGATCTCGGCCTGAACCCCTCCAACGACGGCAAGATCATCCGGCTTCCGATTCCGCCGCTGACGCAGGAACGGCGCAAGGAGATCGTCAAGCACCTGCACCATGTCGCCGAGGACCATCGCGTAGCGGTCCGCAACGTACGCCGCGACGGCAACGAGGCGGTGAAGAAGTTGTTGAAGGACAAGAAGATCAGCGAAGACGAAGAACGCAGGGCGCACGACGAGATCCAGAAGATGACCGACACCTACATGGCCAAGCTGGATCTGGCGGCCAAGGCCAAAGAGAAAGAAGTCATGGAGATCTGAGCCTGGACGTGCCGTCCACGTTCACGGCAGAGGCCGCGCACGTTGGCGCGGGCACGACGGAGACGTCGCTCTCGACCGTCCCTTTGAACCGGCGACTTTCGCACATTTCTCCGATAAAATGAGGAAGCGAAATGTCTTCGCTGGCTGTCGACCAGACTTACTGGTACGCCGAGCCGTCGTCGGTGGAGCACGCGCGCTCCCCGGCCAGCACCAGCCGGATCCGGCTGGTGACGACTCCCCGTCCTGACCAGCAACCGTTCTTCTCCGGGACCCTCTCAACACCGCGCCTGGCTGCCGACCTGATGCTCGCGTTGACGCACGTGGTGCAGAGCCGTTTCTACGTCCCGCCGCCGATGGTCGCCCGGATCCTGGCAAACGCGGATCCGGTGATCACCTTCGGCGGAGGCCGGTTGCGCTTCGAGGGCTTCTCGGCCTGCTGCGGAGTCTATGCCCGCATCGACCTTCTTCCAGGCGCCTACGACGCCGATCGCGCCGATCCCGGGACTACCAACGTCGACTTCAACCCGCCGATGCGCGCTGCCCTGGCGCATCTCCGCGAACGGGAGGCCGCCAAACTCCTGGTGAGCGCGGGAGAAGTTGAATTGGCAACCCGCCGCGGAAGCGCGGTGGAGCGCAAAGTGAAACTGCCGGTCCGCTGGCTCAAGGGATTCGTGGAAATCCAGTCGCACCAGGCGCGCATGACGCCCCGCTTCACGCTGACCGGCATCGGCGCACGGCATTTGTTGCACCACGTTCCCCGCACCGCGGCGCGGGCGCCGGTATACGTTGTCCCGGCGGGCGCCGCCGTGCGTTTGAGCTTGTCGCCGTCTGCCGCGGGCGTGCCGGTGGGCGGAATCGAGCGGCTGAGGATACTGGAGCCCATCGTTCGGCATGCGACGTCGCTTGTCATCCACGCCTCCGAAGATGGGGCCACTGGCTGGGAGATCAACGCGCCCCACACCCGCTTCTCTCTGGTGTTGAGTCCGGCCGCAAGCCGGGGTTTTTCCGGCGAGGGGCAGGCGTTGTTTCGATTGTCCGACACGCCGGCACAGCCCGCCTTGGGAGCGACCCGCGCGGCGCTTCGCTGGCAATCGGTGCTGGTTGCGTCTTCGCTCGCTTCGCAGCTTGGGCTGGACCCCGAATCCGTCGCTTGGGCTTTGGCCCAATTGGGCGCCTCAGGCCTGGTCGGTTACGACCTCGCCGAGCGCGCCTATTTCCATCGTGAATTGCCTTTCGACCTCTCACTGATTCAGCAGTTGCAGCCCCGCCTGGAGGCGGCGCGAAAGCTGGTGGCGGAAGACGGCGTACGGACCGACGCCGAGGGCGACGTCTGGGTCCAGGGCACCGGAGTCGAACACCGCGTGCGCCGCGTCGGGGTTGACTGGCGCTGCACCTGTACCTGGACGGCCAGGCATGGCGGCGAACGCGGACCGTGCAAGCACATTCTTGCCGCGCGGATCCGGAAGGGCGACGGCGATGTCCTTGATTGAATCACTCGATGCCGCGATTCTCGCAGAGGACGCCGAGGCGTGCGCGCGGGTGTTGGCCGGTGTTCCGGAGGCCGAGCGTCGGAAGGCTGCTCCAACAGTAGTCGAGTGGTGCGGGCAGTACGGGACATGGAGTCCCTCTGAGCCGGGGAACGAGCTCAATCGGCGCATCGCACGGAACAGCGTTGCTTCCGTGGCGCTTCACGGGACCGCAACCCTGGCTCAGATCAAGCGCCTCAGCCGTGCCCAGACTTGGCTTCCGCTCTACCCCGTCCTGGCCGATCGCCGGCCGGAATGGTTGAGCGAGTGGGTGGCTTGGACCATGGAGGAGCCGTTTCTCCAGCGCTTTCCGGATGTTCGGAGATTCATCCGCGAAGACTTGGCGCCGAAACCGGCATCGGACGGCTACATCCTCGCTGTGATCCACCATCTCGCGCCAAAGGGCCAGTTGGAGGAATGGGCTTCCCGGGAGCCCGATTTGCTCGACTACGAGATCTGGCGGATCTTCGAAGTGGAAGGGACGCAATCGCTGAGCCTCGCTTCGGCGGACAAATATGGCGGATCGTGGCGCGAAGGCCTCATCGATCTGGCGAACCGGGGGATCGTCGCGCGCAGCCGGTTACTCGACTCGTCGCTGGACGCGCTCGAACGGGACTTCGCGCCGTTCCGCGCGGCCTGGTTCTCGGGCTTCCATGAAGCGCTGAAGCCTTCGCTGGACGAGGCCGCGGACCGTGCGGACCGCTACCTGGGCCTCATCGGCAGCCGGGTGCCCAGCACCGTATCCATGGCAATGAAAGCCGTGGCCAGGCTCGGCAAGTCCGGCCGGCTGGACCCAGATGCGGCGTGCGCGACGATCGGTCCGGCGTTGGCAGCCCGACAGAAGACCGTTGCGTTGAGTGCTCTGAAACTGCTGGCAAGCCTCGCCGCCCACGCCCCTCAACGGCACATCCGAGTTGCGGAAGCCGCCGCAACGGCACTGGCCCACGCGTCTCCCGAAGTCCAGAAGGCCGCTATGAACATCGTGGAAAGTTGCGCCCCAGGAGACGCCGCGACGATCGCGAACTCGTATGAAGAGGCGTTGGCTCCGACTGTTCGGGCACGAATGGGCATCGACGCCGCTGATGTGATGCCGGTTTCATTGGACCGGGCCAGGCGCACCGAGGTCAACCCGATTCGCGATCTCGACGACTTGGTAGAGTCCTTCTCCGCCGCGCTCGAAAACCCGGAGCCGCCGGACGAACTGGAGCGCTTACTCGACGCCGTCTCCCGCATGTGCGGCGAACGGCCGGCCCGCTTCGAAGCCTTGACGGCGCCCCTCGCCACTCGCGCCGGGAAGATGCTCGCCCGGGATGAGGAATTTGCCCGGAAGAACCTCGGGACCCACGCGGGTCAATGGTCTCCTTCGATTTCGTTGGCCGCCCTTGCGCTCGCGTGGATCCGCGGCGAGAGCTTCCCGGCCGAAGTCGACTGTCATGGATTGGGATCGTTCCTCGCCAGCCGCGTACTCGAAATCGCCCGCAGGGCTGGGCAGCGAAAGCCTGCGGTTCTCATCGGAACTCCCTCGCACACGGGTGCGGCGATCGACCCGGCCGTCTTTGTCGAGCGCCTGACGCTGAATCCGGAACCGGACCGCCTCGACCTGATCCAAGGCCTGTTGCGGCTCACCCCCGAAAATCGCCCCGAGGCCCTGGCGGCCGCGGCAGCCTTGCCGGGAGAGGTGGGCGCGGCCGTGCGCTGGGCGCTCGGCTCCGAGTCAGCCAATGACGCTCCTGGCGCCGCAAACGCGCCCTTGTCGTTTGCCGCCAACCTCGTGCGCGACCCGACCGCCGGCGCCGTCTCCTACTCCCTTCAATGGAAGCGGCTCACAAGGCAGTTCTTCAACGGAGAAGAGCACACCTACCTGATTCCTGACTTGGTACGATCACCGCGGCTCCAGTATGAGGTCGTGTACCCTGCCGACCTCGCTTCGATTCCTGGGACCTCCGATGCCGCCATGCTCCGATGGTGCGCCACGGTTTGGCCGGGAAACTCCGAAAGCTTCTTTGCCGCGGGTGTCGAAGAGATTGCCAGAAACCTCGACTGGGACTCGGCCACCTGGTCGAATCGCGTGTACCTGGAGACGCTCGCCGCCTACGCCGGTCCCTACGGACCGATGGCACTCACGCTGCTTGCGCTCGGACTCGCCGCAAAGGAGCCGAGCGAAGCGATCACGGCGGCCGATGCCTTGATCCACGCGCTTTCCGGCGGCCGGGTGACGGGCGCGACGCTCGGCGAAGTCTGCGCGAAGCTTGCCGTCGAGGGCCCCATCAAGATCAGCCGGTGGGTCAAGCAGTTCGCCAATGTCGCCCGGACCTATCCCCCGCTGGCTCGAGAACTCTTTGTGGTCCAGGACCAGTTACTCGCTTCCGGCGCACCCATCGGGAAGCACGAGATCTCCACCTTTCTGGAACTGGTTTGCGAGTTGAAGGCAGCGTCCGGACAAGCTTTGGGCGCCGGAGCCCGGCAGCGGCTCGCAACTGCGTCGTACGGCGGCAAAGCGGCGAAGATCATCCAGTCACTGCGCTGATCTCCGCCGCCGCTTCTGAAGCCGCCGGCCGAACCCTTACGATCGCGGGGCGATGTAGCGCACTACGTCCAGTTTCGCCAGCGCTTCGAGTTTTTCCACCGCGATCCGGCCGGACAGAATCCGCCCCGGCTGGACGACCGTCAGTCCTTCCAGGCCGTGTTCCTTCAGCTTCTTTACCGTTTCGGGCGAGGCATCGGTCACGAATACCTTCACCTCCACCACGCCGGTTCTGGCGAGAAGACCCGGATCGACCTTGCGCTTCGGCTGTTGCAGGGTGGCCACATCGGCCCGCTCCATCGGTAGCTTGCCCTTCGACGCATCCACCACCACCGGCGCGGGCGGCGGCGGGGGCGCGGCGGCCTTGCGGCCCGGACCGAATCCTGCTCCGGCCCCCGAACCGACTCCACCTCCAGACCCCGAAGCATAAACGGCCCGTCGCTCGAAGCGCATGCCGCCGGCCATGACCTCCCGATCCCTTCCGAAGACGCCCTCGTAGCTCACTCCCTGCGGCATCTCGACGGGCACTTCCACCCGTCTCGGCTGGCCGCCCTCGGTGACGATCTTGTCCTCCACCGCGACAAACGAAGTGAACTGAGTCATCAGGTTGAAGGCGAGGCCAAGTTGGGTAATCTGTTCTCTCAAGTCTCCCTGCGGATTCCCGTGCTGCATGCCGTTCCAGTCGCGGCCCATCAGGTCGTCGACCTTGCGGCGGGCCCACAACGATGCCAGCACGTCGTGCTTCGGTTCGGCGCCCGGCAGGTTCACGGCAATGTCCCGCTGGAAAGGCCGTCCCGCCATCTTGCCCCTCAATCGAATGACGCCCTTGGCCGGCGCTGCGTAGCGGCCGCTGACTACCACCGGCTTGGCGGAGAACAGGTCCGGGATCTGGGCAGGGAAGATCTCGCTCACCGGCAGGCCGTTCCAGTCGATCGCGATATCGGTCAGCAGAGGACTGCGGACCCGTTCGTGGAAACGCTTGGCGGCGGCGGAACCGTCGTCTTCCAGGCCGACATACTCCACCTCGCCCCGCCCGGCGCGGGCCATCGAATCGAGCAGAAAGCGGTTGATCGAGCTGCCGATCCCAAACGAAAACACGCGGGCGTTGGGATGCTTCTTCACCTCGCCGATGATCTCCAGGTCGTTGCCGACAAAGCCGTCGGTCATGAAGCAGACCACGCGCAGGTGCTCCTGCGAATCGGTGGGATCGAGGGCGGCGCGAATCGCCTTCATCATCTCGGTACCACCTCCGCCCCGGCGGTCGGCCAGGAACTGCTGTGCCCGCGCCACGTTGTCCGGAGTGGCGGGAACGGGCCGGGGAAACAGCACGTGCGTGTCACCCGCAAAAGTGATGAGGTTGAACGTATCGCGCGGATGCAGCCCGTCGATGGCCAGCTTCATGGCCTCCTTGGCCTTCTCGATAGGGAAGCCCATCATCGAACCCGAAGTGTCCAGGACGAACACGATCTCCTTGGGCGTGACGTCCGCCACGCGCGGGTGGTCGGGAGGTTGGAGCACGAACGTGAAGAAACCGCCCTTGGCGGCACGATGGGTGAGAAGGGCATCGTCGATCCTGGCGCCCGAGACGTCGTACTGCAGGACGAAGTCCTTGTTGGGAATGACGGCTTTGTCCCTCAGGCGCACGAGGGCTTTGCGGGGGTCGGGCCGCTGGGTGTCGATATCGTGCGTGGCCGACTTGAGGAACTGGATCGGCACCCCGGCATCGACCGAGACCTCGAGCGACAGGTCGTGTCCGGCGCGCGTCCCTTCCGGGGTGACGGGCGGCGAAATCCGCGCGGCGTCGCCTACGTGGCGCGGGTTGTAACGCGGGCCGACCACCATGGGGAAGGAGAACTCGTAGTTGCCGTCCTCGTACTGCAGCGTCTCGACATAGCTGATCTCGATCAGGACTTCCTCGCCAGGGCGGATATTGGCCACCGCCTGCGTGAAAATGTTCGGGCGTTCCTGGTCGAGCAGTGACGCGACGTGCCCGGCCTGCCTGGCCGCCTCGTAGATAGCCTGTGCCTCTTCGCGCCGCTTGATCTTGCCGCGGATGGAGCGGTCGCCGACCTTCATGGTCATGCTGTCTACCGCCGCCGTATGGGGAAGAGGAAACGTGTAAACCGCTTCAATCTTCTCGGGGTAGGGATTCACAAACCGCTGGACGACGGTGACGCGGGCCATGGGGCCGGTCAACTCGGCCTTCACCGCCGTGTGCTTGAGGGGGCAGGCGCCCCCATTCGGCCCGATGGCCGTGAGCATCCCTTCGGTGACCTTCCCCGCGGTACGCCGGCCGGCGACCTGGCCGGCGGCCACGATGGCGAAAGAAAGGGCGGCCACCGGTAACCAGCCGCTACGTTGGATTCGTCGCATGAGTACCTCCTACCTCGCTAGATGCTTCGATCCTGGCAATCCTTTCACCATTTCCCGGCATGGGGCGTCCACGACTGCAAGCGTAGGGGCAGGAAACGCCAGGATGTTCCCGCCACGGGTGCCGCCGGCCCGGAGTAGGGCCGAGCGGGGAGAGCGGTGTTACAGTCGTGAAAGGCGATATTCAGGGCAGATGACCATGAGCAGGCAGCGACGGTTCGCGGTGTGTACACTGGCTACGGCGATCGCCGCGGCGACGGGATGTCAGCGAGTGCCGGCAACCCAACAGGCACAGACAACCGGGGCCGCGCGCCCCGCCGTCCCCGTCCGCCTGGCGGTAGCCGAAGTCCAGGACGTTCCCATCCAGGTGGAAGCGATCGGGAATGCCGAAGCATACTCCAGTGTTGCCTTAAAGTCACGGGTGGCCGGCCAGATCCAGAAGGTGCACGTCCAGGACGGGCAGGACGTGAAAGAGAACGATCTGCTGTTCGAACTCGACGCCCAGCCGTTCGCCGAACAGGTGCGCCTGGCGGAGGCGAACGTCGCCCGGGACCGCGCGCTGCAGGTCCAGGCCGAAGCCGCCGTACTGCGAGATGCCGCGCTGGCCAGGAACGCCCGATCCCAGTCCGACCGTTACCACTCCCTGATGCAGCAAGGGATCATCCCGCGGGAGCAGGCCGATCAGGTGAGATCTACGGCCGAGGCGGCCGAAGCGTCGCTGGCCGCGAACCAGGCGGCGATCGAGAGTGCTCGCGCCGCGCTCCGCGCCGATGAGGTGCGAGTGGCCCAGGCCCGCCAGGAACTCAGCTATACCAAGATCCGGGCGCCGATCTCGGGACGCGCGGGTTTCATCAATGTCCGCGAAGGCAATCTGATCAAGGAGAACGACACGGTCGCCCTGGTCTCGATCCTCCGCATCCAGCCGGTCTACGTCTCGTTCTCGGTGCCGGAGCAAACCCTGCCCGAGATCCGCCGGCAGCTTGCCGCCGGGCACTTGGCCGTGGAGGCTGTCGCCGCCGGCCAGAGTCAACCGGCGGCGGTGGGACGCCTGTCTTCGATCGACAACACGGTTGACGCCAGCACCGGGACCATCCGGCTCAAGGCGGAGTTCGCCAACGCGGATCGGATGCTCTGGCCGGGACAGTTCGTGAACGTCCGGCTACGGCTCAGCCTGGAGCGCGCCGTCATCACCGTACCCTCCAAAGCCGTGGTGAGCGGAGCGCGCGGGCCCTTTGTGTGGGTGGTCAAGACAGATCGAACTGTGGAGAATCGCGATCTGCGGGTCACGCGAACCCACGCCGGAGTGACCGTGGTGGCGGGAGGCCTCGCTGCCGGCGAAACAGTCGTCACGGAAGGGCAACTCCGCCTGACCAAGGGCGCCCGGATCGTCACCGCCGAGGCGTCCAAAGGAGGCGGTTCGTGAACCTCACCACCTTCTTCATCCGGCGCATCGTCACCACGTCGCTGTTGATGGCGTCATTGCTGGCTTTCGGGCTCCTGGCGTATTTCGCCTTGCCGGTCAGCGACCTGCCTCCGGTGGAGTACCCGACCATCTCGGTCCAGGCCAACCTGCCCGGCGCCAGCCCGGACACGATGGCGGCGACCGTCGCGACGCCGCTCGAGCGGCAATTCTCCACTATCGCGGGCATCGACAACATGTCGTCGTCGAGCGGACTCGGGAGAACCCAGATCACGCTGCAGTTCGCGCTCGACCGCGACATCGACGCGGCGGCTCAGGACGTGCAGGCGGCCATTTCGCAGGCAGCCCGCTCATTGCCCGTGAACATGCCGGCTCCGCCTTCCTACAACAAGGTCAATCCGGCCGACCAGCCGATCCTGTTCATGGTTCTGCGCTCGCCGACGATGCCCGCCTCGCAAATCGACGAGTACGCCCAGACGTTCCTGGCCCAGCGATTCTCCATGGTCAGCGGCGTCGCGCAGGTCCAGGTGTACGGTTCGCAGAAGTATGCGGTCCGGGTGCAAGTGGATCCGGAAAAGCTGGCCTCGCGGCGGGTCGGCATCAACGAAGTCAGGGACGCTCTCGCAAGGGGCAGCGTCAAGCTACCGTCCGGCGCGCTCTACGGGGAAAGCAAGGCCTACACGGTGGAGGCGAACAGCCAGTTGCAGAATGCCAGCGCGTTCCGCCCGCTGATCGTCGCTTATCGGGGCGGCAGCCCGATTCGTCTCGAGCAACTCGGCAATGTCATCGACAGCGTTCAGAACGACAAGACGGCGTTCTGGGCCGGCAAAGAGCGCGGCATGGTTCTGGCAGTGCAGAAGCAGCCGGGGACCAACACGGTCGCGGTCGTCGATCGCATCAAGAACCTGCTTCCCGCGCTGCGCGAACAGATGCCCGCCGACCTGGAGTTGTACATCAACTTCGACCGGTCGGAGACCATTCGCGAATCGATCGCCGACGTGAAGTTCACCCTGCTGCTGACGGTCGGGCTCGTCATCCTGGTGATCTTCATGTTCCTGAGGAACGTGTCCGCGACCCTGATTCCCAGTCTGGCGGTGCCCTTGTCGCTGATCGGCACGTTCGGGGCGATGTACCTGCTCGGCTACTCGGTGGACAACCTGTCGTTGATGGCGATGACGCTGTCGGTTGGCTTCGTCGTGGACGATGCCATCGTGATGCTGGAGAACATCGTCCGCCACCGCGAGATGGGCAAGCCCCGGATGCAGGCGGCGATCGAGGGAGCGGGTGAGATCGAGTTCACCATCATCTCGATGACGATCTCGCTGGTGGCAGTCTTCATCCCGGTGTTGCTGCTGGGCGGAATTGTCGGGCGCCTCTTGCGCGAGTTCTCCGTCACCATTGCCATCGCGATTCTGCTGTCGGGCGTGATCTCGCTGACGCTGACACCGATGCTGGCCAGCCGGATGCTCGAACACGAAGGACAGAAGAAGCACGGCTGGTTGTTCAATTGGTTCGAAGGCGGGTTCCGCGGCATGCTGCGCGCCTACGATCGGACGCTGCGCTTCGCCCTTCGGCACCGCTTCTCTACCCTGATGGTGAACATCGTTCTGGCCGGGCTCTCGGCCTGGCTGTTCGTCGTGATTCCGAAGGGCTTCATTCCACCGGAGGACATCGGCAGCATCTTCGGAGGCACCGAAGCCGCCGAGGACACTTCGTTCGAGCAGATGGCAAAGATCCAGCGAGCTGTGGCCGACAAGGTCGGCGCCAACCCGTACGTGGAAACGTACGTCACGGGCATCGGCAGTTCTCGGGACGTGACCGGCATGAACTCGGGGTTCCTGTTTCTGCGGCTAACTGACCGCAGGACGCGTCCTCACGCCAACGAAGTGATCCAGCAACTCCGGGTGGCGGCTGCCCAGGTCCCGGGAGTCCAGTTGTTTCTGCGGGTGCCCCCGCTGATTACCATCGGCCAGCAGGGCCGCTTTCTGTACATGGTGACCCTGCAGGATGCCGATACCCAGCTTCTGTACGAGTGGGCGCCCAAGTTCGAGGCCCGAATGCGCGCATTGCCCGCCACGCAGGACGTAGTGAGCGACCTGCGCCTGGCCAGCCCGCGCGTCAACGTCGAGATCGACCGCGACAAAGCCCAATCCGTCGGAGTTTCGGCCGAGGCGATCGCCGACGCGCTCTACAGCGCATACGGCAACCGTCAGGTAGCCACCATCAACACGGCGGCCAACGAGTACTTCGTGATTCTGGAGGTTCTGCCGCAGTACCAGCGGGATCCCGAGGCGCTCACGAAACTGTATTTGCGGTCGAACACAGGGAACCTGGTTCCGCTCGAGTCGCTGACGCGACTGGCGACCGGCCTCGCGCCCCTGACCGTGAATCACGCCGGCCAGCTTCCGGCGGTCAACATCTCGTTCAACCTGAAGCCGGGCGCGGCCCTCGGCGAGGGCGTCGATCAGATTCAGCAGGCCGCGCGCGACCTCGGACTGCCCGGCACGATGGGCCTCAGCTTCCAGGGCACGGCGCAGGCATTTCAGGACTCGATGAAGAATCTGGGCCTGTTGCTGGTAATCGCGGTGCTGGTGATTTACCTCGTGCTGGGGATGCTGTACGAAAGCTTCATCCACCCGATCACGATTCTGTCCGGACTTCCCTCGGCGGGCCTTGGCGCATTGGCCACGCTGATGGCTTTCGGCTCTGAGCTGAACTTGTACTCCTTCGTCGGTCTGATCCTGTTGATCGGAATCGTGAAGAAGAACGCGATCATGATGATCGACTTCGCGCTGGATGCCGAGCGTAACGAAGGCAAGAGCGCGGAGGACGCGATCTATCAAGGCTGCCTGCTTCGGTTCCGGCCGATCATGATGACGACGATGGCGGCGCTGCTGGGCTCGCTGCCAATTGCTCTCGGGGCGGGAGCGGGCGCCGAGTCCCGCCGGCCTCTCGGCCTGGCCGTGGTGGGCGGACTAATGGTCTCCCAGGTTTTGACTCTCTATCTCACGCCGGTCGTCTACATCTACTTCGATCACCTGCAGGATTGGGTGGCCCGGCGCAAGGGCGTCGCGGCTGGTGTCGACGGGCGCGCGCCTTCCGCCAAGTCCGCCGACTGAGGCTTTGTTACAATGCGGTTACGTTGCTGCTTTGCGCCGACTTCTCTGTATCTTTATCCTGATCGCCTCCGCATACGGGCGCGAAGGGGCCAAAACCGAAGCCGTCAAACCGGTAGCGCCCGCGTCTGAACCTGCGAAACCCGCGGCTGCCTCGTCCGAGACAAGAAGCGATCTCAACCTGCTGGGGAAGACCAACACCGACTCAGGCGAGAGCCGCCGCAACGAGAACGTCCAGTTCAACCTCATCGACAACAACGCGGTGAAGGAACTCAATGTCCGCCTGGGTACCACGGCGACTCTGGTCCATGAGTTTCAGCCTCACAGAAACTACTTCGGCGCCGAGTTCGGAAACGCGCCTGCCGGCCAGATCCACCTGACGGCGGCTCCGCGAGCGCCGAAGCAATTCCACGGGAACCTGTTTGCGAGTCACAACAATAGCGTGTTCAGCGCACGCTCCTTCTTTCAGGTAGGCAGTGTCCAGCCCGCGCGCGAGAACAACGAGGGATTGACCTTCGGAGGGCGTGCCTGGAAGAACGCCTGGTTCACCGTGGAGGGATCTCAACAAAAGGTCCGCGGAGTCGTGAATGGCAACGTCCTGATCCCGACCGAGGCGGAGCGAACGCCGCTGGCTACGGATCCCGCCGTCCGGCAGATCGTGGAGGGTTGGTTTGCGGCCTATCCTCTGGCGGCGCCCAATCGAACCGACATCAATGAACGGGCGCTGAACACGAACGCGGGCCAGTCGATCGACACGAACAGCGCCAGGGTCCGAATGGACCAGTCGCTCGGCAGGCGCGATCGCCTCGCTTTCCAGCACGCCTGGACCAGCCAGACCGTCGAAGCCTTTCAGTTCGTGTCCGGCCAGAATCCGGATGTCGGGACCCGCTCGCACACCGGGCGGTTGACCTGGCATCGGGCCTGGCGCCCACAAACTCTGGGCGAGTTCTCGCTGGGCTTCGACCGTGTCCATTCGCAGCTCACCGCCGAGCCAAACGCGGTCGGGCCGCAGGTCCAGATCGGGACTGTCTATACCACATTGGGGCCGGGATCGAGCATCCCCATCGACCGGGTCCAGAACCGGATCCGGCAGGCGGCGATGATCAGCCACCAATCGGGCACGCGGCGGTGGGTTTTCGGCGGTGAGCTGTCGCGATTACAGTTCAACGGCCGGGAGGCCTCCAGCAATCGCGGCAACTGGTATTTCCGGAACGATTTCGGGCGCGATGCCATCACCAACTTCCGGTTGGGCATTCCCAGCCGGTACTCGACCGGCATCGGCGAAATGGACCGCGGCTTTCGCAACTGGGAACAACACTACTTCGCCGGCGGGGAGTGGCAGGCCCGCGCAAACCTCAAGCTACAGTACGGAGTCCGGTTTCAACCGATGCGGGGTCCCGTGGAAGTCAATGGAAAAACCAGGGTGCCGTTCGAGTGCGACTGCAACAATTGGTCGCCGCGGGTGGGCCTGGCGTATCGGCTGCCAGGGCGGATGGGCGTGGTCCGCGCGGCGGGCGCGGTGCACTACGGCGAGATCTTCGCCGCCACCCTGCAGCAACTGCGCTGGAACCCGCCCGACTTTCTGAAGATCGAGGTACAGGGGCCGGACCTGCGGGATCCGCTGCGAGGCATCCAAGTCGGCGCAGGGACGCGAACCACCCTGTTCGATGTGCCTTCCGGTTTGAAGACTCCCTACTCGTATCACTACAATGCCAGCTGGGAGGCGTCGCTCGGCCCGAACTGGAAACTGCAGGCCGGGTACGTCGGCACGCGGAGCCACAAACTGTTCATGATGTGGCACGAGAACCGCGCCGTGCCCGTGCCGGGGATCGCACAGACCACGGACACGATCAACCTGCGCCGGCCCGACTCCCGTTACTTCGACTATCGCCGCGTGGTGAACGGGTCGCGAGCCTACTACGACGCAGCCCGCGTTACGCTGATCCGGCCTCTGTCGCGAGGCTTGAGCCTGGACACGTCCTATTGGTTCAGCAAGTCGATCGACACGGGCAGCGCCTACACGAACATGGCGGCGGGCGACGACGCTCAGCAGGGCTTCAGCCAATCTCCGTTTCTGGTGCAACAGGATTTGAAGGGACCGAGCGCCTTCGACCAATCGCACTCCCTGCTGGTGCGGGTGACCGAGGAATTGCCAGCCGTGCGGAATCGTCATCGGATCCTCGCCCTGGCCGGGAGATGGCGGTTGTCGGCTGTCTGGCTGGCGAA
>CAZGUX010000154.1:0-34973 GCA_964529305.1 uncultured Solibacteraceae bacterium | reverse complement strand
CCGGCAGTCCCGTTTCCGGCGATCGTCGTAATCGTGTACGTTCGCACCCCCTGCGCCTGGCACGGAGCTTGCGGAAACAGGAGCATCGCGGCACTCAGACAGAACACATTCAGTTTTTTCATAACGCTCGAAATGTAAATTGCACCGAGAGGTGCACGGCTATTGGCTTCCCCTTCTTGGTCGCGGGTTCGAATCGCCACTCTCTCAGAGCTGCGACAGCGGCGCGATCCAAATCGGTGTCCAATCCTTCCACAACAACAATTCGCTTAGGTAATCCGGTTGACGTAACAATAAAGCGAACCACTATAGTTCCCTGTATTCCCGCGCGCCTGGAGCGATCTGTGTATTCCGGCTTCTTTGTCCGAACGGCTCTGGGAGGAGTCACTCCTTTGATTAAGTCGAAAACAGGTTCGTCGACGTCATCGCCCAACTCCTCTCGTCGGGCTTCTCGATCCTGCGTTTCCGCTTCGGTGCGCATGAGCGGGAAACAACCAAACATCCAGGCAAGCATGAGCCGGCGAGGGATCTCCGCCCACCGGCGCACTCTCGTGAAGCTTTCGGGCCGCCGGCGAAGGCTCCTGTGTCGTCTTTCCGTCATCGATTCAACCGGGGACCGGCACGGAACCACCAGCACCTTACGAGTCAACCTGGTACATGGCCCATCCCACTCTTGACTTCCATCTCATTACCCGAGGCTTCGCATCTTCGGCGATTTCTTCTCTCGCCGACCCCACTTTTCTGTTTCCATGCTGGTGAAGCACGCCATCTCACCGGTTATCTTCCATTTGTCTGCATGCTCAGTCTCGCAAGCGGAAACAGCTTGATCGATCCCGGCGCTCCTCAAAAGGTAAATCGCATTTGCACATCAAGTTTTCGGTTGTAGGTCGTATTCCCGGCAAACGGACCAAAGCCAGCCAGGCTTCGGTACTCACCAAAGAACGGAGATGAAAGGTCTCCACTTGGCGCCGAGTAGTTCGGATGATTCAAAACGTTGCGGGCCGACAGGCTGAGCGTGATGTTGTATTTCTTCCCGCTCGCGGCGCCGAACATTCCTCGCGGAGGACCGCCACCGCCGGGTCCACCCATTCCTCCGCCGGGAGGAGGACCGCCGCCGCGGACTCCACCCATTCCTGGGGGCGGTCCGCCTTCGGCGGGACCCGATTCGCCGCGATTTCCGAATGCCCATGTGCGAGCGAACCTGAGGTTCAGCGTTACATTGGCGGGTCCGCGGCCGTAGTTCCGGCTGATCGCGGCTCCGGCGGCCCCACTCAGATCGAAGCACCCGAAACCGGCCTTGTAGACCAGTCCCCCGCCGGCGCACTGCGCCTCTCCCACCCCGGTGCGTAAAGCGGGCCGCTCCGCGGTGAAGCCATCGCCGTTGGAATCGGCGCCGGTGGTGATGTTGTAGGGCGAGCCGCTGCTGACCACGAAGAATGGGCTGATGGTGAATCTCGCCGGGAGAGGAAAACTGGAGCCAAGCAGCACCCGGTGCCGCACATCGGCGAACGACGACGGGCCCCATTCCGCCCGAAGGTTATTGGGGTCGGCCGCCGTTCCTTCCGCGTCCGATTTCCCGTACGATAACGCATAAAAGCCGAACAGGAATACTTTCTTGAAATTCACGTTGGGCGCGACGATCAATTGGTTGGTCCGGCTGAAGCCGGTGCTCTGGGTATCGAGTCGCAGTTGTTGGTCGCCGTAGGGGTAAACCCCGTTCACCGGCGCGTTCACATTCACGGTGCGCGACAGGTGCGCTCCCCGGCTGTTGATGTACTGCGCGCTCATCCGAAACGACCTGCTGATCTGCCGCTCGAGGCTTACGCTGGCTTGGTACGTGCGGGGAGCGGCATACGCTGTGTTGATGCCGTAAAGCCGCTGGGGTTGAAGGCTGGAGGCAAGTGTGGAGACGCTCGGGATTGCCGGATAGAAATCCGGATTGAACACGATATAGGACTGCTGGGTGGAGCCGTCATACCGCAGCGTTTCGAGGGTCGCTGATTCCTGGAGGCGGCTGTAGAACACGCCGGCTCCGGCGCGCAGCACTGTCCGGGTCTGCCTTCCCCGCCCCCCATCGATCCCCCACGCGACTCCGATCCGGGGCGAGACGTTCGCCAAGTCGCCCAGATTGGTTTGGGCTTCATAGCGGAGCCCGTAGCTCACGGTGAAATTCGGGCGGACCTTCCAGTCATCGTTAGCGAACAGTCCGATGTCGAACTGATTGAGAGAAGTTGTCGGCGTCCCCGCGCTCAGTGTGAACTGCGAGGCGCCGCCGCCGAGTGCGCGTATGTTGGCCCCTGTGTACCCGAGCCCCTGGAACAGGAGGGTCCGGCGGTACCGTTCGAGCGCCGAAAGTTCGATCGAAGTGCCTTCGATCGGCTGATTGGACGGGTCGAGCCGCGGCCCGGTCCCACCGAAAAACGTAAACGTGCCGCCGAAGTTGTTGAGTGAGGTGTCATCGGTGAAAGAGTGCCGCACCCGTGCGCCCCACTTCACGATGTGGGCGCCCGCTGTCACCGTCGTCAGGTTCGTCATCTCGAGCCGGCTGACCACCATACCGGAGCGGCCCACCTGTGCTCCGCCACCTTCAAACGCGCCTTGCACTGTCACGGCGGGCACGGAATTGTCGCCGTTGAGGGAGGTCACTGTGCGCAGGAACTGGGCACGAGTCTCATTAATCATCTTCGGGCCGAGAATCGCTGTCTCGGTGGCCTGGATCGTGTCCTCGCGTTCGTGCTGGTCGTATGTCCGCGATGGCAGGCTGAAACTTCCGATGCCTTCCTTCTCCAGATTCACCCGAGTCCCCTGATATCGCATCGTCAGCGTGTGGGCGCTGTTGATGGCGTAGTCCAAGCGCGGGCTGAAACTCGTCCTGACCTGGGGCGTGACCACACCCTGGTTGATTGACTGCGGGTTCAAATTGTCGTCCAGAGTCGTGGCGTATACGAACGCATTCTCGGTAATGTTGCGGCGCTCGAGATCCACGCCGAACGACGCTTTGGATTTCTTGATCGGGCCGCTCAAATTGAAGCCGAAGAACTTCTGCTGATAGGGCGGGCGCTTCGATTGGGTAAGTAGTGGACTGCGCGAGTTCAGGGCTTCTTTGTTGTATTGGAGGAAGGCCTGACCGCGAATCGAATCGCTTCCCGGCCTGGTGAGGATCTCGATCCGGCCAAACCCCGGCCTGTCGTATTCGGGCGAGTACGGATTGGAATTGATCCGGACCTCGCGGATGGATGACTTCGGCGGCATCTGCCCTCCCGTGAAACCATCCACGTAGATCTGCCCGCCGTTGGGTCCCGCCGCCGGTCCCGCCATAGCCTGGAGTTGTTGGCTCAATTCGTCCGGGTCGTCAGAGAGAGCAGCCAGTTCCTTCTCGCGTAGGACGAGCGCCGTCGCGTTCGATTGCGCATCGGTACTAAGACGGTTCGCCTCGTCCTCGACGTTCACCACCTGCGACGTCGCTTCGATAGTGAGCTGAACGTCGAGCACGGTCGGCCCGGAAACCACCAAATCGCTTCGCCGGGCCAGTGTGAAGCCCTTGGCCATCACCCGTACGAGGTAGGTTCCCGGCTCGAGGGCAGCGAATGAGTAGCGGCCGGAAACGTCGGTGCGGGCCCGGCGTTCGCCGCCCGGCCCCTTCAACTGGACCAGGGCTCGAGGAACACTCGCGCCGGATGGGTCTGTGATCGCACCGCTCAGGCTGGCCTGGCGAGCCGTTTGCGCAAACAGGGCGGCCGCCGGCAAACCGATGGCGACTGCGATAAGGTGCCGGTGGGTCACGGAATCATTCCCGTCAGATCGAGTCCAAGTCCTGCCAACCCGCCCATGTCGGCTCCCATTCCGGGGCTCCCCCCGCGTTCAGGCCGGCGCCCCTGGCCGGTTCGCATTGCAGCCATTTGAATCAGCATGTCCGCGTTCGCAAGCAGCATAATGGCGGTCACTCTTCCTTCGGCCTTGCCCTTCGTGCTCGATACCACGATCGTCCCGCCCGGCTTCAGATCTTCGAGGGAGGCGGGGGGCATGCGCTCGAGCATTTGCGGCAAGTCGGGCCTGCCGCCTCCCGGAGGGCCCCCCGCCATCGGTCCGGGCGGCGCCATGCCTCCGCCCATCAGTCCGCCAAAGTCGGGCAGCTTCCTGATCTGAGAATCCGCGGCGAGGTGGATCGTGAGGCGACGCTTGCTGCCCATCTCCGAAATCGTGATCTCCTGCGCTTCGCCGTCCACGCCGGTGATCGATCCGGCGTATGTTTGGAAAGTCCCGAAGACAATCTCCTCCGCGCTTAGGGTTTGTCCGTCTGCGCTTTTTATTCCCCGTGCCATCATCTGGTCTCCGGGCGATACCTCGGCGATGCTGCTGGGCTTGGCGTCCGCGAATCTGACGGAGTCCGGAGCATACCGTCTGAAAGGCGTGTTGGGGCCGGTCCGGACCAGCGTGGTACGCTCGCCCGCAAGGGACGGTGTACGCAGGGTGATCGAATCCAATGTCTTCGCCGAGACGATGCCCGCCGCGCCTCGTGCCATCCAATCCTGCCGCTCCACCTCCCGCTTTTTCGCGATCTCGGACGCGGGCATCACGACAATGCGCCGTGCTTCGTTGCCGCCTGGAATGACCGCGACGTAGACGCGATCTCCAATCGCCAGCCCTGTCGCGGAGATTGTGACCGCCTTTCTCAAGTCCCTGTCGCCCGGTGCGACACGCTGCACTTGCGTTTGCGGCGCGACCTTCACCCGGGCCGCCTCGGCCCCGTCCGCTTGGATCAGGATTTCAGCCGTTGCGGCGCTGAATTCCCGAATGGTGCCCACGAACTTCCCGGCGGGGGGAATTTGGGCAACAGCCTGACAGCACGTAGACGCCAGGACTGCCAAAACGAGCAGGATCTTCACAGTTGCTCCACCTTTGCTGAGTAGACGGTGCCGGGCATCGTCACTGCCGTTAAGATTTATTAAGTGCTGCTGGCATTCGTATCGCGACACGAAGACCAGGGTGGGCGTTTTCGGCTTCAATCTGGCCGCAATGCAGGTGCACGACCCGTTGCGCAATAGCGAGCCCGAGCCCAACGCCGCCGCTCGATCGCGAACGATCGTAGTCCACCCTGAAGAAGGGCCGGAAGATGTCACCGAGACTCTGCGCGGGGACGCCAGGACCGAAATCGCGAACACTGATTTCCGCGGAACCGTTGATGCACCGGGCCTTCAGTTCAACCTCGGTCTCGTCCGGCGCATACTTCACCGCGTTCCGGACCACGTTTTCGATTCCTCTCCGAAGGAGCACGGGATCCCCTTGGACGGTCAATTCATCTTCGATTTCGCAAAGCACGCGGCAGTGCTTTGCGTCCGCTTCGATCATGCAATCTTCCGAGATGCCGTTGAGCATCTCTGTCACGCGGACCTCCTCCGTGGAGCGGGCATCCGAATCCCCCTCGACTCTCGTAATCTGCATCAGCTCCTGCGCCATCTCCGAGATTCGAAGGGCCTCCTTCTTCGCGCGGTCCAACGCCGCGTTCCGGTCGGGAGCGGTACGCGCTAGTTCAACTGCGAATGTCAGACGCGCGAGCGGCGAGTTGAGCTCGTGCGATATGTCCTGTAGAAGCCGCCGTTCCGCGTCAAGCAGTGTCTGAAGCCGATCCGCCATCGCGTCGAACGCGCGGCCGACGTCGCCGAATTCGTCGCGCCGGGTCGACCGGGTCCGGGCCGAGAGATCGCCGCCGCCCAAACGGGACATCGTTTGGCGCAGTTCGATCAGCGGACGCACGATGCTCAGCGCCAGCGCGTAACACGTCAACAGAACCACGGCCACGATCGTGAAGAGGTAAGGGAAGATATTCGGCCTGTCGAAACCATCGCCGTTGGCCTCGACCACCAGAAAGTAACGGCCATTGGAACTCGGGGCTTGAAGGGTGAAACCGCCTCCGCTCATCAGGAACGGGGGAAGCAACGGAGTTGTTCGCACCTCGCCGAGCCGATGTGCCGCACCGCTGAGGACATCAAGACCCGTTGCCTCCGTCAGGGAATGTCTCCCAGGGAACCCTTCATCGAGCTTCTTTAGATATCCGGTAAGAGCAGCCTTGTCTCCCGATTCGAATGCTGCCGCGGCGCCGTCCGCCTGCAGCCGGAGCAGCGAATTCATCAGGCGGTCGTGCCGCCCGTCCCTCGTTGCCACAATCGCGGTTACCGCAAGAGATGCCACGAACGAGACCAAGAGCAGGACGGCGAACCACGCCACGATTTTGAACGAGAGCGACCTCATCCTCGGGCATCCTTACCGGCGCAGAACTGATACCCGATCCCCCGCACGGTCTTGATCAATATCCTGCCGCTCTCCAGTTTCTTGCGTAGCCGGCTGATGTGAACGTCGATCCACCGGTCGAACGGAGTGGAGTCCCGTTGATACAGACACCTCGTGATCTCATCGCGGGTGACCACTCGTCCGGCGTTTCGCATCAGGGTTTCCAGGATCTCGAATTCGGCGGTGGTCACCGTGACCGGATCTCCCTGTTTCATGACACTCCTAGCTCCCGGACTTAGCCGAATTCCCATGATTTCCAGGGAACCTTCCGATCGCCGCGTGTCCGGACGCGCCCGGCGAAGGATTGCGTTCACCCGAGCCAGCAACTCGAGGGGATCGAACGGTTTCGGCAGGTAGTCGTCCGCGCCGCCGTCCAGTCCGGCAATCCGGCTGGCTCGGTCAGCCATCCCTGTCAGCATGAGTACGGGTACGTTGTTCTCTCTCCGCAATTCCTCGAGAATGCTGAATCCGTTCCGGCTCGGCAGCATCACATCCAGCAATACGAGTGTGAATACAGCCTCTTGAATACGGCGGAGGCCGGTAGCGCCGTCGTAGCATGCCTCCAGTTCGAAACCATGCTCCTTGAAGAAGTCCCTCATGAGCCCGGCCAGTTCCAGGTCGTCATCGATGAGCAGGAGTCTGCGCGACATAGAACGGGGAATGACGTCACACACATCACCCCTTCTGTTAAACCCGGCGTCACGCCGTTCGAACCTTTAAGAATTGTTAAGCCCTGCGTGAAGCCGAACGCGAAGGTCTCTTAAGCCCGCGGACCGTTGGATCCTGGGCAGCGAGACTCTTTAGAGGACGTTGGTTCGCAGGTAACCGCGAACGTCATCGGGACCGATCAGGATATCCTGCTTGCCCGCCGCCGCGGCGATGGAGTCGGGATCCTTGAATCCGGTGCCGGTGACGAGGCAGATAGCCGAATCTTCGCCCGAAAGCCGCCCTTCGCGGAGGGCCTTCCGTAGGCCGGCCAGCGCCGTGGCGCCCGCCGGTTCCGAGAAGATTCCTTCGAGCGACAACATCATTCGCTGCGATTCCATCACCTCGTCGTCCTCGACGCCGAGTCCGAAGCCTCCGCGCCCCCGCAGGTGCTCGAGGGCGAGGGACGCGTCGATGTCGAAGGGCACCGACAAGCCGCTGATGCGGGTAGTGCTCTCCACGGGAATGATGTGGCTGTCTCCGCGCTGCCAGGCGGCTACGGCGGTCAGGCAACCCGCCGGCTGCACGATGTGGACCGGCCAGCCAGCGGAGGCAACTCCGCGGCAGGTCGCCGTGTACAACCCGCCGCCCCCCATCGGCACAAAAACGTGATGGCGTTCCGGGCCAGCCTGTTCGAGCAACTCCCGTCCCAGGGACTCGACACCCGCCATTCCCACCGGACAATGGCGATACGCCGACACCACCAGCGGCACGTTCTCCGCCTTTGCCAGATCGGCAAGGGTGTCAAACACCGTTTTGGTTACGCCCGAATCGGAGCCGAATCCGCGCACACGGATCACCTGGGCGCCGTGCGCTTTCATCTGCATCAGCTTGCCGTCGGGCGCGACTTCGTTCACCAGAATGGCGCAGCGAATGTCGTAACGCGCGCAATAGGCCGCCAGCGCCGAACCTGTGTTGCCGCTGGAGGTCGCCACGCAAGCTCGCGCCCCCGAGGCGAGGATGCGCGTGACCTCGGCGGCAATGAACCGGTCTTTGTACGAACCGGAGGGATTGGTGCTCTCGAGCTTGAAGAAAAGCCGCCGGATTCCGATCTCGCGGGCAAGACGGATACTGCAGACCAGGGGCGTGCGGCCTTCACCGAGGGTGGCGGTCATTCTCCTAGCATATTGCACTTCTGTCGACAGGTACGTCATAATCGCGCCATGCGTCTTTCTGGAATCGTGCCCGCGATCGGCACACCCCTCGCCGAAGGCGATCGCGTCGATGAAGCCGGCTTGCGCCGCCTGGTTCAGTATCTGCTCAGCGGCGGTGTTCACGGGATTTTCTCCAACGGCTCCATGGGCGGTTTCGCTTTTCTCACCGGCGACGAGCAGATCCATTCGATCGCGACCACGGTCTCCGAGGTGAACGGCCGCGTGCCGGTGCTGGCGGGTCTAGGCGAGACCAGCACCTCCCGCGCCGTCCGCATGGCCAAACGCATCGCGGCCGAAGGCGTGGATGCCTTGTGCGCTCTTCCCCCGTTCTTCTTCTTCGCCACGCAGGAGCACCTGATCGCCTACTTTTCCGAGATTGCCGCGGCGGTGGACATCCCGCTGGTGCTGTACGACAATCCCGGACTGACCAAGAACGGCTTGGAACCCGAGACCATCGCCGAACTCGCGCGCCGGATCCCTACCTTGGCCGGCATCAAAGTCAGCGACGAGCGCATGACCAAGCTCCAGGATGTCCTCCACGTCACCTCCGGCCGGGACGACTTCTTCGTCTTCACCGGCAGCGAGTTCCTCATGCTCGCCGCGCTCCAGGCCGGCTGTCACGGATGCGTGGGCGGACTGCACAACCTGTGCCCGCATATGGCGGTCGCGCTCTGGGACGCCTGGCAGCGCCGGGACCTGGAGTCCGCCCGCAAACTCCAGCGGGATCTGATCGAAACCTGGCAATTGTTCCGCCAAGGCTCAATCTGGGGGGCCTTTGATGAAGCACTACGGTACTTAGGGATTTGTGAGAGAGCTACCGGAGCCCCTTACGTAACCGCGATCGACGAAGCCGGACGGACGGCGGTGCGGAGCATTCTGGACCGATATGTCAAACCCTACCTGGCGGCGCCCGCCGCGGTCTAACAGAAGAAAAATGAGCGGGTTGCGGACGAGATTTGGGAATGACCGCAGCCAGCGCGAACCCCTGAGACAGTACTCGGTTTCCGAAAGTACTGAGGTCCCAAACTGCGAGCAAGGCAGAATCCCCTAGCAACCCGTTTGTTACGACTGTGCTAGCCGTTTGGTACCAACAACCTAGCAACGCAGGTACTAGACCGGGGGCGGCCCTATCTAAGGTGTTTTTTGGAACTCCAGCTCCGTTTTTCTCAGTTTCTCAAAGGAAAGCCTCGGTTAAAATCGTAATCGGTAGAAAGAACGGAGAACGGTTACGTTCGACATCGACACCACTGCGAGAGCGTTATTGAGCCTGATCATCCTGTTCGTAGCGCCCCTGTTGTTCGTCTATTGGTTCCGCTACGCCTGCCTGCTGGTTCTCCATTCGCGCCTGGATGCCGGCCGTGCGGCCGATGTGGCTGCCACCATCCGGCTGAATTTCGCCTCGGTCGAACGAAGTCTGGACTCCAACATGAGGACCACCTCCCTCGAACGCCTGCAGGACATGCTCGAGGACGACTACCGGACCTTGACCGATCTGCTGCGTCCCCTGGGGGGCGCCGAGGGTCTGGACCGGCGGATTTTGATGCTGGATTACCGGCTGATGCGGTGGTGGTTTTCGGTCTGCCGGACGGCTCTGCCTAGCCAATCCCGCGCGGCGCTCCGGGAAATGGCCCGCATCCTGCAGTTTCTGGCTGGCGATTTCGGGCAGCGCGCCGCGGCTTCGAGCAATTCCTAAAAGGGGCCGGCGAACGCCAGCCCCGCCAACTCCCTGTCAAACCCGAAAGTAGTCAGGCCGCCATGTCTTGACGGCTATCTTGATTGCCTTAATGTCCATCTTGTCCGACAACGCCTTCTTGGCCAACTCGGGCGCTTCGCCGTCAGAGGCAAACCGCAAACCAATCAGTTGTGATTCCGTCAGATCGCCGATTTTGGAATGCATCGACTCCGGCCACAGGCGCATCAGCCGCAACCGCTCTTCCAGCCGGATCACCCGATCCTGCACCTTCAACGGGTACTGCCGGAGGCGAAAGTTGATCACCGTCAATGCGAGGGAGATCATTACCGCCCAGATCGTTGGAAAACTCGGGTCCTTCCAGGCAAACCAAATCGTGATGGGAATGTTTGCCAGAATGATCATGGTCCCAAAGAAATGAAACGGGGGGTCGTACCTGGCGTGATTCGCGAAGTTCTGCTGTTGTTCGGCCATAGAGCCTCCTCCTCGGAACAGTTTCAATCAATCCCGGCGCCCGGCGCAAGGTGTTTCAGCGAATTCGTGGAATTCCGAACGAAAAAGACGATTCGCGGACGCGCAGGCCGGCATCGACCAGGGCCCCCGCCTGAAAACCCGGCGCGCGCGGCGTACCGAAACGGAGATCGAAAAGGCGGACTTCCGTGCCTTCCTCGGGCGCCGGAGTGGTCTGCCACAGCGGAAACTGGTTGAAGCGAAGAAAGGCCTGAAACGCGGGCGTCGCCTCGGCCGCCCGCAGCGGCGGAGTGGGTTCCGCCGTGAAGTAGGTCTCTCCGCTCGACGGGTCCAGTGGAAACAGGATGTGGACGTCCAGGACGCGGTAGCGGTCCGGCAGCCGCACCACCGCTCTCCATCGCAGCGGCGAAAATGGGTTCGGAAGGGCGGCAATGGTTTGGGGGACCTCCCCGTCGTAGGAATAGGGCTCCACCATCGCCAGCGCCCGCTCATGAGCGAGGACCCGCCCTCCCTGGTACGCGAGCATCACCGCCAGGGCGAACACCGCCCAACCCGTCCCGCCTGCTCGACGGCGGCGGGACTCGCCGATCTCCGATCCCACCAGGCCGGACAGCGCGGGGGCGGCCAGGGCCAGCGCGTACAGCGACAGGATCCACACGTCGACGACGGGCGTCGTGTCGAGCCGCATCCATCGATCCGTAAAGGGCCAGCCCAGCCGAATGCCGTACACGTTGGTGTAATCCATCAGGACGTGAGACAAAACGGCCGCCAGGGACACCAGGAATTCTCGCCAGCCGGCGGAGCGAAAGAACGGCAACAGCGGCAACGCGGCGATCAGAGGCGAGGCCGCCAGCGAGTGGGTGAAGTGACGGTGATGGTCCAGATAGGCGGCCGGCCCCCACATCCCCGCGATGATGTCGAGGTCCGGCGCGTTGGCGCCCAGCATCGCGATCCAGGCCGCCCGCGGCGAAAGACGATGGAAGCCCGCACGGCTCAGCAACAGCCCGGTCAACGTGTGTGTGAGATTGTCCAATCGAGTGCGCGCGCTTTCAGGGATGATAGCAGGCGACAATGGAGAGCGTGTTTCGGGTTCATCTTATCTCCACCGGCGGGACGCTCGAAAAGGTCTACCACGAACAGACTGGTGAACTGCACAACGCCCAGTCCAAGCTGGACCGGTATCTGCGCCAATTGCGGCTTCCGGACATGGCCGTGGACGTCCATCCCCTGATGAACATCGACAGCCTCGACATGACCGGCGAGCACCGGCGCCTGATCCTGGAGTCGGTCGAAAGCCGGCTTCCCCTCGCCGACGCGATCCTGATTACCCATGGCACCGATACCCTCGTCACCACCGGGCGATTTCTCCTGGACAAGCTTGCCGTGATCTCGAAGCCGGTGGTGATGACGGGCGCCATGACCCCGCTCGGCTTCGAGGGATCCGACGGGCTGCAGAACGTGACCGAGAGCCTGCTGGCTGCCCGCTTGCTTTCGCCTGGAATCTTTCTCGTGTTCCACAACCAGATCTTCCCCATCGATCGCGTCCGCAAGGATCGGGAGTTGGCGCGATTCGTGGGGTGCTGACACAATAGCGGCATGGACCGAAGAGAACTGCTGAGGCGGGTGTCGATGGCGCCGGCCCTGGCCTGCGCGCTGCGCGCCGCTCCCGGCCGGTCGCGCATCAGCCGCTACGAGATCGCGACGGTGAAGATACCGTTCGCCGAGCGGGTCCGCGAGGCCTGGATCTCCAGTTGGAAGAACCAGAAGCGCGACCAGAACGACTTCGTCGTGCACTTTGTGAAGCTCTCGACCGGCGACGGCCTGGTGGGCATCGGTGAAGCCAAGATGGAAGCGGCCAAGGCGCGGGCGATTCTCGACGGTATGGTCGGCCGGTCGCCGTGGGACTACGTGCTCGATGACTCGATCCGCAGCATCCTCATCGCGGTCTACGACCTGCTGGGCAAGGCGGCCGGAAAACCCGTGGCCCGGTTGTTCAGCGAACAGCCGAAACGGTCGATCATCCCGACCTGGTGGAGCCAATGCTTCCCGCCGCCGGTGATGGCCGCCGAAGCGAAACTGGCCGTCGAACGCGGGTACAAGGTCCATAAGGTGAAGGCGCGCCCGTGGGAGGATGCCGTAGAACAGGCCGCGGCCATGTGCGCCGTAGTCCCCAAGGACTTCAAGATCTGGGTGGACGCCAACAGCACCTGGGCCACGGTGGAGCGCACCCTCGATCTGACCAGAAAACTCGCCGGGTTTTCAAACTACCTCGCGGTGGAGAGCCCGATCGCCCGGGCCAACGTCGAAGGGTACCGGCAACTGAAGGGCAAGATGGCGCTCCCGGTGGCCGAACATGTGGATGGCATTGACGTGAACCAGTGGACTCGCGAGGGTTTGCTGGACGCGTGGATCTCGGGAGCACCCAAGCTGGGAGCGTATCTGAAGGGGCTGGCCGAGTCAGCGCAGTCCGAACGGAAGCCGATTTGGATCGAACACTCCATCGACAACGGCATCGCGCAGGTGTTTCAAGCGCATCAGGCCGCGGCGTGGCCGTCGCTTCAATACTCGATTAGCGTGACCCACGTCCTGGAGGACGACTGCATGCGCGAGCCCTTCCTGGTGCGGAACGGCGAATACACGCTGCCGTCCAAACCAGGGCTGGGGGTTTCGCTCGACGAGGCGGCGATCGACAAATACCGGATCGCATAAACGCAAAAACGGGGCCGCCTGGCGGCCCCGTTCGTCGATCCGAACTTCGAAATCACTTCAAGCTTTGATCTTCCACTTGCCGTCAGGCCCTTTTTCGCGGTACTTCGAATGGCAGCCCTTGCAGGTCGCCAGCAAGCCCTGGAAGCCCGTGGACATCGCAGCGGCGTCACCAGACTTGGAGGCCTTGGCGATGTTCTTGGCCGCCGTCGCGCCATCCTTGGACAACTGGGTGGGCTCATCCATTTTCTTCTTGGCCCAGAATTTCTGGAGCTCCTTGTAGAGCTTTTGCAGTTTGGCGGCATCGGCGCCCGCCGCATCATTCGACTTGGCGTCGAGGTTCTTCTTCAGGCTGCCGCAGGCCGCGCCCACTTCCTTCATGGTTTCTTCGTAGGGACGGTCGGCGGCGTACGCGCCGGTCGCGACGAGGGCGAGGCCCATCAGCACGGCGGCAGACGATTTCAAAGTCTGAATCACGATGGCTATTGCTCCTTAAGTGTCGATTGGTGGCTCCCCGGCGATGGCCGGAGCAAATCGGTGAGCAAGTCTATCACACCAGGGGGAGGGTTCGTAAACGCGGCAAAATGTCGCAGCTGCCCCTGTCGCGCGGCTTGACATCACCCGCCCGCCGGACCTACCCTCGTTCCCATGAACCGACGCCTCCGGTCGTTGACCGTGTTTTCGCTGCTGGCCCTCTCCGCGCAGGGCCAGATGCTCAAATCCGGACCACCCCTGGGAATGGACGTCGTGCCGAATTGGGCGAAGCTCCCCAAGGGCTGGAACTTTGGCCAGACCTCGGGCGTCGCGGTCGACAAGGACGATAACGTCTGGGTCTTCAATCGCGGCGCCCATCCGATTGTTCAATTCGACAAGAACGGCAACTTCCTCCAGGAGTTCAAGGAGTCTCAGATTGTCTCCTCCCACGGAATCAAGGTCGACCCGGAGGGCAACATTTGGGCCGTCGACGTCAAAGGCCATCAGGTGCTGAAGTTCAACCCCGCGGGCCGGTTGCTCATGCTTTTGGGTGGCATGCGGCCGGGAGACAACGACGCCAAGGAAGGCTTCAACGAGCCGACGGGGATCTCGTTTACCGCCGCCGGCGACTTCTTCGTCTCCGACGGCTACAAGAACACCCGCGTGGTCATGTACTCGCGGGACGGCGTGTACCTCCGGCACTGGGGCAAACCGGGCACGGGCGATGGCGAGTTCAACCTGGTCCACGACGTGTGCCTCGACGCGGCCGGGCGCGTGTACGTCGCCGACCGGTCCAACTCGCGAGTTCAGATCTTCGATGCCCAGGGCAGGTACCTGAGCAAGTGGACCGATGCCGGCCAGCCTTGGGGTCTGGCCTACTCGGCCCGCGACAACGCCATCTACATGGCCGATGGGTTGAACGACCGCGTGGTCAAGCTCAACCTGGATGGCCAGATTCTGGGCGTATTGGGCGCACACGGCAAGATCCCGGGCAAATTCGATTTCGCCCACCACATCGCCGTCGATTCGGAAGGGGCCCTGTACGTGGCCGAGATCCGGAACTGGCGGGTCCAGAAGTTCGTCCCGAAGCGCTAGACCGCTGCTATCATGAAGATTCAGCCGGGTGGTTAGCCCGGCGCGCGCGGCGCTTCCCCCGCCTCGCCGTCGTGACAGATTCCCTGAGGTGACATTCCGTTGGCTTTGATAGAAGGCTGCAAACACTCGCTCGATATTGTCGTGCCCGTCGAGGAAACGAATCGAGAGACCGAACGGGTCGTGGCGGAACTGCAAAAGCGCGCCAAACTGCCTGGGTTCCGGCCTGGAAAGGTTCCCGCCGCTCTGGTCCGCCGGCAGTTCGCCAGCGACGTCCGCCAGAAAGTGCTGGAAAACCTTCTGCCGAGGTTTCTCAACCAGCGCGTGGAGGAGGAGAACCTCAAACTCGCCGACACCCCCTCCGTGACGAAGGTGAAGTTCGAGGAAGGCGAACCGATCGAGTTCACAGCCGAGTTCGAGGTCACCCCCGAGTTTGACCTGGGCGAGTACACCGGCGTTGAAATCCCGTACGACGATCCGGAGGTGACCGAGACGGACATCGATCAGAAACTCGAGGAGTTGCGGCGGGAACACGCCGAGTACGTCAACGTCGATCCTCGCCCGTTGGAGGACGGCGATGTCGCCGTGCTGTCCATGAAGAGCGTTAGCGGCGTGGATGAACCGGTCCAGCAGGACGAGTTGATGCTGCAGGTGGCCGGCGAAGATACGATTGCCGGCTTCACCGAAAACCTCCGCGGCATGTCGCCGGGCGAGACCAAAGAATTCGATGTCACCTACCCCGAGGATTTCGGCAAAGCCTCGCTGGCGGGCAGGACGGTGCGTTTCGAAGCGACCGTGAAAGGCATCCGCCGCAAGGAGGTTCCGGAATTGAACGACGAGTTCGCCAAAGACGTGGGGGACTTCCAGTCGCTCGAGGAACTGCACGAGCAGGTACGAAGGGACATCCACGCCGGCCGGCAAATGCAGGCCCAGGAACAGGCGAAGAACGCCATCGTCGAAAAGCTCGTCGACGCGCATGACTTCCCGCTGCCCGAAGTGTTTGTGGAGCGCCAGATCAAGATACGGGTCGAGCAGATGCTGCGCGAGATGGCCGCGGCCGGTCACGATCTCAACAAGCTCAAACCCGACTGGGAGCAGGTGAAGGCGGCGCATCGCGAAAAGGCGATCCGGGAGGTCAAGGCCTCGCTCATTCTCTCGAAGATTTCCGAGCGCGAGTCGATCGAGCCCACCATGGACGACGTCGACCGTGAAATGGACCGCCTCGCGCGCCGGTTCCGGGAGCCCGTGGCCGCGCTAAAAATGCGCTTCCAGAAGGACGGAACCCTGGGGAGGATCGCGTCCCAGATCCAGACACACAAGACGCTCAGTTTTCTGTTCGAGCGGGCGCGCAAGGTGGCCCAGGGGTCCTAGCCGAACAGGCGGGGTGTCCCGGTGAAGCGTTTCGGCCGCGTGCTGAATCCAATTCTAGGAGAAGGGATCTGATGGCCTTGGTACCCATGGTGGTGGAGCAGACGTCTCGCGGCGAGCGCGCCTACGACATCTACTCGCGCCTGCTCAAAGACAACATCATTTTCATCGGAACGCCGATTGAAGATCACGTCGCCAACCTGGTGACGGCGCAACTGTTGTTCCTGGAGGCGGAGGCGCCGGAGAAGGATGTCTTTCTCTATATCAACTCCCCGGGCGGCTCGATCACGGCTGGAATGGCCATTTACGACACCATGCAGTTCATCCGCCCGGACGTGAGTACCATCTGCATCGGGCAGGCCGCGTCCATGGCGGCGCTCCTGCTGGCGGCCGGCGCCAAGGGCAAGCGGTTCGTCCTTCCCAACTCCCGCGTCCTGATCCACCAGCCTTCCATGGGCGGGTTGTCCGGACAGGCCGCCGATATCGACATCTACGCCCGGGAAATCCTTCGGATGCGCGAGATTACCAACACGATTCTCGCCAAACATACGGGCCAGTCGATCGAAAAGGTCTCGAAGGACGTGGACCGCGACTACATCATGGGCGCGCGCGAGGCGCGGGAGTACGGCATCGTCGACGCGATCATCGACCGGCATTGATCTCTGCTCCGCCGGCTAGGGGGAACTTCCTACGAAACGCAGAGTTGCAGCCGCGCCGGAGCGGGCAAAAGACTTTTTTGACTTCGCTTTCGGCACTTAGAGATAATAAGGGCGGTGCATTCGGGGTAAGATGGGAACCAGGGGCGCATTCCCGATTGGTCCTATGGGGGCGAAAGTCCAGGAGAAAAACGTGTGAAACGTACCGGGTCTGATGACACGCTGCGCTGTTCGTTTTGCCACAAGAGCCAGGACGTCGTCGGTAAGCTGATCTCCTCCCCCAGCGATTACCCCAGAGCGTACATCTGTGACGAGTGCATTGCCGTTTGCAACTCGATCCTGGAAGACGACAAAGCCGATCATCCCTCCTCTCCCCCCAGCCGTCTGCCGAAGCCGCTGGAAGTGAAGGAGTACCTGGATCAGTACGTCATCGGCCAGGAGGGGACCAAGAAAAAGCTCGCGGTCGCCGTGTACAACCACTGCAAGCGCATCCATATGAACAAGCTGCGCTCGGGCGACGTGGAGTTGCAGAAGTCCAACATCCTGCTCATCGGCCCAACCGGAACCGGCAAAACGCTGCTCGCCCAGACTCTGGCCCGAATTCTGGATGTGCCCTTCGCGATCGTGGACGCGACCACCCTGACCGAGGCGGGTTACGTTGGCGAGGACGTCGAGAACATCATTCTCAAGCTGCTGCAAGCCGCCGACGGTGACGTCCAGCGGTGCCAGCAGGGCATCATTTACATTGATGAAATCGACAAGATCTGCCGGAAGGACGAGAATCCGTCCATTACGCGCGATGTCTCGGGGGAGGGCGTCCAGCAGGCGCTCCTCAAGATTCTGGAGGGCACCGTCGCCAACGTGCCGCCGCAGGGCGGCCGCAAGCACCCCCACCAGGAGTTCACCCCGGTCGACACCACCAACATTCTGTTCATCTGCGGCGGAGCGTTCGTGGGCATGGAAAAGGTGATCGGCCGCCGCGTGGGCAAGAAATCCATGGGCTTCCTCAATGAGGAAGACCGCCAGAAGGACGCGCAAAAGGCCGTGGGCATCAGCGGCCGGCGGGACATCAACCTGCTCGAACAGATCCAACCCGTGGATCTGATCAAATTCGGATTCATTCCCGAGTTCATCGGGCGCCTGCCGGTGGTAGCAGTACTGGAAGATCTGGACAAGAGCGCGCTGATCCAGATTCTTTCGAAGCCGAAGAACGCGATCATCCGTCAATATCAGAAGCTGTTCGAGTACGAGAACGTGCGGCTGCGGTTTACCGACGACGCGCTGGAAGCGATCGCGATGCTGGCGATGGAACGAAAAGTGGGCGCTCGCGGTCTGCGGATGATCCTGGAAGACCTGATGCTGGATCTGATGTATTATCTGCCATCATATAAGAAGGTGCGCGAGTTCCAGGTGACCAAAGAGATGGTGCTCGCGCAGAAGATCAACCTGACGCTTCTCGAAAAAGCGGGATAGGTTCTCCGTTTCACGGCGGCCCAGAAGCTGCGGAGCAGGCCGCGCCGTTCCGTTCCACCGTTCGTTGTCTCCGCGCGAACACCGGTTCTTCTACCATGCTTACATCGAAGGAAAAGTCGGATACCAAACGGTTGCCCATGATGCCCATCCGGGACGTGGTCATCTTTCCGTTCATGATGACTCCGTTTGTCGTGGGGCGCGAATCGAGCGTCCGGGCGCTGGAAGAGGCCTTGTCGGGAGACAAAAAGATCTTTCTGGCCACCCAGCACGACGCCTCGGTGGACGAGCCGAAGCCCAACGAAATCTACCAGGTAGGCACCATCGTGAACATCGTCCAGAGCCTCAAGCTGCCGGACGGCAACATCAAGGTTCTGGTCGAGGGCGTGGAGCGCGCAAAGATCGTCTCGGTGAACGACGACGAGGGGTTCTTTCGCTCGGTGGTACGCACCTTCAACTACAAGGTGGAAGCCGGCCCGCAGTTGGACGCGCTGGTCAGCCGGGTGACCTCGCTGTTCGAGCAGTACGTCAAGATCAGCCAGAACCTGAACTACGAGACGATGATTGCCGCGATCCGGGTGGACGATCCCGGCAAACTCGCGGACACGGTGGGCGCGAACCTGCAACTGACGATCGAGGAAAAGCAGGAACTGCTCGAGATCTTCGATCCCATCGACCGGCTGACGCGCATCGCCGAAGTGCTCGACATCGAGATCGAGAAGCTCAACGTCGACCGCACCATCCAGGGGCGCGTCAAGCGCCAGATGGAACGCGCTCAAAAAGAGTACTACCTCAACGAGAAGATCAAAGCGATCCAGAAGGAACTGGGCCGCGGCGAGAAGAGCGAAATCGACGAGCTGAAAAAGAAGATCGACGCGGCCGGGATGACGAAGGACGCTCACGACAAGGCGATGGCCGAGTTGAAGCGCCTGGAGAACATGCCGCCCATGTCGGCCGAATCGACGGTGTCGCGCAACTATCTGGAATGGCTGCTGGCGGTGCCGTGGAAGAAAAAGTCGAAGGAGATTCGCGAACTGCAGCACGCCGAAAAGGTGCTGGAAGCGGATCACTACGGGCTGGAGAAGATCAAGGAACGCATCTTGGAATTCCTGGCCGTGCGCCGGCTGGTGAAGAACCCCAAGGGGTCCATCCTGTGCTTTGTCGGGCCTCCCGGCGTGGGCAAGACCTCGCTCGGCATGTCGATCGCCAAGGCGACCGGACGGAAGTTCGTGCGTATGTCGCTCGGCGGCGTCCGGGACGAGGCGGAAATCCGGGGACACCGGCGCACCTACATTGGCGCCCTGCCCGGCCAGATCATCCAGATGATGAAGAAGGCCGGCACGCGGAACCCCGTGTTCATGCTGGATGAAGTCGACAAGATGTCGATGGACTTCCGCGGCGATCCGTCCGCGGCGCTGCTCGAAGTGCTTGATCCCGAGCAGAACTTCATGTTCGTCGATCACTATCTGGACGTCGAGTACGATCTCAGCCAGGTGTTCTTCATCGCCACGGCGAACGTTCTGCACACCATTCCTCCGGCCTTGCAGGACCGAATGGAGGTGATCCGGCTCTCCGGATATACGGAACTGGAAAAGATGGAGATCGCCAAGCGGTTTCTCGTCCGCAAGCAGATGGAGCAGACGGGACTCTCCAACGAGCAGATCGAGTTTCTCGACGCCGGCTTACAGGGACTGATTCAGGGCTATACCCGCGAAGCCGGGGTCCGCAACCTGGAGCGCGAGATCGGCAACGTGTGCCGCAAGATCACCCGCCGCGTCGTCAACGCCGATTCCAGCGGCAAGCCGAAGGAAGAGAAGGTGGTGATCAACGGCGAGACCTTGCCCGATCTGTTGGGGCCGATGAAGTTCCGCGACTTGCAGGCCGACAAGACCAACGAAATCGGGGCCGCCGTCGGCTTGGCCTGGACGGAAGTGGGCGGCCAGATCCTCACCACGGAGGCTACCCTGATGGAAGGCCGGGGCAAGCTGACCATCACCGGGAAACTGGGCGACGTGATGCAGGAATCGGCCCAGGCGGCGATGAGCTATATTCGTTCGAGGGCGCAACACTTGGGATTGGCGCGAGACTTTTACCGGAGTCTGGATGTCCATCTCCACGTTCCTGAAGGAGCGATCCCCAAAGATGGCCCGTCGGCGGGCATCACGATTGCAACCACCATTGTCAGCGCGCTCACCAAGATCCCTGTGCGGGCCGACGTAGCCATGACCGGCGAAATCACCTTGCGCGGGAAGGTCCTGCCCATCGGCGGGCTCAAGGAGAAGTTGCTTGCGGCGCACAGGCATGGTATTCATGAGGCAATCCTGCCGCAGGATAACCAGAAGGATCTGCCGGACATCCCGGAGAACATCCGGGCCGCCATGAAGCTCCATTTCGTGGAATCAATGGACGAGGTGTTGAAGCTGGCCCTGGAGAGGGAGTTGTCGTCGATCACCGGCGCGGCCCCGCCGCCCGCCGTGGAGTTGTCGACCCAACCGGCCGAAGACATTACACACTAAGCGGTGGCAGTGGAAGCTGAATTTGTCATCACCGCGGCCGCCCCGCGGCAATTCCCCGAGGGGCGGTTCCCGGAGGTCGCGTTTTTAGGGAGAAGTAACGTTGGGAAGTCCAGCCTCATCAACACTCTGTTGGCTACGCCGGGGTTGGCCTTTACCAGCAGCAAGCCGGGTTGCACGCAGGCGCTGAATTTCTACCGCGTCAATCGGGACTTGTTTTTCGTGGACCTTCCCGGCTACGGGTACGCCAGGGTCTCCCGCGCGAAATCTCTGGCGTGGAAACAGCTCATTGAAAGTTATCTGTTGGAGAGGGCCACTCTGGCGCTATGCGTACTGGTCCTCGACGCCCGGCGCGGTTGGGGCGAGACCGATCTCGAACTCAAGCGCTGGCTCGAATTTCACGGCCGCCCCTTCGTGGCCGTCGCCACCAAGGCGGACAAGTGGAAGAACCAATCGGAACAACACGCGGCCATCGCCGCTCTGAAACGGGCCCAACCCGAGCCGCTGTTGTTCTCGGCCGTGACCGGCCGGGGAGTGAGGGAACTTAGGCAAGTGATAGCGAAACTAAAGGACAGGCCGTAACCACACCCGCGGCCCTGCCGGACAAGCCCGCCGAAAAGCAGGAAAAGATCCCGGAAGCCAAGCCGGCCGACGGCAAGCTTCCGGAGGCGAAGGCGGTGGAGGTCAAGCCGGCGGCTCCGGAAGGCAAAGTGGAAGCCAAAGCCGGGGACGTCAAATCCGTCGAGGCCAAGGGAGGCGACGTTCGTCCGCCCGACGGCAAGCCCGAGAGCCGGGCCGAACACCGCCGCAAGGGACAACAGGCTCAGGCCAAGAACGGCACACCCACCCTCGATCTGGTGGAGCTGAAGGATATGAGTATCCAGAAGCTCAACCAGATTGCCAAGGATCTGGGTGTGGCGGGCGCCGCGGGCCTGCGCAAGCAGGAGTTGATCTTCAAAATCCTCCAGACGCAGGCCGAGAAGGCCGGCCTGATCTTCTCCGAGGGCGTCCTCGAATGCCTGCCGGACGGCTTCGGCTTCCTACGTGCTCCGGAATACAACTACCTGCCCGGCCCGGACGATGTCTACGTTTCGCCTTCCCAGATCCGCCGTTTCGATCTGCGCACTGGCGACACGGTTTCCGGCCAGATCCGCCCGCCGAAGGAAGGCGAGCGGTACTTCGCCCTGATCAAGGTCGACGCCATCAACTTCGAGCCGCCGGAAGAAGCTCGCAACAAGATCTTCTTCGACAACCTGACGCCGCTCTATCCAAACGAGCGCGTACGCCTCGAAACCGCCAAGGACAACTTCTCCGGCCGCATCATGGATCTGCTGACGCCGATCGGCAAGGGTCAGCGCGGCTTAATCGTGTCGCCTCCCCGCACCGGCAAGACCATGCTGCTGCAGTCGATCGCGAACTCGATCACGATGAACCATCCCGAGGTGATCCTGATCGTGCTGCTGATCGACGAACGGCCCGAAGAAGTCACCGACATGCAGCGTAGCGTCCGCGGCGAGGTGATTTCCTCGACGTTCGACGAACCGGCCACGCGCCACGTCCAGGTGGCGGAGATGGTCATCGAGAAGGCCAAGCGCCTGGTGGAGCACAAGAAGGACGTGGTGATTCTGCTCGACTCCATCACGCGTCTGGCGCGCGCCTACAACACCATCGTGCCGCCCTCGGGCAAAGTCCTCTCGGGCGGCGTCGATTCGAACGCATTGCAGCGCCCGAAGCGCTTCTTCGGAGCCGCGCGCAACATCGAGGAAGGCGGGTCGCTCACGATCATCGCCACGGCCTTGATCGACACCGGCAGCCGCATGGACGACGTCATCTTCGAAGAGTTCAAGGGCACCGGTAATCTCGAAATTCACCTCGAGCGCAAGTTGGTGGACAAACGCGTCTTCCCGGCCATCGACATCAACAAGTCGGGGACCCGCAAGGAAGAGTTGCTGTTGCCGCGCGAGGAACTCAACCGTGTCTGGATCCTCCGCAAGGTGTTGAACCCGCTCTCGCCGGTGGAGACCATGGAACTGCTGCTCGACAAACTGGGCAAGACGCGCAGCAATTCCGAGTTCCTGGCCGCAATGAGCGGCTAAGAACCTGCCCTATCAGGAGGGTAGCCCTTTCACGAGGCGCCGGTCTCCGGCAGTCTCCGACCGGCCATCCGGATCGAAGAACGTCCTCGGGTTTGGCTTGATTGTACGAGGTCGCATCTTGGCCGGCCGAAGGCCGGCATGCCTGGAACCCAACGTGGGGCGCCCCCCGGACCGCGGGCCGGCCCCCTGGCCGGCCCACCGGGCGAAAGCCCGGCGTTGCGCATCACAAGGGTCGCCAATTTAGAAATAGTCCGAAATCCATGAGTTGCAGGTTTCAGAAATCGCGTCTCCCTGGACGACGCGGTATCCTTTTGCCGGACGATGAAACCTCTTCACATTCCGGGCCGCGCGGCATCATCAAAACCGTCAGGCGTAGGCTTCCAGCCCCTGAGCAAAGCCAATCGAACCCAATCGGCGAACCCCAATTTTCTCTTTATAATCAATCACTTCCAGTACGAATTGGCTTCGTTCTGCCAAACTCCAGATCGGAGACCGGCCTCGCCTAGTTGATCCGCTTCTCCCGCCCTTCCCATTCCCGGTTCCGGAGTTCGTTCTTGCGGACTTTGCCGGTCGCCGTCTTGGGCAGCGGCGCGAACTCCACATGTTTTGGGCACTTGAAATGCGCCAGGCGCTCGCGGCAGAAGTCGATGATCTCCTGTGCGGTCGCCGACTGGCCGTCCTTCAGGGTGACGAAAGCCTTGGGAACTTCGCCCCACTTCTCGTCGGGCACGGCGACCACCGCCACTTCGGAAACCGCCGGGTGATTGTGGACGGTCTTTTCCACTTCAATCGACGAGATGTTCTCGCCGCCCGAAATGATGATGTCCTTGCGCCGGTCGCGCAGTTCGATGTACCCGTCGGGATGCATCACGCCGATGTCGCCCGAGTGGAACCATCCGCCGCGGAAGGCCTCTTCGGTGGCTTCGGGATTCTTGTAGTAGCCGAGCATCACGTTGTTGCCGCGCATCACGACCTCGCCGAGCGTCATGCCGTCGGCGGGGACGTCGCGCATCTCCGCGTCGACCAGGCGGGTGTGAGTGCCGGCGATGATATAGGAGTTCCCCTGGCGCGCCTTTCGCACCGAGCGTTCTTCCGCCGGGAGTGCATCCCACTCCTTGCGCCAGGCGCAGATGGTGTGGGGACCGTAGGTTTCGGTCAGGCCGTAGACGTGCGCGACCTCGGCGCCGATGGCCTCGGCGCCTCGAATGACCGCTGGGGAGGGCGGCGCCCCGGCCGTGACGATCTTCAGGCCGTGGACGCGGACATTGTGGTTCACGCAGTGCTGAATGAGCGTGTTGACCACCACCGGCGCGCCTCCCATGTTCGTCACGCCTTCAGACTCGACGAGGGAGACAATTCGCGGCGCATCGACGTGCCGCAGCAGGATGTGGCGTCCGCCCGCCGCCGTCACTCCCCAACTGAAGCACCAGCCGTTGCAGTGAAACAGAGGAACCGTCCACAGGAAGGCGGATTCGCTGGTCAGGCCGTGCTCCAGCGCTTCGCCGAGGGCGTTGAGATAGGCGCCGCGATGCGTGAACATGACGCCCTTGGGAAAGCCCGTGGTGCCGCTGGTGTAGTTGATGCAGAGCATCTCGTTCTCGTCCGGCACGCGGGACTGAGCGCAAGGAAACGCGCCGGTGGCGAGCAAGCTCTCGTAGTCGTCAACGACATGCTGAACCGACCGGAGATCGTGGCGGACCGGGTCGAGCACGGGCAGGAACTGCGGGTCGGCCAACAGAACTTTGGCCTCGCAATGATTGAGGATCCAGTGGAGTTCGTCCGCCTTCAGCCGGATGTTGAGCATCACCAGGACCGCGCCGATCATAGGGACGGCAAAGTGCGGTTCGAGCGCAGCGACGGTATTGGGCGCCAGCACCGCCACGCGGTCGCCGGGCTGGATGCCCAATGCGGCCAGGGCCGAAGCGAGGCGGTGGCATCGCTGGTGGAACTCGGCGTAGGTGAAGCGGCGATCATCCTCGACGACGGCGATCCGGTCGGGATACAGAAAGGCGCTTCGGGCGAGGAAGTCGAGGGGCGTCAGGGCGGAAAGCATGAACCTAAGATCATACACAAGCCGGTGACGGGCATCGTGGCACGACAGGGCGGAAAGCCGGCCCGCCTCTTACCGGTAGTGAATCTCGAACGGCTTGTTGGTGATGAACACGACGGTGACCGCGGTCTCGGCGGTCGCGCCGTGCCGCATCACTTCCCCTTCCGGAAACCAAACGAAGCTCCCCGGCGCGTGGCGGCCTTCGTGCGTGACCAGCGTTCCTTCCAGCACATACATCCCGTGCGCGCAGGGATGCGTGTGCGAGGGATTCACGACCCCGGCCGGGTAACGGACCAGCCGGATCTCCATGCCGGTGACCGGGTCGTTGTAGAGGTCCTTTCGATAGACCTTGGCCTGCAGCGGAGCGATGGTCCGCTCTTCCCACGGAATCGAGTTCGAGTCAACGGCAATGGGCATGTTGTGAATTGTACCGTCAGACGCGGGTGGTGACAGGCGTCACTTGAGGATCTCGCCACAACGGTCCAGGAAGTTCCAGCCATCGAGCGGAAGCCGATAGACCCAATCGGCCGCTTCGTAGACGATCAGTTCATTCAACGCCGAAGGACGCGACAGGATTTCGCACGCGCGCACCTCGCGGGCCGCCCGCCCTTCTTCGTTCTTCAAAGTCCACTGACCTTCCCACATGATGCCGAGCGGACCCCGGTAGCTCGACCCGTGATTGCCGGCCATGTCCGCGACCGCCTCGTCCAGAAAGGCGCGTAGAATCCGGCGATCGACGAACGGCCCAGTCCCCAGCAATACCCCCGCAACCGGCAGCCCCTGGAGGTCGAGTAGCGCCAATCCTTCGCCGGCGTTGGGAATCCAGTTATTGCGGCTGGCCGTGTAGGAGATCGTGTCCTTCGGCAGCGTGTCGGTAAGTGCCGTCAGTTTGCGGGTGACCTCCGCACGCTCCGGCAGGACCACGCGCATGGGGGTGGACGGAAACGCAGCCGCCAGGTCCTGGAGCAACTGGCGCACACCGGCCGCCGCCGCCCGATTGCGCGCGTACCGCCACCGCGAGAGGCAGTCCTCCGATTGACAGGCGCCCGCCCATTCGCCCGGCTGCCATCGTTGAAGCGTTCCCTCGGCTGCCTGCTCCCGAAGCACCGCATCGGACGCAACCGCTGCGGGGGCGTGCCCGAGGTCGACACCGAGGTGGCGATAGCGCTTCTTCTCCCGGCGGTATTGCGCGATCGGACGAATATTGTCGGGCCCGTCTCCGTCGCTTCCGGCGAGTTGGGTGTGCGAGCGGCTGTTGATGTAGATTTCTCCAAAGCCCGGATGGCGGAGGAGGGCGCGAAGTTCGTTGACGGCATTCCGCCGCGCCGCTGGTTGGGCCCAGTCCGTCATTTCGCGCGAGTAGAGTTCACCGCGATCCACCACCAGAACGGCGCGATCCAGTTTCTGCCGCGGGCGGCCGAGACGGCCGCTGTTCTCCGAGGCGAAGAACACGGGCCGGTACTCGCCCTCCGCCGTGATGCCGGCGATCCGCGTCTCGCGGCCTTCTGGAGTGGAGTCGTCGAGCGACCAATACTGATTTGTCCGGCCGAGCGGGGTGCCGCGCTGGGAGGACAGAACGACCGCGGGGCTGCCTGGCATTTCCAGCCCGTCCTCTCCACTCGGGTTCTCGACGAGGAGAAAGCGATATTCGGGCGGGACCTTCAGTCCGGTCACGATGATGCTGCCGGGTGCTTCGAACCGTAGGTCGAAGCCGGTAATCACCCTCCGCCGGGTTTCGGCTTTTTCCCGCAGTTCGTGAAACGGCCGCAAGCGGAACCCTCCGTCCGGTTGGCGTACCAGCACCAGCGACGTTGGGTCCACGGGCGGGCAGTCGGTTGCGACGATGCGCAGGTTATCGCCGCGCTGCCGGTACCTCGACAGAAACGCCTCGGCATTGGAGACAAAAGGAATCAGGACCTGCGTCAGCTCGGCGGCCTCCGGCTGTCCCATCCGGACGAGGAGTTCCCGGTAATGCGGCCAGCCGATCTCCTTCGCGCGGAAGTTGACCGTGGGGGAGGCCAGCGGAAGGAAGCTCCATAGGAAGGCGCCGTCGTGATCGTAAGCCGGGACGTCGTAATACTTCGTCACGGCCGGCTCGAACGGACGGTAACTGGCGGCGAGCGAGATGCCGTGCCGGCGGGCGCTGGCGGCGAACTGGGCGTGCACCTCCGGATGAGCCCGCAGCGTGAAGATGTCGCGCGCCCAGGCCCACGTGTTGAAGCCCTTGCGGCCGGCGATGATCCGGGTCAGTTCCGGACTCTCGACAATCGCCTGGGACTGCTTCCGGAACGCGTCCCAGTCTTTCGAATCGTAAGCCGTGGCATCGGTGAAGAATGGAAACGGTAGAGTCCATACGATCAACTTTCCGATTCCCTGGCACTGGAGCCGGCGGAAATACTGGTCGAAGCCTTCGGGGTCGAACCGGATCTCGCCGGCCGCATTGCGGTTGGGCAGCCGCCGGATTGCGCTCCCGGCGCGGCCTTGGGCGAGTTCGTGATGCATTATGCCCTGGCCGCCGGCGATGCCGGCGCCAAAAATATTGATCAGATCGTCGGCGAAGTCGGCGTAGTAGGTGACGGGACGTCGCGGTGGCGCCGGCCGTACGGAAATCGTCTGACGCTCGGAGCCGGCGTGCACTTCCACGTCCGTGGCCGGGCCGTTCGCGCCAGTGGAGAGGGCCCTGAGGGTTCCATCCGGTTGGATCGAGAGTCTCAGGCTGCCGAGCGAGAGACTCTCGCCCTGGGCAACGATCTTCCCGTTCGAGCGAATCGAGAGAGACGCCTTCCGGCCGCCGGACAACGACGGCCAGGTTCGCTCCCCTCCTTCGACATAACAGAAAGGGGCTTCCTTGTTTCGGGGCGAGAGGTGCGGCTCGGCAGCGGCCGCCGGCGGGACGCCGCCAGGAGCCGCCAGGGCTAGCAGGCCAACGCTTTGGAGGAAGAAGCGCAAAAGCATGGGGAGAGTTTCACCACCGGAAATCAAAGCGCCTTGGATTCTCGCTCGCGGTAGATCGCGAGAGCTTTGCGGAACAGGGCCACGACCTCGGCACGGCGTTCGGCCGCGGCGAACCGGCCCTTCTCCTCCGTGCGCTGGATCAGTTTCTCGATCCAGTCGACGTAGAAGCGCAGGTCTTCGCGGACCCAGATGGGCTGGTCGCCAAAGTAGACGTACACGGGACTCGAGTGCGCGAACGCCTGCTCGTCGTTCAGCACCAGGCGATGCCGGGGTCCCAGGGCGCGCATTGCAATCCAGGAACTGCGCTCGAGGGTGATCGGATGATCGACCGTCAGTCCCGGTTGCGAATGAACGACCTTGCCGTTCACCACGATGTCGACGGAATCCAGCGGAATATACGAGCGGACCGCCGCCCGGACACGGACGGTCTTGGCGCCATTGCGAATCTCGTCGCCGGGCCGTTTGCCGTCCACCGTGAAGTCGATCACCGGGCCGTTCGAAGCAAACGTCCGGCCGCGTTTATACGCGCGCACCCACGCGCCGTAGTCGAGCGCCGGCCCGGCCTCGGCGTAGACGCGGCCGCCTCCCATCGTGTAGTGATCGGCGACGTTGGTGAACGCGTCGGTTCCGGCCGAGATGCCGAGGCGGAAGCCGCAGTTCAGCAACCGGTAGTAGAGCGCCATGGTCGCCTTCTCATCGTTGTTCGACAGCACGTCCATGGCGTCGATCTGGCCGAGGGCGAGGTCGACCGGCATCTCCCGCATACTGGCCCCTTCGAACGTGGCCTGGTAGCCGGGATGCGCGTAGCTCACCGCGCCGCCCTGATCCTGCGCGCCCTTGGCGAGCGTGTAGTTGGCCGGGTAGTCTTCAAAGAAGTCGGTGTCGCGGAAGCCGGTGTAGAGGGGATAGACCAGCGATTTCAGGTTGAAGAACACCATGTGGCCGTAGAGCCCGCCGTTACGCATCTCCTCGTTCCAGTAGAGGATGTGGCGAGGGGTCGACAAGGCGTTGGGCTTGCCCTCGAAGTACTGCAGGTCGTGAAGAAACGCGCCGCTCGAGTTCGCGACCATCATGTTGGCGTTGTTGAGATCCTCGCCTTGGGCTTGCAGGCGGACATCCTCCGGCGCGACCACCTGCTGGTAGGGCGACGTGTAGTTGGCGTGGATGTGCGCGTCGGCGGAATACCAGCCCTGCGCGGCCATGTTCGTCCAGCGCTTGAGGCGCACGGTCACGTCCGCCGGTTTGCCCGCCTCCAGGGTGACGGCAACGCGCGCGAGTTCGTACTCGGGGCCGCGCGCGGCTTCGATCACCGTCTCGCCCGCGGGAAGCCGAATCTGAAACGCATCTTCGGCGTGGAAGTAATACTCCGCGCTCATCGCCGTGATGCGGGCGCTCGATCCTCGCGGGGCGTAGGCTAGGCCATCGGCCCCGGTCAGGTAAACTCGCGCGACCGTGGGCCGCGACCCTTCGTCCAACAGACGGACGCGTACCGGAACCATCGGCCGTACTTCGGTGAGAACGGGCGACTCCAATCGCTGGGCCCCGGCCTCGATGAACAGGCGTCCTTGCTGTGAGCCGGCATGGGTCTCGACGGCGCGGAGGAACAACCCGACTGTCGCGCCGGGAGCGATCTTCACCTTGGCAGGCTTGTTGCTCATGGAGGCGTTGGCAAAGCGCGCCTCCACCTCGATCGGCGCGGCATCGCGGTTGGAGACGAGCAACGGAAGATTGCGCGTCTGCCCGGCGCCGGCGACGGTCGTGTCCTTCGGCTCCTGCCGCCACCGTAAGGCTCCGTTCGCAAATTCGGCGACGTAGACTTCCGGCATCGCCAGGCGGGACATCTCCTGAACGGCGAAGGTAAAGCGGTCACGCAGTTTCTGAATGTCCGTCGAATTCGAGCGGCGGCGCAGCAGGATGCGCGCCATGTCGCCGAAGCCGACATCGCCTTCGACGTCGACCTGCTCCAGACCGTTGTGGTTGACCCAGAAAGTGAGATTTTCCTGGCCGGGGTTCGAGAGCGGCCTCGCGCCCTGCCCGCCCGACAGTGTATTCCAGGCCAACGCCAGCAGCGACGCGGTGACGAGGCACGCGCCGGTGCGAAGCCGCAGTTGTTTCACGCCGATCCTCCCTCGTCGGTTCAATGCCGGCAGACCGCCAGGCGCGGCCCGTCCATGCGTACAATGACGACCATGGCCAAGGATACGCTGACGGAACGTTTTCGTGTCAAGCCGGGTGCGCGGCTGCGGCTCGACGATCACGATCCCGCCTGGGCGGGAACGAAGGAGATGCGGAAACTCGGTGAAGCCGAACTGAAGGAGAACGCCCGGCAGTTGCTTGCCCGGAATCTCCAGCGGCTCTCGAAGGCGCAGGAGATTCTGTGGGCGGACGACCGGTACAGCCTGTTGGTGGTCCTCCAGGCCATGGACGCGGCCGGCAAGGACGGACTGATCAAGCACGTGATGAGCGGGCTGAACCCGCAGGGCTGCGAGGTGACCGGTTTCAAGCAGCCGTCGACGGAGGAACTGGACCACTCGTTCCTCTGGCGTTGCATGAAGCGGGTTCCGGAGCGGGGGCGGATCGGCATCTTCAATCGCTCTTACTACGAAGAAGTGCTGGTGGTGCGAGTCCATCCGGAGTGGCTGGAGAAGCAGAGGCTTCCAACAGGCGGCCGCGGCCGGAAGTTTTGGGAACAACGCTACGAGGACATCAACGGGTTCGAGCGGCATCTGACGAGGAGCGGCACACGGGTGCTGAAGTTCTTCCTTCACGTCTCCAGGGAAGAACAGAAGAAGCGGTTCCTGGAGCGGCTGACCGATCCGGAGAAGAACTGGAAGTTCTCGGCAACCGATGTGGCCGAACGAGCGCACTGGAAGAAATACATGGAGGCGTACGAAGAGGCTTTACAGGCAACCAGCACCCGGGACGCGCCGTGGTTCGTCATTCCGGCAGACCACAAATGGATCGCCCGGGCGACGGTCTCGGAGATTCTCGCCGATACCATCGAAGGTCTGAAGCTGAAGTTCCCCAAGCCGACCCGGGAGCAGGTAGCGGCCCTGGGTGAGGCGCGAAAGAAACTGGAGCAGGAGTGACCCGGCGTTGGTCCGCCCCAGCGCCAGTTGTGATAGAGTTCGCTCCAGACCAATCGATGAGGAGGGCCGCCGCGTTGATGTTTCGTTTGTTCGCCGGGATTCTTGGAGTTCTCGCCTGTTCGTTTGCCCAGAGCGAGGGCCAATGGGAGAATCCGGTCAAATCGCTATTGAAGCAGGGAAAGCCGGTGATCGGGGCGACGGTCACCGTCGCCAGTCCCGACGTCGCCGCGACGCTGGCCAATCACGGTTTCGACTTTCTCTGGATCGAGATGGAACATAGTCCGATCACGCTGGAGACGGCGCGCAATATGATCCTGGCCACGCGAGGTCTCAAGGCGATGCCCTTTACGCGAGTCCCGGTGAACGAGTTGTGGACCGCGAAGCGCGTGCTGGACGCGGGCAGCCTGGGAGTGATCTTCCCCTTCACGTCGACACCGGAACTGGCAAAACAGGCGGTGGCCGCGTGCCGTTATCCACCCATCGGCCGCCGCGGGGCGGGTCCCGGTCTGGCCACTCTCCGATGGCCGGCGCCCGAAGGCTACTATGACTTCGCCAATCGCAACGTGATGGTGATCACGATCATCGAAGAAGCTCGGGCAGTAGAGAAGATCGACGAAATCGCCTCGGTGCCGGGCATCGATGTGCTCTTCATCGGGACCAACGACCTCTCGTTCTCGCTTGGATTGGGCGGGCAACAGGATCATCCCCGGGTGCGGGAAGCGATTCGCAAGATCGTGGCCGCGGCCAAGAAATACAACGTCCCGGTGGGCCGGCCGGCGGCGACGCCGCAGCAGATCGCGGAGTACATGAAGCAGGGCTTCCTGTTCTTTCAGGGTCCGTCGGACCTGGTGATGATGGGAGGCGGTGGCAGGCCCCTGCTGCAAGCGCTCGACAAGAGCGGCCTCGATCCGAAGACCAAGCCCCTCTATTGAGAGGAGGCCGGCCGCGATTCCCGAAACAACTCGGCCAGAAACACGCCCCTGGTCTCGCCGGGCGCGCGAGTGCGGAAGGGCTGTCCTGGATGGACGCGGCGCCCCATCCAGTCGACGGGGTCGGTCCACAACACCGGGCGGTCTCCCATCGCCGTCACCAGGTCCGGCAGATCCCCGTGAAGCAGGAAGCCCCGGATCATGGCGTCGAACAGGCTGACGTTCACCGCCTGATCGAGCGCCGTGCGGAGAAGGTGCGGCGTGCGGTCGAGCCACACTCCGCCAATGCGAGGATCTGCCGCCGCGGCGAGCAGAACCCAGACGCCGCCCACCCCGCTGCCGGCGGCGCGAATCGAATCCGGAGCCACGTCGGAGCGGGCGGCGAGCAGGCCGATGCCGCGCATGATGTCTCGGGCACGCAGCGCCGCCAGGTTTCGCCCGATCGAATCGGCGCGAGAGTTCGTCAGCCAGTTGCCGAGTAGCGGACGCTTGTCGTAGGCCGAGGGTGCGTCGCGCGGCTCCAGTTCCAGCACCACCTTGCCACTTCCCGCGGCCTCTTCCGTCACTCCGGCACTGGAAGAGTCTTTCACCAGCAACAACGCCTGATGTCTCCCGGCGCCGCGCGGCACGTACAGCGCCGCGTTGACTTCGACGCCGGGCTCGCTTTCCAGGACAAGCTGTTCGCGGCGCCAACGGGATTCGTTCCGCTGCCCGAGGATTCGCACCGAGGGGGAGCGGCCGGCACCCGCGATCCCCAACTCCTTCAATAACGGGGCCACGGAGCGCGGCTCCCGCCGAGAGGAGAACTCCGCCCGGATTACCTCGAACAGTTTGCGGCTGCCCGGTTCATCCTCCACCTGGCCGGATGACGTCACCTGAAGATCACGGTCGGCATACAACGGAACCGCCGCCCCTTCGCGAGCATCCCCGGCGCCGTTCTTCAGCCAACGGATCATCCACCCGTAGATGGCCTCGCGCGTTTCGAGCGGCGTCCCGTGCAACCCCGGACCGACAAAGAAGCGAACCCGATCAGCGGCGCCGGACAACCCGTACCAGCGGCGTACCTCGTCGTAGACCAACCGCGCGCCGTCGGGCGTGAAGAAGTCGCCCTCGGTGGCGAGAATCAGCCAAGGCGTGGGGGCCGCGACCTCCAAAAGGTCGGCGTGGTCGAGTCCGGCGGCGAGAAACCCGGGCAGGCTCATTTCCGAATCGGGGAACGGCCCGGCGAACAAAACCCGGAGCGAGTTGACGAAGCAGGCGGGAGCCGCGGCCTTGATGCGCGGATCGAACGCGGCGATGTAGGTGGTGACGCAACCGCCTCCCGAACAACCGGCGGCGCCGATGCGCTCCGCGTCCACGTCCGGGCGGCTCACCAGGTAGTCGATCGATCGCTTCGCGTCCCAGATAAAGTAGCGGGCGACGCTTTGCCCGATCAGCATCGACTGCGCGCCGGCGTGCAAGTGTTCGTTGGCGCAGCATCCGGCCGCGTGCCGGCGCGTATTCGGATCGAGCGCCTGGATCCGTTCGCCCAACCCCACCGGGTCGTAGGAGAGTGCGACAAAACCCTTGGCGGCGAGATTGGCCCCGAGACGGTGATTCTCCGTCTTTCCCAACGTGCTGTGACCCGCCGAGAGCAGGACGGCGGGGTAGCGGCCCGGCCGGTTCGGACGGTACAGGTTCGCCGTCACGAAGAAGCCGGGCAGACTTTCATAGATGACCTTTTCCAGGGTGTAGGACGGATTGACGAGACTGGCGAGGGTCCGTGCGTTCAGCGGACCGTCGGATTCGGGCAGACCGCCAAGCAATTCCAGCAGTTTGGCTCGGACCTCCCGCCGGCGGCGTTCGGCATCGCCGGCCGTTTGAATTTCGGCGATGGCCTTCTCGCGGCGGTCCAGGTGCTGCTGGGCGATCCGGTCCATCCAGCGCAGTAGAGGATCGACCGGCGGCGGTTCGGGCCACAGGCAGGCAATGGCGAAGGCGAGGATGAGTGAGTAGATGACCGGCCGCAAGAGAGACCTCCCTACTGAGACGTCACCCGGAAGTCCCGGCGTGATAGCATCAAATCGAGTGCGAATTTAGAGCGCAATCCCATGGCAACCATCGACGTCGGTAAGGACATCCATTCTCTCAGTGATTTCAAGAGAAACACCAGCGAGTTTCTCCTGCAGATGCGCGAAACGGGTCATCCAGTCGTACTCACCATCAACGGCAAGGCGGAACTGGTGGTGCTCGGCGCCTCCACTTACCAGAAACTCATCGACCAGATCGACGAACTGGAGGCGCTCAACGGCCTCAAGCGCGGTCTTGCGGATGCGGAAGGCGGAAGAGTAACACCCGTTGCGGTGTTCGAGAAGGAGTTCCGCAAGAAGCATGGATTATCGCGGCGGCCCCGCATCGCGGCCCGTTGTGGTTCGAGGAACTACTCGAATGCATGTATTCCCTCGACCACCTTCCCCTTCGTTGTCCGCTTGCCCGCGAGGCCGTAAGGACTGGTAGGGAGATCGGCTGCCTCCTATTCGGAAAGAGGCGAAACGTCTATCGCATTCTGTACGAAGTGGATGAGCCCGGAAGACGGTTTGTGTCCTCCACATCCGGCATGGCTCTAGAAGAGATATGGAACCCGACGAGATCGCCTCGGCATCCGGCATTAGCGACTGACCGTCATCGCAACATCCAGGACGAGGGCTCGACCGACATCAGAACCGCAATTGCAGGATGAACTGAAACGTCCGCCCGTCGTTCAGCGTGTTCGTGATCCGGCCGAACGCCGGATTCGTCAGATCGAAGTTCGGAGGCGCGAATTGCGGCGTGTTCGTCAGGTTCACCGCCTCGGCCCGGAACTGGAGACTCCGGTCGCCGGCCAGTCCCCACGCCCGCCCCACGGAAGCGTTCAGGTTGCGAATGCCGCCGCGCCGGAACGTGTTGGAACCGAGACTCCCGCGCGACTCCGCCGGCAGCATGTAACGGAAGGCGGCGCGCGGAAGCAGGCCGAACGAACTGTCCGGGTCACCAAGACTCCGGCCGAGGACGATGGTATCCACCAGGTGCGGCCGGTCGCCGCTGGTCCCGTCGACATTGCCGAAGCCCGCCCCGTCGGAACCCGAAATCACGGTAAAGGGGAGCCCTGTCTTCGCCAGCCAGACAGCCGACAACCGCCATCTCCCGGCCAGGGCGAGGATCCGATGACGATTCCGCACGGCTGGCAATTCCTCGGTCACCCGCACCAGCAGGGAGTGCGATTGGTCGAAGGCGCTCGGTCCCTTCAAATCC
>CAZGUX010000153.1:0-1961 GCA_964529305.1 uncultured Solibacteraceae bacterium | reverse complement strand
GTGGCGGCCAATGAGGGCAAGGTCGTGTACGCCGCCCCTCTCGGCATCTACGGGAACTGCGTCGTCATCGATCATGGCTTCGGTCTTCAATCGATTTACGCCCACTTGAGTGCGATTGAGACCCAGCCCGGTCAGGCCGTCGCGCGCGATCAGGTGATCGGCAAGAGTGGATCGACCGGTCTTGCGGGCGGCGACCACCTGCACTTCAGCATGCAAATCGACGGCGTCCAGACCAATCCGGTCGAGTGGTGGGACGCCCATTGGATCAAGGACCGCGTCTCGAGCAAGGTCAAGCTGAAGGCGGAGTGATCGATGCCGGCCCGTGTTTCATCAAGAAAGGATTGTGGGGCGGGCGCCCTCGCGCGGCGCCGTGGCCGGCTTTCCTCGTGAACTCCCCTAAAGTCAAGGTCGTCGTCGCGTCCGGCTCGGAAGAACTGACCCCGAAGCTGATCGAGCGGGTACGAGCTATCTACCCGGAACTGCCGTTGTATGTGGTTGCCGAGTTCCCGCCGCCGGAGGGCAACTGGATTCCCTTTCACCTGCATCGCGGCTTCGGGGAGAACCTGGCGCGAGCGCGCGTGATGCTGGAAGGAAAGAGCGTTCGGCTCTCCGCCGTATTGTTCGAGCCGAAGCAGCCCTATGGCCTCATGCGGCTGCTGGGCTTTCTGTTGTCCCCGCTTTATTTCGCGGCCTTCAATCACAACCTGGATCACTTCATGCTGCGGCCGCGGTCGTTGCCCAAGATCGTGGGACATTTTCTGTGGCGGCTGCGCGAGCGCCTGGTGTTCGAGTTTCATCCAGGTGGTAACCTCTACACGTTCGTTTGGCGTCTCGGCCACCCGAAACACCTGCGCAGGCCGATCCGATACTTCTTTGCGGTGCAGTCCGGCCGGATCGGCGCCGTGTTGAAGCGATTCCTGACGCCGCGCGAGGATCCTCCCGAGGAAGCGCCGCTCCCGGAAGGAATCTCCGTGGTCATTCCCTCCCGGGATGGCAAGGGCCTGCTCGCGCGGCTTCTGCCCGGACTATGGCGCGAGATCGACTCGATTTCTTCCGAGGTGATCGTGGTCGACAACGGTTCGACCGACGGCTCGGCGGAGTTTCTGCGCGCCTCTCACCCCCAAGCGTTGGTCGAGGAACACGCCGCGCCTCTCGCCTTCGCCGAGGCGGTCAATCATGGCATCCGCCGCGCGCGTTACTCGCACGTCTGCCTTCTCAACAACGACATGGTGCTGGAGCCTGGCTTCTTCACCCATCTGCGCCGAGCGTTCGACGAGGTTCCCGACTTGTTCTGCGCGACGGCGCAGATTCTGTTTCCACCCGGCCAGCGCCGGCAGGAGACGGGCAAGGCCGCCATGCCTCCACGCGAGCCGGACAGCCGCTCCACCGCCTTCCCGGTTCGGTGCGAGACGCCGATTGACGGCGAGGATCTCACGTACGTCCTGTACGGCAGCGGAGGGTGTTCGTTGTACTCGACGTCGAAGCTTCGACAGCTTGGCGGCATTGATGAAGCCTACCGGCCGGCCTATTGCGAGGATCTTGACATCGGCTATCGAGCCTGGCTGCGCGGGTGGCCCACCGTGTACGTCGCGGCGTCCCGTGTTGTTCATCATCACCGCGCCACGACCTCGCGCTTCTATACGGAGGAGGCGCTCGAACTGGTTCTCGATGTCAACTACCTCCGCTTCCTGATGCGCGCGGTGGCTTCGCCGCAGGTGTTTCACCGCTTGTGGAAAGAGAACATCTGGAGGTTGAACCTCGCCGGCTCGGGACATTTTCCTTCGTTCATTCACATCGCGGCGCTCGGCTTCGCCGTGCGTGCCCTGCGCTGGATCCGCCGCCCGCCGGTACAGACCGACCGCGCCACGATCTTCAGAGCAGCGTCCGTCAGGGAGCGGTGGCTCCGAAGGAGCACCCGACTCTCGCCACCGCTCCCTGACGGGCGCGGGGCTGAAGGACTG
>CAZGUX010000152.1:0-39627 GCA_964529305.1 uncultured Solibacteraceae bacterium | reverse complement strand
ATATGATACAGCTACGGAGGCTATAAGTAAAGTGTCATATGCGCTATTACATGGGTACACAAAGAAAGTCGAAAAACCTCCAACCCGTTACGCTGCGCGGAGATAAGCGATCAGATGCGCTCAAAGAAGGAGGAACTTCGGTCTAAGCGCGCGGGTTGCGTATGGCGGTTGCCGCCACGAAGACCACAGATCGACTGGTCCATTCCTTCATGTTGTTGCAGCGCTTCTTGCCTGCCCTCCCCTATCGCGGCTTACGAACCAGCGAGGGAGGGGTGTGGCGCCTCTGCACTTCCGCCAGGCCGCGTACTTCCTGCTGCACGGCCGCGAATTCGGGAGTGTGCGCGGGAGCCGAACCCGAAACAGGCAGCTTCGTAAGGACCGGGAGTAAGGCTGCGATTCGTTGGTCGGCGCTGGGCAGCAGGGAAGTCCCCGGCGAGGCCGGCTTGGCTTGCACCCTCCCGAGATACCGCACGAGCGCGTTGGGGTCGACCCCGGCACGAGCCAGGGTCTGGGCCGCCCACGAATCCGCCTCCAGTTCCGCGTTCCGCGTCGCCGCCGCGAACGCGACAGGCATCGCCTGGCTTTCCGAACAACTGCTCAAGCCCCCCATAAAGATGAGCGGGATCGAGGAGTAATTGACGATCGGCCCTTGAGCGGCTGGCCGGAATCCGTGCGGCAGGGCGATGTGCCCAATGGCGTGGGCGAGCATGCCCGTGAACTCGGCCTCGTCCTGTGCCGCAAGAAACAGCGCGGCCGGCACGAAGCAGTACCCACCGGGCAGGGCGACCGGTTCGTGGACGGCTCGGCAGGGGTCGTCGGCGATCACGCTGAACGTCAAAGCAGACCTGATGTCAGGCGCATGTGCCGTAATCCTCTCGCCGAGACGCTCGACGTAGTTTTGAGCGGCTAGGCTACCAAGGGGTTTGGTTTGTTTGCGAAGTTCGTCGGCCAGGTGCCTGCCGAGGGCCTCTTCTTTGGGGACGCTGAGCGGTTGCTGCGCGGTCAGGGACAAACCGGCGAACGTCGAGACGATTACCCATGAGATCCGCATTCGGTGCTGTTGGACGCGGCTTGGCCTGGAGGGGTTGCGGGTGATTGGACAACTTATTTGAGAGCCGTGGACTTCAGTCCTTGGCCCTCGCGGATCACTACCAGGCGGTTCGCCGCCACCCCGCGAAAAACCTCGACTTTGCCCGTCGGCCAGCGGACTTCCACCGTGTCCGCCCGAGATGACTCGCCCAGGCCAAAGTGAAGACGGAAGTCGTTCACCGAATAGTAACTGCTCTGGCTCTGGACTTCCTGCGCCTGGAGCCGCGATCCGCTGCGGACCCGCACCCTGGCGCCGATGGCCGTCCGGTTCGACACGGTACCGATCAGCTTCACCTTCAACCAGTGATTCGCCGACGAGACATCCGCCCGGAGAAGCGACGGGGGTTCGTTCATGTTCATCACCAGAACGTCGAGGTCGCCGTCGTTGTCAAAATCACCGAAGGCGCAACCGCGGCTGGAATGGCGGTCTGTCAGGCCGGGGCCGCACGATTCCGTGATGTGCTGGTATTTGCCGTTGCCGAGGTTCCGGAACAGGATTCGCGGCCCTCGGTAGGGATATTTGGGGTTAGCGCGGTCGAGTTCCGGATACAGGTGGCCGGTCACGTAGAACAGATCAGGCCAGGTGTCGTTGTCGAAATCAACCAGCCCTGCGCCCCATTGCACATAGTTGGTCACTACGTGGAGGCCGGCCGCGACGGAACGCTCGGAAAAGAATCCCTTGCCTTCGCTCTTGTATAAAGCAGGCATGTCATCGGCAAACAACGTCTTGACGATATCCGGCAGTCCGTCGCCATCCGAATCGGCGATGGCCAGGCCCATGCCTGCCTGCTCCCGGCCGTCCTCGCTGTAGGCGACGCCGCTCTGCACAGCGACGTCCGTAAAGCTGCCGTCGCCGTTGTTGCGGTATAGAATGCTGGGCGTAGAATCGCAGGCGACATAGATGTCGGTCCAGCCATCATCGTTGAAGTCGGTTACGGTGGCCGTCATTCCGTAGTAGCCGCTTGGCCGCAGAATGCCCGCCTTCCGGCTGACCTCGGTAAAGGTGCCGTCGCCGTTGTTGTGGTACAGGATGTTGCTGGTCCCCTTCAATCCCCTCGGTCCGCAGAATACGGGGACGCCCTTCCACGTGCAATGGACACCTTGGCCGGGCAGAGGCAGTTCCGCCAGGTCGACATCGACATAGTTGGCGACGAACAAGTCCAGCTTGCCGTCCCGGTCGTAGTCGATGAAAGTACAACCCGTGTTCCAGCGCTTCGGGTCGCCTCCGACTCCGGCTTTGGCGGTGACGTCGGTAAACGTTCCGTCGCCGTTGTTGTGATAGAGGACGTTACTTCCCCAGTAGGTGATGAACAGGTCGTCAAAGCCGTCGTTGTCGTAATCGCCGATCGAAACCGCCTGCGCCCAACCCGAGCGCACCAGGCCCGCCTGGCGCGTCACGTCGGTAAACGTACCGTCGCGGTTGTTCTTGTACAAGTGGTTGGTCGGCTCTTCTCCCTTGGGGAAGCCTTCCAGGCGCGAGCCATTCAAAATGAGGATGTCCAGCCAGCCATCTTGGTCGTAGTCGTAGAACGCGACGCCGCAGCCGTTGGCTTCCACGATGTACTTGACCCGCTCGACGCCGCCATAGTAAACGACATCGCGGAGACCCGCTTGTTTGGCCGTGTCGACGAACCGCACCGGATACGGCGCGGCGCTCGAGGCCGTCTCGCGACCGGCAGCGGCCAGCAATGCGAGAAAGGTGCGGCGGTTCATTGTGGTTGCGCGCTCGAGGCCGTTTCGCGCAGTTTGCGCGTACGGTCGAGCAACTGTTCCCGCGCGCCGGCTTCGTTCTTCTGGAAGACTTTGTACTCGCGCTCGGCAAGTTCCGGCTTGCCGGCCTTGCGGTACAGGCGCGCCAGGACATAGTGGAGCCGGTTGAGCGACGGATCAAGTTCGAGCGCGCGCGCGTATCCGGCGATGGCCTTTTCCGTCTCTCCGGTGAGTTCCAGGCCGCGAGCCAGATCGGCGTGCGCGTCGGGATCGTTCGGGTCGATCTTGAGAGCCTCTTCCACAAAGGGCAGGCCTTTCTCCGGCTGGCGGAGCCCGATGTAGATTCGGCCGATGCGGAGTTTGGCCGCCGTCGAGAATGGGTTGATCTCGAGTTCTTTCTTGCAGAGGGTCAGCGCCTCTTCGAGGTTCGAATTCGAGACCTGAAAGTCGGCGAAAGCGATCCGGACTTCCGGCAGCTTCGGATCCGCGGCGATGGCGGCCTGGTACTCGTCGAGCGCCTCGCGTTTTCCTTGCGCGTCCAGATTTCGGGCCTTTGCAAAATGAGTCCAGGCCGAGGCCGGATGCTCGTCCATCAGGCGCTGGAAGTATTGAAACGACAACTGGCGGTAGATCTCCCAGCGCAGCAGGTGCACGGCTGCGACCGAGGCGGTATACGGTATGAGCTTGCGAGCTGCATCCTCGGCCTTCAGCGCGTCATCCCGAAGCAGCCACGCCGTGGCCAACAAGTAGTCGCGCAGCCAATCCTTCGGGGCCGGCCGGATGGAAGAGAGGGTCTGGATCGCCTCCTGCCAGCGCGCGGCGGCAAAGTGATCGGCGGCCTGCTTCCACTGGAGGTCCTGGCGCTTGCTCAGTTCCGCGTTGACTTCGGCCGTCAACTGCGGCGCCGGAGGAATCGAGACCGGGGGCAAGGCCCGCAATTCGGCCGCATAGTCCACCTTGATCCCCACGTCGGCCAGTTCGCGCTTGGGCAGATCGCTACGATCGAGCACCGCATTTCGCTCGGAGGGCAGCAACTGGCGATACCGGTCGAAGGCCAGATGGGCGGCCGGATCGAGTCCGAGCACCGTCAGCCAACGGGCCAGCGGCAGAAACAGCGAGGCATTCATCGGGTCGAGCTTGGCGGCTTCCAGATACTCCTTGGCCGCTACCTGAAACCACTGCTGCGCGTCGACGATCTTGGCCAGCATGATGTGCTCGTATTTCGACTCGGGATAGCCGCGGGACAGCATGTTGCCCAGTTGCTCGGCAAGCTTCAGGTAGTTGTTGCCCAGCAAGTGGAGAAAATAGTCCCGGTTCGACGCAAGCGGCAACGCAAAGCGAAAGTAGGGATTCGCTTCGTCGTAACGCCGGAGCGAGGTAAGCGCCAGCCCCAGGTTCATGGCGCTCTCCTGGGTTGGATTCGCCTTGTGCGCGGCCTGCAAGTGCGGCAGCGCCAGGGCCGGCCGCTCCGTCAGCACATACGACGCGCCCAGGAAGAGCCGCGAGCCGGCCATCGCCGGCTTCAGCTTGAGGCCGCGCTCAAAGACGCGGATGGCCTCCCCGTAGTTCTTCTCGAGATACCAGACCAGGCCGAGGTTCTGATACACCTCGGGAACCGCCCTCGGATACTTGTCGAGAATCGCCTGGTATTCCCGGATGGCGACGGGGAAATTGCGAAACAGTTCGGCCCGCTTGGCGGCCTCGAAGTGATTCGCGATGAACTCTTCATCGGCCGGCGAAAGGGCTCCCGTCTGCGCGCAGAGCGCCTCGGCGCTCGAGAGCGTTAGCCAGAAAGCGGTGATGGCGAGTGTCCCGATACCCTTCATTCAGCAACCTGCGGATTGCTCCGAACCGCGGGCGTGAGCCCGCGGGTTGTAAGAAAGCAGGAGAGAGCCCAAAAACAACCCGCGGGCTTACGCCCGCGGTTCGGAGCAATCATGCGCCGCCACCGTGGAACAGCCCGGCAAAATGTATGCGTCGAGACCAGTCTCGACGCCGCAAACGCGAGTCCTTGTGCCACGATATCAGCCCCGATGGCTCTACTCACCCTTCCCTCCGGACCCGCGGACCACCCGGATGTAGTGGTCCGTGAACAGAGAATGTAGCATCACCTGTTCCCTCGGCATGTGGCACGATGCGCAGTTCGCCGAGGCCTTGGGACAGGCGCGGCGAGGCTTCACATGACACCCGAGGCAGGCGCGATCGTGGTCCGCCGCGCGAGCCGAGACGTTAGCGTGCGGATCGTGGCAGCGCGTGCACGCAAGGCCGTCGAGGGATTCGTTGTAACAGCGGCTCAAGACCAGGCGCTGCGTTGGAAACCGGACTGTGTTGGGGGTCTGCTCGATCCTGCGAAGCGCGGCGACGTCGCTGTCCACCGGAGGCCGGCCGTGACAGACACCGCACATCTGAAGCTGAGCGGGCGCGTCCAGCTTGCCCGGATGCAGGATCCTGCGGTCCGTGCCCGGAGACGGTTGCTGCATCAGTCGGACATGTTCGGCGCCGGGGCCGTGGCAACGCTCGCAGCGAATCCCCATCTCATGACGCGCCGGCGCGGGCTGCTCCGGCGTGTAGCCGGTGGTGTGGCAGCCAAAACATTCCCGGACCTCTTTGTCCGAAAGCGGCCGGCCAAGGCTGTCGGCAAGGCTCCGCGGTTCGCGCTGCGCGGCGCCGGTGGTCAGGCCAAAGCCTCCCGTCGCGTACCAGCTCAAACGGCTTTCCACAACCGAGCCGTCCGCCCGCCGGCCCACCGGCGTCACGCCCTTCTTGCCGCTTCCGAAAGCCCACTCGAGCGTCAGCGTCTCGTGCGCGGCGCCCTTCCCGGAGACCAGGCGCGCCCCCTGCTGGAGGGTCAGAAGGGCGCCCGACGTCCGGTCCTCCTGCGAGTAGGGCAATCCTTGGGACAACTCCCTGGTTTCCCCTGCCGGCCGAAGAGACCTCGCGTGATTGCTCCGTTCCTGCAGGCTATAGATCTCCGCGTGGCAACCGGCACAGGTGCGAGAACCCGCGTACGCGGACTGCTGTTTCCACGGACGCTCTGGGGTCCAGGCGTGCTGCGCGTGCATCGCCGGAAGCCCGAGGCCAAGCGCCGTGAGCAGCAGCAGGTCGTGGCTCTTCATCGCCGGTCGATCCCTTTGCCTTCCACGACGGTGACAAACTGGTCGCGCTTAACATCGGCAAGCGTGTCCTTCGAGCCCGGATACGGCCACTCGATCTCGATTCGATCGGCCTGGTCCGCCTGGCCCAGGCCGAAATGCAGCCGCAGATCACTCTGTGAGAGGAAGGTCGAGCCCGACCGGACCTCCTGCACCTGGCGGCGGCCGCCCGCGCTCAGCGTGACGCGAGCGCCGATCGCGCTTCGATTCGACTTCACGCCGACCAGCCGCAACGACAGAAAGTGAAGCCCGCTCCCGCTGTTGCGCAGCAGGCTGGGCCGCTCGTTCATATTGTTGATGAACAGATCCACATTGCCGTCGTTGTCATAATCCCCGGCGGCGAGACCCCGGCTCGAGTGCCGCGCCGCGACTCCCGCACCCGCGTGCAGGCTGAGGTCCTCCATCCGTCTGCCGTTCAGGTTGCGGTAGAGAAGACTCCGCTGCCGATACGGCTGGTCGGGTAACTTTGCTTCCAGTTCCGGGTACACGTGCCCGTTCACCATAAAGATATCGGGCCAGGTATCGTTGTCGAAATCGAAAAAGGCGGCACCCCAGCCCATATACTTCATGTTGCGGCCCACGCCGCTCGCGTGGACGATGTCTTCAAAAGTGCCATCGCCGAGGTTCCGGTACAGGTTGGCTGTGTCGTCGATGAAATTGGTCTTGACCAGGTCCAGCCGCCCGTCGCCGTCGAAGTCGCCGGCGGCGGAGCCCATGCCGGCCTGTTCTCGTCCGTCCTCTCGATAGGCCACGCCGGCTTCCACGGCGACGTCGGTGAACGTCCCGTCCCGGTTGTTACGGAAGAGAATGCTGGCTTTCGAATCGACCGCGACATAGATGTCGATCCAGCCATCGAGGTTGTAGTCAAAGGGCGTGACGGAGAGGGAATAGCGATCGCGGACGGCCGAGACACGCGATGGTTCGGAGACGTCGCGAAACCGTCCGTTGCCTTCGTTGTGGAAAAGCTGATTCGTCTCGCCGGTCAGGCCCATAGGTCCACAGAGGACGGCGACGCCCTTCCAGCGGCAGTTGGGCGAGGCTCCCGGCGGGGGGATCTTCTCTTTGTCGAAGACCAGGTAGTTGGCGACGAACAAGTCCAGGCGGCCATCGCGATCGTAGTCGAGGAACGCGCAACCCGTGGACCAGCGAGGTTCCCGGCGCAAGCCGGCCTCGGCGGTCACATCGGCGAAGCGGCCGTTGCTCGCGTTCCGATACAGCCGATTCTGGCCGTAGTAAGTGACGAACAGGTCGATGAACCCGTCGTTGTCGTAGTCGCCGGCGCACACACCCTGGCCCCAGCCCGAACCGTCGAGACCCGCTTCACGAGTGACCCGGACGAACGTACCGTCGTGCCGGTTCCGGTAGAGTTGATGAGTGGGTGCGGCCCCTTCGGGAAATCCCTCGAATCGGCTGGCGGTCACAAAGAAGACGTCCACAAACCCGTCGTTGTCGTAGTCGATGAGCGCGACGCCGTTCCCGATGCTCTCCAGGATGTATCGCTTCGCCGTGTCGCTGCCGCAGTAGAACGTATCGGTGAGGCCGGTTTTGGCCGCGACGTCGAGGAACTGCGGAATCCGCGCACGGTTCGCCAGCAGCAAGACAAGCGGGAGAAGGCCGCCGAGCACGGCCCGCGAGCGCCAGGTCATCGTGTCCTGATTCTACGCTCCTCGGACGGCGCCCGGCGGCCCCGGGTCACCACTCCATTCGAAACTTCAGGCGTATGGTTCGCGGCCCGAAGGGTTGCACCGGAATCACCTCGCCGAAGTTCGCCGCGGTCACCGGTTGTCCGTTCCCGCTGCTCTCCCAGGTATGGCGATTCAGCAGATTGTACGCCTCGGCGCCGAAGCGGAAGCGGACGCTTTCGAAGATGTTGAACGATTTGAAGATGGTGATCGCTTCGTCCATGCGGCCGCATTGACGGGCTTCCGGGTCGATGCGCGGCGTGTTGCCGATTGCGTAGTCGCCGGACGGCGTAAAGGCCAAAGGCCGTCCCGTCCGTGCAGCCTGCTGTGGGTTCCCGGCGTTGAAGAGGTAGTTCCGCGACGGGTCGCCAAACACAACATCGCCACAGCCGATGTTGCTGCGGGTCGGTACATTCGCCACGCGGTTCGCGCGCGAGGCGATCGTCGGGATCGCCGTGTTGAACGATCCTGCGAACGCTGCCGGCCAGCCCGACTGGTATTGCTGGATTCCCGTGATGTTCCACCCTCCTACGGCCAGATCCAGCGCCCGTCCTTTGTTCAAAAACCGCTTACCCTTGCCGAAGGGAAGGTCATAGGAGTAGCTCAAGACCAGGCGCTGCGGAATGTCGAAGCGATAGAGCCCTTTGTCGAGCGCTCGGTTGTTGGCCACGGTGGGGAATGCTCCGAAGCCTCCCGCCGCCCACTGGCTGTCCGTGATGAACTTGGAGGCCGTGTAGTTGCCCAGAAACGACAAGCCGCCCGCGAACCGTTTTTGCACTTTAATCATCACGGCGTTGTAGTTGCTCGACGTGCCGTTGGTGGCGTTCTCCGCCACGCTCTGGTATTGCGGGAAAGGCCGCAAAGCCTGGTATAGCGGCTGAGTCGGGCTGAACCCCGCGAACGGCAACGGAATGCCCAGCGCCTGGACGCGAGGGTCGTTGAACGGCAGGTCGAGGAGGGGACCGAGGTTCCAGTACCGCTCGGGCAGGAAGTTCAGTTCGAGCCTGTCTGTCCCGTGCTTCATGTTGTTGGCGATGTAAGACAAGTCCAGCATCCATGCCTTCGGCAACTCACGCTGGATGCTGAGGCTCCACATGTATGAAGACGGAGCGAAGGAGACGCCGCCGGGATCCTGCGCCTGGACGAGTTGCCCATTACGGAAGCTGGGATCGGTGTTCGGCACTCTGCCAAGAACGTTCTGCGGGAAAGGCTGGTCCCAGTTGTAATAGACCGAGAAGCGGTTCTCGGGAATGAGCGGCTCGCCCGAGGCCTGGAAGCCGGTGCGCTCGGCGAAGTTCACGTTCGTATTCTGGGTGCTGTGATACAGGATGCCGGCAAAACCTCGCACCACCGTCTTCGGGTTGAGTTGATAGGCAAAGCCTAACCGGGGGCCAAACGATTTGAAATGGTAGTCGCCGGCGGAGTTGGATCCAGTGCGGCCCGGCCCGATCCCGTGATACACAAGCGCGCCGGGTCTGCCGCTGGCGCCCGGATTGGGTGTATCGATGTCGAACCGTGAAAACTGGCCGTTGACCTCCGAGTAGGGCACGTTTAGATCCCACCGCAATCCCAGATTCAGAGTCAGGCGGGGGGTTATACGCCAGTCGTCCTGAATGAATGCTGCGAAATAACCCTGCCTGAGTCCAAGAATCACCGGCGAGGCCGCGTACGCAACTTTCGGCAGGCCAAGGTAGAAATCCGCCCACGAGTTGCCTCCGGTGTTATCGGTCTGGGACGTCGCGTTCTGCCCGATGGGCGACACTGAAGGACGCGGGTTGAGCCCGCCGAAGTTGAAGGCGCCCGCGGCGTTGGTGATGGTGTCCGAACGCGCGTTGTTGTTGATGTTGAACTTGACGTACTCGACGCCCCATTTGAAGCTGTGCGCTCGGCGCACATACATCATGGAATAGTTGACGGTGGTGTTGGTGGTGGCGGTGATATTGGCCAGGTTAAAGCAGAGGTTGAAGCTGCCTTCTTGTGCCCGGTTGATTTCGATGCGCGGGCAGTTGCCGTCGAACAGCCCGGTCAGGCCCGCGGAAGCGCCCAGGTTCTGGCCGAAGTTCCGCGATTGGCTGCCGGCGTACACGCGGGTCACGCCGACCATCAACTGGTGGGAGAGACTAGCCGTGAAGTTCCGGCTCCAGTCCAGCCGGCCACGATTGAACCGTTGGAGATTCGCATTGCCAAACGACTCACCTAGAACGTCGGAGGTCAGGCTTTCCGGGCGGCTTGCCTGGAAGTACCCGCTAAGCCTGTCTTTGGAACTGAGGTAATGGTCGCCCTTGATTGCGAACAGCCACTGGGTCTGCGATTGCGGCGGCAGGACGCCGACAAAGTTGTTGATGGAACCGGGCCGGGTCGGAGCGGGAATCTTGTCCAGGAAAAACTTGGAGACTCTGCTGAGGCGGGTCTGGGGGATCTGGTTCCCGGCGAATTGCAGATATCGGATGTTGCCCGCGCTGTCGCGAGTCTGATTGAGAACGTCGTAGATCGGAAGCAGGTCTGACGCGGAGAAGTCGCCCCGGCGCATGGCTTCGGTCGCGACCGAAGTGATCCCTGTGGCGCCCCCGGTGCTCGCCGACCGGATGTCCGAGTAGTCGGCGAAAAAGAACGTACGGTTGCGGCCGTCGTACAGCTTCGGGATCACGACCGGGCCGCCCCCGGCGACACCGTAGTAATGCCCGGAGCCTGTCGGCCGGGTCGCAGCCTGCCACGGCCGCGCGTTGTAGTCCTCATTGCTGTAGTACTCGTAGGCCGCGCCATGGAACTCGTTGGTGCCGGACCGGGTAGCAAACGAGATCGTCGGTCCGCCGGTTCGGCCGTATTCGGCTGGGACCGAGTTCAGCAACGCTTTGAACTCACCGATCATCTCCACCGACGGGAGTGACGGATTGCCGAAATCGCCCTGGGAGGTGATCGTGACGTCGGGCGACTGGCCGTCGAGTAGGATGTTGTTGGAGCCGTAGCGGCCGCCTGCCAACGTTGTCTGATTGGTCGGCTGATACCCCGGCACCGTCTGCAGATACGACAAGGCGTTCCTCCGGTTGGCCACCGGAAGGTCGTCTTTCAGCTTTTCCTCCACGCTGGTGCCGACGGATGATGTCGTCGCCTCGAGGATGACAGCGTTGGCCTGAACCTGCACTTCCTGCGTCTGCGCCTCGACACTCAGCGAGACGTTGACGGTCGAAGTCGTCGCCGTCGCCACCTCCACGCCCGTGATCGAATACACCTTGAACCCCGGCACCGTTACCCGCAACGTGTACTTGCCGTAGGGAAGGTACGGCACGTTGTAGTAGCCGTTCTGATTGGCGAGGGCTTCGAACTTGGCGTTGGTTTCCGAATGGACCACCTCGACTTTTGCGTCCGGCACAACGGCTCCGGTCGCGTCGGTAATGGTCCCGACGATGGTTCCGCGTTGGCTCTGAGCGAACGTGGTGAACGCAGCGGCGAACAGCAGGAGCGATACGGCAGCAACTCGACGCATCATGGTCGAAGGGCCTCCATGCCCGATCTGACATGCTCAGGCACCAGCCCCGACGGGGGGCGGTGCGAACGGATATGATTTCTATCACGGCGATGGAAAAACGTCAACAAAAATGATCAACAGGAATCGGCCTTCTTGAATGGTGGCCGACTCTTTAGGTACAATTCGCGTCAAGTGAACGGACGCCGGATGACATCCACGCGGAGCGGACTGGTTCTGGGCTTGGCCGTCCTGTTCCTGGCTGCGCAGCCGCCCGCCGCCGCGGAAGACTCCAGGGACGGCTCGGTCCAATCCTCGATCGTGCCTTTCATGCGGACGCATTGCGTGCGCTGCCACTCCGAGAAGGTGGCGATGGCGGGAGTGCGGTTTGATTCCGTCCGCGATGAATCCGCCGTCGTGAATGCACCGCAATTGTGGGAAACGGCTCTCCAGAAGATCCGGAGCGGGCAGATGCCTCCGCCGGGGCAGGCAAGGCCTTCGGCCGACTCGATTCTGGCGGTGTCCGGGTGGATCGAAGCGCGGCTTAACCGAGCGTCCAAGGCGATGGGAAAAGACCCGGGACGCGTTACCGCGCGCCGCCTGAATCGCGTTGAGTACAACAACACCGTGCGGGACTTGACCGGATTGGCCTTGCGGCCCGCGGACGACTTTCCTGCCGATGATTCCGGCTATGGGTTTGACAACATCGGCGACGTGCTTTCGATTTCGCCCCTGCTGATGGAAAAATATCTCGCCGCCGCCCGCCGGACTGTCCAGGCGGCGATCGGTGATCCGGCCCCCATCCGCCCGAAGGCGGAGAAGTACATTGCCCCGCGAATCCACGCCGGCGAAAGCCAGCAGCCCGGCATGAACGTGAACCGCCGGGGCGAATTTTCTGTGAAGGTTCAATTCCCCCACGATGCGCAATACACGGCAAAAGTCCGGGTGCAGGACCGCCGATATCACCCCAATTATTCGGAGAAGGGCTCTCCTTTTCCGGCGCCGATGCCGATGGCGGTGCTGCTCGATGGAAAGCCTCTGAAGACCTTTCAGATCGAGTACAGCTATTCGCAAGGGTCCTTTGACGCCACGTTCGAAACGACGGCGGGGCCGCACGTTCTTTCGACGGAGTTCCGGTTCGACGGAGAAGAGCCGCTGCGGGTGAACATTCCCAAGTGCCCCTGCAATGGGGAACTGGCGCTGTTTGTGGATTCCGTCGCGGTCGAAGGTCCGTACCATCCAAAGACGCCGCGGGTGTCGGAAAGCTACCGGAAAGTCTTCGTCTGCGGCCACAAGAGGGGAGAGCATAATCCTCGCTGCACGGACGCGGTTCTTCGCAATCTGGCGGCGAGGGCCTACCGGCGGCCGCCTTCCGAAATCGAAATCGCGGACCTGAAGCGGTTGGCCGGCGTGGCGGAGAAAAACGGGGATTCCTTCGATCGAGGGATTCAGCTCGCCATGAAGGCGGTCCTGGTCTCGCCGCACTTCCTGTTCCGCATCGAAAGGGACTCGGAGACTAGCTCCGCGAGCGCCGTCCATCCGGTCAACCCGTACGAACTGGCCTCCCGGCTGTCCTACTTCCTGTGGAGCAGCATGCCGGATGAAGAACTGATACGGGCGGCCCGGATGTCGGAGTTGCGGGATCCGGAACGGCTGCGGGCCCAGATCGGGCGCATGCTGAAGGACGACCGGTCGGAAGCGCTCGTAGAGAACTTTGCCGGGCAGTGGCTTCAGCTCCGGAACCTGGCACAAGCCAAGCCGGACCCCAAGACGTTCCCGGAGTTTGACGACAGCCTTCGCTGGGCGATGCGCCGGGAAACCGAGCTGTTCTTCAAGGCCGTGATGCGGGAGGACCGTGGCATTCTGGATTTCCTCGACGCGAAGTTCTCCTGGGTGAATGGGCGGCTGGCGGACCACTATGGGATTCGGGGAGTCCACGGCGACGAGTTCCAGCGCGTGACCCTGGATGGAGACCAGCGGAGCGGGGTATTGACCCAGGCAAGCATCCTGACGATTTCCTCGTATCCGACCCGAACCTCGCCGGTGCTTCGCGGCAAGTGGATTCTGGAGAACCTGCTCGGCTCGGCGCCTCCGCCGCCCCCGCCCGGAATTCCGGAGTTGGACACGAAGGAGGCCGGAGTGGCCGCGAGCCTTCGCCAGAAGCTGGAGCAACACCGGGCCAACCCGAGTTGCGCCGTCTGCCACCAGAAGATGGACGCCCTGGGATTCGGGCTGGAGAACTACAATGCCATCGGTGCCTGGCGAACGCGAGACGGCAATTTCGACGTCGACAGCTCCGGAGAACTGCCGGGCGGCATCACCTTCAAAACGCCCGCCGGAATGAAGACGGCCCTCCGCGGTCAAAAGGACGAGTTTGTCCGATGTTTCACGGAGAAGATGCTGACCTACGCCCTCGGGCGGGGTCTGGAGCGTTACGACCGGCCCGCCATTGATGAGATCATCGGAAAAGCGGCCCCGGATCAGTACCGGTTTTCGCGGCTGATCGAAGAAGTGGTGTTGAGCCTGCCGTTCCAAATGCGGCGAGGAAGTGGAGCCCGACCATGATGCGAAAGAGCCTGCCCCGACGCACGTTTCTACGAGGAATCGGAACCGCGGTTTCTCTCCCCTTGCTGGATGCCATGATTCCGGCCTTCGCCGCGCCGAGGGAGGTCCGAACTTCATCGCCCTGCCGCCTGGCGTTCGCCTACGTGCCCAACGGCATGATCATGGAGAATTGGATTCCCGCGCGAACCGGCGCCGGCTTCGAGATCACGCCCACGTTGAAGCCACTGGAGGCCTTCCGCGAGAACTGGATGGTGCTCTCCGGCCTCACCCACAACAACGGCCGCGCTCTGGGGGACGGGCCGGGCGATCATGCCCGCTCCTGCGCTTCCTATCTCACCGGTGTCCACCCCAAGAAGACGCCGGGCGCCGACATTCGCAACGGCGTTTCGGTGGATCAACTCGCCGCGCGGGTGGTCGGCAAGCAAACGCGCTTCGCGTCGCTCGAACTCGGCACCGAAGAGGGTCGCACCGCGGGCGCCTGTGACTCCGGCTATAGCTGCGCGTACAACAACAGCATTTCCTGGCGTTCGGAAACCACCCCGATGCCTCCGGAGATCAAACCCCGCCTGGTGTTCGAGCGTCTGTTCGGGGTCCATGACACCGACCAGGATCCGGCTACGCGAGCGCGGTGGACCGAATACGACAAGAGCATTCTCGATTTCGTCCAACAGGATACTCACAAGCTACAGAGGGAACTGGGCGCCAATGATCGTCGCAAGCTGGATGAATACCTGACCGCGATCCGCGACATCGAGAAGCGGATCTCCACGCATCAGAAACCGCCCCGCGAAGTCCCTAACCTCGAACTGCCGGACGGCGTGCCGGTAGATTTTACCGAGCACACCCGGCTGATGTTCGACCTGCAGGTGCTGGCCTTCCGTGCGGACCTGACCCGCGTCACCACCTTCATGCTCGGCCTGGAATCGAGCAACCGGACGTACGGCGAGATCGGAGTCTCCGAGGCCCACCACGGCCTGACCCACCACCTGGGCGACCAGCGCAAGATCGGAGAGGTGGCTAAGATCAACCGGCATCATGCAGAGTTGTTTTCCGCTTTCCTGACGAAGCTTCAATCGACGCCGGACGGAGACGGCAGCCTGCTCGACCACTCGGTGGTTGTCTACGGAAGTTCGCTGGGCGACGGAAACCGGCACGACCATCACAATCTACCCGTGTTGATTGCCGGCAAGGGATGCGGCGCCCTCAAGCCTCGCGGTCAGCACCTGGCGTACCCGGTAGAGACCCCGATGACGAACCTCATGCTGGTGCTGCTGGAGGTGATGGGCGTGCCCACGGAGTCGTTCGGAGACAGCACCGGGAAGCTCAACTATCTGACGCAAGTCTGATCGGCGCGTCACTCGCGTGGAGTCGCTCCGACGGCGCTGCCATTTACTCGCGTTCTTCTGACGGATCTCGCCAGGCTACGGTTGGTCCCGAACCACGGTCTCGTGCGCTGCGATCCGCCACCTGTCCCCGATTTTTCGCAACACCAGCAGGATTCGCCCATCGACCGTGGTTCCGGCATTGGTCGCCTGGTAGGTGCCTACGGTGTAGCCGAGGTCGCCTGATTGGAACACGGTGAGAACCTTGATGAAGTCGATGTGCCCGCCGGCGGCGATACCGCGGCGCCAATAGGCTTCAATGGCGTCGCGCCCGTGCGCCAGAATGTGCGCCGAGAGGTAGTAGCCGTCCTTGGTGTAGAGCGATGCGACCTTCGCTGCATCGCCTCCGTTGTAGGCGTTCTGCCAATCGGTGGCGATCCGGGTCAAAGCCTCATCGCCGGCCGAACGCACAGCCTTTCCGCCGGCGATCGGCCCGCACGAAACCAATAGCGCGATCGAGAGCCTGGCGAGGTTTTGCATTTAGCATCCTCCCGGAGAAACGATTTCCGTCTCGATGATACAGCCGGGACGCCATCTTCTGAAGGTCCCCCTCACGCGTGGCGCAAAGCTTCAGCTTGCATGGGGACTTTAGTCCCCCGACATCAACTCTCGTTCAGAAGCCGAAGCGCATTCTCTCCCAGAATCCGCTCACGCAGTTTCTCGTCGATCCGCGCCCGCCTCAACAGGTTGAGCCGGTTCTCGATCTGGTCGGCCAGGCCGAAGCCGAAGTCCGATCCCCAGACCAGGCGATCCTGCGGGCCATTGGCCGCGAGGAGTTCCAGCGCGCGCCGATGGGGTCCGCACAGGGCCAGCCACACGTTGGGGAGTCGGGACGCGTTGAGCGCGCTCCGCCAGTTCCACAACAGGCCCGAGTGCAGCAGCACGAAGCGAGTGTTCGGGAATCGCCGAGCCAGTCCGCCGATCTGCTCCGCGAGGCTATAGGGAGGGGTGCCGTCATGGAACAGAATCGGAGCTTTCGCCTCGGAGGCCAGGTGGCAGAGGTCGCTCATCACGGGACTCGCGGTACTGAAGCCTTGCACCCAGGGATGGAGCTTCAACCCACGCATACCCAGCTTTTCAAAACAGCGCCGGACTTCGTCCACCGCCTTCTGCCCCTCGGACGGCCAGGCGGTTCCGACCGGGATCAGTCGCTTCCACCGGCCCGCGATGCGAGCGATGGTGTCGTTGTCCATAGAGCACCGGTCGGAGCGAAACAGGCCGGCCGTGGGCATGAACAAGGCACGGACGATCTGGTGGCGGTCGAGAAATTTGATCCAGTCCGTCGGGTCGCCGGGCGTCCGCTCCTCCCACTGAGTGCCCCAGTGCGTATGGCAATCGATGATCACAGCGGACCTCGTTTCTCGAGCAGGCGGCGAATCGTGCCTCCGGCGACGTCGGTCCAGTATTCGGCCGGAAGGAACTTCCGCATCTGTTCCCACTCGAACTCGAGATCGTTCAGCGGCGCCCACGAGCCCAGTATTCCGCGCTTGCCGCCGACCGCCGCGACGTAGCCGGAAAACAGGAACGGACGGGCCATGCTGGATTCGAGAAAGAGGTTGGGCAGTTTCCCCGCGGCCAGCACCACGTCGTTCCAGAAATCGGTGGCGCCGCAGTGGCCCATGATCAGGTCGGCCTCGGGGAATCGCTCGGCCAGTCCGGTCACCTGCCAGGGCGTCGCGTTGCCCGGCGGCCCGGTGTGGACATACACGGGGATCTTCGAGGTGGCCGCGGCTTCCATCAGCGGAAACACCAACTCATCGTCTGCCTGGAACCCCTGGATCCACGGATGGAACACCAGCATCCGCGCCCCTTTGCCGGCTGCCCGGCGAAACTCCTCGACTGCGCGCCTGCCGTACCACGGGTTGGCGCCGCAAGCCGCGATCAGCCGCTTCCCTCGCGCAGCCTTGAGGATAAAGTCATTGCCTTCGCGGTTGTCCACCGCCAGGAATCGATCCACCGGCGCAATCACGGCGCGGTCGACATGGCTCTTGTCCATGGCCTTGACCAGTTGCTCGGCCGTGAGGTCGTATTCGCGATCGACACCCAGTGAACAGTAGGAGTCGATGGTTTCCGTACGAGGCGGAGACTGGACGGCCCCAACGGTGGCGGCAGCGGCTCCCAGAAACTCACGCCGGGAGTTCACAATTGGATCTCCCACAGGTAACTGCTGCGATAGGGATTGTCGTTCTCACAGGCATACAGGACGCCTTCCGGCGTCATCGCGACGTCATGAACCTGCCAGCATTGTACGCCTTCGGAGGCAACTGTCCCCAGCAGACGATGGTCGCCTGTGCGCGGGTCGAAGCGGATCACCTGGCAGCAGCCCCTAGCCCCGGTCACGCCGTAAGCCGCGCCGTCGGGCCCCAGAGCCAACGAAGACAAACGGCTCGGCCTGTCGTTGATCGGAGTCCCCAGCAAGGCCGCTGTGCCGTTGGCGGGGTCGATGCGGTAAATCGATCCGTTGCCTCCGGTGGCATGCAAGTCGCCGCCTCCGAAATTGAAGAGCCCATCCAGCTTGGCATAGCCGGCGGCGCCGTCCGCCTTCGGGAGGCCGGTTTTGTAGAAGCGCATCCGGCCCGCCGCCGGATCGTACTTGCACAGGCGCTTGCTGTCCACTCCCGGGGTGTCCTGCCACGCTCGGGTCGCCGTCCAGGAGGTCCACACACAGCCGTCGTCATCAAGCACGATGTTCTGTCCCTGGGTGAACTCGAAGCCGCTGCTCACCGGCCCCAGGTCTTCGGCGCATCGCGTGTTCAGGTCCAACCGGAAAAGCCGCTCGGGTGTGAACGTGACGCCGTAGAGAACGTCGCGCTCATCGTCGAGACAGATCATCTGCACGTAGACGTGGGGCAAGGGAGGCGCCAGTCGCTCGAATGCGCCGGTGGCCGGGTCGTACTTGATCACTGCCCCCCCGGGGGCCTCCCAGTAGCGATCGATGTCGTGGAACAACGCGATCGCCCCGTAGAGGCACCCGTCTTTCGACCACTTCACCAGCGACCGGTGGAACTTGGCGTCATACGGATCGGCGACCGCACGGTATCCCAGGTCGCGGAACTCGCCCGTCGCCGGGTCGAACGCGCGGAAAATATCGGCCTCGAACGAGCTGATTCCCAGGTAGACAAGGCCGCCGTCGTAGAGGGCGCAATCGAAGCTGATCCAGTTCTCGCGCCACTCGGGCGACTTTCGGAAATCCTCGTACTCCCAGCGGTCTTCGATCTCTTCGAACCACTGGTTGCCGAAGTTCCGGTCTTTGTAGCGATGGATGCGGATCCGCATCAGAGATTCTCCAGTTGGAACACCACCACCGAATAGACATCCAGTCTCGGAAGCGTGACGGTGGCCGCGTCACCTTGCATGGTGACGCGAAGAGACGCGGGCTTGGCCGCATCCGGACTTTCCGCCACCACCTCGCGGAGTTTCTTGCCCGCCGGCACTCGCAGTTTCACCACCGTGTTCATCACCGCCGGCGACACCTTGTAGTTGAGAAGGTGTACCAGGTACCGGTTTCGTTGCGGCTGCCGGGTGGCTTCGACCGTCACCCAGTCCGGCGCCGTCACGGCTATTCCCTCGCCATCGAGCGCCCACCGCACCGACTGCACGATCTCCGCGTGGTTCCGCGCCAACTTCCAGAACTCGTTGCGAAACACATAGTAGAGTTCCGGCCGCGGCGGCTCTCCCGACGGGACCACACGGGGAAGGTACACCACCCGGCCTTTGCCGAAGGTCCTGCGCACGGCTTGTGCCGGAGCCTCCTCGAATCCCAACACGTCGCTGAGTCCGAATTTCGGCCTCCGTAAGCGCCAGTCGGTGTAGAGCGACGATTGATCCGTCGCGATCAGGGCTCCGCCGCCCTCCACGAAGGCCCGGATCTTCCCCACCTGCTCGTCCGAAAGAGCGTCCTGGTTGGCCAGCACCAGCACCTTGTAGTTCCCCAGCGTATCGAGATGCCGGTCAAAGATGGTCGCAAACGGAATCTGCGCCTGAATCAGCGATTGCTCGAACAGCACCACCTGCGGAAGCACCCCCGCGCCGTTCAGTTCCACCGACGAGAACGATCGCAGCACGGCTACCTCGGCGGCGCTCGGGGCCTCCGCCAGCAGTTCGTTGCGCTTCCAGTAGAAGTCGATGTACTTCTGCACGTCCGGCGCGAACCGTACGTTGCCGACGTCGAGGCCCGCGGTCAAGCCGACACAGTTATCGCAAAAGGCCATCGCCTCCGCCAGGCGCAGCTTCGGGTGGCTCTTCAGAACATGGTGGGCGGGACGGCCGACGATGGTCGCGGGCTGCTGCCAGAACAGGATCGGCTTGCCCATCGTGCGCCCGGCGCGATAGGTCCGGATGCGGGAGATTAGCCGGCCATCGGCCGAGTAGTGCGGCTCGTTTCGTTCTTCGCTCGTAATGATGTCGCCGTGCGCCAGCAGCCTCGGTACGTCGATGCCATACTGGGCGGCGTTGTTCGCCGAAGGGTCCAGGTGCGGATTGGCCTGCAGCGCCGCCTCCGGATTCAACTGCTTGATGTATTCGTCGTACTCGCGAAACCGCTCGGCCAGCGTCCACGAACGGAAGTGCATCAGCTCCTGCATCAGCGGATTGAGTACCTCCGACCAGGTGACCGGCGGCGCGACCAGGCCGAATTCGGGAATCCGCAGCTTGCCCATCTGCTCGTAGCCGAACCGGGCCTTCATCCGCTCCGGAGGATACTGGCCGCGGATGTACTCGCGGAACATCTCCTGATCCACCTCCGTCGACGACACGTGTGGCATCCGCCACCACATCATCTGGTCGAAGTGGACAAAGTCCATCTTCAGATCGCCGATGCCTGTCTTGAGAACCCGCTTGACGTACTCCCGGTAGCCGGGATGGTTGCGGTTGATCATGTACCGGAACGTCTGGGTGGGGTTGTAGTACATCGGGCGGCCGAGTTCGTCCCGCTGGATCCAGTTCACGGAGTCCGGCTCCTCGGCGAACATCGTCTCGAAGAAGATGGAGCCTCCGATGTATCCGCCCACCTTCATCCCATGGCGATGCGCACGCGCGACAAACTTCCTGGCCGACTCGATGTCCTCGGCCTCGGCCTGGAGGCCGGCGCCTTTCATCAGGCTGATCAGAATCGTATTGACGCCCTGGCGCTTGAGTTCGAGGATCGCCTCATCGGTCTGTTCCTTGTCCCAAAGCTCTGCGTAGTTGGCGGCCTGCCCACCGCGCCTGCGGACAAAAGAAAGGGCCTCCATGTTGGAGGCCATCACCAGTCCCTGCTTTACCCATTTCGGCTGTGGCGTCTGGGCGAAGGAGGCCGTGCCCCCTAAGCCCGCCGCCAGCACGAGTACCAGTTGAATCACGAGGTCCCTCCCTTCAGAACACGTACTTCAGAGCCAGTTGCATCTGCCGCGCGTTGCCCGCGCTGAAAATCTTCCCGGTGTTTGCCAGTCCAATCTGCGTAGTGGGGACCGCGAGATTCACATGGTTGATCGCATTGAACATTTCCCAGCGGAACTGAATCTGGTGCGATTCGAAGAGCGTGAAGTTCTTCATCAGGCCCAGGTCCAGCCCGTGGAATCCCGGACCGTCGAGAATCCCCAATCCGGAGTTGCCGAACAAGGTCCGTGCCGGAGCCGCGAAGGCCGCGGGGTTAAACCAGAAATCGGCATTCGGGCTGTCGACAACCGGATTCCCAACCAGGTTGGCGCGCGTGTTCAACCCGTTGCCGAGAGTGGCTCCGGGCGTGATCATGGTCAAGGGTCGGCCGGAGGTGAACTGGTAGATGCTGGAAATCTGCCAGCCGCCGAGAGCCAGGTCGACAGCTCGCGGCGCCTGGCTCAGATACCGCTTTCCTTTTCCGGCGGGAATCTCCCAGATGGCGTTGATGTTCAGGATGTGCTTGCGGTCCAATCCGGAGCGCCCGCGATTGTAGCCTTCGGGCGCGAAGGGCGTCGCGTAGTCGCTGATGATGCTGTTGTCGCGGGCCGTCGCCGCGTAGCCAACACCATTGTCAATCTGCTTGCCGAACGCGTATGACACCCCGAACGAAAGGCCATCCGCGAAGCGCCGTTCCACCCGCAGTTGGCCGGAGTGGTAAATGCTGCTGGCGACGTTGCGATACAGGTTGATGGTCGCGAAGACAGGGAACGGGCGAGCGTTCTGAAGGTTGGTGTAATTGCCGGCCGGAACTTCGTTCTGCGGGCTGAGAGCGAACAAGTCCGCGCCCTTCGTACCCGCGTACGATACGGTTACTGCCGTGCGAAACGGCAGTTGCTTTTGAATCGAGACATTCCACTGGTGGATCTTCTCGACCGCCGCATCCAGCCCCGGACCCTGGACATTGCCGGCGTTGGCGAACGCCGTGGGGTTCGCCGGCCACAAGGTCTCCCAAGGCTGCAATGTCGTCCGGCTCAGGGTCTGTGTCTCGAGCGCCCAGTAGGGCAGGCCAATGACCGAAGACCCCAGCGAGTTGCCGACCACGTCGCCCGCAAACAGGCCGTAGCCGGCCCGCAACACCAGATCGCCCCGGTTGGTCAGTCTCCACGAAACGCCGAGACGAGGCGACAGATAGTCGCGCCCGCCCACCAGTCCTCGCGGCGCTCCCGCCTGCGAGGCCGGTACCCACGAATTCGGAAACGCCGCGGCAAAGAAGCGCGACACGGCGATCGCGGTCAGGTCCACCTGGCCGTTCTTGTCCTCGGCGGCCACCGCTTTGCCCAACTTCGGGTCGAAGCTGGTCCCGATGCCGCGCACCGGCGACTTCTCATGCCAGTAGTCGAAGCGCACTCCCGCATTGATCGTCACGCGGGGATGCACTTTCCAGAAGTCCTGGACGAACAGCGCCGAGTAGGGCGTGTGCGCCGTGCCGAAAAGCTCGATCGGGAAGTTCCGCTGCGACGTGGCGCCGTACCCCAGCAGGTAATCGGCGAATCCATCGCCGGTGTATTGGCCGTTGAACGTCCAACTCCCGTTGGCCGCCGCCGAAACATACCGCTGCCGGAACCGCTTCTCGTTGAAGTCGTAGCCGAACGTCAACGAATGCGTGCCGCGGATCAGGTTCATCGCGAGCTTCGCGTTCCCTCCGCGGGGCAGGAACGTGCGTGGCGTGTCGGGATACGAAATCCCGGCATAACCGGTGAAATTGAGCGTGGGAACGGTGAGTTGCCCTTCCCGCCCAAAGGTGGAGAATCCTTGAATGCCGGCTTCCTGGTTGAAGTTCTTGTCCCCGACGAATGGACTCGAATCCACAGTATCGAAGATGTGGATGCCCGCCGTCGCCGTCAGCAGCGTTGTCGGCGTGATCCCCCAGTTGTACGTCAACCCGGCGCTGTGGTTGTTGATGTCCATCTGCTTGTAGATGTCCGGCCGGTAGCGCAACTGCCAGTTCGTGTTGTCGTTCTTGATCCAGCGCCCGCTCAGCCGCTGGTTGCTGGTCAACTGATGATCCAGCCGGACGATCACCTCGTAGCTGTCGTTAGGTAGCGCGCCCAGGGCCTTGAAGGTGTTGTCCGGCGCGTTGGGCTGCAACACGTAGGGGAGAAAATACCGCGAGGCGCCCGAAAATCGGGTCGCCGGAATCAGGTTTCCGGCAAACGGCTGGTTGTTGTTCGCCGGATCGGTGACGGTGCGGCCGGACCGCGTGAAATCCCCGGTGAGCATTTCCGGCCGGACGGTGAAGCTGTTATACACCTGTTCGGAGCGCACCCGCGTCACTTCGAACGCAGCGAAGAAGTGGGTCCGGTCCTTCCGAATCGGACCGCCCACCGTGGCCCCAAACTGGTTCCGCGCCAGCTTCGGCTTCCGCGCGCCTGGCCGTTTGACAAACGTGTTGAACCCGTCCAGTTTCTCGTTTCGCAGGAACTCCCACACCGTGCCGTGCAGGGCATTCGTCCCGGACTTGATCACCATGTCCACCTGCAAGGGCTGCCGCCCCTGCTCCGCGCTGAAGTTCAGGGTTTGCACGCTCATCTCGGCGATGGCGTCCGAGTTCGGCACCCCTGAGGCGCCTTCCGTATGGCCGTTCGCCACGCTCACGCCGTCGATCTCGAATTCCGTGCGGTCGTCTCGCAAGCCGACCCCTGCAATCGAAGACCGGTCCGAGATCGTAATCACCCTCATGCCGGGGACCAGGTTGATCAACTGGAGCGGTGTGCGCCCGTTCAGCGGAAGCTGCCGGATCTGGCGTTCCTGCACCGTGCTTTCGAGCGACGATTTCTCGGTTTGCATCAGGTCTGCCACTGCCTCGACGTCGATTTTCTCGGAGACCGCGCCGACTTCGAGCACCGGAGACACGCGCCTGCGGTCGCCCACCGTGATCTCGGTGCGGGTCAGGCTCCACGTCTTGAAGCCCTGAAGCGAAACGGTCACCGAGTAGAAGCCTCGCGGCAGCGGAAAGATCTCGAACTGCCCTTCGGCATTCGACACGGCCTCGCGCTTGAGGCCCGTATCGAGGTTGACAACCGAGACCTGAGCGCCAGTAATCACGGCGCCGGACGAGTCGGCGACCTGCCCAACCACGGCGCCTTCGGTGCCGAGTTGCGCGTGAACAGGAATGAACATCATGAACAACAGGCACGACAGGGTGACTCCGCGATGGAAGTGACGCATCGTTTTCTAACCTCCTATGCAGCCGATCTTGCGGGAATCTTATGTATCAGTCTTCATCCAAACAATGTAAGTTGTCAACACGAAAGACTTGCCAGGAATGTGTTTTCTGTGGCATCCTCGTTCGGTGAACGTGTTCATCAACTGGAATGGAGACTGCTGATGCCGGTGACCATGCGAGACTTGGCCCACGAAGCCCGAGTATCGTTGGGAACCGTCTGCCGGGTTCTCCAGCGCAAACCCAACGTCGATCCGGCCCTTCGCGAGGCGGTCGACCGGGCCGCGGCCAAGCTCGGCTATCGTCCGACCCGCCGGGTGCGCGACGCCGCCAGCGACGGTTCGCCGTTTCTGGCGTTTGTCCTTGCCAACCGGGGCTTCCTGCACCCGGTGCACTCGAGAATCCTGGAGGGGGTGGAGGAGCACTGCGAAGACGCCGGAGCGCTGGTGATTTACACCCGGCTCCAGTACCGGCCCGAGGAACCCTTCCGGCAACTGCGACTCCCCCGTGTGGTGCGGACCTTTGCCGCCGATTGTCTCATCCTGGCCGGCACGAACTACGGAAACCTGCCTGACGCGTTGGATCACGCGCGGGTTCCCTTTGTGTACTTGGGCAACAACCTGGAAGGCGCCGACCGGAAGATGAACGGCGTGTTCTGGGATGACATCGGCGGCGCCGCCGAGGCCACGCGGTACCTGATCGAACTCGGCCATCGCGAGATCTGGTATCTCGGAGATACGACGCGACCCTGGCTGCGGCGGCCGTTTGAAGGCTATCTCTCCCAGATGCAACGCGCGGGTTTGCCGGCTCGCGCCCAGACCGCGGCGTTGGCCAGCGAGCCCTTTCAGAATGGAAAGGCCAGCATGGAAATGCTTCTCGAGCACCAAACTCCCTGCACGGCCATCATCGCCGACGCCGAGGAACTGGAAGGAACCTTCGCCGCGCTGGATGCCGCCGGTTGGGTGGCGCCCCGCGACGTAAGCATGGTCGCCATCGGTTCACTCGGTCCCGGCCGCGAAGGGAGACACGTGACCAGCGTCGATGTCGATTTCGTTCAGGTGGGCCGGATCCTGGCCGAACAAGCCTGGCGCAAAGCCAGGACTCCAGGCGACGATCTGCCCGATGTGGTGGTCCCTACACAACTCATCAAGCGCGGCAGTTGCCGCCCTCTGCCGGCGGGCTTGGCGGGGACGGTCCCCGACCGGCCCCGCCTGGCAGCCACTCGATCCTGACCTCGAATCGAACCCCACCGGCTCGTCATCGCCCGGCGCTTATTGATTTCCGCGTCGAAAAAAACGCAACGGCGCTTACCGCTCGCTCCCTGCCCCGAAGATCTCCAAAGCCCCAGGGCAAACCCGGCCTTTATAGTTGACCTCGAAGTATCCTTTGCCCGGCCCGCTGTCGGGCCCGAATATGTTCTTTCCGACACCTTCCACGTTAATCGTTCCGGTCGCTCCTGCATGGATTCCGGTCCCGCCGGTAATGGTCAACGTCAACTCATCGTGAACCGTTCCAACAGGTTTCCCGGGAATCGGCGTAAAGGTCGCCTGTCCGTCCATCACGAGCATATCCGTCGCTCCGAGGATCCAAACTTCCAGACTCTTGGCAGTGATGATTCCCGATGGCGCCGAGGTGAGATTCGTAATGATTGCCGTAATCGAAGCCTTCAGATCCCCTTTCGAGGGCCCGAGGATCCGGCCAAACGGGTCGTTCGGCGAGGGAATCAGAGTCCAGGTCGCGTGTCCGCTTACCCGTTTGCAGCGGCCATCGTTGTCGCGGTCGCCGGCCCGCATGGGAACGGCGATCGATAACGCCGCCACGCACACCGCAACCAATGTCTTTTTTGTCTTCATCCGTGAGTCTTCTCCTTGAGTCCGGCTGGGCTGCCTCCCCCAGCGCTCCATGATAGTAGGAACACCGCCGGTCGAAGTCAAGTAGTTCAAATACTTGGTACTTCAGCCCCGATCCGACCGTGGGGACAAAGCGGGGAGCCGTGCATCGCCCTCCCGTTGGGCACGCCCCGGAACCGTCAACTTTTGGCATGCGGCGTCCAAACACGCGGTTCTGACTGAAGGTTACGCAACCAAGTCCAGCATCTCCGCGCGCAGTTGCAGCCGGTGCTGGCTCGACGTCAACCGAGCCTGTCCCCTTTGTACGGAACGCATCGAACCCGCCGAGCGGTATCATCGATGTTTCCCCGGCCGGGCAGGGGTCGTTGGCCGGCACCTCGTGCGTTTCACGGAGCGACCATGACTCGAAGAACTCTGCTCGCGGCCTTCCCAGCCATCGTAGGGGCCGCCAACAAATCCGGCGGCAGACTTCCCGTTCTCGGCACGGGGGAGCACACCTATGAAGCCATCCACGACTGGGGCGAACTGCCCGCGGGCCTTCGCTACGGCAATACGCACGGTGTCGTAGAGGACTCGCAGGGACGGATTTACATTGCCCACACGGTGAACGCCTCGAGCGAGAGCCAGGATACTCTCGTCGTGTTCGACGCTAAAGGCAAGTACATCCGCAGTTGGGGCGCCGATTTCAAAGGCGGCGCCCACGGTCTGCACCTTCGCAGGGAAGGGAAGGAAGAGTTTCTCTACTTTGTCGATACCGGAAAAGGCAGGCCGGGCGGGGGCATCAGCGCCAAAAACGCCTGCATGGTCAAGATGACGCTGAAGGGCGAACAGGTCTACCGGATCGGATATCCGGCCGAAGCGCCGGGATACAAGCCCGATGGGTCCACCAAGTTCAGCCCCACCAACGTGGCCATCGCGCCCAACGGCGAGGTCTACGTCGCCGACGGCTACGGGTCCTACTTCATTAATCACTACGACGCGCGCGGAAAGTTCCTGCGCTCGTTCGGAGGCAACGGAAGGGAGCCAGGGCAACTGGCCTGCCCGCACGGACTGTTGTTCGACACACGCTCCGCCGAACCCTGCCTGCTCGTCGCCGACCGGACCAACAACCGCCTCCAGCGCTTTACCCCCGACGGACGGCATCTCGGCTTTGGCGCCGGCGTCAACCTGCCCTGTCATTTTCACCAGCGCAAGGACATCGCCGTGATGCCCGATCTCGCCGCGCGGGTGACCCTGCTCGACAAGGACAACCGGGTCATTGTCCACCTGGGCGAAGACACGGCGGGCGACTGGCAGGAGTTGCGCAAGAAGCCGCGCTCCGAGTTTCGTCCGGGCAAGTTCGTCAGCCCTCACGGAGCCTGTTTCGATCACGCGGGCAACATTTTTGTGGCCGAATGGGTCGAGGTAGGGCGCGTCACCAAACTCAGACGGGTGTAGACCACTGGCTGGGCCCACTCGATCGCACGTTCATGGGGCGTGGCCCAAGATTTGGCCGGAGAACGGCGCCACGGGAGACGGAATATCAGGAGGCGCGGGCGAAGATGATCCGGCTGATGTCGGAAGATCCGGCTCGCACGGATCTGTGCGGGGGGGGCGGCCGGTGATGACCGTCCCTACCGCAAACCGGTTCGCCCCGCGAATCGGCCTTACGCGATGATCTTCTTCCTCACCGCATAGAGTACGATCTCGGCGGTGTTGTGCAGGTTCAGTTTTTGCATCAGGTGCATCCTGTGGGTCTCGACGGTGTAGGGGCTGACGTTGAGAACAGCCGCAACCTCTTTGTTCGACTTTCCCTCCGCCAGCAGTTGAAGCGTCTCTTTCTCCCGCGGGGTGAGCAGTTCGTAGGAGTCCTGAAGGCCGGTGTGCTGAAGCTGGCGGACGTAATCCTCGGCCAGAGTCTGGGCTATGGCCGGACTGAAATAGGACTTGCCCGCTGGCACCGCTCGGACCGCCCGTACAAGGTCTAACTCGGCCGAGTCCTTCAAGAGGTATCCTTTCACGCCAACAGTCAGCGCGCGCATAAGGAACTCTTCGTCCGCATACATACTCAGAAGGATGATTCGGGTCGCAGGATTGTTACGAAGTACTTGTTCCGCCGCGTCGATCCCGTTCAACCGGGGCATCGCGATATCCATGACGATGATGTCGGGATTGAGTTCCGCCGCCATCCCAACGGCGTCCCTGCCGTCTCCGGCTTCACCGGCAACCTCCATATCCAGTTGCCGCTCCTGGAGCGAACGCAGGCCGTGCCGTCTGCTGCCGGAACATCTTCGTCCACCCATGGAACTTGCGATCAAAGAGGTCCCCCCGAAGCACTGACGACGTACGCGGGTCTTCTGTTTCGCGACCTGCTCTACCGTGCTGTCGGGGCATACAACGGCGGACCCGGGAACCCGAATCCACGGTACGCGGAGGGCGTTCGCATGGTCGCCGAATACGCGCGCAGGGTCCTCGAACACGCAGCCACGCTGCACGGCGGTCCAGCGGCTGAAATGCGATTTATGGCCCGATGAAGTGGTCTTCGCTTAGCCGTGCCGCGTCGTCATGGACCCGACCCGTCTGGGTTCCCCGCGGGAACAACCAAGTCTACCTTCACCGACAGATCCCCGTCGAACCGGCTCACGTCCTTCGTTGAGCTCCACTCCTGGCGGTACACCGCTCTGATCTCGTAGTCCGTGTCGAGTGACAACCCAACCATTTCGTAGCGGCCGTCTTTCTCGGTGAGACACGACCGGATGACCAGCGTGAGTCTGTTCTTGACCTGGACCGCAGCGCCCTGGAGGGCCTTACCGTTGGCATCCGTGACTCTCCCTGAAAATGTCCGCGATTGAGGGGCCCCCCAGAGCGCGGCCGCCGCGCACAGAGCTGCCACGCAAACAATCGTCAGGCGAACTGAATTCCTCACGTCACATCCTCCCTTTCAGCTTGAAGGAAACCGGCCCTCCCGGCCATCCCGCCGAACCACCAGTTCGCGCCTGGAATGGGATCACGATTTAGGCGGCTGCACAGGTCACGAGGGCATAGCTCCCGGAACTCACCGGCTTTTGCGGGCAATCTCACGCATCGGCGGGATGGGGTGAAGCCGGCCGCGTGAACCACACTAAGAACGGAGAACGACTACCTCACCATGCCGGTTGCGACACAAGGACTGGACATCCGACAACGAGCCCGCATCGTGATCGAAAGGGTACGGCCGGAAGTAGACGGAGGACGGTTTCCGGTCAAACGCGCGGTGGGTGAATGGGTATCGGTGGAGGCGGACGTATTCACCGACGGCCACGACGCGGTGCGATGCCTGTTGCTGTTCCGAAGAGAGGACCAGCCAGACTGGACCGAATCCGTCATGACCCCAATCGGCAACGACCGCTTTCGGGGAGAGTTCCAAGTCACCGAACTGGGCCGGTATCAATACTCGGTCCGGGCCTGGGTAGACCGGTTCGGTTCCTGGCGCCACGACATGGCGAAGAGAATCTCGGCAAGCTCGGACACGGAAATTGACTATCGAACCGGCGCAAAACTGTTTGAAGAAGCGGCCGCGCGGGCTTCCGGCGCCGACGCCGACCAATGCAGTAAATGGGCCAGGCTTTTGGACGACCCGGCTGTCGGCCTGACGCGCAAGCGGGAACTGGCGTCACAGGATGACGCCGCCCGGCTGGTTACCAGGCATTCCGAGGTCCGGGACGCAGTCACCTACGGCCAGCAGTTCACCGTCGTCGTTGAACCGGAACTCGCGCGCTTCAGTAGCTGGTACGAGTTGTTTCCGCGATCGTTTTCTCCCAACGGCACCGGGCACGGCACCTTTCGGGACTGCGATGAAGCCCTGGACTACGTCGCTTCAATGGGATTCGACGTCCTATATTTCCCCCCGATCCATCCGATCGGGCGGAGATTCCGAAAAGGCAAGAACAATTCTACGGAGTGCGTGGAGGGCGACGTAGGGAGTCCCTGGGCGATCGGCGCCGAGGAAGGCGGACACAAATCGGTTCACCCGCGGTTGGGAACGCTCGACGAGTTTCGCCGACTCGTACAGAAAGGGCAGACCCTTGGGCTGCGGATTGCCCTCGACCTGGCCCTGCAATGCTCACCCGATCATCCGTATCTCCGGGACCACCCAGAGTGGTTCCGCCGCCGTCCGGACGGCACGATACAGTATGCCGAAAATCCCCCCAAACAGTATCAGGATATCTACCCATTTGACTTCGAGTCCACCGAGTGGATCGAACTGTGGCAGGAATTCAAGAGCATCGTACTCTTCTGGATCGAACAGGGAGTTCGTGTGTTTCGGGTGGACAACCCGCATACCAAACCCTTCCGGTTCTGGGAATGGGTTATTACCGAGGTCAAACGGGACTACCCGGAAACAATCTTTCTGTCCGAGGCTTTCACACGTCCCAAAGTCATGTACCGGTTGGCGAAGCTGGGCTTCTCGCAATCCTATACGTATTTCACATGGAGAAACACGAAACGAGAGTTGACGGACTACTTTACCGAGATGACGAAGAGTGACGTGCGGGAGTTCTTCCGGCCGAATCTCTGGACGAATACCCCCGACATTCTGCCGGAGTATCTGCAATTCGGCGGCAGACCTGCCTTTGTGGCCCGGCTGGTCCTGGCTGCGACGCTGGGCGCGAGCTACGGCGTCTACGGTCCCGCGTTCGAGTTGTGCGCCGGGACTGCTCGCGAAGCCGGCAGCGAGGAGTATCTCGACTCGGAGAAATACGAAATCCGGAACTGGAACCTCTCCGACCCCGAGAGCCTGAGGGAAGTCATTTCAAGAGTCAATTCTATTCGCAAGGGAAACCTTGCCCTGCAGCACGACTGGAGCCTGCGGTTTCACCACGTGGCAAATGACCAACTGATTTGTTTCAGCAAGAGGACTGAAGACGGCTCGAATCTGATCCTCGTGGTGGTCAACCTGGATCCCCATCACACTCAGTCGGGTTGGGTCGACCTGGAACCCGATGAGATTGGAGCACCAGCCGGCAGGCCCTACCAGGTCCACGATCTGCTGAGCAACGCGCACTACCTGTGGCAGGGGAGCCAGAACTACGTCGAGCTCGATCCGCGCATCATGCCGGCGCACATTTTCCGCGTGCGTACTTGGGTACGCAGCGAGCGGCAATTCGACTACTACATGTGACCGGCGAATGGAAAAGCGTTCCCGAGGGCCATCAATGAGACAACCAGGCAGCGCGGATGATCCGCTTTGGTACAAGGACGCGATCATCTACGAACTTTCGGTGAAGGGCTTCTTCGACCGCAACAACGATGGCGTCGGCGACTTGCCCGGCCTGGTCCAAAAGCTGGACTACCTTCAGGATCTGGGTGTCACTTGCCTGTGGTTGCTTCCGTTCTTTCCCTCGCCGCAGCGCGACGACGGATACGACATCGCGGATTATTACTCGATTCATCAAAGCTACGGGACGATGGACGATTTCCGGGCCTTACTGGACGCAGCGCATGAGCGCGGAATGCAGGTAATGATCGAGTTGGTGATCAATCACACCTCAGACCAGCATCCCTGGTTCCAGGCAGCACGTCGGGCGCCCCCGGGTTCGGCGGAAAGGGAATTCTATGTCTGGAGCGATACGGACAGGAAATTCCCGGAAGCCCGCATCATCTTTACCGATACGGAGAAGTCAAACTGGACCTGGGATCCGGTCGCCCAAGCCTACTTCTGGCACCGCTTTTTTTCGCACCAGCCCGATCTGAACTATGACAACCCGCGCGTGATCGAAGAAGTCGTAAGTGTGATGTGTTTCTGGCTGGAGATGGGCGTCGACGCTCTGCGCCTGGATGCGATTCCATACCTGGTGGAACGAGAGGGCACCAACTGCGAAAACCTGGATGAGACCCATCGGGTGATTCGTCAGGTCCGGGCCGCAATGGATGAGCGTTTTCTGAATCGCATGATTCTGGCCGAGGCGAACCAATGGCCGACAGACGTCTGCTCGTATTTCGGGGCTGGCGACGAGTGCCACATGGCGTTTCATTTTCCGGTGATGCCGCGTCTCTTCATGTCGCTGCGGCTCGAGGACCGCCATCCAATCACGGAGATCATGGGCCAAACGCCGCCAATACACGAAAGCTGTCAGTGGGGCCTGTTCCTGCGGAATCACGATGAGCTGACCCTGGAAATGGTGACCGACGAGGAACGGGACTACATGTATTTCGCGTATAGCGCCGACGGGCAAATGCGGCTGAATGTCGGGATTCGCCGCCGGCTGGCGCCCCTGGTGGACAACAATCGACGCCGCGTTGAGCTTCTGCACAGTATTCTCTTCTCTTTTCCGGGGACCCCCATCCTCTACTACGGCGATGAAATCGGCATGGGCGACAACGTCTATCTGGGCGACCGCAACGGAGTTCGCACGCCGATGCAGTGGAGCGGGGACCGAAACGCCGGTTTCTCCCGGGCCAACCCGGCCAAGCTCTACAGCCCGGTGATCATCGATCCAGTCTACGGCTACGAAGCGATCAACGTGGAGGCTCAACGCAGCGATCCGTCTTCACTGATGAACTGGATGCGAAACATGATCGCGCTGCGGAAGCTGTTCAAAGTGTTCGGACGCGGCACGATCGAGTTTCTGTATCCGTCGAACCGCAAAGTGCTGGCGTATATCCGATGCTACGAGGACGAAACCATTCTGTGCATTGCAAACCTCTCGCGCTTTGCCCAGCCCGCGGAGCTGGACCTTGCGCGGTTCGTCGGCATGGTCCCGATGGAGATGCTCGGGTATGTAGAGTTTCCGCCCATTCGTAAGTCTCCGTATTCAATCACCCTGGGGCCGTATGGCTACCTGTGGTTCGAACTCCAGAAGGTGGGTCCGATCGAGACGGAGCCGGTGGATCGGCCGGAAGGACGCGAGGAACTGCAGGCGTCCGGCTGGGAGGCCATGTTTCACGGGACGAGCGGAGCACTTCTCGAACGGGAGATCCTGCCAAAATTCCTTGCGCGCCAGCGCTGGTTCGGCGCCAAAACGAGGACGATCGAGTCGGTCGCGATTCGCGACTGGGCCGTCGCGGACGACTCGGACGCGGTGCTTGCGCTGGCTGACGTTCACTACCGCGAGGGAGGGCTGGAGACGTATTTTATCCCGCTCTGTTTCTCGCCCGGCGCCGAGGCAGCGAAGATTCAGGAAGCCAATCCGGAATGCGTGCTCGCGCCCCTTTGCCTGAGCGGTGTGACCGGATTCCTCTGCGACGCCACCGTAGACGGGAGGTTTTCGAGCTGGCTGCTTTCGCTGATCGCCAACGGCCGGCGGTGCGCTTCGCAGGGCGCGTTGATCTGGGGCAGGCCGGGCGAGCATCTAGGGGAGATTTGCGGTTTCGACAGCGAGGACCTTACTCCGGTCCGAGGGTCCGCTGAACAGAGCAACACGTCGATCCGGTACGGCCGGCATCTGATTCTGAAGCTGTTCCGCCGGCTGGACAACGGCCCCAACCCCGACTGCGAAATCGGTTCCTACTTGAGCGAAAGAATGGGCTTTGTGGCCGTCCCGCGCTTCGGCGGCCTGCTCGGTTATCAGGCGGCCGGGGGCAAGGAAGCCACGCTGGGGATGTTGCAGGAGATGGTGCCGAATCAAGGCGACGGATGGGAGTGGACGTTGGACGAACTCAGCCGCTACTACGAAGGCTGTCTGAACAAATCTGCCCCGCCGCCGGCCGCAACGGCGGGAATGGGCTCAATATCGTTGTTATCCCTGGAGAGTCCAACGGACGCAAGTTGGGGCGGCATGTCGATTCATTTGGACCTCACGGCAACCCTGGCCCGAAGGACGGCGGAAATGCACCTTGCCCTGGCATCGGAGACTGGTGAGGAGGCGATGAGCCCGGAGCCGTTTTGCTCGCCCGACCTAACCCGGCTGGCGGCGGATCTGAGAGGCCACGCCGTCCAGGTGTTCGAAACGCTCAAGAACAATCTCTCCAGGCTGCCCGACGAGATCGTTGAAACCGCCGGACTCGTGCTGAGCCGCCGCCGGTGGATGCTCGACCGGTTCAACGGCCTAGAAGGCATGGACCTGCACCTGATTAAGACCCGCATCCACGGCGACTACCATTTGGGACAGGTTCTCCGGGTTCAGAACGACTATCGCATTCTGGATTTTGAGGGTGAGCCGGCAAGGCCTCTCGCCGAACGGCGCGCCAGGCAATCGCCATTGAAGGACGTCGCTGGAATGATGCGATCGTACAGCTATGCGGCCTGGGCGGGCTTCCTGGGCTACACCTCCCGCCACCCCCAGGACGCCGCCCCGCTGGAACCCTGGGCCAGCCTGTGGGAGCGCGCCACATGCAGCCGGTTTCTCTCGACCTACCGCGAGACAATCGCCGGGTCGCCGATCGCCCCGGCCGATCCTAAGCATTTTGCCCGCATTCTCGACGCCTTTGTCCTTGACAAGGCGTTGTACGAACTGAGCTACGAGCTCAACAACCGTCCGTCGTGGGTGAGAATTCCACTGATCGGAATTCTCGCCTTGTGCTGACTTACTAGCGTGAACGATGACTGAACAGGCTGCCCTCCCAACGGACACCGTGAACCGGGTCGAGGCTCTCGGACCGGTCGATGTGGTCGTCGGGATTCCCGGCTTTAGCAACGCCGACACCATATCCCTGGTTGCCGCGGCCAGCCGAACCGGGCTGCTCAAATATTTCACCGGACGCCAATGCCTGATTGTCAACTCCGACGCCGGTTCTACAGATGGCACGCGCGAGATACCGGTTCAGGAAAGCCAGGCCGAAAAAATGGCTGAGGCAGGCGCAGCAGGCCCCGCGACCGCGGTCCAGATCCTTAGTACGACCTATCCCGGCATTCCGGGAAAGGGAAGCGCATTTCGGGCGATCCTCGAGATCGCCCGGCGAGCCGGATGCAAAACGCTCATCACCTTCGATTCAGACCTCCGCAGCATCACTCCCGAATGGGTTCGCGCACTGGGGGAGCCGATCGTGGGCGGGAAGTACGACTTTGTCGCCCCGTACTACGCGCGGCACAAATTCGACGGTACGATAACAAATAGCATCGTTTACCCCGTGACTCGCGCCCTTTACGGGAAGAGAGTGCGACAGCCGATTGGCGGCGATTTTGCGATTTCGGCTCCTCTGATTGAGCGCCTCCTGTCTCAGGATGTGTGGCGCACCGATGTCGCCCGATTCGGAATCGACATTTGGGCTACGAGCCAGGCGATCTGCGGCGGATTCAAGGTGTGTCAGGCGTTTCTCGGCGAAAAGGTCCACAGCCCCAGGGATCCCGGCTCGGCTCTGAGCACCGTGTTGTCCCAAGTCGTGGGCGCGCTGTTCCAGGAAATGGACCGGAACGCCAGTGTCTGGCAAAAAATCCGCGGCTCAGTGGCCGTGCCCGTGCTGGGTAACGCTGCCGATGTCAGTACCGCCCCGGTAGCGGTCGATCCGCAACGTATGATCGAGTCTTTCCGGTTGGGGCACAAGAATCTGCAGGATATTTGGGGAACTCTTCTGAGTCCCGCGACGATGCTCGAACTGAAGAGGGTGGCTCAACTTCCAGGGGATCGTTTCGAATTTCCTGACGAAACCTGGGCACATGTGGTGTACGACTTCTCGCTCGGCTACCGGCTGCGGATCATCAACCGCGACCACCTGCTGCGCGCTCTGACTCCTTTGTACTTGGGCTGGGTCGCATCGTTCGTCATCCAGATGAAAGACGCCGGACCCAGGGAAGTCGAGGAGCGGTTGGAAAAGCTGTGTTTGACGTATGAGGAAAGGAAACCGTACCTGATATCCCGATGGCGCTGGCCCGATCGCTTCAGCCCCTAGACCGCGGCTGCGGCCGCGCTGTGCTCGAGCGGCAGATCAGGTAACCAGGGCCGGAAAAGGACAAGCGAATGTGGGAAAGCGCAAACGAAGCTCTGCATCAGGCTACGCATCGAGTGGTCTTGGGCGTGGCGAACTTTCTACCGGGGGTGATCGCTCTGATTGTGGCCATTGTGGTTGCCGCCGCGGTTGCGTGGCTCCTGGGCGCCGTGCTCCGCCGGTCGCTGCGAAGCGTTGACTTTGATGCCCGGATCGATCACTGGGGATTTTCCGCAATCGCCGACTGGTCTCCTTCCCGGAGTCCCACTCTGCTGGTAAGCAAGGCCGCCCGGTGGATCACGGTGCTGGTGGGCATACTGGTCGGACTGACTGCTCTCGAAGCCGATCTCACGTCGCGCCTTGTCTACAACCTATTCAGCTACCTGCCGGACGCCCTTGCCGCTCTGTTGCTCGTGGTCATCGGTACGCTGGCGGCGCGATTTCTGGCGCGCAGCGCATTGATCAGCGCGGTCAACATGAACCTCCAGTCAGCGCGTCTGATCAGCGTGGGAGTGAAGTGGCTCGTTCTCGTTCTCACAACGGCAATGGCTCTTGGCCATCTGCGAATCGGCGGAGACATCGTCAGGAGCGCATTCCTGATTTTGTTCGGAGGCATTGTCCTGGCTCTCGCGCTTGCCGTCGGCCTGGGATCCAAGGACATGGTGTCCCGGACGTTGGAAAAGCAGTCGAGGGACCAGGCCCACGAGGATGAGGAGACGTTCCACCATCTCTAGCGGCGCGGCGCCGAGCCAGTGCCCCGGCCAGAAGGAGAACAGACATGACAGCAGTTCAGGATTCTTCGTTACTAACCGACTTCGACCTGCACTTGTTCAATCAGGGGACGCATTACCGTATCTACGAGAAACTGGGCGCGCACGCGGCGACGGCCGATGGCGCCGGGACAACACACTTTGCCGTGTGGGCGCCTAACGCCGAGCATGTTGGGGTCATGGGAGATTTCAATGACTGGAACCAGACAAGCCTCGCTTTGAGGTGTCGAGGCCAGTCCGGCATCTGGGAAGGAAGCCTTCGGGGAATCGGCAATGGAGCCCGGTACAAATACCATGTGATCTCCCGGTACAACGGCTATCGGGCGGACAAAGCTGATCCTTTTGCCGTCGCAGCCGAGTTGTCACCTCAGACCGCATCCGTAGTTTGGGACTTGAATTACTCCTGGGGCGACGCCGCATGGATGTCCACGCGCGAATCGCGGAACTCCCTGATGTCTCCGGTCTCGGTGTATGAAGTGCACTTGGGATCCTGGAGGCGGGTTCCCGAGGAAGGACATCGGCCGTTGTCCTACCGCGAAATGGCGACCCAACTAGTGGAATACGTCAAGGAACAGGGATTCACTCACGTCGAACTTCTGCCGGTAACGGAGCACCCTTTCTACGGATCGTGGGGATACCAGACCGTCGGATACTTTGCTCCGACGAGCCGGTACGGCCGTCCCCAGGACCTCATGGCCCTCATTGACTGTTTCCATCAGCATGGGATCGGAGTCATTCTGGATTGGGTTCCATCGCACTTTCCTACGGATGAGCACGGCATCGGTTTCTTCGACGGCACTCACCTCTACGAGCACCACGATCCTCGCCAAGGCGTTCATCGAGACTGGAATACCTTCGTGTTCAATTACGAAAGGCCGGAGGTTCGCAGTTTTCTCCTGAGCAGCGCCTACTTTTGGCTGGAGAAGTACCATGTCGACGGACTGCGTGTGGATGCCGTCGCGTCCATGCTGTATCTGGACTACTCGCGTCGAGAAGGAGACTGGGTTCCCAACCAGTTCGGCGGAAGGGAAAACCTGGGCGCCATGGAGTTCTTGCGTGTAATGAATCAGGAGATCTATCGGGAGTTTCCCGGCACACAAACAATTGCGGAGGAATCCACCGCATGGCCGATGGTGTCCCGGCCGGCTCACTTGGGCGGACTGGGGTTCGGCCTGAAGTGGGATATGGGTTGGATGCACGACACGCTGGGCTACTTCACCTCCGATCCCCTGTTTCGGAAATACCGTCATCACGAGCTGACATTCCGGGCGATGTACGCCTTTAGCGAGAATTTCATGCTGCCGCTTTCTCACGACGAGGTCGTGTACGGAAAACAATCATTGCTCAGCCGAATGCCTGGCGATGCGTGGCGGAAATTCGCCAATCTGCGACTCCTGTATGGGTACATGTACGGTGTGCCCGGGAAGAAGCTGTTGTTCATGGGCGGAGAATTCGGCCAATGGCACGAATGGAATCATGACGAGAGCCTGGATTGGCATCTGCTCCAGTTGCCGGAACATCAGGGAATCCAGCGGTGGGTCCGCGCCCTCAATGAGATCTACCGGTCGGAGCCCGCCCTGCACGAGTTCGATTGCCGCGAGGGTGGGTTCGAGTGGATCGACTGTCAGGATGCCGAGTCCAGTGTTCTTTCATTTCTCCGCCGCGGCGCCGCTGCCGAACGGACAATCCTGGTTGTGTGCAACCTCACGCCCGTTCCGCGCCACAACTATCGAATCGGTGTCCCGGCCGCCGGCCGCTGGCTGGAGATACTCAATAGCGACGGTGCGGAGTATGGAGGGAGCGGGCATGGAAACTTCGGAGGTCTCGAGACGGTTCCGATCCCCATGCACGGCAGACGACAGTCGCTGACTGCAACACTGCCTCCGTTGAGCGCCCTGTTTTTTCGAGCCGATCCGGGCGCGTCAAGCTGAAGCTGCCCCTCGATTTTTGGATTTCAGCGGCCACCTCGACATGCGCATGACCTTCACCGATTTCCGCCATGGAGCTCTTCTTCTCGCGAATGGCCAGGCGCGCTTTCGCGTCTGGGCTCCCATGGCGTCAGAGGTCGAGCTGAGAATCGTCTCCCCCCGCCCTGCCGCTGTTGCCCTCGAGCGCCGGCCTGACGGATGGTGGGAGGTCTCGCTTGAAGACGTTCCGGCGGGCACTCGCTACGCCTATAGGCTCGATGGCGGTCCGGAACGGCCCGATCCCGCTTCGCGTTCGCAGCCAGACGGAGTTCACGCCCCGTCCGAGCTGATGCCGGAAACGTTCGAGTGGCAGGACGGGAGCTGGCGGGGATTCCCCCTGGAACAGTGCGTGCTCTATGAGCTTCACACCGGCACGTTCACTCGGGAGGGCACGTTTGACGCGATCCACCCCCATCTCGAATACCTTCGAGACCTCGGCGTTACCATCGTCGAACTCATGCCGGTCGCGCAATTCCCCGGCGGCCGGAATTGGGGCTATGACGGTGTCCACCCCTTCGCGGTTCAGAATTCCTCTGGAGGGCCGCAAGGCCTGAAGCGACTGGTGAATGCGTGCCACCGCATGGGCCTGGGAGTTGCATTGGACGTTGTCTATAACCACCTTGGTCCGGAAGGGAACTATCTCGGTGAGTTCGGCCCGTATTTCACCGGCGCCTACCGGACCCCGTGGGGCCGGGCGATCAACTTCGACGGTCCAGAGAGCGACGAGGTCAGACGCTTCTTTATCGAGAATGCTCTCTATTGGATCCGGGAATTTCATTTCGATGCGCTTCGTCTGGACGCGGTCCATGGCATCTTCGACTGCACGGCGTACACGTTTCTCGAGGAGCTGGGCGACGCCATCCACGACGAGGCGTCACGGCTGGGCAGGCAGGTTCACGTGATCCCGGAGAGCGACCTGAACGATCCGCGCCTGGTACGCTCCAAGGATCGCGGTGGGCTGGGCCTGGACGTTCAATGGGCCGATGGTTTTCATCACTCATTGCGAACCCTGCTGACTGTTACCGATCTTGTGAAAGCGTAGATTTCTGAACCATGGCCGAGGAGAAGCGCTCCAGCTTGAGCTTGAGGTAGGAGACATAGCCGTCCGGCAAAGGCGGCTCGAGAAGTTCATCGACCACTGGCAGGAAGTACGCCAGCGACCGGACCGGCTGCAGCCCAGGCAGATCCGAAGGCCGCGCGAGCCTGCGTAAAGAACCAAGCAGCAAAGCGGATTCGACGGTCTGCAGCGGGACCGCGCGGTCGAACAGTTGCCGCGCCAGCCGCTGGTCGGCAACGCTGGCCCGCAACGGCGTATCGGGCAGTTGCAGATAGTGAGCCAAGACGGCTTTGACGTAGGCGTGCACAGCAAGTGGTTCGGCGACGGCAACGAGGGTCAGGGCTTCTTCCTCCTGCGCGCGGCGGTTTCCTGCTCGCTCTCGCGAATGCGATAGCTGTCCGTGCGCCGGGATAAACCGGCATGTTGTCGGGGATGAAAGAGCCCCACAAGAAAGGAGTAGCGATCCATCTTGACCTCGAGTCTTGCGGTTGCCACCGCGAGGTGGCCGTCGAAGCGTAGACAGAGGCATCGGTGGGC
>CAZGUX010000151.1:0-70965 GCA_964529305.1 uncultured Solibacteraceae bacterium | reverse complement strand
ATACTTTGTGTGGGGGTGGTGGTTTGTGTGGGTTATTTTGGCCCTTACCCGGGGGGGGGGGGGGGGGCCCATGCTGGCGGCCATGCACCTCCGCAAGAAGCACCCCTCACTGCGCGTGGCCATGGTGGTGAAAGGGCTTCTCGGCCAGAGCGGCTGCACCCGGATGGTGCAGGGCGGCTACAATGCCGTGCTCAACCCGCTGGACTCGTTCGACCGTCATTACGAGGACACGATCCGTGGCGGAGCCTGGCTCAATCACCAGGAACTGGCGTGGAAACTCGTGGTGGACGCCCCGAAACGGATCGTTGAACTCGAGAACACCGCAGGCTGCCTGTTCGACCGCAACCCTGATGGGACGATCCATCAGAAGCCGTTCGCCGGCCAGTCGTTCGATCGCACGGTCCACAAGGGTGACCTGACGGGCATCGAGATCATGTCCAACCTGCGCGATTGGGTTCTGGAGAGCCCGGAAATCAAGGTCCTGCAGGAGTGCCGCGGCCTCGACCTGTTGGTGGAATCCAGCCGCGTGGGCGGCGCGTTGTTGCTGCAGATGCACACGGGCAAGTTGATCGCGGCGCGCGCGCGTGCCGTACTGCTGGCCACCGGCGGAGGCGCGCGGATGTACCGGATTTCTTCCCCTTCGCTCGAGAAATCCGGGGACGGCATGGCGATGGCCTGCCGCGCCGGCGCCCGCTTTGTCGACATGGAGATGCTGCAGTTCCATCCCACCGGGCTTCTGGTGGGCAGTTCCGTTGCCACCGGCGGCCTGTTGGAAGAAGGACTGCGCGGCGCGGGGGCGCGTCTCTACAATGGCAGGGGCGAGCGCTTCATGGAGCGATATGAGCCCGGGAAACTGGAACGCGCGACGCGCGACGTGATTTCGCGTTGCAGCTATCTCGAGATCATGGCAGGTCGCGGAACGGAGAACGGCGGCGTCTCGCTCGATGCCTCGCACCTGGGCGAGTCCTTTCTATTGCACAATTTCCCGGGCATGGTGGAGCGCTGCCGCGACTACGGTTTCGACCTGGTGCGCGGACGGGTGGAAGTCTCGCCCAGCGCGCACTACCAGATGGGTGGCGTCGCGATCGATCTCGACTGCCGCACCAGCCTCGAGGGATTGTTTGCCGCCGGGGAAGACGCCGGCGGCGTCCACGGCGCGAATCGTCTGGGAGGCAACGGCGTGGCCGATTCCATTGTGTTCGGCGGCGTGGCCGGAGATGTCATACCCGACCACCTGGTTCCCGCGACTTCTGTTTCCCCGGCGCTCGTGCAGGAGCTGGCCGGCCGCTGGTGCGCTCCCCTCTCACGCGGCACTGGATCGAGCGTGTTCCCGATGCGCCGCAGGCTGGAGGATCTGATGTGGGAGAAGGCCGGTGTGGTCAGGAACGGCCCCGATCTGGACGAGGCTTGCGGCGCCTTGGCCGCCATGAACGAGGAACTCGGAACCCTGTCTTCCCGCGGGGGCAGGTCGTCGAACCCGGAGTGGGCTGAGATCCTCAACCTGGCCAACACGGTGCTCGTCGCGCGCATGGTGGCCGCCTGCGCCCGGATGCGGACCGAGAGCCGCGGCGCGCACTTCCGGCAGGACCATCCGGCCAGCGATCCCGCCTGGCTGAAGAACATCTTTCTCGAACAGCGCGGAGCCGAGTTTGCGCTCAACACCCAACCCGTCGCCTTCACACGGCTGCCGCCCGCGGAGTTACCCGATGGCAAACCTGTATGAGGTGATTGAACAGACCGCCGCCGCGCTCTACCTGCGCGCGCTGAAAGACATCCCGCCGGACGTCCGGGCGGCGCTGCGAAACAGTGTGGCGGCGGAGGAAGCCGCCGGAAACCGGACGGCCCAGCAGGTGTTGTTCACCATCCTCGAGAACATCGATGTCGCCGACCGCCTGGACACCCTGGTCTGCCAGGACACCGGCCTGCCCGTCTATCTCGTCAAGGCCGGCTCCGATCTCTCTCTCGACTTCGCTCACGTGAAAGACCGCATCCGCCGAGGCTGTGAGCGCGCTACCCTCGAGTACCCGCTGCGCTCCAACACGGTGCACCCTCTGACGCGCAAACCCACCGGCACGAATACCGGCGAAGGCATTCCGGTGGTGAAGTTGGAGTTCGTGCCGGGCTCCGATCAACTGGAGATCCTCATGGCGCCGAAGGGGTCAGGCTCGGAGAACATGAGCTTCCTCAAGATGCTGAATCCCGCGGACGGCGTGAAAGCCGTAAAGCGTTTCGTGGTGGAATGCATCTTCGAATCCGGCGCGCGGCCGTGCCCACCCCTGATCGTGGGCGTCGGGTTGGGAGGAACGTCTGACGTCGCGATGCAGTTGGCGAAGCATTCGAGTTCATTCCGGCAAATCGGAAGCGCCAACGCCGACCCCGACGTTGCGAAACTGGAGCAGGATCTGCTCGCGCTCATCAACCAGACGGGGATTGGTCCTCAGGGCCTGGGCGGCGCGACCACCGCGCTGGCGGTGCATGTCGAGTGGGCACACACGCACATCTCGCAGAATCCGGTGGCGGTGAACATTCAATGCTGGCGCGGTGAGCGCGCCCGGGCGGTGATCGCCGCGGACGGAAGCGTGGAGTACTCCGATGGCCCACTATAGACTCACGACGCCTCTCGGCGAAGCCGGCGTCCGCCAGTTGCGGCTGGAAGATACCGTGACGCTCGACGGCGTGATCTTCGGAATCCGGGACGCGACCCAGATCCGGATCTTCGACCACCACGTGCCTCCTCCCGCCGATCTGACGGGCGCCGTCTGTCTGCACACCGCGCCCGGCGTGCGTAAGCGCCCGGATGGCACTTACGAGAAGCTCTCGATCGGCACCACCACCAGCACCCGCATGGACCGTTTTGTGCCCCCTCTGATGGCGCAGTACGGTGTCCGGGCGATCGTGGGGAAGGGAGGATTACTCGACGGCAGTGTGGAAGCAATGCAAACCATGGGTGGGGTCTATCTGGCCATCGTGGGTGGCGCTGCCGCGCTCGAGACCTTGCAGGTCGAGGAGATTCTGGAGGTGTGGTGGGAAGACCTGATGCCAGAGTGCCTCTGGAAGTTCCGCGTCAAGGAGTTCGGTCCCCTCATTGTCGCGATCGATTCGCACGGCAACAGCCTGTACCGGCGCGTGCAGGCGGAGGCGGCCGAGAAGATCCGGAACCTCCGCTTCGACTAACCCCAAAGAAACGTGGAATGTGGAAAAGCCCCTGGTTGCCGCGAATCGTCTTTGCCGCCTGTCTTTCACCCCTGGTGTGGCTCGGGTGGAAATGGCTGCACCATGAGTTGGGCATCAACTCCATCGAGTTTGTGGCCCGATACACAGGCCGGTGGACCCTCCGGTTGCTGCTGATCACGCTGGCGATCACGCCCCTGCGCCGGATTCCCGGTCTCAGCCCTTTGATCCGTTTCCGCCGGATGCTGGGCCTCTTCACCTTCTTCTACGGTCTGCTCCACGGACTTCATTACTTTGGCGTCGACGCGCAGTGGAACCTCCACGTGATCACCGAAGACCTGACGTTTCGCCGCTTCTTCATCGCCGGGGCGGCGGCCCTCCTTCTGATGGCTCCCTTGGCGTTGACGTCCACCGACTCCGCAATCCGGCGCATGGGCGGAAAGCGTTGGCAGCGGCTCCATCGGCTGGTGTACGTGAGCGCGCTGGCGGCCATCACGCATTATGTATGGCAGGGGAAGGCGGCGACCCTGACTCCCCTGATCTATGCGGGCGTGCTCGCACTGCTGTTGTCGGTACGGTTGGTTCTGTTCGTTACGCAAAAGCCAGGAAAAACGGCCGGAGCCCGGGTCGCTCGTCCCGCCTGATCCTTCGCGGTAACCCGTGGCGGAGTGGCTCCGCGGGCCACATTTGGGCGATACTCAGTTCTTACATGTCCGTGACAGTCGAACAGGATTTGCGCCAACTGGAGCAGCTACACTCCGCCCACAACTACCACCCTCTCGATGTCGTCATCGAACGTGCCGAGGGCGTGTGGATGTTCGACAACGAGGGGAACCGGTACCTGGATTGCCTCAGCGCCTATTCGGCCGTCAATCAAGGGCATTGCCACCCTCGCATCGTCGCGGCGCTTTGCGAGCAGGCGGGAAAAGTCACCCTGACCTCGCGTGCGTTCCGCAACGGACTGCTTCCCCTGTTCTGTCAACGGCTCGCGCACCTCTGCGGGAAGGACGCCGTCCTTCCGATGAACACCGGCGCCGAGGCCGTGGAGACCGCTTTGAAGGCGTCCCGCCGCTGGGGGTACCTGCGGAAGGGAATTCCCGAGGGTCAGGCCGAAATCGTGGTCTGCGGCGGGAATTTCCATGGCCGGACCACCACCATCGTTGGGTTCTCCTCGGACGATTCCTACCGCGACGGATTTGGGCCCTTCGCGCCCGGCTTTGTCACCATTCCATTTGGCGACGCCGCGGCCCTGGAACGGGCGATCACCCCCCACACCTGCGCCTTCCTCTTCGAGCCGATTCAATGCGAGTCGGGCGTTCGGATTCCGCCCTCTGGATTCCTGCGGGAGGCGGCCGCGCTCTGCCGCCGGCACAACGTCCTGTTGGTGGCCGATGAGATCCAAACCGGGTTGGGCCGGACCGGCCGGCTCTTCGGCTGCGACCACGAAGACGTCCGCCCGGACATCTATATCCTCGGCAAGGCCCTTTCGGGTGGCGTCTATCCCGTCTCGGCGATAGTCTCGGACCGGAGCGTGATGGACGTGTTCACACCGGGTTCGCATGGAAGCACCTACGGGGGAAACCCGTTGGCTTGCGCCACGGCGCTTGCCGCCCTGAGCGTGATCGAAGACGAGCGATTGGTGGAACGGTCGCGCGATCTCGGCGCCTGGCTGCTCGACGAACTCCGGAGGCATGCGAGCCCCGTGATCCGCGAGGTCAGAGGCCAGGGCCTTCTGGTGGGAATCGAGCTAACGGTCCCGGCGCGTCCGTATTGCGAGCGACTGATGAAGGCCGGAGTGCTGTGCAAAGAGACTCACGATTACGTGATCCGGGTGGCGCCGCCGCTCGTAATCAGCCGGGACGATCTCGCGTGGGCTGTGTCGCGGCTGCGCGAGGTGTTAGGCCACCCCTGATCCGCACCGCGACCGGGGGCCAGGGGACGGGCTATTCCCAAACCGTGACCGTCGTCGCCGATTCAGGCAAACGGCTCATTACCGGCGTACTTCTGCCCTCTTGAACGCCAGACGCAGCCCGCTCGGATAGGTTGCTTACGACGTGCTCGGTTCACCCGCGAGTGGGTGCCGGCCCTCCTCCGGATCGGACGCGGACCCCTCAATCGGCTGCCAGCCATCTACGGAAAGGGCTTCAATCAGCCGCAGCAGGCTGGTCCGGAAACTCTGGCATTCTTCCGCCATGTCTACCTCGTGAGGCTTCATGTCCACCTCTTCGACACTTCCGTCCGTGCCTTGAGCCGGAGGTGCAGAGAAAATTCGTACCCCTAAAAACAGGCTCAGCACCTGGACTCAGGTGCTGTTCCTATCCCTCCCTGCGCGTGCAAGCAAGGCCCTGCTTCAGGCTCGAGGCGGCAATTGTGTGGGTTCAGTTGGTAAGAGCAGGAGTCGTGACGAAGGGTTGTGAGCAGATGTTGGGTGGGCCGATCAGGGGATCAATTGCCTGTCCTCGAACCTGGCGAATCTCAGTCACGTTCCCCTATTGTGCAAGCCTTGTACCAAACCATAAACTCTTTATTTGCAATAAGGCCCCTGTGGAACTGCCTACACAGCATGCAAAAACGGAACGTCCCGGCGCCGGAAGTGTGTCAGGTTTGGACACTTGTGATTCAAAACGGGATTCGAGAATGTAGTTTCTTCCAAAGACTGCCGGGAGAGGGTAGGAAAAGCGGGCGGGAGATTACGGCCCGATCAGCTTGCGGAACTGTTCCGTCATCTTCAGCACCGCCGGGCCTAGGGTTACCAGAAGGACGGAGGGGAAGATCAGAAAGAACACCGGAAAGATCAGCTTGACGGCGACCTTCCGCGCGGCTCCCTGGGCCTGCTGCCGGGTTCGCCGCCGCAGGTACTTCGCATGAGTCCGTAACGCCGGAGCCAGGCTGGTGCCGAAGCGGTCGGCATCGATCAGGACGTTCGCCAGCTTACGCAATTCCGGTTCCGGGTTGCGCTCGCCCAGTTCGTGGAGAGAATCGTACCGGCTGCGCCCGGCCCGCAGTTCCAGGTGAACCTGGGCAAGTTCGGCACTCAGGTCCGGATAGGCATCCCGCAACTCGGCGCTGGTGTCGACGATCGCCTGGTTCAGCGACTGGCCGGCTTCGACGCTCAGCACCAGCAAGTCCAGGGCGACGGGAATGGCCTCTCGAATCCGGTCCATCCGCGAGCGGACCATCGACCGCAGGATGCGATCCGGCAGCATGTGGGCAAACCCCCCCGAGGCGATCGCCGCCACCAACGCCACCAGGATGTCGCGCTGGTTCAGAAAGGAGATCCAGCCCAACAGGCCTCCCAGCACAAACGCAGACGCATTCTTGATGCCGTAGTACATGGACACGGCATCGGGATAGCGGTACCCGGCCGCCGCCAGTTGGCGCCGCAAGGGACTGGACCCTTCTTTGTTGCCCGGGACCCGCTCTCCCACCGACCGCAGAATCTCGGTGAGGATGGATCCGGTTCCGCCCGCGGTCGAACCCGCCAGGGTGGAGCCCTCCAGCACGGATGTTTCTCCCTGGTTGGCGGCCGAGTGCGACAGCGTCACATAAACGTAACCGGCAAATGCCACCGCCGCGGCCACAAAGACGAAATACCCCGCCAGCAAGGTCCACGTCATAGCCGGATATCCACGATGCGCTGGATGATGATGTGCGCCAGCACCAGGCAGATCACGGCCGACGCGATCAAATGACGGCCGTATTCGTAGTTCAGCAGCACCAGCATATAGTCTGGATTGACCCAGGTCATCATCAGGGCGATGGCGATCGGAAGGACCGTGAGCACAACGCCGGTAAGGCGGCCATGAGCGGCAATCGCCTTCACCTCGCCTCGCAGGGAAGCCGATTCGCGCATCGTTTCAGCCAGTTGACCGAGTACTTCGCTGAGTTTGCCGCCAGTCCGCGTCTGCAGCAGTACCGCGGCGGCGAACAACCGTACATTCAACAGGGGGACGCGGCGCGAGAGGTTCCGTAGAGCGTCGTCCCAACTGCGGCCCAGGCGCCGCTCATCGGCGGCAATTCGCATTTCCGCGGAGAGCGGCTGCTGGTTTTCGTTCGCCAGAAGTTCGAGCGCGGCCGAAAACGGATGCCCCGCCCGAAGGGCCCGAGCGAGAAAATCGAGCGAATCCGGCAACTGCTCCTCAAACAGATCCAGGCGTTTGGAGCGCTTTCGCAACAACCAGGCATACGGCAGGAATCCGACCAGCAACGCCAGCACAAATGCCACGGGAAATGTCGCCCAACGGAGGCCGTTCATTACCGCCAGGGTCAACGCGGCGATCAACATCATCATGGATGTGAGACGCCCCACCGAGATGTCGAGCCCCGCCTGCTGGATATTCCGCTTGGCCCGGTCGGCGACGTCCAGCTTTTCCAGCACTCTCGCCCAGATCGAGATCGAGCTGAGGTTATCGTCCTTGAGCAGGCCCGGAAACTCCAGGCTGATCTCGCTGTTGATCAATCCCTGTTGATCCTTGGGCCGCTGAATGAACGCCCACGCAATCCCCACCGCCAACGCCGACAACAGAAAGGTGGCGGCGAACACGGTGACGATGGAGATCAGCAGCATCGCGGATCCGGCTCGGGACTACTTCTTGGCGGCAGCGGGTGCCGGGGCCACCGCCGGCCGCTTGCGCGGCGCCACGCCATTCTGGAACAGTGGAGGCAGTGTCATACGCGGCAGATTCTTCTGCTCGGCATCCAGCGGATTGCGCAAGATCAGCCTCACTTTCGCCGCGGCGTCCGCCAGGGTCAAGGCATCGGCTTCTTCCGGCGTCACCAGAAGCGTGACCACGGGGCTGCCCCTCTGTTCCTTCGAGGCTTCCACGCGCAGGACTTCCACGTTTTGCAGCAGCGTCCGCAACTCCGCCGCGGCGCTGCCCGTCGAGACAATCTGGACGTCCACGTGATGACCGCCCTGGAGCAGGTCCACCACGCCGTCGGAATCCGGCACTCGCGTGGAAACCGCTCTCATCCCCGACGGCACCTTGACGCCGCCGCCCGCGTGTCCGGCCGCGGTCGCGACCATCGAAATCAACACCGGTTGGTTCTCCTGCACCGTCTGGAGCAGCGTCGCCCCTTCCATTTCCTCGATACTGCCAACGGCCCCTTTCAGAGCAGCGGCTTCAGGCCAGGCAATGGTCTTCAGGTCCGCCGCCTGCAGCTTGGCGCCGGACTGCAGAACCTTCACCGCCACCACCACGGAACCGCCATCTCCCTGCTGCCGCACGTCCTGCATCTTCGAGACGAACAGGCCATAAAACACGCCGGTCGCGAGGATGGCTACCACGAAGGCGATCCCCAGAAGTGGAACCAGATTCTTTTTCATTTCGCGCACCGCCGGACCGCCGCTCTAGTACGGAGCTCCCGACTGGTTCTACAATCGGCCGAAGTATGCGAGAACTTCAGAGCGGCGCGTCGGATTTGGCGGCTCCTCAGTAGGTTGAGGAGGGTGAAACTCCGTCGGTTTCTCGTGCCAGGAACCTGGGAGAACCTTAGTCCCGGCTTCCAGAAGTGCGGCAGCGTATTTTCACGGCAGGGAAGCCGGCACAGAGCAAACTCTCGACCAACAACGGCATTAATCACCGTGAATGACGCCGAAACCGGCAATCGGGTCTGCCCGCAGCGCATCGGCTCGAGTGGGTCGTTCCCCGCGTCGCCCACGGCCGCCGCGGGGAGACGGTGACATCACGTCATCAAGGGCCGGGCCGCACGCAATGCGAACTCCTGGCCCGGAACTCGATCGGAGGAGGTGATCCTCTCCACGTCCGCCTTCTCGGTCGATATGCCGCGCCTTCGCCGATCCCGCCACCTGTTTGCCATCGCCCAGTAGCGCAGTGCCGCGTCTGGCGGACCAGGAACCAGCACGCCGCCCCCGGGTTTATCGGGACACGCACTAGACTTATGCCCCCGGTTCCCCGCTCATCGTCCGAGTTATTGCCTCTCGGCGACCCAGATGTTTCCGGTAATCTCTTCCATGGACCAGAAGAGCCGGTCGCGGGTCACGGCTTTGCTCAGCGAAGGATTCAGCGGCCGGCGGGCGCTATGAAACGCCAGCACGACGAACGGCTCGCCAACCGGTCTCTTGGTGGCAGGGTCGAGCCTTTGCGCCCAGATGTCCTGGAATCCGGCGCGCGCGCTGTAGAAATACAGCAGATTCCCATCGGGAGACCACGTGGGTCCGCCGTCGTCTCCCGTCCCCTCGGTCACCGAAATCCACTCCTTCTCCGGAGCGGCCGCGCCATCGCGAAACGGGGTGATGCGAATCGCCGATTGTGTCCCGCCCTTCGAATTGAACGCGAGCCACCGGCCGTCGGGTGAGAACTGTCCACGATGCAGATCAAAAGACGGATGACGCAACAAGGGTGTCTGCTTTCCCGTCTGTGTGTCGATCAGGATAAGCTCGATCGGCCGGCCGCGCCCGGTGACGACCTGCCGGCTGTCCAGTGTCCAGCCAAGAACCGTCATCACGCAGGAGTCGCACACCTTCTCCTCCACGCCGCCCTTGGCGGGCATCGCGAACAGGCTGCCCCGCCGGCCGTAGGCGGCCTTGCTGCCATCGGGGCTCAGTTCACCACGTCCGGTTCCAGCCGGAGAGGAGGTAAGCGCTCTTTCGGTGCCCGATCTCAGATCCCGCAAGTACACGTCAGGGACACCGGACTTCCTCGAATTGTAGGCCAGAATCCGCCCGTCGGCGGAAATGGTTGGGTAGGTCTGATTGCCGGGCCCTTGCGTCTCTGGCGCCATGGGGCCTTTCACTCGTCCCGTATTCCCGTCAATGGGCACTGACCAGATTTGCGTGCTGGTCTGCACTTCCGCGGTCACGAAGCGAGCACCCGGCGTGTCGGCCGAGAGTCCTCGAATCCTCCCGGTACCAGCGGCGATCGTTTCGGCGGAGAGAAATTGGTGATCCTTCCCGAGCGATACGAGCAACACTCTCTGGCTGGAAGTGTCGAACGCGAGCGGTTGAAAAATCACCCTTCCATCCGCCAGCCACTGGCCGGGATAGCCTCTAAGAAACCGCTCGGGCAGGCGGACTGCGGTCGCGGGTCCTCCTTTCACCGGTACGACGAACCAATCATTCGTCAGCCGCCCATCCTTTGCTCCTGCGAATAGAATCGACTGCCCATCGGGGGACCAGACCGGTCTCTCCGCATGGGGAACGTCCGTTTCCAACTTCCGCGGCGGACCTCCACCCGAAGGCGCCAGATAGACGCTCGATTCGCGCAGGAACGCTCCGACCTGAAACGCGATCGTCTTTCCATCCGGCGAGAAGTGAGGAAACTTCCCGTTCCTGGCCACCAACCTCGCGTCGCCGCCCAGCGCGGAAACGATGTAGAGGCCACTCCCGTCCCGAGCCGACTCGAACACGATCTGCGTCCCGTCCGGAGAAAACGCCGGCAGAACGTCGTCTGCGGCATGATCGGTCAACCGGACTGGCTTGCCGCCTGCCACCTGCTGGACGAACAGATCCAGATTCGAGCCCGAAGCACGGTCACTGGCGTAGACGACCAGCTTGCCATCCCGCGAAATCGCGGGCGTGGTGGTGAGGCCCGAGTCGTAAGTCAACTGGCGAAACGAATACTCCGGCTGCGGGGGAACCGGGCGGTTGATGTGCCAGACCGCGGCCGCCGTCGACGCAAATCCGCACGCCGCCAGGGTGATCCACAGCCACGGCCGCGGTGGCGCGGAAGCAACCACCGAAGCCGCCGCAGTGAGCTTGCCGGACTCCGTCTCTTCCCGCAACTCCTCCAGCGCCAGCCGCACGTCGTCCATGTTCTGAGTGCGCCGCGTCCGGTCCTTGCGGAGGCAGCGCGTGATGATTTTCTCCAGATCGCGCGGCGCGATGGGTGACAGTTCGGCCAGCGGTTGGGGCTCTTTGTTGATCACCGCCGCCAGCGTCGACATCGGTGTGTCGCCATGGAACGCCCGCCGCCCCGTCACCATCTCGTAGAGAACCGCCCCGAACGAGAAAATGTCCGACCGCGCGTCTACCGGCTTGCCTTCCGCCTGCTCGGGCGACATGTAGGACACGGTCCCCATGATTGTCCCCTCGGCCGTATGCTGGCCTTGAGTGACGGTCACGTCTTGCTCGCTCGTTTCGGCGCGGTCGGTCAGTTTGGCCAGGCCGAAGTCGAGAATCTTCACCCTCCCGTCAGCATCGAGCATGACGTTGGACGGCTTCATGTCGCGATGCGTGATACCGGCCCCGTGCGCCTTGGCCAAGCCATCGGCCACTTGAATCGCCACGCGCAACGCCTCGCTCAGCCGCATCCCCTGGCGCGGGACGATCGCATCCAGTGTCCTTCCGGGGACGTACTCCATCGCAATGTAGTCGGTGCCATTGTCCGAGGCGATGTCGTAGATGTGGACGATATTCGGATGATTCAGCGCCGAGGCAGCCTTGGCCTCCTGCACAAAGCGGCGCTTGCGCTCAGGGTCGCTAACCTTGGCTGGCGGCAGGACCTTGATTGCGACGAAGCGATCGAGGTGATGGTCGCGGGCCTTATAGACCGCGCCCATGCCGCCCTCGCCAAGTTTCTCGACGATCTCGTAATGCGCCAGTCTCCGGCCGATCATACGGTGCAGTGCCTGCCATTCTACAGCACGCGGCACGAGACACTTCCTGGTTTCCCCTCTTCCTTGCGAGGCAATCTACGTCCCCGGACGCGTTGCGGGGCCAGGCAGCTGCACTCGAACGGGAAGTCCGAGACCTCTGGTGCCGAAATGCCCACGCGGACCGGCCCCATGGCGTCTCGCGCGCGACAGAGCCATACTGTGGTGGATGAAACCTGAACAGGCTGCTCCAAACAAGACGCTGGCGACGCACCGGCGGGAATTTGTGCGCGCCGCCGTGGGCTCGGTTGCCGTCCTGGGGGCATCCTCCGCCCCAGGAGCGAAAACGGCCCTTCCCCCGCTGTCACCGGGCATCAAGATCTCGCTGCAGCTCGGGGCCGCCTTCACCGAAGAAGACCTGACGTTCGCGCGGCAGATGGGAGTCGGGTACGTCAGCATTGGCACCAGCGGCGGAACATATGAGACCTTCGCCCGCATGAAGGCGACCGTCGAAGCCGCCGGATTGAAAGTCGCCAACATCGGCAATTCCGATGTCCACAACATGCCGGAGGTCGTTCTCAATCTTCCCAGCCGCGATCAGAAGATCGCCGCTTATCAACAGTACCTGCGAGACCTCTCCAAGGCGGGTATCCATTACACGACCTACGGTCCGGTGGCCAACGGCATCTGGAGTTCGCCTCCCGGCAAGGCCAGGGGCGGCGCCGCGGCACGATCGTTTCATCAGGCGAGCGCCACGGGGCACTGGGCGGGCAAAATCTTCGAGCCGCCGCTGACCCACGGGCGGACCTACAGCCGCGAGGAGATCTGGGACAACTACACCTACTTCATCAAGCAGGTGGTGCCGGTCGCCGAAGAGACCGGCGTCCGCATCGGGATTCACCCGGACGACCCGCCGGTTCCTGAACTCGGCGGTGTGCCGCGCTGCGTATTCGGGAACTTCGACGGCTATCTCCGCGCCCTCGACATCGCGAACAGCCCGAACATCGGAGTCTGCCTTTGCTGCGGGACCTGGATGGAGGGCGGAACCCTGATGGGCCGCGACGTCTTTGGAGCCGCTCGCGCATTCGCTTCCATGGGGAAGCTCTGGAAGATCCACTTCCGCAACGTGAAAGGGAGCGTCCCCGATTTCGTGGAGTCGTTTGTGGATGACGGCGACACCGACATGAGGAAACTGATGCGCACTCTCGTGGAGTCCGACTTTCGGGGGATCCTGATCCCAGACCACGTTCCGCAGATGGTGGGAGGCGCCCGCGCCGGTTGGGGCTTCAGCATCGGCTACATCAGGGCCCTGTACGACATGGCGCGTGGGTAACGAGGTGGACATTCTGGTCGACGTTTACAAACCGGCTTCGGGGCACACCGGGGAGCAGCCGACCGGGCAGCGCGTCGCTCGCGCAAGGCTCGGTCGTCGTCTGCTGCTTTCGTTAAAGAGCCTCCCCGGTCTTCGAGGTGATGGTTCACTCGACGAGAGCGCGCTGTTCCAGTGGGTTGAGACAACCAGAACCCTCGCGTCGGGGAAGGATAGGGCGAAAATTGCGGACCAATCGATCGGACGACTTTTAGAGTTACGCGCCTGCAGACCCGGATGATGACGCCTGGCCGCACAGAAAGGTTCGTGAACTGATTGACGGACTCGCAGCGCCTGAAGTGGAGCGAGGTATTGAATCGGAACAAGTGAGTAAGCGCGGCGTATTCTCCAAAGAACCGTTCGAAGGTGGCAAACAGGAGCGGGTATTAGCAGCTCAGGCAAGCGGTTGGGCGGCGGCATCACGGAACTGGCCGCGTACAGCGGCGATGTTGAACCGTATTGCTGCACGGTGGTGCATGAGGATGACGAAGTCGAAAAGCTCAAAGCTCGCGAGTGGTTGGCCAAGGGAAACCGGGACATCTGTATTAGGGAAGCGGTGTAGTGCACCCCTTCCTTGCGGCACGGAAGCCGGAGACAGGGTGGTACTCTCAGTCACATGGTGCGCGGGGCCGGCCCAACAACTCCGCCGCCGAACCTTGGCCGAACTCCTTGCGACAGGGCCACCGTGTCGATCGAGTCCAGACGCACCACGATCCGGTATATTCGCGGCCCCGTAACTCCACGCTCCCCCCCGCGATTCTCACGGCGACGCCCGGAAGCGTATGCCCTGTTCATCAAAATCAAAGCGCCTTTTTTCTCCTTCTGGCTGACTTCCCAGAGATCCTGAAACATTCTCTGATCCTATGTCGCCGATAAACAAATCGCCCGCCTCATCGACCGCGGTTTGGAACAACTGGTTCAGCGAAGCGCCAATGCCGGCAACGCCGTCGCCGCCAAACTTGAAAGTGATGATGCCGTTGGGTGTCACCTCGCGAATGCGGCTGTTGCGATATCGCCGATGTTGAGGCTGCCTGCGCAGTCCACAGCCAGTCCACTGGGGCCCGACAGCCGGGCGTTGGCCGCCGCCCCGCCACCGCCGGAGAACCCTGCGGTCCCGGTGCCCGCAAAAAGGATCATCGTGGCGGCCGCCGCTAACGCGAACGGCTCGAGCAGAAATTCGCCCGCGTGGTTTCGATCACGCGGGCGATCTGCTTTTCGGTGGACCTTTTTGCGGGACCCCACGAAAATCTCGCACGGGATTTCTGGGCGGGAAACGGCACGACCGCCTCCAACTCTTTCTTCCAATCCCAAAACCTCAGGTTCATTCGCCCCTCTTGCCTCCCCGGTGGTCTCGAGTTCGGATTCGATTGACATCCTGGACAGAGCAAGCGTATCCTGATTCAACCTTGGGGAAGTCGTTCGTTCCAAGAAATGCAGCGGAAATTGGCTGGAAACCCTGTGACGCTCCGCCAGTGAATGCCGATTGATAACGGCCATTGGTGAGGAGACGCACCGCGACGGGAGGTCTCATGGACCGCCGACAATTCGCCGAAGTGCTGGGCGGCCTCGTCGCCTCGCCGGCGCTCCACTACGCGGGTACGCGAACGGCACAGTCCACCTTCCGCATCGCTCACGATGGAGACGGGCCCGGACGCAACCTGGTGCAACTCGCATGGCGGACTCGGGCCGGACTGCCGGTGGGGGAGGTGTCAATCCCCGTCACTTCCCCCGTAACCGAAGAGGGCAGCAAGGGACGCATTGGCCCGCTCGCCTTGCGCCTGCCCGCTCTCGGGAGTGTTCCCAATGCCTTCGAATGGGACACCCGCGAGTGGCAGTGGTGGAAAGGATATCCACGCCCGTTCGGCGGGCGCAACGACGAGTACACACGTCTGGTACCGGCGACGGGCGGCGCGGAACACCGCCCGGAGGGAGTCCGCGTCTGGTCCGAGTACGAAAGCGATAGCGTCCGCACAACCCAGGAGTGGCTTTTCGCCGACCTCGAGCCTGACGGACCCATCTTCTACGACTGCCTCATCACCATCCGCAACAACCGTGAGGCCGCGCTCGCGGAGTACGGCCAGTTCTTCGCCACCTACGTGGCCTGGAACGAGAAAAAAGGACACTTCTACTGGTCGGAGGATGGCGGGTTGGTCAATTACCTCGATCGCGGAGCCAAACACCTCGATTACTTCGTCACCGCGCGCGGCTCGTCCTACGAGAAGATGGGACGGGTTCCCCACTGCGCCCGGGGCGGTGGCAAAATCCAGGCGTTGTGGCGGAAGCCCGTTTCCGTTTCGGTGGCCGGGCCTGGCGGATTGCATCATGTCCAGATGACGGAAGAAGGAGTCACTGCCGCCATCGGGATGGGGGGCAGCGGCTACGCGCAGGACTACATTCTTTCGCCCCCGGGCATGGTCTTGGCGCCGGGCGCCGGCTTCCGTGCACACATCCGGCATCTGTTCGGCGCGCCGAAAAACGGCGATTGGGCCACGACGCTGGCCTCGTGGTGGCGGCGCTTCGAGGCCGATCACCGGCAGGTTCACGGCATTTCACGAATTCGGGAGGGTGCTTCATGAGCAATCGACGATCAGTGTTCTTCGGCTTCCTGGCGATTCTGGTGGGTTTCGCGCCCGGGGTCCGGCAATTGTGGGCGCAGGGCAGCGGCACCGTTCACGGCGTCATCCGCGACGCGTCCGGCGCCGTCGTCAACAACGCCTCGGTGACGCTGACCAACACAGCTACCGGATTGGCCCGTGCCGTCACTTCCGGCGAAGACGGCGGCTACGTCATTGCGCCCGTGGGCGTAGGCGATTACCGGGTGGAGGTCGAGGTTCCCGGCTTCAAGAAGGCGATTCAATCGGGCATCGTCGTGCGCGCAGATGAGCGGTCGCGGGTCGATCTGACCCTCGAGGTCGGCTCACCGGCGCAGTCGGTCGAGGTCTCGAGCCAGGCTGTTCTGGTCGAGAGCACCACCGCGACACTCTCCACCCTCGTCGACTCCGACCGCATCCGGCAACTGCCGCTGAACGGGAGGAACGTACTCGACTTGCAGCGGTTGCTGCCCGGCGTGACCGGCAACACCGGCGAAACCGGCGCCGAGAACGCCGGTTTTTCCGTCAACGGCTCACGCGGCACCATGAGCAACTACACCATGGATGGCGGCAACGCCGTGGACGGCTTCACCAACACCGCTCACGCTATGCCGAACCCGGACGCGGTACAGGAGTTCAGTGTCGTTTCGTTCGCCATGAGCGCCGAATATGGCCGCGGCGCGGGCGGCCAGATCAACGTCGTGACCAAGTCCGGGACCAACTCCCTCCACGGCTCGGCTTTCGAATTCTTCCGCAACAACGTCCTCAACGCCCGGCGCTACTTCTCTCCCAGCCGCGAAATCCTGCGCCAGAACCAGTTCGGCGCAACCGTCGGGGGCCCCCTTCTCCTTCCCAAGGTCTACAACGGCAAAGACCGCACGTTCTTCTTCTTTTCGTTCCAAAGCACGCCCCAGCGATTCCACTCCACCCGCACCATCAACTACCTGATGAGCGACCTCGAACGGCAGGGTGATTTCAGCCGCTCGTCGCGCGTGCCCACCGACCCGCTGAGCCGTGCCCCCTTCCCGGATGGCCGCATCCCCGCCAGCCGCATCGATCCCGTTTCCCGCCGCGTCGTCGATCAACTGCTTCCTCGCAGTGAGAACGGGCTCGGCGGCGTCTATCGCTTCAACTTCCCTCAAGAGCGCGATCTCAACCAGTTCCTGGGGCGGATGGATCATTCCCTCACCAGCCGAAACCGGGTAACCGCGCGCTTCTTTTGGCATGAGAACGACGAAATCAACATTGGCGGTCTCCCCGAGTTTCTGAACTTCATCGGATTTCCGACACGCAACGTGACGCTCGAAGACGTCCACGTCGCCAGCCCCACGATGACCAACACCTTCCGCTTCACCTGGAGTTCGGTCACTGAAAAGTCCGGGCAGATCTCCGGCCTGTCGTTCGATCAGCTCGGCGTGAAGATTTTTGTCCCGGAGGTCCTGGGCCAGAAATTCATGGTGCTCAGCACGCAGGATTTCTCCATGTCCGGACGAAGACCGTCGGGGGAAGAACGCCAATTGCGCGAGTTTGGCGACACCCTCAACTGGATCCGGGGCCGACACCAGATGAAACTGGGTGCGGATATCCGCCGCGTCCGATTCGATCTTCCCCTTGGCGCCGGAGCGGGCGGGTCGTTCAGTTTCGCCAACTCGTTCACGGGAGTCGCGTCGGGCGATTTCCTGCTGGGTTTGCCGCTCAGTTTCTCGCAAACCGCCCCGCAGTTTCAGGGCGGCCGTGGATGGGAACAGGATTTCTTTTTCCAGGACGACATCCGGATCTCGCCCCGCCTCACTCTAAACGCTGGACTGCGCTGGGAGCCTCGCTCGCCCCCCACGGAGGTAAACGGCAATCTGGTGTCCTTTATTCCCGGCCAGAACTCGCAGCGTTTCGTCAATGCTCCCCTGGGGCTCGTGTTTCCCGGGGATCCGGGCGTGCCGGAAGGCGGCTTCTTTCGCGACCTGAACAACTTCGCGCCCCGCATCGGCTTCGCCTGGGACTTGCGCGGCAATGGCAAGACCAGTCTGCGCGGCGGCTACGGCATCTTCTACGACAACCTCCGATGGGCGGGCTGGCAGATTCAGTCGGCCGTTGAGCCCTTCATTCGTAACGTGGCGATCAACGCTCCGGGCAGCTTCCAGGATCCCTACGGCGCGTCCGGAACGCCGAATCCCTTCCCGTTCGATCCGGCGTCGGTGAATCGCGATTACGTGTTCAGCCCGCGAATCAGCAACTACCATTGGGACCCGAACTTCAAGGTCGGCTACGTCCAACAGTGGTCGCTGACGGTGGAGCAGCGCCTCCCGGCCACTTCGATGTTGCGCGTGGCCTACGTCGGCAACAAAGGAACCAGCCTCTGGAGCAGCCGTGACATCAACTGGGCGCTCTTCGGCCCGGGCGCGACCATCGCCAACACCGATGCCCGCCGTCCGATCCCCGGCTTCGCGCTCATGGACCGGTCGGAGTCCAACGGAACCTCCAATTACAACGCGCTGCAAGTGACCTACGACAAACGTTACAGCCACGGCGTCACCGTGCTCACCTCCTATAGCTGGCAGCAGGCGCTGGACACGATTTCCCGCGGCCGGGCCGCCCTGTCGCAGCCCTGGCCGATGAACCTGCGGTTGAATCGCGGCCGTGCGAACTTCGCCGTCGACCATGTGTTCATCAGCTCGTTTCTGTGGGACATTCCGTTCCTGTCCGGCCGTCGCGACCTGCTGGGAAAGGTGGTGGGCGGTTGGCAGATCAATGGAATCGCTTCGCTCCGAAGCGGCATCCCGTTCGACGTCGTTCCCGGCAGCCCAACGTCGCTCAGCGGCACCGGCGGCGAGCGGGCAAACCTCGTCGGCAATCCGTTTCTCGACAACAGCCGCCCGGTACCGCAGCGTCTCCAGGAGTACTTCAACAAGAGCGCCTTCGCCGTGGCGCCGAGCGGATCCTGGGGTAACTTGGGCCGCAACGTCATGGAAGGCCCGGGCCAGGTCAACCTGGATCTGGTCTTCGGCAAGAGGTTTCCGGTGATCGAGAACCACGTGATCGAGTTTCGCGCCGAGTTCTTCAACGCCACCAACACGCCCTCGTTCTCGAATCCGGTGAGCACGGTAACGAACGGGAACTTCGGACGGATCATCGCCTCCGGCCCGGGTCGCGTCGTTCAATTGGCGCTGAAATACTCTTTCTGACGCCAGGCCGTTCAAGCCGGGATCGACAACCGTTCCGGCACGTCGACAGAAGGCAGGCTCCCTTCGGAGTGAATCAGGGACTGAAAATCGGGGACGGGCATCCCGTTCCCGACCACAAATCGTTGATTCGTCACGCGATCGGGAAAGGGGGTGGCCGTCCGCAGAGTATGTTTCGACCTGACCCACACGCCGCCGGCGATGATCGAGTGAGGAGTAGGATTCCGGCCTGTCCTCGCGTCCAGCATCAACCACGCCGGCGAACCAATCTCGTCGAGAGGCTGGCAGAAAACCAGCGTCCCTTCGGACCGTATATGGCGACCACGCCGGTTTCAACTGCCGAGTTATGCGATCCGGACAGAATCGGCGGCCATAAGCCGACTTCCCGGGACCTATCTGGCTAACGCCTCATCTCTCTGTACGAGTCGCCGCGATCCAGACAGGGAACAACAACAGCAGACCAGACGATTTGCGGCTCGCGATACGAATTCCAGGTCGTTGGCGACGTGCTCGACCGAGGAACCCTGAATGTTGGAGAAGCCGATCGACGGTCATAGACTCGGCTGCCGGACCGAGGCGATGGCTCTGGATAACGTCGAGCAACAGCCACCGCTCATCCTGCTACATTTGAGCAATTATGCGCATTGCGGTCTCGATTCACGCGCTCTTACTCGCCTCTCTTGCCGTTGCCCAGCCCCGCATCACCGCAGTCGTGAACGGAGGCAGTTTTCAGACGCAAGTCGCCGGGGGATCCTTCGCGACCGCGCTGGTCGCCGGCATCAATGTGCCCGCGACCGTTGCGCCGGCCGCCCCGTTACCGACCTCGCTCGGCGGGGTAACCGTCACCCTCGACAACGTGCCGGTGCCGCTTTACTATGTGAGCGGATCGCAGATCAACTTCCAGGTTCCTCGCAATGCGCTGGGCATAGTGAGCCTCGTGGTTCGCCACAACAACCAGAACAGCGCCCCCTTCGTCTTCGTGGCAAGCACAACTGGGCCGGGCGTCCTGGTTTATGGCAGCAATCAAGCGGTGGCGACGCATCCCGATGGCACGCTGGTCTCACCCTCCAAACCACTCTCACCCGGAGGTGTGGCAGTCGTATACCTAACGGGCATCGGTCCCGTGGACAATCCTGCTCCCGACGGTGCGCCGACTCCCTATCCTCCACTCGCCTCCGCGACCTCGGCTTTTTCGGCGACTATCGGGGGCCTACCCGCGACGGTCGCCTTTCTGGGGCTGACGCCGGGCTATGTCGGCTTGGCGCAAGCCAACATGGTGGTTCCCGATCTCGCCGCCGGCGACCATCCGGTGGCAATCCGAGTCGGCAACGTGACCAGCAACGCGCCGCTCGTGAGTGTCGCCCGCGGCCCTGGCTTGACGCTGCGTTCAGGAACAGTGACCCTCGATCCGCAAGGCGCCGACAGCTACGCCTTCGAGGGCACGATCCAAGGATTGACGCTCAGCGGCGCGCAGTCAGTCAACTTCGCATTGGGCCAGTTTGCCGCTAGCATTCCGATGAGCGCCTTCGTCAAGCAGGCGGGATCGAACGCGCTCCGCTATCAAGACGCGACGGGCCTGGCGCCCTATTGGCTCTCCAGTCTCATCCTGGATCCCGACGCCCGAACCTTCTCGGCGCGCGCCAACAACATCGCTTTGTCGGGACTGCCGAATCCCTTCGCTCTGCGCCTGGGAACCGATGACGAGTTAGGCTGCGCGATGGCCCGTCTGCAGCGCACGAACACGACCACCTACGGGCTCATCACGGAATCCAGCTCTGACACGCCGTGTTTGATCGACGACGTCACCATCGATCCCGCGTACGCCGGCCAACTCACCTCGGTGACCGTCGCCGCGCGCGTGCTCTCGATCGCCGGCCTCGATCCAGCGGGCATTCGCGTCTATCGCGCCGACGATAGCGCGCAGCCGGCAGGCAATCCGCTATGCACGCTCGCGGCGAGAGCGGACGGGACCTACGCGTGCTCCTTTAACGTGCAGGAGCCGAGGGCCGGGCTGATCCCGTTGGTCGCGCAGGCAGCAGCCGGCTCGCGATACCTGCTAGCGCCGGGCTTCGCTCTCGATGTGATGCGTCCCGCCACCGCTGCCGACCGTGTGCAAATGGATGCCGTCGAAAACGCGATCAACGCCGCCGACACATTCTTCCGGCAATTCGGCGAAACGGCCCATGCCCGCGCCATGGTCATCACCAGCTTGCGCAAGTTGTTTCCCGGTAGTCCTGGCTTGACCGCGCAACCGGTGGGACTGACTCCAGACGGGCTATCGGTCGAGGTGCGCGCCGATTCGGGCCTGCCCATCACGCTGCTACGCAACCGGCTTACCCCGTTTTCGGACGACTTCGTTCCCGGCGTGGCCTCGTCTCCTGCGATCGCCGCTGCAAGAGCGGTGGATCGAACCGTCAACACCGGTGTCCGGCTCGCACCGGCCCCTTCGCTCTTGTCGCCGCTCATCGGGCGCGACGCCACCGAATTTCAGTGTGGCGATTTCAGCCGCGACGTCGTCAAAAATCAGGAGTTCTTAGTTTGGGACACGGATAGTCTGTTCTTCAACGTCCAGGGGTTAGACTACGTCGACTACGCCAAGCCGTTGAAAGAATCCCGATGCCCGCTCTTTACTCCTCATTCGATCAGCGCTGAAAATGCCACGCCTGCCTCGCTCGACGAGTTCACCAAATACGGCACCGTGGTGATCGCCTCGCACGGCAACACGACGCGGGCCGGAGTGGGCACGCTTCTGACCGGTTCACAAGACCGGGCCCTGGGCGAGTCCAGCCCGGCAATCTACTCCTGGGATTGTGACGTCACGTACTATCCGCGCCAGCCCGACGGAACCACGCGCGAGTCGAAAGGCTGTTTCGTCGGCGTAAAGGCCGGCAACCCCCACATTCGTCAGTTGGATCGAACGCTCGTCTTTGGCGCCTTTTGCTACAGCAACAAGCTCGCGGCACGCTTCATCAACAAGAGCACCAGCTCGTTCTTCGGATACGACGGAACCGTACAGGTGAACCACTCCGACGACGATGCGCAAGGGGTGTTCGATCGCATGATTTACTCCTACGAACCAACCAAGGAGAGCCGAGGACGATACAAGCTTACTGGCAACAAGAACCTCGCCTATGTCGGCAACCCCAAGCTCACCGCGCCTTCGCTGGGCGGCAACGGTCCCTATCCAGCAGCCTCTGGAAAGGCGCTGACGCTCAAAGCCGAGTTGGAGGGAACTGATAGCTGCAAGCAAGTGATGGAGCATCACTGGCAAAACACCGCCAAAGGCGGCGCCTTGCAAGCCAAGAACCGTCCCAATGGCACCGACGACTTCTTCGCAAGAGATTTCGAGGCCGACTACACGGCGAGGAGCGCCGCGAACGCCTTATCGGACCGCATCATGGTCGACTTCATTCCCAACCACGAAAAAACCAGCCAGGTCGCGGCTCGCGCCTGCGCCGACGTTGCGCCCCCCAGGAAGGAAGTGCTCGTCACCGACTCCGGCGTGATGAACTACAGCGACGAGGGCCCGCGCAACCTGCTCTTCTACAATCCCCCGCTTGAGGTCAAAACGGGGAATCCGATCGAGATCATGGACCCCACCCTCGGCGGCACGAATAAAGCGCGCATCGAACAAACGGCGACCAACAAGTGGACCATCACCCAGGAATTCAGCTCCCCCACGCGCAACGATATCTTCACGCAGACCCTCAACCGGGTCGGAGTGACCGTAAACAACGGACCCGGTCTGCTCGCCATCAAGATCCACGTCGAGGGCAGCGTCACAGGAACCTGTTCGGGGATTGACGTGAACCTTTCGAGCAACGGAAATGTGGTGCGGGAACTCGTCGACGGCGGGAATGGATGCACGCTCACAAAGGATTTCACGATGTCTAGCGGTAGCATCGATCTTCGCACAGGAGGTTTGGGGCAAAGAGGGTCGTCCTTCGGCGCCGGCAAAGGCAAAGTCACGACAACCATCGAGATGCTCGACACGAGGCCCTAAACAAGCGTCCCCTCCTGGAGCGTACGTGCATGCTGGCCTGCTTGGTGCGGCCGCAGGGTCGACGACCAACCCTTCCCTCTAGTCAACCTCGTCAGAAGGGAACCTGGGAGGGAACCTGGGGACGTCAACGCGTTTCCGTTCCGTTTGGCCCTCCTGCCAACAAATCTCCAATACCGCCACGCGAATCGACGGCGCCCCTGTTTTTCAGACGTAGGCGAACAAAGAAGGATCGTGACGGCGAACTGTCCGACACCAACGGCTCCGGCGGGACTGTGACCGCTTGCGCGCTTTCTGAGTGTGCATTGCAGTCCTTGGGTGAGACACGGAAACCGGAGACAGGGTGGCACTTCGAGACATAACGCGCGGGGCCCGGCACTTCTTGTCACCGCCCAACCACCCACGCCGCCGAGCCTCGGCCGAACTCCTATGACAGGGCCACCGCGTCGATCGAGTCCAGACGCACCACGATCCGGCTGTACTCGCGGCTTCGCAACTCTACACTGTCGGCCGTAATCTTCACCACGACGCCGGGAAGCGTGTGCCCTTTCATCACGATCAACACGCCCTTCTTCTCCTTCTGGCTGACTTCCAAAAGCTCCTGAAACATTCTCTGGTCCTTTCCTTGTGCCGGCATCGGCGCCGTTGCGACGGCCGCGGCGAGTACGGTGATCGTGGTTCTTCGCGTCACGGTGTTCTTCTTGATTATCCCCACTTGACACGCGTGAGACAATCATTTCTCCGGAGAGGGATCCCCGCTTCCGCCTGTCACGTCCGGAAGTTGTTGCGCATTGTTGCGGATAAGCCGTAACTGCCTTAAAATCAACACCACACCGGGGCGCGGAGCGCAACAATCCGCGCCAAAGCGCTCTGATCCGCAACAGATCCGCCCCTCATCCGCAACACATCCGCAAAGCTATTGCGCATAGCCGGGCCGGGAACCCCGGCGTCCCGGATTCCGTTTCTTCCACTGACCTGTTAAAACCGGAGGCGCAGATCCGTCTTATGAATAAGGAGCAGGAAACCAAACCCGTGCCGGCCGTCGCCGTTGAACCCGCCACCACCCCTGACCTGGAATCGGTCTTCCTTCAACATTCCGGGATGGTCTACCGCGCCGCCTACCGGGTCACCGGGAGCCGTCAGGACGCCGAAGATGTTCTGCAGACGGTGTTTCTGCGCCTGCTCCGGGGAACGGCTTCGGCCGTCGACAACCCCGAAAGCTACCTGCGGAGGGCGGCTGTGAATTCGGCCATCGATCTGGTCCGGTCGCGCTCGGCTCAGATGGTTCCGCTCGAAGAGGCGGCCCACCGGCAAACCGAATTTCAGGCGCCGGACGGCGCGAGCGCATCCGCCGAACTGCGAGCGTGGTTGCGCCAAGCCATTGCCCGGCTTCATCCGACGGCCGCGCAGGTGTTCGTCCTTCGTTTCTTCGAAGACAAGGAAAACGCGGAGATCGCCGGCATTCTTGGCACCACTCCGGGGTCCGTCGCCGTCACCCTGCACCGGACCCGTGAACGGATTCAGAAGGAATTGCGCAGATATCTTGGAGGAGAATCATGACACCCGAATCGAACGACCCGAGGCTGGACGAGATCGCCCGCGGCATTCGCGACGAATCCATCGACCCTGCCGAGGTGGACGCGGCATCGGCCCGAGTCTGGAACCGCCTTGCGGAGAGCGAAATCATCCAGGGATGCGAGGGCTTCCGCGCAAAGTTCGACAGCTATCGCGCCGGTAGCCTTCCGGAAGGGCAGCGCCTGTTGGTGGAAGACCATCTCTATGAATGTGTCGCCTGCCGCGGCGCGTATGAAGGCACGAAGAAGGTAACGGCAATGCCGCCGGCGTCGCGCCAGACGCCGGTGTGGCGATGGGCGGCCGCCGCGACAGTCCTGGTCGCGGCCGGGCTCACGGCATGGAATCTGGGGCCGTGGAATTCCCCGGAACAAGGCAGCGTCGTAGCCGCGCAGGAGATTCGAGGTGTTCTGTATCGTGTTGCGGGCGAAACTCTCGTCGCCGTCAAACCGGGCGAGACTCTCCCGCCGGGCGTCGAAATCCGGACGGCCAAAGAGTCCGGTGCCACGATTCGACTGGGCGACGGGTCGCTGGTCGAAATGCCGGAGCGTTCAGCATTCCGGGTTACGGAAAACCGGCGCAACCTGACCCTTCATCTGGCGGGAGGCCGCGTCCTGGTGGAAGCTGCCAAGGACCGCTCGCGGCACCTGTATGTCGCCACTCGCGACTGCCGCGTGGCCGTGACCGGCACGGTCTTCAGCGTCAACACCGGGATCAAAGGTTCACGTGTGGCCGTGGTGGAAGGAGAAGTTCGAGTCGCGCAAGCGCGCGTCGAGCAGATCCTTCGCGCCGGCGATCAGTATGTCAGCAACCCGGCCCTGACTCCGGTTTCCGTCGAGGACGAAATCGCGTGGAGCCGCAAGGTCGACCAGCATCTGACGTTGCTGCACGAGTTCACCAAATTACGGAAGGATCTGCAGGCCGTGCGGATGCCCAGTCCCCGCTACTCCAGCAAGCTGTTGCCGCTGGTCCCCGCGGACGCGCTGCAGTACGCGAGCATTCCCAACCTGGGCGAAGCGCTCGGTCAGGCCGGCCAGATCCTCGAGCAAAGGGCGGGTCAGAGTCCGGCGCTCGGCGAGTGGTGGCAGAACCACGGAAAACATGTCTCGGAGGTCGTCTCGCAGATCCAAAGGGTCAGTGGGTACCTGGGCGATGAAATCGTCATGACCCTCCAAATGGATGAAAACGGCAAAATGGCGCCGTTGTTTCTGGCGCAAACGCGGCGGTCGGGGATTCGCCAGGCGCTGGAGAGCGACAAACTGGGCGGTTCGATGGTCTTTGTCGATGACCTGAGCCAGGCGTCCAGCGAAAAGGGCAAACTGATCGCGTTGGAGGCCAACGGGATCGTCGCCCTTTCCACGTCGGCTGGGATTCTCAGGCAGGTGGGCACGCCTCACGGAAGCACGGTCGCATCTCCGTTTCTCGGTGAGATCGCCGACGCGTATCGTGACGGAACGGGCATCCTCTTCTGCCTGGACGTCCAGGCGATGATGTCCAGAAAGGGAACGAAAGTTCCGGCGGCCATCGGCGGGGTTCGCCGCGTCCTGGTGGCTGAGTCCGCCCGGTCAGGATCTCCGCAGACTCATGCCGAGATCATATTTGAAGGGCCGCGCACCGGAGTGGGGTCCTGGTTGGCCAAGCCCGGTCCGATTCCGGCGCTCGACTACGTGTCCTCGGACGCGATCTTCGCCTCCGCCGCGGCCATCAAGAGTCCGGCGGTGATCGTGGATGAAATGCTCGCGTTGCAGGGCTCGGCGAATTCAAAGTTTGCCGAACACCTGGCCGAAGCAGAACGGGAACTCGGCCTGAAAATCAGGGACGACCTGGCCGCTCCGCTGGGGACTCAGTTCGTGGTGGCCTTGGATGGACCCGCGCTGCCGACACCCTCGTGGAAACTGGTGGTCGAGGTGTATGACCCGGCACATTTCCAATGGGCTCTCGAGAAGATGGTGGAGGCGGCCAATCGCGCCGCCGCGCGCGAGAACCATCCCACGGCCACCCTCTCGCAGCAGATCGCCGGCGGCCGCGCATACCATGTGTTGACGACTCCCGGCAGTGCCGTGCCTGAAGTGCACTATGTCTTCGTGGACGGATTCATGATCGCCGCGCCCTCGCGCGCGCTTCTCGATCGGGCTATTCAGGTGAAGGCCATCGGATCGGGCCTCGCGCGTTCGGAGAAGTTCCGGCAATTGCTGCCGAGCGACGGCTACTCGGGCTTCTCCGGCATGCTCTATTCACAACTCGGCGCCGCCCTGGCGCCGCTGGTCGGCACGATCCAACCCGGTGACGCGTTGTCGCCCCAACAGCGGGACCTGCTGAACCGGTTGGCTTCCGACAGCAAGCCGATCCTGGTCCTGGCCTACGCCGAAGACGACCGCATCACGGTGGCCACGGCCGAAAGCCTGACCAACATCGGCTTGAACCATTTGCTCGGTGTGGAGGGCATGCTGCTGCGGACGTTCCCGAAAAACCCGGGAACTTCCCGCCGCCATTTGGCGTATCGCTAGACTGAAGCTTCAGCGAACCTCAGATGGCCTCCGTCATTGAACTCGACAACCTGGAAGTGACGCTCGGTCGGCGGTTGATCCTGAAGGGACTCAACGCGTCCCTCACCGGCCGGGCGATCGGCTTGTTGGGCCCGAACGGCGCCGGAAAATCGACCCTGCTCAACACGCTGTTGGGTTTCTATCCGCCCTCCAGAGGCACGGCGCGGATCTTCGGCCAGGACATCCGCGCCAACGCCCGCGCCGTGCGTTCCGTCATCGGCTACATGCCGGAGAACGATTCGTTCGTGGCCGCGATGCCGGCCATTCGATTCGTCCGGATGATGGCGGAACTTTCCGGCCTGCCGCCCGAGCAGGCCATGGAACGGGCGCACGAGGCGTTCTTCTACGTGGGACTCGGGGAAGCGCGCTACCGCGCGTTGGGCACGTACTCGACCGGTATGAAGCAGATGGTCAAGCTGGCTCAGGCAATCGTGCACGGTCCGCGCCTGTTATTTCTCGACGAGCCCACCAATGGCCTGGACCCTCCCGCCCGCCTGCGCATGCTCCAGGTGATCCGCGAAGTCCGCGACCGCGGCGATATGCACCTGATCCTGTCGTCTCACCTTCTGCGCGATGTCGATGAGTGCTGCGACCAGGTCTTGATCCTGAAAGACGGTCGCATTGCCGGCTTCTGCGACCTGGAAGAGGAACGGCGGCTGAATCGGCGCTTCTTCGAACTCGAACTGCGGGGGGCGTCCGGTGTATTTGTGGGTTCCGCGGAAAAGCTTGGCTGCGAGATTGCGGCGTCCGGCCAGGACCGCTTCAAATTGGTGATGCCGGAGGGAAGGGAAGTGCGGGAACTCTACGAAATCGCCGGAAGAAACCAGGTGCAGATCCGCCGCCTGAACTTCCGCCGTGACTCGCTCGAAGACATTTTCCTGAAAGCCATGGAGGAGCCCGTCGCGGGCTAGGGTCATGGCCGTCTACAAACGCACCTACCGCCGATATGAAGGCTCGCTGACCGCCGAGTGGTCGCGGTTCCTGGTTCCCTTGCGGTTCACGTTCGAGGATCTCTACCGGTCGCGAATTCTGGCGATGCTGCTGCTGGCGTCGGCGGTCGTGCCCGCAGGGGCGGCCTTCATCATCTATCTGCGTCACAGTGCGGTCGCCGCGTTGCTCGTCGGCGAGAATGCGAGCCGGATGCTGGCCATCAACGAGCAATTCTTCATGACCATCCTCGGCTGGCAAAGCATGCTGTGCTTCTTCGTGACCGCATTTGTCGGGCCCGGTCTGGTCTCGCCGGATCTGGCGAACAATGCCCTGCCGCTCTATCTGTCCCGGCCGTTCTCCCGCACCGAGTATGTTCTGGGCAAGCTCACGGTGCTGCTTGCGCTGCAATCGGCCATGACGTGGGTTCCAGGTCTGCAACTGGTGGCGCTGCAATCGTACCTCGAAGACGGCTGGCTGCAAGCAAACTTCCATATCGTCTCCGGATTGTTCCTCGGTTCATGGATCTGGATGTTGGTGCTGTCGATGCTGGCGCTGGCCCTGTCGGCGTGGGTGAAATGGAAGCCCGTCGCGGGCGCGCTGTTGTTCGGCGTCTTCTTTGTGATGGGCGGCTTCGGCGCGGCGATCAACGGCATTCTCCGGACCCGCTGGGGGAACCTGCTGAACATCAGCCATCTCATCGGCGCGGCGTGGGTCTCGCTGTTCGACCGGCCGATGCGGCGCGGGGCGGGCGCCGTGTTCTTCCGGGTCTCGCGCGCGGAAGAGATTCCCATCTGGGCCTGCTGGTTGGCGCTGAGCGCCATCGTGGTAGGCTGCCTCTGGCTCCTGAGCCGCAGGATCCGTGGCGTGGAGGTGGTGTCGTGAGCACGGCTCCGGTTGTCGACAATGGAGTGATGGATCAAGCCGAGGCCTCGGCCGGACGGATCGTGTTCGAGAACGTCTCGCGATTCTACGGAGAGGTGCTGGGCGTCAATCGCGTGAACCTGTCCATCCCCGCGGGCGTGACGAGCCTGGTCGGGCCGAATGGTTCGGGCAAGTCGACGTTGATGAATCTGATGACCGGCCTGATCCGCCCGACGCGCGGCTCGGTGCGAGTGCTCGAGATTCCCACCAGCGATCCGGAACGCCTGTTCCGCCACATCGGCTATTGCACTCAGGTGGACGCATTCCCGCGCGGCATGACGGGATTCGAATTCGTCACCTCGTTTCTGCTGCTGCACGGCTTCGACCCGGAAGACGCACGGCAGCGCGCGTGGGCCGCGATCGAACGCGTCAGCATGACCGACGCCGCCCATCGCCAGGTGGCGGCCTATAGCAAAGGCATGCGGCAGCGCATCAAACTTGCTCAGGCGACGGCGCACGATCCGGACGTTCTGGTGCTGGACGAACCGCTCAACGGCCTTGACCCGATGGCGCGCGCCGAGACCATCGCGCTGTTTCGCGAGTGGGCAAAGGAGGGCAGGCACGTCATTGTCTCCAGCCACATCCTCCACGAAGTCGACCGCATCTCCGACCAGGTGGTTCTGCTGAGCTACGGCTACGTCGTGGCCGAGGGGCAGATTCACGGCGTCCGGAGCGAGGTGACCGAGCATCCGGTGCAGGTCCGGATCCGCTGCGACCGGCCCTCTCTTCTGGCCTCGCGGTTGTTCGGGCACGAGCACATCGTCGAAGCTCAAGTGGAAGATTCGACGCTGTTGGTTCGCACCCGCGACGCCGACCGCTTCCACCTGGCGCTGAACCAGATCGTGCTTGAAGAGAACCTTCTCATCGAGTCGGTGGCGCCTTCGGATGAAGACGTGCACTCGGTCTACCAGTACCTGATCGGAGAAGGAGGTGTGGCGTGAACGACATGCGCTCCCGCCAGTTGCAGGCCATCGTGCGCCTGGAGTGGAAGAGAAGCTTTTTCAACCGGCGTTCGTGGTGGATCTATCTGCTCGCGTTCGGTCCCACGCTGGTGGCCGGCCTTCACACGCTGAAGCAACTGCGGATTCAGGACCCGCAGTGCCAGTTGTCCGCCGACCTCGAGGTGTTCGCCGGAATCTTCCAATTGTTCTATCTGCGCCTGGGCATCTTTTTCGGATGTGTGGGTCTGTTTTCGAACCTCTTCCGCGGTGAGATCCTGTCAAAGACGCTGCACTACTGGTTTCTGACCCCGGTACGCCGCGAGATTGTGGTCGCCGGCAAATACCTGGCGGGCGTGCTGGCCGCCTCGACCATTTTCGGTGTCGCTATCGTGTCGACGTACCTGCTGATCGGCTATCATCACGGCGTCGAGTTCGCGGACTTCTTCGCTACGGGACCCGGCCGCGCGCACCTCTATTGGTACCTGCTGACCGGGGTGTTGGCGTGCTTCGGCTACGGCGCGATTTTCCTGGCTTCCGGGTTGCTGATCCGGAACCCGTTGATCCCGGCCGCGGTGATCCTGGTTTGGGAGGGCGGCAATTCTTTTCTGCCGCCGCTGCTCCAGAAGATCAGCGTGGTGCATTATCTGAGATCGCTGTGCCCGGCACCGGTACGTCTCGAAGGCCTGGATGCGTTGCTCGCGGTCCCGGTGGAAGCGACGCCGCCCGTGCTGGCGATCACGGGACTGCTAACGGTGTCGGCGGCGATTCTCGGGTTTGCGGCGATGCGGTCCCGCACGACCGAGATCCATTACAGCGAGTAGGACGTCGACCGCTCCCTGACGGTCGCGGCACGGAGGTCGCGGCACGGAGGTCGCCGGATTGCCCCCGTTGTGCGGCTGAGCTATATTCAGGGCGCCATGCCAGAGTTCGAGTTCGGCAACGACCCGGCAAAGGTGTCGCGATACCGGGCGTTTTGGAATCGCGCCGGCGTGCGCCGGCCGCTGGTCGGATTCACCGCCATTGGCTGGTTTCCTTTCTCGGAGTTTGCGGTCTGCCGCGCCTTTCCTCAGGACCATGTGGTCACCGATTCCGAGATCGATCCCGCCGCTTTCCTCGACGACCATCTCCGGATGCTGCGGGAAGGCGAGGTGATGGACGACGACCTGATCCGAGGCGCCTGTCCCGGACAGGCCGCGATTCCCTGGCTGCCCGCCGCGCTGGGCCGGCCGCTACGCGTGTTGCCGGAGAACCTTCTCGCTGAGGAGACGACCCTGCCCTGGCCTCAAGCGATGGCCACACGCCTCGATCCGGAGAACGGCTGGTTCCGCCGTTATCTCGAGTTTGCCGATGCGTTGGCCGCCGAGTCGGGCGGGCGCTTTCCGGTCAGCCACTCCGCGGAGTTAGGCCCTACCGATCTCCATGCGCTGGTTCGTGGCCACACGCAGAGCCTGTTCGACCTGATCGACTCGCCGGACGAATCGGCCGAATTGCTTCAACGGGGCGCTGAGATTCTGCGGGACTTCACTGAAGCGCTGTGGCGCCGGGTGCCGTTGTTTGCAGGCGGGTATTTCGACGCCCAATACTCGCTGTGGGCGCCCGGACCGATTGTCCGGATGCAGGAAGACGCCACCGCGGTGTACTCGCCGCTGCTCTACCGGCGTCTCGTGCAGCCGGTCGACCGGTTCCTGGCGCGGCAGTTCGCGTGCAACTTCATCCATCTTCATTCCACCTCGATGTTCCTGCTGGACGCGATCCTCGAGATCGACGAGATCCAGTGTTACGAAGTGAACAACGATGCCCTGGGTCCTCCGGTGGCTGACCTCATCCCTTATCTGCAAGCCATCCAGAAACGCGGAAAGCCGCTGCTGGTACGGGGTTCGTTCCGCCCCGAGGAGCTTCGCCTGGTGATGGACTCCCTTGATGCGCCTGGCCTGTTTCTCAATATCATGGTCCGGAATCTGGCGGAGACGGAAATGCTCGGGCCGATTGTGGGAATGTGACTCGCGGCTTGCTGCAATCACCAGCGGGCAGTGTCCGATTCCCCTGGCGCCAGAGCAGGTGCGATCTCCTTGATTTTAAGGCCATCGTGTCGCGGTAATGGAACTGCACGGGATGGTGGCAAGGAGATAGAAGTCTGCCATGCTTCAACAAGTGCTTGCCTTTGTTCTCGTGACGGCGCTCGCCGGGCAGGGAATTGCCGTGGCGGCGTCGAATCGCCAGGGAATCACCCCCACGACGAAAGAGCAACTCCTCGAGATTCCTACCGGTTCCATCGTCGAGGTCCGCACGTTTGCCAGGCTCAGAATTCGGGGCCGGCTGGCGGAGACTTCCGATCATGGCTTCAACGTTCAGACGATCCAGAATGGCAAACTGACCTCCGTGCCCCTGGCGTACGACGACGTGAAATCGGTCAAGGTCGCGGCCGCGAAGGAATCGCCGGGCCACAAGACCGGCCGGACCATCGGGTGGATCGTGGTGGGAGGGTTGGCGGGTTTGGGCGCCCTGAGTCTTGTGGCCATTGCCTTGTGCGCCGGAGGTTAACGATCGCAGGGAGTGTCGGGACAGGCCTACTCGCCGACACTCCGTAGCACTTCCTCCTCAAGTGCCGGCGAGACGAAAAAGCCACCAATCTCGCGCAATTCGTCGATGGATGATTTTACCGAGGTAATGTCGGCGGCCATCTTGGCTCGAATCAGAATACCCAGCACGCCTCGGACGAGAATACCGGCTTGCCGGGCGTAGCTTCGACCCTCCTTCTCGTCAATCAGCAGGATGTCGGCTGGAATCTCGGTCGCCAATACAATGGCTTCCGCCTCACCCGCATCAAGGTCGTTCGCCAAGACTGCGGCCAATCGTGGATTGGCCAGCGTGCGGCGGCGCAGCCATCCACTTCTGACGGCGTCTTCAATCATTGCTTTCGCGTCGGGGTTTGGCAACAACTCCAGTTCCCTGGTGACGGCGTCGGGTATCCATACTTCCTGAAACTGAGAACGCAACAGATGTAGCTGTCCAATCAAAGCGAGGTTGGAGACGGGTGAAGTGTTACTGACCGCGACCATAGGCTAGGTCTTCGGCCAACTCGGTTTCCCCATAGTGCCGGGGAATCCCTCTCCGGGCCAGGAGATCTCCAAACTGGTAACGCGACATGGATGCCAATTCCTTCGCCTTGCCGAGCGATAGGAGGCCCTGTGCGTACAGCGACAACGCGAGTTCGACCTTCAGGCGCTCTTGAATCTCATTCTCGGGGACGCGAAGGCTTCTGGCTACTGAGTCGGGCACTTCGAGTATGATATTCATCGCCGTCTAATCAGTTTAGACCAAGTGGGCTGTAGTTCTAGCCTGAGCACTGGTCTCGAATCGAACACTCTACACCCCCATGTACTCCAGGAACCGGCGCGCGTACGAATCGAGCGTCTCGAGCGAGCCTCCGTGCTGGAGCGGGGAACACATCTCGTACGCAATGGTCCCAGTGAAACCCCCGGCCCGCAGCGCGGCGAGAAATGCACGGTAGTCAATGAACCCCTCGCCCATCGGTACCGCCTGGACAAACGGCATCTGCCGTTCGTAGTTCACCAGGGCCGGCTGATAGCGGTAGCGCGGGCGCAGGACGTAATCGGCGATGGTCGTGTGGACCGTCAGGGGCGCAAGTGTGGATGCCGCCTTGGTGAGATCGTCGCCGTGCAGTGCCGGAGCCCAGGCGTCGAGCAGGGCGCGGCAGTTGGGCTCGTTCACCGCGTGAATCAAATCGTGAAACGCTTCATAGCCCACGCCGATGTCATGGTGATTCTGGACGCCGAGCGTCACGCCGAAGTCCGAAGTACGGCGGGAGCATTCCTTCAGGGTGTCGACCACCAGACGCCACTGGCGCGTGAAATCCGCGGCGGGATTCTCGTAGCCGGTGAAGATCCGCACGACGGACGCGCCGAGGTCGCGGGCCAGGCGCGCCAACTCCGTGATGTACAGTGTCTGCATCTCGCGGACCGGCACTTCGGTATGCTCCAGGTCGCCGGTCAGGTTGCAGTAGCCGGCGAGGACGACGGAGTTGAGGCCGCGCTTTTCGAGAAGAGATCGAAGCCGGGCGCGTTCCGCTTCGCCGCAATCGAGGACCGACAAGTGCGGCCGCTTGGCCATCAGCATCACGCCGCCGTAGCCCAAGTCGGCCGCCTTTTCGATGACCTTCTCGACGTCCAGAAACGCCTGGCCCCACAGGCCGGCATAGCTGACCGAATGCAGCAGCAGAGGATTTGCCATCTTAGGCATTGTCCTCCATCGCGAACGCCGGTTTTCGAGTCTCCCATTTTCCGCGAGTGAAGTCGGGGAACGCCACGGGTTGGCTCCCCTGATGGATGGACTGTGCGGAGAGCGGAATGATCACGCTCATGGCGACCGAATCGTAGACATCCACCGGCGTCTGGGTCCGGTTGCGAACCGCCATCAGAAAACGGCGGAGGGTCATGTGGTCGGTGCCGCCGTGACCCAGCGCCATCTGGTCGTCAGGCGGTGCGCCGGGCCTGGTTTCCGGCTTCCACCAGGAGTGGTCGTGGCGGTCCTGATAGGGCGCGAACGGTTCCCACTCGTACGGTTTCGGGCTGCGCTGCCAGAAGTACACCGAGTTGCGCTCCTCGCTGTACAGGCCATCCGTTCCCTGGATCATCCAGCGGTTGTCGTACGGGCGGGGCAGTTGCATGTCGTTGTTGAGGACGATGGTGTTGCCTCGCCGTGTTTTGATGAGGGAGGTCACGATGTCGCCCTGGGCGTAGTGGCGTGTCGCGGCCGGATGATCGGCCCCGAGGGTTTTGGCGAACTGGTGATTGATGCCGAGCGAGCGGTTCGCCATGGACACGATGGTCTCGAACACATCGCCGCAGTTGATGTTCATCCAACTCAGCACCGGACCCAGGCTGTGGGTCGGGTATTGATCGCAGTTGCGGCCCATCAGGTAGTAGCCGCTCCAGCGCGGCTTGCCCTGGCGGTCGAAGTACCACGGGGAGTGGCCGACGCAATCGTGCGAATGGGCGCAGTGGCAGTGAACGATCTCCCCGAACAAGCCGGCCCGGATCATCTTCAGGACGGCCAGGTTGTCGCGCCGGAACGACCAGTTCTCGAGCATCATGCAGGGCACGCCGGTCTGTTCGTGTGTGTCCACCAGTTGCCAGCACTCGTCGATGGTTTGGGCGGCCGGCACTTCCACTCCCGCGTACTTGCCCGCTTTCATCGCGTAGACGGCCATCGGCGTGTGAAATTCCCAGGGCGTGGCGATGATCACCGCGTCCAGGTCGTCGCGCTCGATAAGCCTCTTCCACACCTCGCTCGACGCATCGCCCTGGTAGCCTTCCGGCTTGGGCTGGCCGGCCGAGGCGACGATGTCCTGGGCGCGGGCTTGCGCCTCCGGATTCGGGTCACAGACGGCGCGAATCTGCACTCCCGGAAGCTGGGTCAGTGTACGCGTCAGCCCGCTGCCGCGATTGCCGGTTCCGATGACGCCTACCCGCACGGACTTTGTCTCCGCTTGCGCCGTAAGCGTTGCCGCTCCCGCGGTCTCAAAAAACTGTCTGCGGTTCATAAGTAGGTTCCTGCAAGGGCCATCCCGAAGTGACCGCCGATTCCCTTTGGAACCTTCGTATCGGAACCGCGCATGAAACGCAATCGGTGGGTCGCCGGCGTGGACACGCATCCTCGTCGCCGCCGAGCGGTAGAATCCAGTCGATGGACCGAGCGGAACTTTCTCAACATTATCGACGGCTTTTGTTCGAGGGCATTGTGCCTTTCTGGCTGGAACATGGCGCGGACCGCGAATACGGCGGCATCCTCAGCTCCATGACCGAGGAGGGGCGGCTCCTGAATACGACCAAGTACCTCTGGTCGCAGGGGCGCTGGTTGTGGATGATGTCTGCCCTCCACAACCGGATCGAGGCCCGGCCGGAGTTTCTGGACCTGGCCCGCTCGACCGCCGATTTTCTGCTCGCGCACGGCCGCGACTCCGAGGGCCGTTGGCTGTACTCGGTGACGAGGGAAGGGCAGCCTCTCGAGGGGCCGATCAGCATCTTCGCCGATTGCTTTGCCGTTTACGGGCTCAGCGAGTACGCGCGTGCAGTCAGCGAACCGCGCTACCTCCAGGCCGCTCGCGAAACGTACGCGCACATCCTTCGCCGGATCGCCGCGCCCGATTTCGGCGACCTGGCGCCCTACCCGGTTCCGGCGGGGCACAAGGCGCACGGCGTGCCCATGATTCTCATGGATGTCTCGAGCGAACTGGCGATCACGACGGGCGACGACGCCATCGACGCCCAAGCGGACCGATTCGCGGCCGAGGTCCTGACTCACTTTGTGCGGCCGGAGCGCCGCCTGATCCTCGAATTCCTCGGCCCGGACTACCAGGAACTGCCGCCTCCCGAAGGAACCTACGTCGTCCCCGGGCACGGGATCGAAGGCATGTGGTTTCTGATGCACCTGGCCCGCCGCCGGGGCGATTCGGCTACCATCGCGCGCGCTGCTGAAATCATCCTCTGGTGTCTCGACCTTGGATGGGACCATGAGCAAGGCGGCCTCATCCTGAACCTCGACACCTCGCGCGGGACGCCCCTGGTCGGGAACTCCGACAAGAAGGTGTGGTGGGTGCACAGCGAAGCGCTCTATGCCACCCTGCTCGCCCACCGCCTGACCGGCGCGCCCGAATTCGGTGAGTGGTACCGCAAGATCCACGAGTGGAGTTTCGCCCGGTTTCCGATGCGCGAGCACGGCGAATGGTGGCAGCGCCTCGACCGAAAGGGCGAGCGGGTCACCGACCTCATCGCACTTCCGGTGAAGGACCCGTTCCACCTTGCCCGGGCGGTCATTCTTTCTTTGGAACTGCTGCAATCGTGAAGAACTTGGGGCCGCCCGCGTGATACACTGCGCCGCGGAGGACGCGCCGATGAACCGACGAACCTTTGTGAGCACCGGAGTGGCCGCGAGCGCCGCGGCGGCTCAGACTCCCGCAGGCGGACGCCGAAGCCGACCCGTTCGCATGCACGTCGGAACGCAAGGCAAGCCTCTCGAACGGGAGTCGCTCGAGTATTTGAAGCGCCACGCGGTCGAGCATATCGCGGGCTGGCCCGCCAAATGGTCGGAGGCCACCCTGACCGACGATCTCTCTCGCGCCAGGGAACTCTGTGAGAAGTTCGGCATCCGCCTGGACGTGGCGGAGCAGCCCCGCATTCATGGGGCGCCGGTAACCGCGATCGCGCTGGGCAAGCATCCGGAGCGCGACCGCGAGATCGACTACCTGCACAAGGTCATCGTCGCCTGTTCCAAAGCCGGCATTCCGGGGTTCAAGTACATCATTCGCATCCTCTTCAATGTGCGCAGCGGGTTTACACCGGGGCGCGGTGGTTCCCGGTACAGCACCTGGCGCTGGAAAGATGTCAAAGACGCCGGCGTGCTCACTCCGGCCGGGCGGGTGACTGGAGACGTCTTCTGGGAACGGATCACGTATTTTCTGGAGAAAGTCATCCCGGTGTGCAACGAGTACAAGATCCGGGCCATGGGACATCCCCATGACCCGGGAGTTCCGCCCGAGGGATATCGAGGCGTCGACCGGGTGCTGGGGACCGTCGAGGGATTGAAGCGGTACGTCTCCATTCAGGAAAGCCCGTATCACGGGTTGAATTTCTGTGTCGGGACGGTCGCGGAGATGCTTCAGGACCCCGCCCGCGAAATCCACGACGTGATCCGTTACTTCGGCACGCGGAAGAAGATCTTCAACGTGCATTTCCGGAACATCGTCGGCAAGCGGGACGATTTCTACGAGGTCTATCCCGACAATGGCGACATGAACATGATCCAAGTCGCTCGTACCCTTCACGAGGTGGACTACCCGTACATGCTGATGCCGGATCACATGCCGCCGCACCCGGACGATCCCGGGTACCTGCAGGCGTTCGCGTTTGGCTACGGTTACATCAAGGCAACGATCCAGGCATTGGAGACGATGGCCGTGTAAGAAAACCAGCGCCGGCCACTGACCGCTCGCTTACGCTCGCGGCACGGAAGAAGTCGCAACCCCGCGGTTTGAATCAAGGGGCTGCCGATCGAAAACTGCCGAAACTGGAAGAGACACCGGCAGTTTCTACAATCTTCCGTAGTTCCGTTGCGAGAAGCTACTTCAGTTTTCGGACCTCGAGGTCCTTGAACTGGACTTCCATCGGGGGACCGCCGTGAATCTGCAAGGCGAGGAACCCGGTGGTTTCGATGCCCGGTTCGGTCTCCTGGTAGTCCACGGTCTTGACGCCGTTCAACTCCAGCGTGATGTGGCTGCCATTGGCCGTGATCACGTACTCGTTCCAGCCGGTTTTGTCGAGCTTAGCCAGGGACTCGGGCGTGGCCTGCACCAGGACCTTGTTCCGGCGCGACTCGTCGTACAGGCAGCCCCAATATTGCTGGCCGATGTCGGCCTGGTAGCCCGACACCTCGTGGGAGACCGGCACCGGCTTGCTGCGGAACTGGATTCCGCTGTTGCCCTCGCCGCTGATCAGGCGGAACTGAAGCTTCAAACGGAAGTTCGCATAGTGCTTTTTGGTTCGTAGGAAGTCGTTGTACTCGAGGCCTGGAGACTTGCCGACAATCATGCCGTCCCGCACGGACCAAAGCGACGCCGTGTCGACCTCCCAACCGTCCAGGTTCCTGCCGTTGAACAACTTCTCGGCGTGCAAGGAGCCTGCCAGCAGAATCAAGCAGGCGAGGGTTCTCATGCCGCGGCGGCCTCGACGCGCGGGAACACGTACGGCCCCTCGGGAATCACGGCGACCGGCGCATCCGCGGGGAGCCCGTGGAGCGTGGCTGCGATCGCCTCGCCGACGGTGTCGAACGAACGGCCCCACAGGGAACCGCGGTACTCGGTCGGCAGGCCGGGAACATAAAAGTAGAGCTGATACCTGGCAGTGACCAGCCCCAGTTTTTCGAGTTGCCACTGATCGACCACGACCGGGGCCTGCTCGACGTGCCGCATGAACTCCTTGTCGGAAGGAAACTGGCTGATCATGCGGCTGAACTCGGGGGCGCCGGCGCCCTCTTCGCACGCGGCAATCAACAGGATACGGCCGCCGGGCTTGAGGATGTGCTGGGCCGCGGTGATGCCTTTGACGGCCTGATAGAAGGTCAGGTCCAGGGGATAGCCGGCACAGGTGGTGATGACGGCGTCGACGGGGGCGGGCAGCGTTTCGAGCAGGGCCTTGCGGACGAACCGGACGCCCGCGCGGTGTGCCTCCACGGGATCGCCGGCGAAGACACCGGCGATCTGCCGGTCGCGGCTCAGGGCCACGTCCAACATGAAGTCGTGCCTGGCCATTGCGGCGATCTCCAGCAGTTCCTTGTGGAGCGGGTTGTCTTCGACGGACCCCTCGACGGCGCGGGCATCCCGCATGAATTTGGGGCTGTGGAGGACCTTGATGGTCTCCTGCGCGGCGAGGCCGGGCGCGATCAGCTTGCGGCCTCCGGAAAAGCCCAGCATCAGGTGCGGTTCGATGAAGCCAAGAGTGATGCGGAGGTCGGCGTCGGCAAAGCGGCGGTCGATCCAGACGGGGGTGCCGGAGGCGGTGTCGCCGAGATTTCGATGCTCGTCCCTATTGCGGGCGTTGTGATTGCCGATAAGGAATCTCTTGGCGACGTCCTCGCCCAGGATCTCGCGGATCTCGCTGTCGGTGGCTGGGCGATGGAGTCCGGTGGCGATGAGGATGGTGGTTCGCTCAGGGGGGATTCCGGCTTCTTCCAACCGTCGCAGAACTGGCGGCAGCGTCTGCCGGTTAGGCGCAGGCCGGGTGATGTCGCACACGGAGATGGCCGCGCTGGACTTGCCTCGAGCCAGTTCCCGCAGCGATGGCTTGCCGATGGGTTCGTCGAGTGCCTTCTCCAAGGCCGCGACGGGGTCCTGGAGCGGAGTCGCCGATCGCGCTTCCAGGAGTTGGTACCGGAAGCCCTCGGGCAAAATTGTCGTGAGCCCGGTTTTTCCGAAGGCCAGATCCACACGCATAGTTGCACCGTAACACAAAAGGAATCCTGGTTCGCACTTCGTTCTTGGAACCAGACGGGTTTGGCGCACAAATTGCTCGGTAGCGAGGCAGGGAGCGGAGGACGCTATGGTGGTGGCCAGCATAATCGCGGGAATGGTGATCGTTTCTTTGCTGTTGTCGACTATTTCTTCGCCGCCGAAAATTGGGCGGTGAGTGTCCATCCGGACACACTCGTGGTTCGTTGTTACACACAGCGCTTGACACACCACGGGCCGCACTCGCGGGCATTGCTAGAATACGGCCATGCTTCGGGTGCTCGGTTACGCTTTCCTTTTTGCGGAACTACTGTTCTCTCAACCCCCTCATGACATCCTGATTCGCGGCGCCCGGGTTGTAGACGGCACGGGGAACCCCTGGTATTTGGCCGATGTCGCCGTCCGAGGCGACACGATCGCCGCTGTCGGGAACCTGGCCGGCGCTTCCGGCCGGAAGGTCATCGACGCGAAGGGCTTAGTCCTGACCCCCGGCTTCATCGACATCCACTCTCACGCCCGGCAGGGCTTGTTCGCCCAGCCATCGGCCGAAAACCAGATCCGCCAGGGAGTGACGACGGTGGTGGAGGGAAATGACGGCGGGTCGCCTCTTCCGCTCTGGGAGTTCCTGGCAACTGTGCAGAAGACGCCGATCGCCCTAAACTTCGCCTCGTTTGTCGGGCAGGGGAGTGTACGCCAGCAAATCGTGGGTTTGGAGAACCGGCCCGCGACGGCCGCGGAAATCGAGCGCATGAAGCGCCTGGTGGATGTGTCGATGAGGCAGGGCGCCTTTGGTCTCTCTTCCGGACTGTTCTATGTGCCGGGCAACTACGCCTCCACCCAGGAAGTAATTGAGTTGGCACGGGTCGCCGGCCAGGCGGGTGGCATCTACATCAGCCACATCCGGGACGAGGCCGCGGCGGTTCTCGATGCGGTGAAGGAGACGATCCGGATCGGCGAAGAGGGCGGTTTGCCGGTGCAGGTCACCCACCACAAAATCATCGGCGCGCCCAACTGGGGCCGCAGCGCCGACACGCTCAAATTGATTGACGAGGCGCGCCGCCGCGGCGTTGACGTGACGCTCGACCAGTATCCGTACACGGCTTCCAACACCGGCATCACGGCCCTGCTCCCGCAGTGGGCGCTGGCCGGAGACCGCACTCAGGTGCTGGCACGTCTGCGCGACCCGGCCCAACGGGCGCGCATCAAAACCGAGATCGTCCGGAGGATCCGCGACGACCGGGGAGGCGGTGACCCCAAAAATGTCGTCGTGGCCAGTTGCGGATTTCATTCGGACCTGGCGGGCAAGAGTCTCGCGGCGATCGCCGATCAGCGGGGCCGGGAGCCGAGCGCAGTCAATACCGCCGAGGTGGTCTTCGATATCATCCAAAAAGGCGGCTGTTCGATGATCTACCACTCGATGGATGAGCGCGATCTCCTGGCCATCCTGCAATATCCCTGGACCATGATCGCTTCCGACGGCGGAATTCCGAAGCCTGACGAAGGAGTGCCTCATCCAAGGAACTACGGGACGTTTGCGCGCGTTCTCGCACGATTCGTGAGGGAGCGTCCGATGTTACACTTGGAGACGGCCGTCCGGAAGATGACGTCGCTTCCGGCCAACCGGCTGAGGATCCAAGACCGAGGCCTGATCCGCCCAGGGCAGAAGGCCGACCTGACGCTGTTTGATGCGGACAAAGTGCTCGACAGGGCCACCTATGAGAATCCGCGTCAATACGCCGACGGGTTCGTGCATGTGCTGGTGAACGGAGTTCCTGTGCTCTGGGAAGGCCAGATGACGCAAGAGCGGCCAGGCCGGGTTCTGTATGGTCCTGCCTGGCGGAAGGATTGATAAAAGTAGAGTGACGACTATGCGACTGCTGATGAAAGTTCTCCTGGTAGTGTCCCTGTTCTCGCTTCCCATTTGTGCTGCGGACGACGACGGTTACATCAAGGCGCGCGGAAACCCGACGGGCGCGGGCCTTTTTGTGGATGGCAAGTATATTGGTCCGGCGGGGCGTTTCACGGTGCCCGAGAAGTATCCGATCGCGCCCGGCCAGCACGAGGTTACTCTGCGCGACCCGCGGTACAAGGAGTATTCGACCAAGGTCACGGTGACCGCGAAAAAGACAACCAAGATCAAGTACAAGCTGGAAAAGGCGGAATTGCCGAAGGGCCCGTTCGGCCGATTGAGGTTTGGCCCGGACATGCCGGATTCGTTCATGTCGGTAACCTCGGGTGACTTGGGCCCGATCTACCTCAACGACCGCTATTGGGGTTTTATTGACGAGTTGAACAACCCGGGCGGGGGACTGCTTCTGCCGCCGGGCGAGTACGAACTCAAAGCGGAGCCTCAGGATTTCATGCCCGTGAACGAGAAGGTGAAGATCGAGGCCAACAAGGTCACGGTCGTGAAGTTGAAGAAGCGGTAAACCTTTCTGCCTGCGTCGCCGGGAGCGGCCCAAGCGGGCGGTTCCCGGCATCACTGCTCGATCACCCAGCCGTCGACATCCGCGAAGCCGTCTCCGAGTACGGAGAGCGTTGCGGTGTGTTCCCCCGGGCCGGTGACCATCAATTGCTTCTTCTGCCATTCGACGGTTTCTCCGCGCAAGTCGAATCGTTGGTTCATCCTGTTGTCGATGTCCAGCGTTACTTGTCCCCGATTTGGCGCCCGGGTGTACACATAAGTCAGCTTTGATCCCCGGAAACGGAAGCGTACGGAGGCGTTCCGCTGCCGGGTGTAGGTGATGGTGCCCCGAGCGGCCTCCGTGAACTGAGTATCGGTGAACCACGAACCCTGATACAGGAATCCCGAGTCCGCGTCGTCGTACACGCCCGGCGTCAGGACGATCACGGCCGGATCGGACGGAACGGGAAGAATATGGGACACGCGCCAACCGCCGAACGCGAACTCGGGTCGAGTGTGCCGGTCGACGAAATCTCGTAACGCGGGGCTTGGCAACACGGCGGGCGGTGAGACAATCCGGGTCGCTCCGAGTGCTGCCGTTGCCCGGGCGATGTCGGCGGAGGATTCCGCCTCGAGCAGGGCGGCTCGAAATTTGGGGTGATGCCAGGAGTTGGTATAGGCTCTGGCCTCCAGGCCGGCGACCGCGTTTCCGGAGAGCACGGCAACGGTTTGACCCCCGGCGTTCCGATTGAGCCACTCGATCAGGCGCCGCTGCGGGGCCGCCCAATCCAGATACTGGCGCGCGGCATTCGGGTCGAAGGGGTTGAGGCAGAAGTCCTTGTGAAGCCAGCCGGATGACGGCCAAAAGCTGAAGTTCAGGAAAGCCAGGGCAAGGCTCGCGGCGAGAATGGCTCGCGACGAGACTCCCCGCTGCCGCAATGCGGCCAGGACGAGAGAGGCTATCACGCTCGAGAGGGGCAAGACCGGGTACAGGTAGCGGAGGTTCGACTGCCAGGCAAAGGCAGCCAGCCCACCGGCGGCCGCGAGGGGGACGATCCAGCGGCCCCCGTTCCACCGAACCAGGATCGCGAGCGGCAGCACGAACCACCAGTGAAAGCCCAGAGCCCCGTCCTGGCCTTCCAGAAAACGGTGGGACTGAAAGGTCAGTTCATAAGGGGTGGTCCAGTGCAGGCCGGTGGGGAACCGCACGTCGACCAAGTCCTGGGTTTCAAAAAAGGGCGATCGGAAGAAAGAGTTCGCAAACGGAAACACCGGATTGCCGGTCCTCCACCAGGCGTTCGCATAGGGAGCGAGGCCAGCCACGGCCAGCAGTGCCAGGGTGGCCGGAATCCGCTGCAAAAGACCTTGGGCGGGCAATGCAAAGGCGATCGCGAGAAGGATGGGCACGCTTCCAGCCTTCGCTGCCAGCGAGCAACCCGCGAACCAGGCCGCGAGCCAGAGGTCCCGCGACTCGAGCCGCTGGCGATAGTGCCAGACGGAGGCGAACGCAGCCAGGATCATGAGGGCCCAGTAGTTCTCCACGAACAAGGATCCGGTGACCAGTTGGGTGAGCGGAGTCGTCGCAAACAGAAGCACCGCCAGGCCGGCTTCCCCGCCGGCGGTTCGCGCCGTTTGCCAGAGCAAGGCCAACAGGATCAGGAAGTAGGAATTGTTGAGCAGGCGGCAGGCCCACTCGCCGCCCGTCAGATACACGGAGGCGAACGTCCAATTGGCGCCCATCGGCATCACCGCCCACGCCGCCCGGGTGACGTCGAAGTGCCAGAGGCCCTCGTTGGCCACCGTGGCGGGCAGCGCCAGGTGCATGGAGAGCGCGTCAGGGCCGGCCTCGGGCTTGAGCGCGACCCCGAGATGCGCAAGGGCGACCAGCCCGACGGCGAAACTCAGCCACTTGGGGCCCTCCAACGCAGCCAAGCCATCCCAGAGGCGGCGAAGGCGATGCCACCCTACCGCCAAGGGCGCTGCGTGAAGCGCCAGATGCAACGCCGGCGTGTTCACGGGAAAGAACATCAGGGCGCCCGTCAGCAGCGAATAGACGCCGATCCCGGCGGCCAGGGCCAGCCAGTCGAAACGGCGTGTGACATGGATGCCCACGACACCGGCGCCGGCTAGAAACAGGGCGACGGCGGCCACCGGAATCCAGCCGGCCGTCCACACGCTCCACGCCAGCGCCCCTCCAAACATGAGTTGCGAGAATTGTTTGGGCCGCCATCGCAGCAGCGGAAGGGCAAGAACGCAGTAGATGCCGGTAAACCACACCAGGCGGATCAGCCCCGTCTGGCTCCAGACCGGTTGGCCGAGCAGGCGGTTCGTCCAAAAGCCATACAGAAACGAAAGGAGCAGGGCCGAAGCCAGCAGGCAAGTGGCCGCAGTCATGATCTCATCCGTGCTGCCCGCACACCGGGTAAGAGAATTGCGCGCCCGAACTGCCGGCGCCTCCAATAAGCCGCTTCCGGTTGCTGAGTCACTTGACACCCTATGATAAACTCGCAAGCACTTCTCGGCTGTCCTCTGGAACCGGGATTCGTTGCGAAACTCGAAGGAACCGGCCCGGGCGGCGCGTTCTACCGGAATACAGACCCATGCGATACAGGATGCTCGGGACATTTCTGCGAACCGTCGGCCGTCTGAGCGAAGGCGTCAGGCTCGGATTGCGGCGCGGTTTCGATTCCGGCGTGATGATCGAGTACATTTACCAGAATCTCCCTCGCGGAATCACACCAGTCGGGGTGGCGGTGGACCGGGCGATCCTGAACCATTCGATCTCGGTGGGCGTCCGCTCGCGCCGGGCGCTGCTGGTCGATCAGCTTCGGGCGGCGGTGAGCCAATACGAAAAGCCGGTCGTGTTCGACCTGGCGGCGGGGATGGGGTCGTACCTGTTCATGATTCCTCGCGGCCGGGCCATGATCGTGGCCGGCGATTTCGACCGGGAGTCGGTCGTGCTGGGTGTGGCCCGGACCCGCGATACGCACCGGCCGGACATCCGGTTCATGCGGAGCAACGCATTCGTGCTGGAACAGATGGCCCTTCACGAGGCCGACATTCTGGTGACCTCCGGGTTTTTCGACATTCTCACAGCCGACGACGAGATCCGGACCGTGTTGCGCAACGGCTCGGAGATCACCAAGCCGGGCTCCCGATGGGTGTTCACCGTCCAGGAAAAACATCCCGATCTGCGATTGTTCCGGGAAGTGCTGGTGAACATGCACAAGCGGCCTTGGGAACAGGTTCCGAGGCGGGCCGAAGTCGTGGCTGAGTGGGCGGCGGGGCACGGCTGGCGGGTCGAGACGCTGCAGCGCAACGAGTTCTTTGCCGTCGGTACGCTTTTTCGAGCTAACTGAGCAGGGCCAGCAGATGGCCGGCAATGCGGCCGGAAGCCAGTCCGTCGCCGTAGGGATTGTGGACTCGGGCCATGGCCTGATAGGCGGAAGGATCGTCCAACAGGCGCGCCGCCTCCGAGACGATCAGCTCCTCATCGGTTCCCACCAGCCGGACCGTGCCGGCGGCCACGGCTTCCGGCCGCTCCGTCTTTTCGCGCATCACCAGGATGGGCTTGCCGAGGGAGGGGCCTTCTTCCTGGATTCCTCCCGAATCGGTGATGAGGAGATCCGCCCGGCGCATCAGGTCCACGAAGGGTACGTAGTCCAGCGGCTCGAGCAGCAGGATGTTCGGGTGGGTCGAAAGGTGACGGGAGACGGGGTCCTGAACGTTGGGATTGCGGTGGACGGGGTACACGATCTGCACGTCGCCACGCGAGGCCAGGCGGGCGAGCGCGCGGCAGATCCGCTCGAAGCCTTCGCCGAAACTCTCGCGGCGGTGAGCGGTGACGACGACCAGGCGCCGGGAAGCGTCCAGGCCATCGATTGCCTGGGCATGCAGGCGGCCCGCCTCGAGTTCCCGCCTCACGTGCAGGACCGCGTCGATCCCGGTATTCCCCGTGACAAACACCCGGCTCTCGGGAACTCCTTCGGCCAGGAGGTTGCCCGCCGAGCCGGCGGTAGGCGCGAAATGGAAGTCAGTGATCCGCCCGGTCAGCACCCGATTCATTTCCTCGGGGAAGGGCTGGTGCATGTCCCCGGTACGAAGCCCCGCCTCGACGTGAGCCACCGGCACGCGAGCGTAGAATCCGGCCAGGGCGCCGCACAAGGTGGAGGTCGTGTCGCCTTGCACCAGCACGACATCGGGACGGGCTTCGGTCATGACTGGCTCCAGGGCGGCGAGCATCCGCGAGGTCGACTGGAACAGGGTCTGCCCAGGTTGCATCAGGTCGAGATCCCAGTCCGGACGCACGGCGAAGACCTCGAGCACCTGGTCGAGCATGGCCCGGTGCTGTGCGGTCACGCACACGCGGGTGTCGAACCGATCCGAAAGGGATTTCAAGTGGAGGACAACGGGACAGAGCTTGATTGCCTCCGGGCGGGTACCGAAGACGAACAACACCTTGACCATAGGCGGCGTGGCAGCGGAGGGAGGGACTACCGATGACGGAAGGTAATGCGGCCTTTGGTCAGATCGTAGGGTGACATCTCGAGCGTGACCTTGTCGCCGGCCAGAACGCGAATCCGGTTTTTGCGCAGCCTGCCCGCCAGGTGCGCCAGGACCACGCGATTCTGATCTAATTGCACGCTGAACAATCCGCTGGGAAATTTCTCCAGGACCGTTCCCATCACTTCAATGTTGTCTTCTTTGCTCATTCCACCTCGTCGATTAAGTTTTCAAGAACCAGACGCGCTTCGCTTTGAGGCCGCCTCGCCGAGGCGGCCTCAAATCCCGCAGCAACTAGGCTGAGATTGTCACGTTGGCCGCCTGCAGACCCTTCGGCCCGCGGGTCACCTCGAACTCGACCCGCGCACCCTCGTCCAGCGTCCGATATCCCTCCGATTGGATCGCGCTAAAGTGTACGAACACATCCTCACCGGTCTCCCTTTGGATGAAACCGTATCCCTTCGCGGCGTTGAACCACTTCACTGTACCTTTTTCCTTCATCGAATCATCCTTACTGGCAGCCTAGCTGCGAACTTCGCGTTGCGCCTTCCTCGATTCCAAATGACAAAAGGGGCTCGCGGCGCTGGCACAGCCGCGGCCCCTTGTTGAAGTAACTCTTTCGAAATCAAGTACGAACAGCAAACGCAAGATCAGTATAACTCATCGCCCCGGCTTCTGGGCAAGGGAGAGCCGCTGATCGGCGCCTAGTTCCTCGCGAAGCGTTTTCAACGCGGTGCGGACCCAGGTTTTGATGGTGCCCAAGGGTTGATTGAGACGCGCCGCCATCTCGGTCTGGGACATGCCCTCGAGGTAAGCAAGCTCGATGACTTCCTTGTGCCTCGGGTCGAGTTTGCCAAACGCCGTCTGAATCCTCCGCAGTTGGTCGGCGCCGATCAGGTCGGCTTCGATCGAAGTGAACAGCGAAGGGTGTTCGATCTCGAGCAACTCCGTCGATCCCAGAGTCATGCGGCCCTCCACCGAGCGGATATAGTCGATGGCACGATTGCGCGCCACCGTGATCACCCACGATCCCAGGGTTCCCCTCTGAGGATCGAATGCCGCCATGCGGTTCCACACCCGCAGGAAGGTCTCCTGCGTCAAATCTTCGGCAATCGTCGTGTCCCGGACGATCCGCAGGATCAAGCTATAAATCACGCGCCCGTACTTGTCATACAGCGAAGCCATGGCCTGCTGATCGCGGCGGAGCAGGCCTTCGACGATCCCGGAGTCATCGCCGAACTCCAACGCCAGCCACAGGGGCAGCCACGTCATCGAAACAACTCGGGGACAGGGTTTCCGGAGACAATCGTCGGCCTTTCGGCGCGTCCGTTGTGCATGTACGTCAGGCGGATGTGATCCAGGCCCAGCAGGTGCAGGATGGACGCGTGAATGTCGTGCACGTGGGCGAGTTTTTCCACCGCGCGGAGGCCGATCTCGTCGGTCGTTCCCACGACGTTTCCGCCCTTGGCGCCTCCGCCCGCGAACCACATGGTAAAGCCCCAGGGATTGTGATCGCGGCCATTGCCCTTCTCGTTGAACGGGGTGCGGCCGAACTCCCCGCCCCAGACCACGAGGGTGTCGTTCAACATGCCGCGCGACTTGAGGTCGGAAAGCAGCCCGGCAATGGGCTTATCGGATGCACGGCACCGGCGCGTGTGGTTGCCTTCGATGTCCGTGTGCGCGTCCCATCCGCTGCCCGAACCCGCGTACAATTCCACGAAGCGCACCCCGCGCTCTACCAGGCGCCGGGCGAGAAGGCAATTCCGTCCGTAGGCCTCTGTCTCCGGGTCGTCCATGCCGTAAAGCTTCCGAGTCGCGTCGGTTTCCTTGCTCAGGTCCACGGCTTCCGGGCCGGCCGACTGCATCTGGTAGGCGAGTTCGTAGCTGGCGATCCGCGCCTCGTACTCCGAATCGCCGGGATGCGTCTCGGCGTAGCGCGAGTTCAGTTCCTTCAGGTAATCCAGCTTGCTCCGTTGCTGCTGGGGCGTAGTCCCCGACGGAGATTTCAGGTGCAGGATCGGGGTGTCGCCCTGGCGAAACTGGGTTCCCTGGAATGATGCCGGCAGGAATCCGGCACTCCAGTTCTTGGGACCGCCCACGGGCTCCCGGTCATCCAGCAAAACCACGAATGCCGGCAGGTTTTGGTTCGCACTGCCGAGGCCGTAAGTCGTCCACGCGCCCATTGAGGGCCGGCCCGCCAGAATCGATCCCGTATTCATCTGGCACACCGAGCCGACGTGATTCAGGCCATCCGCCCAGCACGACCGCAAAATCGACAGATCGTCGACGTGCTGCGCGATGTGAGGATACCAGTCGGAGACCCAGATTCCGCTCTGGCCATGCTGCTTGAACGTCCGCCTGCTTCCCATCAGCGTGTTATTCGCAGTGCCCATCGCCGTGATAGGGCGGCCGAAGGACTCCGGCATCGGCTTACCGCTCAGTTCCGTCAGCTTGGGTTTCGGGTCGAACAGGTCGATGTGGCTGGGCCCTCCCTCCATGAACAGCCAGATGACCGACTTGGCCTGTGGCGGATGATGAGGCGGCTTGGCCGCAAGAGGGTCGTCCATCTTTGCGCCGAAGCCGTCTTCCTGGAGCAGACTTGCCAAGGCGATTCCGGCCAGGCCGCTGCCGGCCTGCTGGAAAAACTGCCGCCGCGACGTGACCCGCCAATGATGAGCCAGCCAGGGATTCATGCCGGGATTCCTAATTCAGGTAGACGAATTCGTTCGAGTTCAGCAGCATGTGGCAGAAGTCGACGAACGCCGCCGCGGCAGCCCGATCCTTGTTGGCCGGCAGGTTCCCCGGCAGCGCAATCTTCTCCTGACGTGCCAGTCGCTCCCGGAGAATGGGTGTGTGCCGTTCCAGAAAGCTCTTGGCCGTGGCGACTTCCGCCGCCTCGGGTTGCCGGGAGTAGGCCAGACGCCACGCCCGCTCGATCGCCGCCTCCGCTGGAATCCCCGAGTCGTTCAACACCCGGCCGGCCAGGGCGCGAGCCCATTCGAACACCAGTTCGTTGTTCAGTAATTCCAGGGCTTGCGGCGCGGTCAGAGTGGTGTTGCGCCGCGCGCAGCTTTCGTGCGTGTCGGGCATGTCAAACGCTTCGAACATCGGGTAGCGCGTGTTCCGCCGGACGAACACGTAGACGCTCCGGCGCTCGGCCTCGTCGACCCGTTCGTCGTTCTTCCAACCTCCGCGAGTGACCACTCCAGGGGGCAGAGGAGGGAAAACCCCAGGACCATGCATCTTCAAGTTCAGGCGGCCGCTTACCTGAAGCATCGCGTCGCGAATGGATTCGCCTTCCAGACGCCGCGGTGAAAACCGCCAGTACAGCTTGTTGTCAGGATCCACTTTGGCGGCCTGGGCATTCATTGCCGAGGTCCGCTGGTAGGTTCGGGACGTCAGGATCAGCTTGTGCAGTTTCTTGACGCTCCAGCCGTTGTCGACGAACCAGGTGGTGAGGTAGTCGAGCAGTTCCTTGTGCGTCGGCCGTTCGCCCATCATCCCGAAGTCGCTGGGAGTGGCGGCGATGCCGCGGCCGAAGTGATAGTGCCAGATCCGGTTGACCATCACCCGGGCCGTAAACGGATTCTCCGGGGAAGCCAGCCACTCCGCGAGAGCAGTTCTGCGGCCCGAGGATCTGTCTTCAACCGGTGTGATTTTCGCGTCGGCGGGATCGAGAATCGACAGAAAGCCGGGCTGGACTTCGTCGGCTTTGGCGTCGTACGCACCACCGGCCAGGACGTGCGTTTTCGGGGAGTCGGTCCCGTTGTCGATCATCGCCTGGGCGACCGGCATCTCCACAGGCCTGATGGAATCGAAGGCCTTCAGTTGCGCCTCGAGATCCATCCACAGGCGCCGGTCCTCGCCTTTGAGCTTCTTGGCGGCCTCTTCGACGGGGAACTCCACCTGCGGCTTGGCCTTGTAGTACATCTGCCACTGAAAGGCATTGCGCTGCTCCGGTTGGGTCAGAATGGCGTCCTGGATTTCCGGAGGAAACTTATCGAAGCCCTCCTTGAACATTCGGGCCCGTGCGGGTTCCACCAGTTTGGCCATCCTGTCGCGGATATCCTGGGTCCGGGTCTCCCACACTTTTCGCTGGGCCTCCCATCGGTCCAGCCGGGCCGCCGGCATCAGCCTTGCGCCGTCTTCAATACGGGTGTTGGCAAAGAACGCCTGCAGGCGGTAGTAGTCCTTTTGGAGAATCGGGTCGAACTTGTGATCGTGACAACGCGCGCAGGCATACGTCAAACCTAGAAAGGTAGCGCCAACCGTGTCGGTGATGTCGTTGAGCAACTCCTGGCGGCGTTGCATCAGGTTCCGCGCGTTGCTTTCGTCCGGGAAGTGGCGGTTGAACCCGGTGGCGATCAGGGCCTGGGTGTTGCCAGGATACAACTCGTCGCCGGCAATCTGCTCTTTGACAAACCGGTCGTAGGGCTTGTCGGCGTTGAAGGAATCGATGACGTAGTCGCGGTAGCGCCAGATGTTCGGTCGCGTTTCGTCGCTCTTGAAACCCTCGCTGTCGGAGTAACGAGCCAAGTCGAGCCAGTGCCTTGCCCATCGCTCTCCGTACCGGGGAGAGGAGAGCAGCCGGTCGAGCACTCTTTCAAAAGCGGCCGGGGATTCGTCAGCCAGGAAGGCTTGCACCTCGTCAGGTGTAGGCATCAGGCCGGTAACGTCGAGCGTGACTCTGCGAAGTAGCGTCACCTTTTCGGCGTCGCCCGAGGGAGGCAACTGCTTTTCGGCGAGCTTTGCCAGGATGAACGCATCGATCGGATGGGCCGCGGTACCGGGCGGGGCAGTACGCACCGCGGGCTGCAACGCCCACCACCGGCGCTGTTGCGCGGTGAACGGCTTGGAAGACTCAGCGGCGAATGCGGCTGCCAGGCAGCCGGCGGCGAACATCAATCGTACGAAAGGAACCATGCGGGCTCCCAGGCGACAAATTTTCTAGAGTATAGCACTCAGACGGCTCTGGCCCTGGCCGCCGGGCAGAAGGGGTGATCCAAAGCCGTGAGCAGATTGACAAAACCGAAAACCGTCCCATAATATACTATTGAAATTGAGTTCAGCCCTCGGGACGCTGGCTTGCGCCGGACTGCTCCCCCGATTCGGAACATAAAGTTATGATCAAAGTCGACGGACTCACGAAGCGCTACGCTCGCCACGTCGCGGTGAACAACGTCTCGTTCGAAGTGACCAAAGGCGAGATCGTGGGATTCCTGGGGCCCAATGGCGCCGGGAAGACTACGACGATGCGTGTACTGACCTGCTTCCTGCCTCCCACGGAGGGCCGCGCGGAAGTCGCCGGCTTCGACGTGATGGAGCAACCTCTGGAGGTGAAGCGCCGCATCGGCTACCTGCCGGAGACGCCGCCCCTGTATCCGGAGATGGAGGTTTCCGAGTACCTTCACTTCGTCGGCCGGTTGAAGGGGATTCCCAGTGGAGACCTGACCCGGCGCGTGGACGAAGTCGCGGAGCGTTGCGCCGTCGCCGACGTGAAGGCCAAGCTAATCGGCAAACTCTCCAAAGGGTATCGCCAGCGAGTGGGTTTGGCGCAAGCCATCATTCACAATCCCGACGTCCTGGTGCTGGACGAGCCGACTGCCGGGCTCGACCCGAAACAGATCAACGAGACCCGCGAGTTGATCCAGAAGCTTTCCGGGGATCACACGATCATCCTGAGCACCCACATTCTGCCCGAGGTGGAGCACACGTGCCAAAAGGTGATCATCATCAATCGCGGGCAGATTGTCGCTACGGACTCGGTTTCGAATCTCAAAAGCCGTTTGCAAGGTGCCGAGATGGTCTCCATTTCGCTCCAGGCGGACGCGGTTGCCGAGACCGACGCGCGGCTCAGGTTGGAACAGGTTCCCGGCGTCAGCCGGGTGGTTCACAAGGAGTCGAGGAATTCGCTGCACGTGTTCGAGGTGGAGAGCCAGCAGGGCAAGTCCGTGCGCGCCGACGTGGCGCGCGCCGTGGTGAATGCCGGCTGGAATCTGCATGAACTTCGCACCACGGGCGTCAGTCTGGAAGAGATCTTCCTGCAGTTGACCGGCGGCGAAAAACAACCTGTTGCGGAGGATGTTTCCAAGTGAAGAACGCTCTTACCATTTGTTACAAGGAACTCAAGGGCTACTTTGCCTCGCCCATCGCCTACCTGCTGCTGACGATGTTCGCCGTCATTTTTGGCTTTTTCTTTTCGGCCGCGACGGCGTTCTTCTCCATGCGCAGCACCGAGATGCAGATGATGGGGCGCAGCTTTCCCATGGATATCAACGAGTTGATCGTGCGGCCGTTGTTGTCGAACGCCAGCGTCATCGCGCTGTTCATGATCCCGATGATCACGATGCGCTTGTTTGCCGAGGAGAAACGCTCCGGGACGATCGAGTTGCTGATGACCTCGCCGGTGAAGGACTGGGAGATCATCCTCGGGAAGTTCATGGGAGCCCTGTTGCTGTATTTTGGGATCATCGGCGTGGCGCTGCTGAACCTGGCGTTCCTGTTCATCTACGGCAACCCTGACGCCAAGCCTCTGTTCATCGGTCTGCTTGGCCTGTTGTTGCAGGGGGGAGCGATGATTGCGCTCGGGACGTTCATCTCGACGACGACCCGCAACCAGATCATCGCGGGCGGCGCGACCTTTGCCGTCTGCCTGCTGCTGTGGGTCCTCGACTGGTTGAGCGCGTTCGAGACGGCGGCGTGGGCCAAGGCGCTGGCTTACCTGTCGATCATTCAGCACTTCGAGCCGTTTACCAAGGGCGTGCTCGATTCGAAGGATATTGTGTTCTTCCTGTCCATGATTTTCTTTGGGCTCTTCCTGACGGCTCGTTCGATGGAATCCCTGCGGTGGAGGGCGTAACGATGACGGCGAACTGGCTCAAGACGCGGCAGACCAAGTATTCGTTGTACGCCACTGCGTTCATTCTGGTGGTGGTGGGGATTTTGGGAGCGGCCAACTGGCTCGCGAACCGCTACAACAAGTCGTACGATTCCACATCGAACAAGCGCTACAGCCTCTCCGATCAAACGGAGAAGATCGTCAAGGGATTGAAGAACGACGTCACGGTGACCTACTACGACCGCACGTCGCAATTCAACACCGCCCGCGATCTGCTGGACCGCTACAACAACCTGTCGACCAAACTCAAAGTGGAGTTTGTCGACCCCGACAAGAAGCCGCAACTGGCGCGTGCGGCGGGGATCGAGAAACTAGGTACGATCATCGTCTCGAACGGGGTCAAGCGGCAGGAGGCCAAGAGCCTCAGCGAGGAAGAACTCACCAGCGCGATCATTCGCTCCCTGAAGGAAGGCAAGAAGCAGATCTGCTTTGTCAAGGGCAGCGGAGAGCACGAAATCGAAGACAGCGGCCGGAGCGGCTATTCCGAGGCCAAAGCCGCATTGGAGAAGGACAACCACGCGGTGCAGACCATCTCGCTGCTGGAGAAGGCGGAGGTGCCGTCATCGTGCACCGTCGTGGTGGTCGGAGGCCCCAGGTTCGACTATCCTCAACCCGTCGTTGACGGCATCCGCAAGTTCGCAGAAGCCGGCGGGCGAGCGATGTTCCTGATCGATCCTCCCTTGCAGGTCGGGAAACAGCCCATTGGGGAGAACGCGGCGCTGGTCGCGATGATCGAGGATTTCGGCGTGACCCTGAACAAGGATCTGGCCCTCGATACGAGCGGCATCGGCCAGATCTTCGGTCTGAGCGAGGTAGCCCCGCTCGGGACCAAGTACGAAGATCATCCGATTGTTCGGGAGATGAAGGGCGTCGCGACCGCCTTCCCCCTTACGCGCACCGTCGAAGTCAAGACAGGGAAGAAAGGCACGGCCCAGGCCCTGCTGTCGACATCGGCCAACAGCTATGCTTCGACCAACCTCGCGTCCGCTCAAATCGATATCAAGCCGGACCGGGATAAGAAAGGTCCGCTGACGTTGGCTGCCGCGGGTACCGTTCCCGCGACCGGCGACAAGAAGGAAGCTCGTTTCGTGGTCGTCGGCGGGTCGGGTTGGATCGCCAACAACATTCTCGGCTTCAACGGCAACAAAGATCTTTTCCTGAATATGGTGAGCTGGTTGACCAACGATGAGGATCTGATCTCGATCCGGCCTAAGGATCCCCAGGACCGCCGCATCACCCTGACGCGCGCCCAGATGAACACGCTCCGCTCGGTAACGCAATTCGGTTACCCGCTCCTGATCATCGCGATGGGCATTGTCGTGTGGTGGAAGCGCCGTTAGTCATCAGCCATGAAGAGCAAAGGACTCCTGTTATCCGCAGCGCTGCTGGCCGTTCTCGGCGGGGTGATCTTCTGGTCTGAAAAGCAGAAAGAATCGGATGAGAAGAAGGGCCCCAAGGACGCGCCCCCCAAGATCGTTTCCATTCCGCTCGACCAGATTCGCACCATCCAGGTTCAGCGAATTGGAAAGCCCCAGACCATGCTCATGAAGAGCGGCGACAAGTGGACGATGACCGCTCCAGAGCCGCTTCCGCTGGACGAAGATACGGTGAACAGCTTGACCACGGCGGTCTCTTCGGTCGAATCGGACCGGCTCGTCGAGGACAGTGTTTCCGACCTGGCGCCTTACGGGTTGGCTAATCCCTATCTACAAGTGACGGTGACCAAGGCGGACGGCAAGGTGGAGAAGTTACTGGTGGGCGACGACGTGCCGACTGGTGGCTCGACGTATGTCAAAACTAAAGACTCGCCCAAGCTGTACACCATCGCGAGCTACGTGAAGACGAATCTGGACAAGACGGCGCAGGATCTCCGCGACCGTCGCCTGATCATCTTCGACCAGACCAAACTGACTCGAGTTCAGGTCCAGGTGAAGGGTCAGACGATCGAGTTCGGCAAGAACGCCGAGAGCAACTGGCAGATCATCAAGCCGAAGCCCTTGCGGGCGGACTCCACCGTGGTGGACGAACTGGTCCGCAAGATCAAAGAGGCGAAGATGGACGCCAGCCTCACTCCCGACGACGAGAAGAACCAGGCGAAGGACTTTGCGGCCGGGCAACCGGTGGCTGTCGTGATCGTGTCCGATGCCTCCGGCGACCATCGGCTGGAAATCAAGAAGAAGGGCGAGAACGCCTATGCCAAGGGCACTTCCGCCGCGGGCGCCTACAAGGTGAACGCGGAGTTGAACGCCCTCGACAAGGGCATTGACGAGTACCGGAACAAGAAGATTTTCGAGTTCGCCTGGGATGACCCGACCAAGCTCGATGTCGGCGGCAAGCTGTACGAGAAGAAGGACGCGAAGTGGACCTCGGGCGGAAAACAGATAGACAGCGAGTCCATTCAGAAACTGGTGGACAACCTCCGCGGACTGCAAGCGTCCAAGTTCAACGACAATCCCCCTGCTAACGCGGGTGAGCCGCTGTACCGCCTCACGGTGACCTCCAAGGACGGATCGCGCGTGGAGAAGGTCTCCGTCCACAAATCCGGTAACGACTACATGGCGCGGCGGGACGGGGATCCCTCCGGTTACGTTTTCGAGCAGAGCAAGTTCAGCGAACTCGAAACCGCGGTGAAAGGCGTCAAGGAAGCCGCTCCCGAAAAGAAAGACGGAAAGAAGGAAGAGAAGAAGGACGGAAAGAAGTAACGCGCGTGAGCGGCTTACTCACCGACCTGTACGAGCTCACCATGGCTGCCGGTTTCTGGGAAACCGGCAAGTGGGACGAACCGGCGGTGTTCGAGTTGTCCGTCCGGCGCCTTCCGCGAAACCGAAATTTTGTGCTGGCCGCCGGACTTGAACAGGCGGTCGATTACCTGCTTCGACTGGAATTCGGGGACGCCGAAATCGGTTACCTGCGGGGTCTTCCCCAGTTCTCACGCGTGTCCCCGGGTTTCTTTGAGGCGCTGCGGGCATTCCGATTTCGCGGCGACGTGGACGCCGTGGCCGAGGGGACGGTCCTGTTCGCGGGTGAGCCGATCCTGCGGGTCCGGGCGGCTCTGCCTCAGGGGCAGATCCCGGAGACCTACCTCCTTTCCACCATCACGTTTCAAACTCTGATTGCGAGCAAGGCGGCGCGCGTAGTGAACTCGGCGGCCGGGCGGCCGGTTGTGGAGTTCGGGACGCGGCGCGCTCACACTCCGGAGGCCGGCGTCCTCGGCGCGCGGGCGGCCTATCTGGCCGGATGCTTTGGCACATCGAACACGCTCGCCGGATTCCGCTATGGCATTCCGGCCCTGGGCACCGCCGCGCATTCCTGGGTTCTCGCCTTCTCCGCCGAACGTGAGGCGTTTCGCGCGCTTCAGCAGGTGCTCGGGCCCTCCACCGTTCACCTGGTGGATACGTATGACACCGAGGAAGGCGTACGGATCGCGGCCTCGCTGGGCGAACCGCTGTGGGGCATTCGCATCGATAGCGGCGATTTCGTGGAACTCTCGGGCAAGGCCCGGCGAATCCTGGACGAAGCCGGACTTCAACAGGCAAAGATTATGGTGAGCGGCGACCTGGATGAGCATCGCATCCGCGAGATGCTGGATGCGGGCGCGCCTGTGGACGCCTTCGGGGTGGGCACTGAACTGGCCACCTCCGCCGATGCCCCGGCGATGGGCGCGATTTATAAGTTGGCCGAGATTGACGGCCAGCCTGTGGCAAAACGAAGCGCCGGGAAACCGACCCTGCCGGGATCGAAGCAGATTTTCCGTAACGAAGACCATGACGTCATCGGCCTGGAATCGGAACCCTGCCCCGCCGGCGCTCGGCCGCTTCTTCAGCCTGTCTTGCGAAACGGAACGTTGGCCCGACCTCATCCTTCACTGGCGGAGATTCGAAGCCTCGCGGCCGAGTCGTTGTCTGCGTTGCCCGCGCGGTACCATGGCCTGGATGCGGTGGAACCGTATCCCGTCGAATGGAGCCCTGCGCTGCGGGCGCTCGCAGAACCGTGATTGGTCACGATCTCCTTCTGAGCCGCGACCGGAAGGGAGCGGGCAGTCCGACGGTCCAAGCCCTCCCGGGAGAGATTGGTAGTCCTCATGATCGTCCACTTTGACATCGACACCCAACTGGATTTCATGCTCCCCGCCGGGGCCTTGTACGTTCCCGGCGCGGAGCGGCTTCTGCCGGCGATCGGGCGTTTGAACCGGCAGGCCGGAGTGGTGGTGAGCACCATGTGCGCCCACGGAGAAAACGACGCCGAGTTCAAGGACTGGCCGTCGCACTGTGTGTTTGGCGCCTTGGGCCAGCGGAAACCTGCGATCACTCTGCTCGATCGCCCCTCCTTGGTCACGACGCAGCCTGGGAAGGTAGACATCGGCGACAGCAGGCAGATCCTCCTGCAGAAACAGGCGCTCGATCTCTTCACCAATCCGAACCTGCCCGCGCTGCTCGAACGGCTCCAGGCGGCCGAATTCGTCGTCTACGGCGTGGTGACCGAATACTGCGTCCGCTTTGCCGCTCTGGGATTGCTCGCCACCGGCCGGCCGGTCACGCTCGTGGCGGACGCGATTTGTTCGTTGAGTGCGGCCGCGTCCGAGGCTACGCTGCAAGAGTTTGTCTCGGGCGGCGGGCGCCTGGCTACCATCAGTCAGGTTTGCGAGCGATGATCTCGAAGTTGCTGCTGACCTTCCTGATCCATGGAAGACGCCGCAGCGGTTCATCCAGCATCCGTGTGAGGCGATAGCCGGTCCGCCACGACGGGAAGAGCCCGGCCATCGGCGACGACACAAAATCGTAATAGTCCACGCGAGCGCGGAAGCCTGCTTCCGTGAACAACCGCGCCGTCGCTCCCGGGTCGAGTTCGCGCTCGTCCGGAGTCTGATACCTCTTCATCAGGCCGGGAATCAGCAATCGGCCGACCGCGCCGGAGAGCCGGTACCGGTTCGGATCAAGCGAGTAAAAGCACCCGCCCGGTTTGAGCAAATCAAAGATCCGCCCGGGCGCCGCCGCCAGAGCCTCGTCCGGCAGGTGATGGAGAAAGAAGATGGCGATGACGGCATCGAATCGGCCGGCAGCCGCTTCGAGAGAGCCTTCCTCAAATTCGGCATTCGCGATTCCGGCACGCCGGGCGTCGTCGCGGCCTTGCCGAACGGCGGCCGGCGAAAGATCGATGCCTCGAACCTGGCCGACGCGGCGGGCCAGCAGGATCTCCGTGTCGCCGATGCCGCACCCCAGGCTGAGAACCGCCGACTCGCCCGACAGGCCGCACACTAGCGTGATCCGCCGCGTCATGTGCTCGCGCAGTGCCCGGACGGCCGGCTTGGCGAAATGTTGCTGCGCGAACCCCGAGTATAGCTTCTCGTGGTATTCGAGTTCCCGCGCAAGTACCGTCTCGTCAGCGGCTTTCCGGCGTTCCATGGGAGTTTCTCTACATATTCTACTTCCCGGCCAGCCCTTGACTCGCTGGAATTGGAGTCGGAACCTTTTAGGTAGGTCCTTCGTATTAGCAAGTGATCATGGCCAATCATCGCAAGTCCCGGCGCTGGGTCTGGGTGCTGGTGTGCACGTTTGCCCTGGGAGGCGTCGCGTACTTTTCCATCAAAGCCATCGGGAATACTCCCGTCAAGATCGACCCGGACAAACTCGTGAAGGCCGAGAAGGGCGATCTGGTCCGCTCCGTGGTCGCGACCGGCAAGATCGAAGCGGCCACCAAAGTAGAAATCAAATCGAAGGCCAGCGGCATCATTCAGAGGCTGCCCGTGGAGATCGGCGACTACGTACGAGCCGGCCAGGTAATCTGCGAACTCGACAAGAACGACCTGGAGCCCCGGGTCCGCGAAGCGAAGGCCGCCATGGGAATTTCCGAAGCGGCGCTGGAGAGCGCCAAAGCCGACCACGAGCGCTATAAGGTGGAAGCGCTGGGCCCGGACTTGCCGTTCCTGAAGCGCGACCTGGAGCGCGCCCAAAAGATGTTTCGCGACGGTCTGATCGCACAGAACGCCCGCGATGACGCCGAAAAGAACTACGAACTGGCGGTCAACCGGCAGCGCTCGGCGCAGGTGATGGTGGGCGTGGCGCGGTCGGCGATTCAAAAGGCCGAGGCGCAACTCGAGCAGGCGCGGGCGATCCTTGCGCGCGCGGAGGAGGACCTGAAGAACGCGACCATCGTGTCGCCCCTCGACGGGGTCGTCCTGTCGCGCGAGCGCGAACTCGGTGACGCGGTCAGCTCCATCCTCACCATGGGCGCGGGCGCCACCGTGATCATGACGCTCGGCGATCTGACCGAGGTCTACGTCAAAGGCAAAGTCGACGAAAGCGACCTGGGCAAGATCTATGTCGGCCAGATGTCGCGAATCAAAGTGGAGACCTTCAAGGACGAAGTGTTCACCGGCAAGGTCACCAAGATCTCGCCAATGGGAGTCGAGAAGGACAACGTTACCACGTTTGAAGTGCGAGTGTCGATCAACAACGAGAAGAAGAAGCTCCGCGCTCTGATGACGGCCAACGCCGAAATCATCCTCGACGAGAAGAAGGGGACGTTGACGATTCCGGAGGGCGCCATCGTCTACACGCGGGACAAGAAGACCGAGGTTGAGATTCCCGACCCCACCACGGAAAAGGGCCGGCGGCGCGTGGCGGTGGTGACGGGAATCAGCAATGGCTCGCGAACCGAGATCGTGAAGGGAATCGGCCCCGGCCAACAGGTGATTCTCCAGTAAGGAGTGTCCCATGATTCGCGAATTCCTGGGACAGGTTCTGGCGACCCTGTTGCGCAACAAGCTTCGAACGCTTCTGACCATGGCCGGGATTGCCTGGGGCGTCGCGTCTATCGTCCTGATTGTCGCCATGGGCGACGGCTTTCGCGAGGGCCAGCGCAACAATACCCGGTCGCTCGGCGAGAATCTGGTGATCGTGTTCAACGGACGGACGGAAAGCCAGGCGGGCGGGCAGCGGGCCGGCCGCTTCATCCGGGTGACCTACAAGGACCTGGAAGATGTTCGCCGCGAAGCGTTTCTGGTCCGTCTGGCGATTCCGGAACTCCGCAATCAGGTGACGGCGCGCAGCCCATACAACAGCGGTTCTTTCGAGATTAACGGCGTCGAGCCGGCCTTCGTCCAGGTCCGAAACATTCCCATTGAACAGGGTCGCTTCTTCAACGAGCAGGAGGAGCGCGAAGGCCGCAGGGTCTGCATTCTCGGAACCAACGTCCGCAAGCAGTTGTTCGCTTCGCGTCCAGGAGTTGTCGGGACATCTGTGGATATCGGCGGCCTCCCGTTTGTTGTCATCGGCCTGATGGCGGAAAAGAACCAGAATTCCAGCTACAGCGGCCGTGACGCGGACAAAGTCATCATTCCGTATCGAACCATGGCGCGGGACCTCCCTCCGAAAGAGACCTGGTATCAGGAAGGCTACCTCAGCAACTTCGTGTACTCACCCAAAGACCTTACCTCGTGGGAGGGCGCGCAGAAGCAAGTGAAGCGGATCCTGGCGCGAAATCATCGATTCCACCCTCTTGACACGGGGGCGGTGCGGATGTGGGACACCATCGAGAGCGCCAAGATGGTCGACGGGCTCTTTAGCTCCATGACGGCGTTTCTCGGCACCATCGCACTCGTCACCCTGACTCTCGGCGGCGTGGGAGTCATGAACATCATGCTGGTGTCGGTTACCGAGCGTACTCCCGAAATCGGCGTGCGCAAGGCGCTGGGCGCGACGCGCCGCCGCATCCTGGCCGACTTCCTGTTTGAGGGCATGATCCTCGCGCTGGTCAGCGGCGCGGTCGGATGGGCCTTTTCCTGGGGACTCGCTTCCCTCGTCAATCGGATGCCTCTGCCTGAAATGTTTGCCGGTCTTCCGGTGCGTGCGGAAACCACCCTGATGGCCTTCGGCGCGCTGTTGGTGGTGGCCGTGGCCTCAAGCTTCTTTCCGGCCCTGCGCGCGGCGTCACTCACCCCGGTCGAGGCACTGCGGTACGAAAGGTAGACGCAGATGCGGTGGATCAGCGTCTTTGAAGAAGCCGGGGCCGCCCTTCGATTCAACAAGCAGCGCACACTCCTCACCATGATCAGCCTGGGCTGGGGTGTCGCGTGCTTTGTCATCCTCTACTCCTACGGTGAGGGCTTCGGCGTGGCCATGGAGAAGGCGTTTCACGCCGTGGGCCAGGATCTGATCCTGACCATCGGAGGCCAGACATCGTCCCAAGCGGGTGGCGAACGCGCCGGCCGCCGCATCCGCCTCGAACTCGCGGATGTCGAGGCGATTCGCGAGACCGTACCCATGGTGGCCGCGATCTCGCCTGAGAGTATGCTCCGTGCCGCCACGGTGGTGCGCGGGTATCGCACCCAGTCGATGACGCTACGCGGGGTCCGGACGGCCTACGGCCGCATCCGCAACATGACCCTCACCGAAGGGCGCTGGCTCAACGACGAGGACATCCTGCAGAAACAGCGGGTGGCCGTCATCGGCGCCAAGGCGGCGCAGAAGCTGTTTGGAGAAATGCCCCCCGTCGGCGAAGAAGTGCGCATCAACGGGATGACCTTCTCCATCGTCGGCCTTCTTCAGTCGAAAACCCAGATTTCCAACTACAACACGCCCGACAACGACTGCCTGTTCATCCCGTACGAGACGATGTCGCTGTTGCAGGATGTGAAGTATCCCTTGTTTCTCGTCTGGTCTCCGTCGAACCCGTTGTTCCGAAAGGACGCGGTGAAACAGGTGAGGGCCACGCTGGCGCGGATTCACGGCTTCGCGCCAACCGACGAACGGGCGGTGGAGATCATCGCCTTCAACGAGTTCATGCGGATGATCGATACGATGAGCCTCGCGTTGCAGGTGTTGCTCGGGTTTGTGGGCACGCTGACGCTGGCGATCGGCGGCGTCGGGCTGGCGAACATCATGTTTGTTTCGGTGACGCAACGAACCAAGGAGATCGGCGTCCTCAAGGCGCTGGGCGCCACGCGCGGCAACATTCTTTGCCAGTTCCTGCTGGAAGCCGTGGTGATCGTGACGCTGGGCGGGTTGCTGGGCGTGGCTGCTGGATGGGCCGCCACGGCCAGTCTGCAGACACTGCCGCTGCTGGGGCCACTCTTCCAGGATGACTCCGGCCGGGGCGACATCCATCTGCAGATCACCGCGTTCTCCGTCCTCACCTCGACGATCCTGTTGGAACTGGTCGGGCTGATTGCGGGACTGCTGCCCGCGTTACGCGCCTCGCGCCTGGATCCGATCGAAGCGCTACGCTACGAGTAAATATAAGGGAGGGCTAACCGCCGGGCTTATGCCTGGTCCGCCAATTCCTGAATCCGCTTCCACACCCTCTCGAGATCCTCCCGGGTCGTGGAATAGTTGCCGATCGCAAGCCGAAGGACGAACCGCCCGTTGAGAACCGTGTGCGACAAAAACATCTCGCCCGTCGCATTGATCCGGTCGAGCAGGCGCTGATTCTCCTCATCGGTGCCCTTCCTCCGAAAGCAGACCAGCGATAGCGGCGTGGGTGCGCACATTTCGAATCGCGCGTGAGCGGCGATTTGCTCCGCCAGTTCCGCGGCCCAACGGATATGGGAGCCGATCCTGGCGGCGAGGCCGTAGCGGCCGTAGGCTCTCATCACAAACCACAGTTTGAGCGCGCGCAGCCTCCGGCCGAGCGGCACCCCGTAATCCATGTAGTTCAAAACACGATCGCCCTCCGCCGTCCGCAAATATTCGGGAACCAGAGAGAAGGCACGCCGGAGCACGTCCGGCTTTCGCGTGTACAGCAGGCTCAGATCGATCGGCGTCCCCATCCATTTGTGGGGGTTCATCACCAGCGAATCGGCGCTGCCGGATCCATCGAGGACGGAGGCATATTCGGGGACAATCGCCGCGTTGCCGCCGTACGCGGCATCGACGTGCATCCAGAGGCCGTAGCGCTCGGCGATGTCCGCTACCGCCGGCACCGGGTCGATGCTGGAGGTGGAAGTGGTGCCGACCGTCGGAACCACGCAGAAGGGTCGAAGGCCCTTCCCGCGGTCGTCGCGGATTGCCGCTTCCAGGGCCTCGGGCTTCATGCGAAAGTCGGCGCTCACCGCGATCTTGCGCACGTTCTTCTGTCCGATACCGATCGCGATGGCGCCTTTTTCGACCGATGAATGCGCCTGCTCCGACGTATAGAGAATCAGGTCGCGCGATCCGCCGTGGATGCGGACTTCCGGATCGGCCTGCTCGCGCGCGGCGGCGATGGCGTGCATCGTGCTCGTCGACGCCGTGTCGTGGATCACGCCGAAGAATTCCGCCGGCAGCCCCAGCCACTGGCGCACCCAGTCCACCGTGATCTGCTCCAACTCGGTTCCCGCCGGGCACGACTTCCACAGCATGTAGTTGACGTTCAATGCCGCGGTCAGCATCTCGGCCAGCACTCCGGGAGGCGAGGACGTCACGGAGAAATAGGCCAGGAAGCGTGGGTGATTCCAGTGCGTGACTCCCGGGATGATGTACTGGTCGAAGTCGGCAAGAATCCGGTCCATGGGTTCGGCTTGATCCGGCGCGTGAGAAGGCAACTGCGCGCGCAGAAATCCGGGACGGACGTCCGGCAAGACCGGGTAGTCGCCGTTGTGTGCGAAGTAATCGGCGATCCAGTCGACCACCCGGTGGCCGTATTTGCGAAACTCGTCGGGTGACATCGTTTCTATTGTCTGATGGGACTGCTGCCGGGTCGACCCTTTTTGTCCCGAGCGGGACAGCGCAGATTAGCAACTCGGCAGCTTCACGCGGAGGCGATCTTCTTTAGTCGTCGAATCACTGTTCCGATTCTGGCTTGACTCGCGGCGTAGGGCAGAAGGTAGTCGAGCTGTCTCTACGATAGCCCGCGCTACGAACCGTGGCACAGGACGAACAGAGAGCGTCCATCAGCGTGACGCCGGAAGGCGGCCATCCGGAGCCGAAATCCCGGTATGCGCCTACATCCCCTCACGAGTGTTGGTCAGCACTACCTCACGGTGCGCCTAGGATATGAAGCCACCCGCCGGCGGGAGAGCCAGGTGCCGGCCTCGACAGCAAGATCGCGAACCGAGTATTGTCGCGCCGGGAGAACACTGGCAAGACTCCGAAGCATGTAGTTGCCCTTTGGTTACGCGGTCCGCGCGCCGGCGGGTCACTCGCGTGAAAAGAACTCGTAGGCCTGCTTCTCGCCGGAGCCGTCCTTGACGGTAAGAACCGTGGTTAGGATTGTTCCCTTTGAACCGAGCGTAAGGCGCCGGCCTCGGGAAACGGATTGACAATTCGTCTCGACGACCAGCCGCTGGCCCTGCCATGCAAACCATTGCGCCTTCGCAGTGCAAGCCTTACCTTCGAGCGTGAGCGGGTACTCTTTGCCGTCGGTCGTCAGGTCCAAGGTTTCGTGGACATCGCCATTCTTGCCCGTGGAGATCCGGATCTTGGGTTCGTGGTGCTCGATTCGAAGAACCAGGTCCTTGGTGCGCGGCAGGTGGCCGAACCGGGTCCGTTGAGCATCCAGGTGCCACGTGCCGGTCAAATCAGGCTTAGTCGGATTCTGAGCATAGAGGCTCCATGCGAAAAACGCCGCCAGGGGAACGACTTCGAGCGCGGTACTCATTTGACATCTCCTTCCTGTCTAGAGAGGTTGAAATCGTGCATTGAACGACAAACGCCGCCGGCGTCCATGGTTTCAACGCCTTCCGGAGTACTTGTTGAGCAGGGAAATCAGTTTTCTGGCGGGTTTGGGGACTTCGAGTTCCTTCTCGATGATCTCGCGATTCTCGAGCGTTCTGCCGTACAATTCGCTTTTGTCACCAACGTCCTGCCGCAATGTCGCACCTTGGAGAGAAACACTGCGAATACACCTCGAGACCGTGACCATGACAGGATTTCGGCGGTCAGGAGCGCGTCTGTAGCCGCCTTGGTGCTTCGGCCGACGGGGCCAGCCGCGACCGTGGCGCCGGCGCCGAGAGTGAACTGACTCGAGAGCAATCGAGACATGCCGCGTTGATTCATCACGAGGAGGATAACGTCAGTCTCCGAGCCGCCGATCTGAAGACCAAAGCCTCCCCCTTCAATGCGGACCGTGCCAGGTGCAGTCCAGCCCATGCCATCCTTTTTCCGGCAGGAGACATAGCCTTTTCCATAGCGGGCGCCAAAAACGAAGGCGCCCTTCTTGAGTCCGGGAACCAGTACGGCGCAAGACGCGCGGTCAAGGAGTTCCTGCGGGATCGCCTCATCGGGCGTTTCCATCACCTCTTCGAGAGCGGCCGCCGCCTCATGAAGACGCTCGACGCGCTCTGAGTTGGCGAACAATAGAGAACCCGTCAATGCCAAGAAAACAGGTAGTGTCACCAGTGCCTCCGTGGTTCTATCGCGGCGCCGCAAGCGCCTTGTGCGCGTGCCGGTACCGGGGCCTCCTCCCGGGCCAGGCAACGAGGACAATGACTGTCACGCCCGCCGCGAGCAACCCGGCTCCGAGGAGGGGTGAAAGGCTCAGGGTCCAGTCGACTTCCCGAACGCCCAAGTTCATTGGCCCGATTGCGAGCAACGTCTGCTCCGGTTCCGTCACCGTGATCCCTGGGACAGTCAGCAGGGCAGTCCCGCCGTTGAGTGTGACTTCCAGGCCATGGCTGGTCGCGACGACTGTCCCGGCGACCATCAGAAGCATGCCCAGAAACAGGCAGATCATGACTTTCAAGATCACCCCCAGCCGATTGCTACCAAAGGCTGCTCGACGCTCCAGACGCCAGCCCGGCGCAGGAATCAAAAGACGGATTTGCCGGTCAGTGCGCGTCAGGGCTCAGTTGCGATTGCGCTGGGCGTTGCCTGCCGCCGTCCTGGGGAGGGCGCTTGAGAATCCCGGTCACAAACACAACCAGGATTCCACCAGCGAGCAGGATTGCACCGAGAACAGGCGGCAGAGTGATCGTCCAGACGGACTGTTGGGTACCCGCCTGCAGCGGCCCCACGTGAAGAAGTTGCCGTTCCGCCGTGGTAACTGTAACCCCCTGGTACGTCAACACCGAAGTCCCGGCAACGATCAGTACGATGCCGAGGAAGAAACTCAATATCGTCTTCATTAACTGCCTCCAGCTTGCAAGTCCGGCCTAAACATCCAACCCAAGGGTGACGTCCTCACCGGAATGGCAGAACCTGGATCCAGGACTACGACCAGCGCCGTCAGCTGAAAGCGAGCGTTCCCAGGTAGACCATTCCAACGATCCAGACAGCAATTAGAGAGACCCAGATCCAACGAAATAGTGGTCCCGCACCCCCGGAGGCGCCTTCCAGCCAACGATGAACATCGCCCAAAATCATGGTTGCCCCACACCTTCAGGGTACGGTCGAAAGTCCAGTGGAGCCCATCCCGTGAAGAGGTGAATAGGCCGTCTGACTGTCATCAGGTAGTGGCTCGCTCGACCAGAGACCGCCCCGCATTTCGTTGCAGTTGAGGGAACGCGGTCAGACTCGGCGGGCGGTCAGCAGTGCGACGGGGAAAGTCCGCAGGAGGTGGTGCACGCGAAGCAGTTGTTCAGCCCCTTCCACCGTTTCGCACTCAACGCGTTCACCGGTCAGGACGTTTTGCCATGAGGCAGGAGCGCCTTCGGGCAGCAGAATCGCAGTGTCCCGCCAAACCCGTTCGCCGAGAGGCGCTTTCCGTCCCGAGGAGCATTGGGTTGGCCATCGCGGAACCACCGCTACGGCCCAGGAATCCTCGCTCCGCCGTCCAAGCGCAATTAAGGTTGTCCTGGCGCGGCCCGATCGCGGTCAAGGGAAGGTACTCCCCGGCGAGGAAGAGGTCAGCGTGGGCGCGGCGGAAGTCGAGAGCCTTGTCGGTCAGGTAAAGCTTGATAGATCCGTCCTTCCACCCCGAGATGATTCCAGAGATCATGGAACGCCGGCTCTCCGATTCCTGCTTTCGCAAGCGGTCCAGCATTGCGATCCGCTTCTGGTAGTCGACCGGCCGGCGGTTGTCGGGGTCGACGAGACTGAAGTCCCAGAGTTCGGTTCCCTGATAGAAGTCGGGCACCCCGGGAGAGGCAATTTTAATCAATGTCTGGGAAAGCGCGTTGAGCGCGCCGTGAAAGGCGATCCGCTCCTGAAAGCGCAGGAAGTCCGGGAGAAATCGATTGCACTCGGACGGAGTGAAGATGCCTTCGGCGAATCGAGCGACAGCGTCTTCATGCTCGTGGTTGGGCTGAAGCCAATCGGAGTGGGTCTTTGCCTCGCGTGCCGCCTTGACGAGGAAGGCCTTTAACCGTTCGACAAACTCTGTTATCGATTCAGGCTCGAGAGGCCAGGCTCCGAGAGCGGTCTGGTAGATCAGTACCTCCTCGGATGGAGCAGGGGCGTCGATCCCTCCTACTCGAACCTTGCGCTCCCGGTTCCAGCGGCTCCAGCGCTCCAGGCGCTTGTTCCACTCTCCCGGCAGCTCGCTGAGGACGTTGATCCTGGCCCGGACGTCCTCGCTCCGTTTGGTGTCGTGCGTGGATGTCGCATTCATCGCGTTAGGCCAAACCCGGAACTGGTCCTGGATTATGGCGTGAAAGTCGTCGCGCGAATACGGTGGCCCCTGGCGCAGAGGATCTCCGCCCACCTTGTGGTGCTTGAACTGAAAGCTGTCGATGGAATAGCGGGCGTGCAAACGCGAGAGCCGGAAGCGCCGTTCGATGGAGCGGTTGTTGCGCGCCTCCAGTTCCGAATCGGCGAGCGACTCCAGGGCTTGAACCAGGCTCAGATTGCGGGCCGCCGCCTCATTGACGGTCTGATCGAGTTGTCGGCTCATGGTCGTGAGGCTGAGTTGATTGAGTTTCTGCTGTAGGGAGAGCATATGGGGAGTCCTTAGTCCTTTGCGAATGGCAGAATGAACGTGTCGTAGTCGGCCAGCGAGAGCGGATCGGTCACAAGCGTATTCAGCTCGGGATGTTTCAAACGTAAGGGCGGCTGAATGTCGCGGCGCAACTGCTGCTGGCGGAGGATGTTGGCAATGTAATCGGCGCCGAATGCTTGTGCGGCATGTGCCTTATCGAGTGCGGCGGCAACGCTGTCCGGACCGTACTCGCGCACCAGTTCCAACAACTCACGGACCTGCCGTGCCAGGCTGCGATCGGTTTCGGCGAGCTTGCGTAGATAGTATTCCGACGCCGGGCCGAGCAGTTTCACCAGCCGTTGCTGAGCGGCGGTGCGTTGCGCGGCCGCCAACTGGGCAAACAGCTCTTTCTGAAAACGTTCCGCCCCCAACGTACAGCCGCGCTCCCACGACCGCGCATAGCGGGTGATCTCCGCCGACTGATCATAGATCGTGACACTGGAGTTGTCCGCCTTGACGGTGAGCTTACGGCCCACATAGCGCGGCGGCACACAGTAGCGGTTGCCATCGAACGACAGGCGCAGATCCTTGTGCACGAGCGCTTCGGCGGTGTCTCGATAGTCCGGCGCCAGCAGCGGAACCGGACGCAGGAACTCGGGCTGAAAGCGTGCATCGGGCGGCTGGCCGGTCTCCCGATGCTTGCGCTGATTGGCAACTTCCTCGAGCCAGCGCCGTGCCTGCGAGTTCACATCGCTGAGATCGGCGAACGAACGCAGCGGCCAGAAGTTCTGCCGCACATAGCCGATGGCTCGTTCGACTTTGCCTTTCTCCCACGCCGCGGCCACATGGCAGGCGCGCGGAATGAAACCGTACTCGCGCGCAAAGGCCAGGAATCGAGGGTTGAAGCGCACCAGGTTGCCTTCGTGCTCGGCCACCGCCGTCGCCAGATTGTCGAACCACAACTCGCGCGCGCAGCCGCCCAGTTGTTCGAACGCGTGGATGTGGCAGCGCACAAAGGTTTCGAATGACTGGCTGTGGGTGAACTCCAGATACATCTTGCGGCTGTGCGCTTCCACCAGGCAGAAAGCATAGAGCTTGCGCGCAGCGCCGTTGTAGTCGAGCGCGCCGAAGTGTCCCCAGTCGACATCGAAGCGCTCGCCGGGGCCGGGCTCCACACGCACGTAGGCACGCCGGGCTTTTCCCTCCACACGCAGCGCGCGCAGGTAATCCTTGACGATGGTTTCGCCGCCGTCATAGCCGAGCGTGCGCAGACGTTGTGTGATGACAGGCGCACGCGCAGTCGGGTCTTGCTCGAGCAGTTCGGCAAGGGCGGGCTTGAACGGATCGAGCTTGCTGGCGCGGTCACGTCGGACCGGCGAGGGAGCGGGAGTGGCCAGGTAACTGGCGAGCGTGCGCCGGCCGATGTGGAAATGCGCGGCGATTTTGCGCAGCGACCACTTTTCGACCGTGTGCAGGCGGTGAATGGCATTGATCTGATCGGCAGTGAGCATGGTGCGATTCCCTTATGCGCCAAGACTGCTCAGCAATCCAGAGCCGTGTTGTTTGCAAGAGGAGCGATGGCGGCAACGCGCGGCGGAAGTGCTTCCAGAATCCAGAGTTGGGCCGGAGCCAAGGTGTTGTTGGCAAGACGGTCAAAGGTCGAGCCCACGAGCCAAACCTTTGCCGGACAGGGTTTTAGGTCAGCAGCCAAGGTGTTGTTGGAAAGAAGCTGCAGGTGGCGTTTGCGGTCGCGGGCCTGCTGTTGTTGGCGGTTGCGCTCGACGCTCGCCGGATGGGCCTGGCGGTATTGGGACCAATAGTCGGGGTGGAGTTTGCGCCATTGCCGGGCGCTCTGACGGCAGTGTTCGGCGTAGTCCGGATCGGCGGCGAGCTTGGAGCGTCGGTAGTCGCTACGGCGGCGTTGCTGGCAATCCGGCCGGCTGCAGACGGATTGGCCGGGGTGGGTCTTGGCGGTCTGGAATGAATTTCGGCAGTAACGGCAGCAGCGCGTCGGCAAACGGTCGGTCCTCCGGGGTGAGGTGGGACAACCCCTGAGCATCACGCATGGCCACGAGATATAGAAACTGCTGTAGAGTGCTTACCGCGTCCCCGACAATGGGCTGGATGGAGTCAGTGGCTCCGACTTATCCCGCCGAAAATGGCTCCGTTTCTCGCCGTCTTGCCCCGACGGAACGTGTCCACGCCGGCCACCGTCCGGATGCGCGTGCCGTCCACCGTCACCTGGTCCAGGTTGATCACCTGCGCCTGGTCCAGCACCGTCAGCAACTGGGCGAACAACTCGTCCAGGGCGGCTTTCTGCTCCCGTCGGAATTCACTCAGTTCGGTGTGGCAGATCACGTCCAGCCCCGTGATCCACATCAGCGCCGGATCATGTTCGGTCAGCGCCGAGACCTCCCTCATCGACCCGATGCCTTCCGAGTAGGCATACAAAATGACCGCGATCATCGTTTTCGGATCGCGCATGCTGCGGCCCGCTTTGCCTTCCAGAGAGCGGATTCCGGTGTAGAACGCCTGCGTATCGACGCGCTCGAGCAGCGCGACGATGGCGCGTGCCTTGTGATTGGCCGGCAGCGCGTCCT
>CAZGUX010000150.1:0-45440 GCA_964529305.1 uncultured Solibacteraceae bacterium | reverse complement strand
AGGCCTACCTCGCCGTGAGGCAGGGACGCCTGATGAGCCGTTGGCTTGGCAAGCAGAAACCGGTTCACGTTTACGTCTGGAATGCCGACCAGGACGTCTGCCTCTCTATTTTTGTCCTTGAATACCACGAGCGGCTCGAGCGGGCGCAGGGCGAGCCGCTGTTGCGATGGATGGTCCAGTACAACAACAAGATCGACCTGTGCGGCGGCCTCTACCCGGTCAACCTCGACGAACTCGTGAAAAACCATTTCACCTGGGTATTCGAGCCCTACCGTCGTCAGCGAATGATCGGCAAGACGGCCGGCGACGAGGCCACGGTCGTGACCACCATTCGCGAAGTGTGCGACCGCCTGCTGGCGTTAATCGAAGGGAAAGCCGGAACCACTCCGATTACCGTGGAACCGGAGATCCTTTACCGGTCGCCGTTTGATTTTGTCATTGCGGACGAAAAGGGCGACCCGACGTCGCGGCTAGTGCTGGCGTCGCAGGGCTACTCGAACCTGATCAGCCTGATCTGCCGGCGCAGCTCCGGGCGATCGACCTACAGCGTCATCCGGGGATCGCCGTACGATGACGACATCTTCCCGGTGATGGACTTGCTGGACGCGTTTCAGGCGGCGGAAGACCGGCAAGACGTGCGGATCTGGGGCGGATCGAACCTGGCGGCCGGCTCCGACAGTGCGATTGGGAGCAGCCTGCACTGGACCCAGTTGCGCGACATCGCCGAACCGATCGTGCGGGACGCATATCTTCGGGTTTACCCGGAGTACGAAAAGGACCTCACCCCGGTCCCTGTGCCGGTATCCGGATAGCGCTCTGGGCGAGCGCGTGCGCGGCACACCGCATCGTGGGCGGAATGCTGAGCACTGACGGGAAGTGGCGGCACGCCGCCAAAGCCCAGCGCCAACGTGACTCTCACGATTCCACCGTCCCGAGTCCTCCTTACCGGAATTGAAACGCGTACAACTTGGCGGCCCGCATCTTGAAATGCAGCCGTACTACTTTTCCGGCCAGGGACGAGACATCGCCGCGCCCGCGCCACGACACGGCGGCACGCACGCTATTGACGTTCAACGGATCGGCGCCGGCGAGGGTGAATCCCTCGATGGGCTCGCCATCTTCGCTCAGGATCTCGACGCGGCCCAAGCCGCCGGCCCCGGTATCCAGGTTGAGTTCCAGGCGCGAGCCCTGGAACCGGAGCGGCGGCGTGACCAGCGTTCCGCCGCCATAGTCGAAGTCCGCCGACACGAATCCATCCAGGCGCATCACGGCCCGCGAGATCCCCGTAATCACCTTATCCGCTCCGGTGTCCACCCGCTGCGAGTGATCGCGATTGCCGCCGAAATAATAGACCCACAGCTCATCGCCCATCCGGATGGGACGGGGAAGCGCCCAAACCCATTTCGAGTCGAAGGAGCCGGTCTGGCCCAGGCGCAGAAAGGGCTGGCGCCCGCCGGGATTCGTGAAGTGGCGCCCATCCCGGCCGACCGCCAGACGGACATCCCCCGTGTCCGGCCAACTGAGTTGGCCCCGCCGCTCCCAGTGATGGAACACCGACATCATGGAGAAGTACACGCCTTCGGCTTCGGTATAAGGAAAGATCACCGGACCATAAATGTCGAGGGGCGCGCCGGGAACGGGCACCGGGTCATCGAACAGGCTTTTGGTTTGCGGCCTTTCCGGCAGTATCCCATCCTCCCCGGCCGGCACCCATGTCTCTCTCATCACCTTCATGCTCGAAGGCTCGATGAGGGGCCGGACGGCCGCCGCGGAATCGGTCTCGTCCGGGGCCAGTGCGATGTGCATCTTCCGCCAGGCGTGCAGATCGTCGGACTCGTTGTAGCTCGCCATGCGGATCGGTCTTCCGTCGGCAAAGCGAACCCATTCGCGTGTGTACCCCAGGTACCGCTTCAGCCGCGGATCCCAGAACCAGGACGACTGGGTGTCGGCTGCGCGCAGGCCGGTTACCAGCTTGCCGGTCAACTTCCACCGCAAGCCGTCGGCAGAGACCATCACGCGATGAGGCCCGCGGATCCCGGCGCCTTTTTTTGGGTAGATCTTGGTCCAGCTCTTGTAGCGCTCACCTGGAGGGCAATCGGGGTTCTCATCGATCCACACCGAACCGCCCGCCATCGACAACTGGCTCGGATCGGCCGGCAGGACGATGTTGTTGTCCTTCGAGCCCTGAAACTCCACCAGTCCCAGCCGTGGTTTCTGAAAGTGAACGCCGTCCGCGGACTCCGCGTAGGCCAAGCCGATGAAATCGGGATTGGTGTGAGCCGCATGGTCTCTGCCGAGGATGTGATACCAAAGCCGGGTTGTTCCGTTTTCCCGAAGCACGGTGCAGTAGCCGCCGAGCGTCAGTGACGTCTCCCAGGGAGCGTCCGCGTTCAGCAGAACTTCCCCCGTGCGGACGGGCGGATTCATGACGAGCGTCACGCCTTCGGCCGACTCGATGAACTTGTAGTCGATGAAGATCTGCTTCCGGGAGCCGACTTCCACCGCGGCAGACGAGACAGCGGCGGTCAAGAGGAGCAACACGGGGTAGACGCGCATGAGAGGGACTTCCTTTCCGGCCGGATCGAACGGTGTCGCGAGCGTCCGCAACACCAGCAAGTGTAGCGGCTTCGGACAGCCGCGTAGAGTTCCGACGACGCAGCCATTTCGGGCGCCTACCGCCAACGAGACGCCGGAAATGCGCGCATGTCTGGCCGTACTCCGTTTGCAGGAGGCCGTAGTTTGCCTGTGAGATTCGTGCTAAAGTTTGGACGTCCCGCAATATTGGGGCTGGCACATCGAGCGATGTCGGATCGCGCCCTCCTGCCTGGTCCCGAAATGGCCGCCATTCGTTGTCAGGGAGGTCCAAGTGAGGAAATCCGTAGAGCGTATCGCCACCGGAGAAAGATTGACACCAACACTGTTCGCGTTCTGTGAAGCGTGCCGCGCGGATACCCGCCGGTGCGAGTACTACCCCCCGGGCCGGAGCCGCCAGCATGGCAAGTGCCTGGAATGCGAGCGCAAGGACCCACGGATGCAGGACGGTTACGGAAGCACGGATCCCAGATATTGCGCCGACTGCGATCGCTCTCGACGCGCGGAGAAACCATAGTGTCACAAAGCGACAACCCAGCCTGGGGAACGACGGCCCAACGCGGCTCCACAGCCCAGTACTACGAGCTGACCTTGCATACCCGGTTTCGGGATGGCAAATGGTCGGTGGTCGTGGTCGGCCCGAACGGCCTCCTGATCAGCCATGACACCAAGTACGCTTCTGAATCGGAGGCATTGGAGGCGGCAGTCCATTTAGCGCAAACGAACCTGCACGAGGAAAAGCGCGACGGCCGGCCGCCCCTTCGTGAGATGGACTGGCAGCCTTCCTAAGAGACGGTACCAGACGGCGAAATTGTCCGCCCCGTTGAAGAACATGGCAACCCCCTCCCTTACGGTCGAGGCTGTAATTCGTTTTGATGGGCCGCAGGCCCATGGGGACTCCCTTCCGGTTGCGGCGCAGTCGTTGCGGTAACCCGCCGCGAGTTCTATTCGGGACGATCTTTCCGTTCCCTTCCGGTCAAGTCAAACTGGAAGATCGCTGCCATGCGATCTCTGGAACGAAGAGACTTTCTCAAGCTGCCAGTGGCGTCGTCCCTTGCGGGGGCAGCCCCGATTCCAAACCATTTCCCGCAGAGGTATGGCTCCCGTGCCCGGCGGTTGAACTTCCCTTCTCTGTGGCGGGATGTCCCGGAGCACGCCTTCCGGCAGGAACGCCATCCGGCGTTTCAGCGACTCGAGAACCCCCTCAACCAGAATTTCTCCCGTGTGGAACAGCCGGTGACGCCGCTCCGGATGGGTCCCGTGCGGGTCACGATCAAGTTCCTGGCGACGGGTGAGGCTTCGCGCACGCTGCTGACGTTCGGCCTGAGCAGCGAGACACACGGCTGTTGGGCCTTCAGCCTTGGCTCGGCGGGCGGGGGGATCTTCGATCCGGCCGGGTGGCAGGTGGTCCGCAATGCCGCGGACCCCGCGGAGCGGTTACCCATCGCCGGCTACGATCATCACGACTGGCACACGTTCGTCCTCGTGGTCGCGGGCCCCGAGAAGCCGGCCCGGTTGTATTGCGACGGCCACCATCTCTTCGATCTGCGCCAGCCGATCACTGACAGGAAGCGGCGGCAGGTGGCCGAAGACCAGCGGCAACGCCACGGCTCGACACAGGAACCGGCGCCTGACACCCTAGGAACCGGAACTTATCTGTTCCTCGAGTCCCGCCATCCGGGCCAGGTCATCGACATCGATCGTGTCGATGTTTCTCAGGAAACGGTGACGGTCACGCGCCGGGAAGTGCCGGTCGCTCTAGACCTGGACTGGGAACTCAAAGGCGTACGGATGGTGGAGAACACGCTCACCCGCGTCCAGGAACCGCCGGTGTTGCGGGCCGACGACCTTCCTGGACCGCCCGGCACGCGCTGGAGCGCGTTCCATCCGCGAGTCCTACGGGACGAGTCCGGCTTTCACATGTACTTTGTCGGCACACGCCAAGGGACGCAGCCCGTGGTCAACAGCATCTTCCACGCCTTTTCGGATGATGGCATCCGCTGGAAGGTCACGCCGGAGAACCCGGTGCTGACACCGGGCGGACCGGGCGAATGGGACGAAGGCGCTGTCGGGCAAGCCACGGTTCTCAAGGAAGGCGGCCGGTTCCGGATGTGGTACAGCGGCTATGTCCCGCGTCTGTCGCAGGGAAGGGCCGGGTATGCGGAGTCGGCCGACGGCATCGTGTGGACCAAGCCCAAACTGGGGCTGCACCGATTTGGCGGCCGCAATACGAACATTGTTTTCCCGCTCCAGTCCGATCTGCACACCAACGAGTACGAACTGCCGCACTCTCTTTTTGTCGACCCACGCGAAACCCGCCGGCGGTATGTGCTCTTCCTGCACGCGCAAGGTCCGGAGGGCTTCATCGTCGATGTCGCGACGTCGCCCGACGGCCTGCACTTCACCCGCTCACCCCACAACGCGCGACACTACGCCTTCGATGAAAAGGCCCGCTCCTCCACGCTGCACGAGGCGGCGGTGCCCCTGCGCGATGGGGACCAGGTGTGGGCCTTCGTGGGTTATCACGAACAGGGGCGCACCCTTGACCACTACCGGATGCGGTTCGCCCGGTGGGTGATCGAAGAAGAGGACCGGGACAACCCCGGCTTCGGCCTGTGGCGCAACCAGCGGATTCATCTCGAACCGCGGGCCGGTGGATGGGAAGGCCGGTCGACACATATCAGCAGCGTCCTGCCGGTGGGCGACGAATGGTGGGTGTATTACACCTCGTCCTGGGCCGATCCGCAGGTAAGCGTCGGATTAGCGAAGGTCGGGCGTCACCGGATGCTCGGTCTGGAGTTGCTGCCGGATCAGCGGGAGGGTTGGATTACGTCGGCGGCCTTCCGGCGTCCGGCGGCAGGCTGGGCCGGTTGCCATTTCGCGGTCAACGCCAGCGGGCTGGGAAGGCTGTCGGCCGAACTCCTCGACGCGAACGGTCAGCCGGTGTCGGAATCCGTGCCAGTTGAGCGAGAGGGATACCGCGTGCCCCTGAAGTGGAGAAACGGCTTACCGGCCGGCGCAGGCGCTCTGCGGGTGCGGTTTCGGCTGTCGCGGGGGGACTCGAGTCCGCAGGTGCACGCGCTCTACCTGAAGACCGGCGCGCCGGACGGCGGCTAGAATTGGCCTGTGGGCAGAAGTCGAAGGGGCCCGCTCCCTGCGAAGCCGTGAAAAAGCAGATTGGGAGTCTGGGGCGGAAGTCGAACTGGCCCGCTCCCTTCGGTCGCGGTTCTGTCATCTCACTGTGTCCGCTCCCTTCCGGTCGCGGTTCTGTCTCACTGTGTTCGCTCCCTTCCGGTCGCGGTTCTGTCCTCTCGCACGGGCCAATAATATTGACAGTATTTGACACTGTCTATAAATGTGTTACTCTGAAGCCGTGAAGTCCATGCCGGCCGAGAAGCAATTCACGTTGGCCGAATTGGCTGAAGAATCGGGCGTGGCGGCGCGGACGATCCGCTTCTATATTGCCCGTGATTTGCTCGATGGGCCCGTCCGCGCGGGCCGCTCAGCGCCCTACGGTCAGGCCCATCTCGATCGTCTGGGGGTGATCCGGAAGCTGCAAGAGCGCGGGCTGACACTTTCCGAGATCGCCCATGAATTGGGCGCGGGCGCGGAACGCCCCGCGGTCGTCGCCGCGGATGCCTGGTGGCACTATTCCATCGCCGAAGACGTTTCGGTGAATGTTCGTGGCAACGTGAGCCCGTGGAGGTTGCGGCAGATCCAGGCCGCCCTCGCGGAGTTCGCGGCCCGGCTTCACGCCGGACAGAAACAGGAGGAATCATGACCGTTGCCGCTCCCCTGCGGCTGATGCCCGTCTCCGTCGAGACCGGCGAACCCCTGGCCTTGGCAATGCAGCGCTTGTGGCTGAGCGGCCGTATCTGTGCCGCCGGGGCCCGGCTGATCGTCAATCACGTGTTTCGATCGGAAGAACTGAAACCGGTCGAGGTAGTATATTCGTTTGCCCTCTCGCGCGATGCCGCGCTCCGGCGCTTTCGCATCTCCGGCGAGGGATTTAGCGCCCATTCCGAACTGCGTCCCCGCGAGGAAGCGATTCGCGAATACGAGAAAGGCATCGAGCAGGGATCGCTGTCCACGATGGCGCGGATTCATGGCGACGGCGTCACGAACCTCACCGTTGGCAACTTGCGGCCGGGCGAAGAAGTGACCGTGCAACTGGAGATCCTGGCCGGTGTTGAGAATCGCAACAACGGGTTCCGTTTCCGGTTTCCGTTCACGCTCGCGCCCTCGTATCACGCGCGCGCCCGGACCATTGAAGCCGAACCGGGTGTCGGGGAAATGGAGTTGCCGGAAGACGAGTTCGGTGACGTGATTCTTCCGCGGTTTGCGCGCGACGCAGCCGGATTGCACCAGATCGGATTCGACTTGAAACTCGAGGTGGCGTGGGAGATCGCCGCCGTGGCGTCGCCGTCGCACCGGGTCAGCATGCGGCAGGAGTCGAACGGAAAAACCTCGGTGTCGCTGGCCGGCGAGGGCGACGTGCCGGACCGCGACCTGGTGTTGGACGTGGAGGCGCGGGACGCGCAACCGGAAGTGACGGGAGGACCGCGCGAGGGCAAGGGTCACGTGGTTGCGGTGCTTCCTTCAGCGGTGTTCGGCGAGAAGCCGCAGGCGCGCCGGCGTGTCGTGGTGCTGCTCGACCGGTCCGGATCGATGAACGGTGCGCCGCTCGACCAGGCGTGCAAGGCCATCCGGGCGTGCCTCGCGGTCCTGACGGCGGAAGACGAGTTCGGTCTGGTGACGTTCGACAACTCGATCGAGCGGCTCGATTCGCGGCTGGTGACCGGCACCAAAGAGAATCGGGAGGCGGCAGGACAGTTTCTTTCGAAGGTGACGGCGCGCGGTGGAACCGAGTTGGCGTTGGGCGTTGACGCGGCGGCCGCCGTCCTCGGGGGTGGCGGAGATGTGATGGTGCTGACGGACGGCCAGGTGGCGGGTACCGAGCAGATTCTCGCCAGGGCGCGGGCCGCGCACGTACGCCTGCATTGTCTCGGAATTGGCAGTGCCAGCCAGGATCGGTTTCTGGCCCTGCTCGCGCGAGAGACCGGCGGGGTGAGCCGGTTTGTCACGGCCCGCGAGCGGGTGGACCTGGCGGCCGTGGATTTGTTTGCATCGGCCGGGGGACCGCTGGCGACCGGCGTTTCGATCTCCGGCGCCGTGTTCGAGCCGAAGCCGCCGTCATGGGTGTTTGCCGGCACTCCGCTCGTCCTGTACGGGCGGAGCGACTCCACGGAAGGCGCCCTGGAGGTGACCTGGGACGGCGGCCGGTTGCGCGTTCCGTTCGTCGTCACCGATGAGCGTCTGGCCGAAACCGTCTGGCTGTTACAGGGGGCGCGGCTGATCACCGACCTGGAGGCGCGCTATGGCCAGGAGGAAGAGGGAGACAAGCGCACCGGCAACCGGGTGGCGGCCCGACTCCGCGCGCTTAGCGAAACCTACTCTCTGGCCAGCCGGGAGATGTCGCTGGTCGCGGTGATTGCCCGCGCCGGGGATCAGCCGGGCGAGATTCCCAAGACGATGGTGGTCCCGGTCGGCATGCCGGAGGATACCCGGTTCGACGCCTACTTCGGCTCGCCGGCCTTGGCGTCCCTGGCCGTCCCGGTCCCAATGGCGTCTCCGAAGTTTGCGCCGGCACGCCCAGAGTTCTCCTCCCAGATGTCCCTGGAGGCGAGTGCCGCCAGTACGATCGGCTCGGCCGCACGAGGCGTGCTGGCGCGTTTTCGGAGATCGAAAGCCCCTTCCGAACCGGTGGTGTCGCGGCCGGACAGGGACCCGGTGGAAGTCTTGATGGAAATTGCCGCGAGTCTCGAGCCGGATGGAGGGATGCCCGGCGGAACGGTTGAAGACCGGGTTTTGTCGTCGGTTCTGGCTTTGCTGGCGTTCTCGAGTGAGGGGCACACACCGGCATCGGGCGCGTTTCGCACCCATGCCGAGCGCCTGGTGGGCTACCTGGAAAAGGTATTGCCTGCCCTGGCGCAGGGGGAGCGAGCGTTGGTGGATCTGGTCCTCGACCGGGTCCGCCGCGATCAGCCCGTTCCTGGAGAATGGCTGGCGCGGTGGCGTCACCGGGAGGGCCAGTGGCAATCGCTGAGCGAAGCATTGGCCTCCGTCGGGGGCGGAGCCTCGGTTTAGGTGCGTTCAACGCACAAAAGCCTGGGCCCATTCAGGCCCAGGCTTTCGGTTTGGCGAAGAACAATTTCGGTCAGCAGAGGCGGAGTTGGGTGATTACGCAACGGCTTCGGCGAAGTTCCAGTTCCACGTCAGGTCTCGCCGCTGCTCGGTCGGGTTCGTCTGCCGATCGCTCTTGCTCCTGGATTCGGCCGACTTCCAGAACGATCCGGCGGCGAACTGCAGGCCCACCACGCAACGGCCGCGGCCGCCACTGGCATATTTCACCGATCCCAATCCGTACAGTTGGAATTTCTCGCACTGGAATCGCAGAACGGAATTGACCTTGGGAACGTCCGGCAGTTCGAGGGCGAGGCCGCCCTCGGAGACATCGATCAACCGGGCCTGCCCCATCTTCAGGTAGCCGCCCTGATCCATCCAGGCTGCCCGCACGATCGCGCGATTTCCCGACATCCGCATGTGGCGCCGTTTGTCCAGCTGTTCCGTCGAAGTCGTTTCCATCTGATTCCCTCGTTCCGCTGTAGGCTCTGGGGCCTCGTATCGGCCTTCCTGAGACTACTTTTACAGACTGGATACCCTGCAGGAAAGGTTCATTTTGGGTACCCCTTGTTCTGGAACTTACCTGAGGGTTTCCACCGAGGAACGACTGGTCTAGGCTGGGCTACTGCATAGGTACCATGCGGCCGAGTTCCAACAAATGCCCCACTCGATCGATGGGTAGTTCCTCCAGAGGGCTAGGTCCCGGTTCAAATGCGACACCCATTGAACAGGCGCCGCCGGCCGGATGACTGTGCCGTACGACGCATTCTCCGTCGAGCACAAGGCTCTCCGAGCGAAAGTGGAGGCGCTCACCCGCCGCGACGGTCTGGTCCGTTTCAATGGCCATCCCCCCGAGCGACAGGTTCGTGATCGTTCCGGACGCACTCAAGTGGTTGCCGGTCAATTCGATATCCGCGCCGACGGTGTGGCGGAGGTGCCGCCGCTGCTCTTCCCGCTGACGAAGGTGACTCCAACGTCGCGCGGCGCGAGAGACATAAGATCGTGTCATAAGTCTGCCGTTAAGAATGCTCAACCAGCAGTCTACCTCGGCCAAGACATCCCGTAAAGACTGTACACGTTCCTGGAGTCACAGGACTACTACCGGGAACAATCGGGGGCCAAGACCTCGAGGATTCGTTGTGATATGGTGAAGCCATGCCAGAGGGCTATCTGCCGATTTTTATCTTCCTGGTGATTGCGATGATCTTTCCGATCGTCGCGCTCGGTCTGGCCAAACTTCTGGGACCCTCGCTGCCATCGGCAACCAAGTCTGAAGCCTATGAGTGCGGCATCAAGGCAATAACCGGTTCACGCGGCCGGTATACCGTCCGTTTCTATATCGTGGCTATTCTTTTCGTGATCTTCGACGTGGAAACCATCTTCCTGTTTCCGTGGGCGGTGCGCAACAAAGCGTTGGGATGGTTCGGTGTGGCGGAAATTGCTGTGTTTCTCGCCATCCTGGTGGTTGGCTACGTGTGGGCCTATCGCAAGGGCGCGTTCGAGTGGGTGTAGGCGGCCGGCGGCTGGCTCAACGATAGATTTCGGGAGTACGGTGCCGAATCGGACCCTTCCGCAAGGTGGGGTCGATCCGGATAGTCGCCCGGACCACCTGATCGCCCGGAAATGGCGTGTCTTCGGCGACGATCGTGCCCTTGGGATCGATGATCAGGACGCGCTGCGGATGGACAAAGGCGAGCCACACGCTGTTCTCGTAGGCCCGGGTCCGCATCATCACCGTGTTCATTTCTCCGAACGTTCCCCACGATGGGACAAGAAGTAACTCCGTTCCCTTCACCGCCAGCAGGCGCGACGTCTCGGGCAATTGCCGGTCGTAGCAGATGAGCGTTCCCAGTTTCCCGAACGGCGTCGATGAAACCGGAAACTCCGAGCCCTTGGTGTTGAACGGTTCGTCATCGGCGGTGTGGGTCTTGGAATACCGGTGCGCGATCCCGCCATCCGGCGAGAAGATCGCGACGGAGTTGTACATCCGGTCGCCTCGTCTTTCCGCGTATCCTACCGAAAGATAGATCTTGAGTTCCCGCGCCAGGCCCCGCACCCGGTTCATCAGAAGGCCGTCAATACTCTCGCCGACGGCGAAGTACTTCTCCCGCGTCAGGCCGGGTTGCCGTTTGATGTTGGCGACGTAGCCTTCGAGAAAGCCTTCCGGGGTAATCACCAGTTGCGCGCCCTGGGCAGCGGCTTCCCGTGTGTAGCGCTCCAGTTTGCGGAAGTTGGCTTCCTTGTTCCACGCTTCCGGCATCAACCGAAGAGCCGCCAGCGTCAGGTCCGTTTCGGCCTGAGCGGTGAAGGCGAACAGCAGAACGGCGACGGGCAACCGCATGCCGCAATGATATCAGTTGGGCTTCCGCTCGAGAGGCGGGATGGGACCGGCCAAGGTCATCCGGCCCCAGGTGGCGTCGTCGTCGCCGGTGCCGTAGAGGATGAAGTGGCCGCCATAGGCGCCGCCATCCGGATCGGTGTGAACCACCTCCAATCCGTAGACGTCCCCGATTTTGGGCGGGCGCCAGGCCGGGTCGCTGACTGCGAAAGTCTTGTCCAGGCGGACGCGGGCTTCGAGGATGAAGTCGGCGGCGCTGCGCTTCCACGGGTTCATCCGCAGGACGTAGTCGGTGGCAGTGAGTGGCTCTTCCACGTAGGTCCTGCCGGGCGCGCCGTGACGCCACCAGGCTCCGTAGGCCGGCCGCGATGCGTCGATGACATAACAGAACGCGTTGTCCCCCGGGCCGAACTTTTCGGAGACGTTGTCCCGGGGCGCCTCGAGGAACCAGCAGATGGCATCTTTGTAATACCAGCGCTTGGGTTCGTGCTGGGGGTCTGAGGTATCGTTGACGTTGTCGCGCACCTCCGCGCCGAGGTAGAGATACTGGTCGTCCCACGCGAGGTAGTAGCGCGCTTGGAGGTCGTCCTCGGCGCGTGGTTCGTTGCCGTGGTCGGTCAGGCGGTTGACTCGGGGATCGAACCAGGGCATCTGGCGGAGACGCAGGATGTCCCACAGGCCATCGTTGTGGGCGACGTCTTTCCAGTCGCGGAGGTCGCCGTCGATTCGCGGGGCGGCCGTCAGCTTCGGAACGCGAATCGGATAGCAAGCCGGGTCCCAGGCGGGTTGCGCGAGCAGCAGGGACAGGGGAAGCAGTAGCAACAGGCGGGGCATGCGTTTCAGTGTATCGGCCCCAGGATCTGCCATCGGCGACATGACAACCTGGGCCACCCTAGCCAGACCGCTGCTCGTCCGGCCACACTTCCCAGAACCAGACTTGTGGCCCCCGTCACGGCCGCGGACCCAACTTCCGAGTGACGCCTGACTCGTGTGCGCTCATCAGCGGGCCCGCGGCGACGCTGCCTCGCTTCCCGCTCCGCGGATCGAAGCGCTCGGAGCACGCAGGCCTGACGCAGTCAGTCGTAGCGTTCAGCTTGTAACGCCCATTAACGAGCGGTATGATCCTGGTATGACCAGGTCGAAGATCGCTATCAGCTTGCCCGAGGATCAGCTGGCGAGAGTCCACAGGGAAGTCCGGGCCGGACGAGCCGATTCGGTTTCGGGTTACATTACCCGGGTCCTGTCGGAACACGAGAAGCGCGAGTCTCTGCGGGCACTGTTGCGGGATCTTATCGAGCAACATGGTCAGCCGGCTGCAAAGGACATCAAATGGGCAGAACGAGCGCTCGCACCGCGGCGGGGCTAGTGCTGGATGCGGGCGCGCTGATCGCGTTGGATCGCGGTGATCAGCGAATGATCGCCTTACTTCAACGGGCGTTGGCTCAAGGCCGGGTTTTTCGAGTGCCTGCGGGCGTCGTTGGGCAAGCCTGGCGCGATGGCCGTCTACAAGTTACGTTAGCGCGGTTCTTGGGGAGCGAGGAGGTGGAGATTGTTCCTCTTGATGAGCAACTAGCCCGCACCTGTGGAGAATTGTGCGGCGCCACCAACTCGTCGGACGTTATCGACGCGTCGGTGGTCATCATTGCCAGAAAGCGGCGAGACCCCATTGTTACAAGCGATCCGAATGACCTGCAACGTTTGGATCCGGCAGCCCCGATGATTCGCATTTAGGAATTCCCACGGGCACGTCGCGTCTCCGGCGGTGGAGGCGCATTGCTCCCGATTGGCCGTCAAGCCCCTGGTTCGCGGCCGGCTTCCTTTGTGTCGAAAACGATCTTGTATTTTTGAGAGACTCAGGGCGTGTAAGCGAACTCGTTCGTATTGAAAATCGTCTGGCAGAAATCCACCAGCCCGTAAGGACTCGTCCGGATGAATTTCTCCGCTTCGGCGCCCTCCGTGTCCGAAGGCGGCCGCGCGAAGGTCAACTCGAACGCCCGGCGGACCTGGCCCGCGACATTGCCCGGCAACTCGGCTTGCAGCCGCTGCGCGAAGAACGCAGCCTGCCTCGCCACGAATTCGTTGTTCATCAGGACCAGCGCTTGCGTCGGAATCGTCGAACGGTTCCGGCGCGCGCACGACCCGGCCGCGTCCGGCTTGTCGAGCACCTCCAGCATCGGATACGCGATCGTCCGCTTGTGGAACACATACAGGCTGCGGCGATTGGTGGAGGGATCGCTCGCGGTTCGTCCTGGCCACACACGGCCGCTCGACGATTGCCACAGGGCCGGATCGATATACGGAAACACCGCAGGACCGCCGACCGTGAGGTCGAGAGAGCCGGCCACCGCCAGGATTCCGTCGCGGACGATTTCACCTTCGAGACGTGTGCGCGGCATGCGCCACAGAGACTGGTTGATCGGGTCGGCCTGCCGTCCGGCCGCGTTGTCGTCGCTCACCATCCGGTAGGCGCTCGAATTCAGCATCAGCCGGTGCATGGCCTTCAGGCTCCAACCCTGCCGGATGAATTCAGTGGCTAGCCAATCGAGCAACTCGGGGTGAGACGGCCGTTGGCCGGTCCGGCCGAAGTTGCTCGGCGTAGCCACGATCCCTTCTCCGAAATGGTGCTGCCACAGGCGATTGACCATGACGCGCGCGGTGAGCGGGTTCCCGGCCGAGGCAATCCACTCCGCAAACGCCCGCCGGCGGCCCGTCGACTTTGCGCCCCGCGGCGGTTCCGGAAAGGCCACTTCGCTTTTCGCCGCCACCGTCAGGACTCCCGGCGACATCCGCGACCCTTTGTTACCCGGACTGCCGCGATACAAAAAGTACGACGGCTTCGCGTCTCGCCCTTCATCGGAGATGGCCATCGCGGTGGGCAGGGCCGGCGGACGTGTGGCATCCAGCATCTGGAGGCGCAGGTCGATCTCCTTGCGCCGCGCCAGGTCCGCTGTCGACAGCGCCTTGACCAACTCCTCTTCCTTCACCTTCAGGGTCTTGGCTACCTGGTTGGCGCTGAGCTTTTGTCCCTCGGTGCGTCTCTCGGCGGGAGTGTTCAACGCCTCCCGAAGAAAGGCCGGCAGACGGGAGCGCTTCTCCGCCAGGATCTGGTCCCGGTAGTGTTTCTCCAGCGCCTCGCGCTCCATTTTGAGTGGCTTCTGCGACTCATCGATCTCGCGATTCCGCGCCGCGTGACGCTCCACGTCCTCGGCTCGAGCCAGCGGAATATCTGCAGGCTTGGTTGGGAAGAACACCGCCTGGATGCGGTAATAGTCTTTCTGCGGAATCGGATCGAACTTGTGGTTGTGGCAACGCGCGCAGCCCACGGTCATGCCGAGAAACGCGAGGCTGGTGGACGACACCAGATCGTCCAGTTCGTCCATGCGCGTCTGCTCGTTTTTCATGTTGTGGTCCGGGCCGAATCGGAGCAGGCCCGTGGCGATCAGCGCCTCGTGCGATTCGGGCGCGATTTCATCGCCCGCGATCTGCTCGCGAACGAACTGGTCGTACGGTTTGTCGCCGTTCAACGCCCGCACCACGTAGTCGCGGTAGCGGTAGGCGTTGGGCCGGTCTCGGTCGTACTCGAAACCGCCCGAGTCGGAATACCGCACCAGGTCCAGCCAGTGTCGCGCCCACCGCTCGCCGTGGTGCGGCGACCGAAGAACGCGATCGACCAGGCGCTCCCACGCGTCCGTTGCGGTGTCGTTGACAAATGCGGTCACGTCCTCCAGCGAAGGCGGCAGGCCCAGCATGTCCAGGTAGAGCCGCCGGATGAGAGTCCGGCGTCCGGCTTGCGGCGAGGGCCTCAATCCTTTGGAGGTCATCGCCTGCAGCAGGAACGCGTCGACCGGGGTCTTGATCCACGCGGCGAGGCTATCCGCAACCGTGGGAATGGCCGGGCGGACTGGCGGCTGGAACGCCCAGAACCGCCGCTCCTCGTCGGTGATGGGCCGCTCGTCTTCTTCCGCCATGACGGATTCGGTTGACGGAAGCGCTGAGGCCCCGGCTTCGATCCACGCGCGCAGCGCCTCGAGATCGGGAGTTGGAAGCGTCTTTCCCGGAGGCATCGACGGCTGATCCAAGCCGGCCGCCGCCCGGTACAAACGGCTCGCCTGCGCGTTGCCGGGAACCAGCGCTGGTCCTCGCTCCCCGCCATTCTCCATCGCCTCGCGGGTCCGCAGATCGAGTTTGGAGGCCTGCATCGCCGCTCCGTGGCAAACCGCGCAGTGTTTCGCCAACACCGCGGCCGCTTTTGCGGCTCGATCGTCGGCCGCAAAGACGCCGGCACAGAACGCGAGACCGAGCAGGAAGCGCATGTCCTCGTATTATAGGGAATAGTCATGGCTCGAACCCTGCCCCGCCTCCGGACGAATCTGGACTTCATGCCGTCTCCGGTGCCGGAACGGCCGGGGCTTCTGATTCGCGATTCGTTCCAATACTCCGAAGCCACGCTGATCATTCCTCCCGCCCTGGTGGAGACCCTGGAATTGTTCGACGGCGAATCGACGGAACTCGACCTGCGGCAGCACCTGGTCCAACTCACGGGCGACCTGAACGTCAGCGATCTCGAAAATCAACTGGTCGACACTCTCGCCGGAAGCGGCTTCCTGGAGAACGAAGTCTACGAGCGGATGAAGGAGGAGAAGCATCGCGAGTTCGCCCAGGCTGGCCGCCGGGAGCCCGCGCATGCGGGGTCGGCCTATCCGGATCACCTCGAGTCGCTCCAACTGACGATGCGGCTGTATATGGATGGAGAGGGACAAGCGGCCCAGGACCCCATCATTGGCATCGCCGCGCCCCACGTCAGCCCGGAGGGAGGCTGGCACTCGTATCAGGCCGCGTACCGCATGCTGCGTCCGGCCGAACGCGAGCGCACCTTCGTGGTGCTGGGCACGTCGCACTACGGCACGCCGGACCGGTTCGGGCTGACCCGCAAACCCTACGTCACGCCGTTCGGGGAGGTGCGGGTCGACCGCGACCGCGTCAACTGGCTGGAATCGAAGGCCCCGGATGCCGTGTTGATGGAGGACTACTGTCACGCCATCGAACACTCCATCGAGTTTCAGGTGCTGTTCCTTCAGCATGTTTTCGGTCCCGACATCCGGGTTCTGCCGATCCTGTGCGGTTCGTATGCGCGCAGCGTCTACTTCGGAGGCAAGCCCGAAGACGACGAAGGGGTGCGCCGTTTTCTGGATGCCCTGGGCGAGATGGCCTCCCGCGATGCGAACGACCTGTTCTGGGTGCTCGGCATCGACATGGCTCACATCGGCCGCCGCTACGGCCACCGCTTCGAGGCGATTGCCGAGCAGGGCCGGATGCTGGAAGTGCGCGAGCGCGACCTGGCGCGCATCGACCGGGCCGCCGCCGGCGACGCCGAAGGCTTCTGGAACCTGGTGCAGCAGGGCCAGGACGACCTCAACTGGTGCGGGTCGGCGCCGCTCTACACGTTTCTGCGCGCCGTGCCCGGCGCTCGCGGCCAGCTCACCCGTTACGAGCAGTGGAACATCGATCGCCAGAGTGTCGTTACGTTCGCAGGCATCGCCTTCCGGTAAATCATGAAACTTCGTTTGTGCGTGCTGGTATTCACCGTCTGCGCCATTGGCGCGTCCCAAAGCGAGGAGTGGCGCTGGTACGGCCACGACCCCGGTGGCAACCGTTACTCTCCGCTGAAACAGATCCATCGAGGCAACGTCGGGAAGCTCAAGCGGGCCTGGACGTTTTCCATCGGCGAGCCCACGCGGCCGCACGAGGCCGGTACGCCCGGCGTCCCGGATGCCGCCTTTGAATCGACGCCGCTAGTGGTGAATGGGGTCATGTACCTGTCGACGCCGTCGCACCGCGTCCTCGCACTCGATCCCGAGACGGGCCATAAGATCTGGGAGTTCGATCCGCAGGCGGGAGTCAGCGCGCGCACCTATCTGCAGCATCGGGGCGTTTCGTTCTGGCAGTCCTCGGACAAGCGGGAGAAACGGATCCTGTACGGCACATTCGACGGACGCCTGATTTGCCTGAACGCCGCGACCGGCAAGCCTTCGCCGGGCTTTGGCCGCGAAGGCTCGGTGGATCTTCGCGCGGGCATCAGCGACCGCTGGCCGCGCACGGTCTACGGCGTTACGTCACCGCCCGCCATCTATCGGGACCTGGTGATTACGGGCGCGCGCCTGATGGGTTCGGCCGACGGTCTCGGCCCCAGCGGCCAGGTGCGCGCTTTTGACGTTCGCAACGGAAAACTCGCCTGGACCTTCCACACCGTGCCGCAACCGGGAGAGTTCGGCCACGAGACCTGGCCCGACAACTCGTGGAAGGACCGCTCAGGCGTCAATGCCTGGTCGGTATTGAGCGTCGACACCACTCGCGGTCTGGTGTTCGTGCCGACGGCGCAACCCCTCGGCGCGAGCCGCGCCGCCGGCCAGAACCTTTTCGCCAACTCCGTAATCGCCCTGGACGCGGCCACCGGCAAACGGCGCTGGCACTACCAGGTGGTCCACCACGATCTCTGGGACTACGACGTTCCTGCGCAGCCGAACCTGGTGACGGTGCGGCACGATGGGAAATCCGTTGCGGCCGTGGCACAGGTGACCAAGATGGGGTTGCTGTTCGTGCTCGACCGCGAAACCGGCAAGCCTCTGTTTCCGGTGGAGGAGCGGCCGGTTCCGCAAGGCCACCTTACGTGGCCGACCCAGCCCTTTCCCCTCAAGCCTCCTCCGCTGGCCCGCATCTCGGTCAGCCGCGACGAACTCAGCCGCGTCACGCCGGAGTCGGCCAAGGAGTGCGCGGCCCTCTTCGATTCACTGAGGTATCAGGGCATCTACACGCCATCGGGCAAGGACGTGAGCTTGATCTTTCCCGGCACGCTGGGCGGCGCGAACTGGTCGGGATCGTCGTTCGACCCCGTCACCGGAAGGTTGTATGTCAACGTGCAGAATCTCGGTAACGTGCGAGGAAAGGGCACCCGTTTCTGGGACAGCCATCGCTGGCCGTGCCAGCAGCCTCCCTGGGGATCGCTGGTCGCGGTGGATCTGAACCGCGGTGAGATCGCCTGGTCGGTTCCCCTGGGCCTGGTGGAAGAACTCGAAGCCCGCGGGGTGCCCCGCACCGGGACACTCAACATCGGCGGATCGATTGTGACCGCGGGAGGACTGGTGTTCATCGCGGCCACCAACGACAGCCGTTTCCGCGCCTTCGACTCGGTGACCGGCAAAGAGCTATGGGTGGATCGCATCGAGGCAAATGGCCATGCAATGCCGATGACGTATCGCGGGCGCAAGACGGGGAAGCAATTTGTCGTGATCGCGGCCGGAGGCGGCGGGGTATTTACGAAGCAGACGGCCGACGTGCTGGCGGCGTACGCGCTGCCGTGAGTTATATCGTCCCTCCACCTCGGAACAGATATTGCACCGGGCCGCGACGACCGTCACCGAGATCGGCAGGCCACGGCCCAGCAGATCATGAGAGCCGCGTGAGGCCCACCGCGATTCGCAATGCGCTATCCACCCGCTCCAAGGTCGCCGCGCCGATGATCCCGTGCCGCCTCACGATCCGCCGCTTATCGAGTGCCCGCAACTGCATCAGCAATACCTTCGAACGTTGGGGCAGACCTCCTTCGGGAGGTTCAATGAGCGCTTCGAAGGGATATACCTTTTCCGTCTTCCGCGAGGTGATCGCCGCGATCAGAACGACTGGGCTGTGCTCGTTGATCAGGTCTGGTGAGACCACAAGCCCCGGCCTCTCTCCCCCTTGCTCCGACCCTTCTACCGGATCCAGCCGCACATGGACGACCTGTCCGCGACGTAAAGGATCAGTCGGTCTCACGCCAGACCTCTTCCGCGGCGCGGTTCCACTCGCGATCAATCTCCCGGTACACTTCGCCCATTTCCTGGCATCCTTGAATCAACTGGCGGCGCAACTCCTCACGTTCGCGCTCAGCCAGCCATTCCTCGATTAGCCTTGCTAGAAACCCGCTCCGCTCCCCCGGGGCTAGCCGCTGCTCGAAGCGCTCGACCAAGTCGGGAGGTAGCGAATACGTCCTTTTTGCCAGCCTCATGACCATATATCTTCCCATATCTTGGATATGGCGGGCGCTCTGGGAGATGCGAAAGGCTTAGGGCTTTTGCTCGATTGTTTCCGCTCCAGCGCCAACATCACAATGTAGGAGTATGGTCGGCGAATTCGAGTATCTGCTGTTGACCGCGGCCTTGCGATTGGGAAAGGACGCGTACGGCGCCGCGATCCGCAAGGAAGTGGAGCGAACCGCGGAGCACTCCTGCTCGGTTGGCGCCCTTTACACGACCCTGGACCGGCTGGAGAGGAAGGGCATGGTTGAGACTTGGACAGGGGACGCTACGCCGGAGCGGGGCGGCCGTTCCAAGCGAATGGTCCGGGTGACAGAAGAGGGAGAGCGGGCCGCCAGGCGATTCTATCGGGCCATCAGTCGTGCCAGCGCGGGAGTCCCGTGGCAAGCCGCGCCGAAGGAGGTGGATGGATGAACCGCATCGCGCAGTGGTTTGCGCACATCGCCGGTTCCGCCTTGGATACTGAAGAACGCGATTCGGCGCTCGGTGACTTGGCCGAGTCGGGCGCGAGCGCTGGCCGCGTTCTGATGGAAATGGCGGGACTTGCGGCGCGCCGCCAAGCGGCGCTCTGGAAGAGTTGGAGACCCTGGGTGGCGTTGGCCGGCCTGTTGCCGATCTATTTGTCCCTGACCTCGGTGGCCCCATCCGTGGCTCAAGTTCTGACGCGATTCCCATGGACGGATCCTTCAGCCACGAAGTGGGCGATTCAGACGGTGGCCGCGATTCTGTTGACAGTCCTCTACTCGGGAGTCACCGGTTTTGTTCTCGCATCGATATCCAGGCGGGCCGTTTTGGTAAACGGAGCGCTGTTCGCCATTCTGGGCCTTTTTGCCGTCCTGAGCCGGCCGAGTCCGCGCGCCGACCCCACGACGCACTGGATGACGTTTGCGCTCCAAACGCTGCTCATTTTCATGCCTTTCTTTTGGGGCTTGCGGCACGGCGTCCTGAACCGCAACCCGGGATGTCGTCGTCCAACGCTACTGCTGACAGCCTTGGTGATCCTACTGCTCGGGTGCGTTTCATCTGACTGGAAAGAAGCGACATTCCTGATACTTTTTCTGAATTGGCCCTTCGGGTACCTGATTCTGCGCGCGAAGCGGCCCTCGTTCACATAATGACGGCCGGAGCGGGGTCCGGAACGATGAGGCCGTCATTCCGCGCCAGGCTTCTCGCACAATTGCGATAATATGTCTAGACATATGCGCACGACCATTCGCCTAGACGAAGCCCTCCTGCGGAAAGCCAAGGAACAAGCGGCTTCGCAAGGGACGACCCTCACGGCTTTGATTGACCAAGGCCTGCGGATGGTGACCGCGGCGTCGAACTCACGGGTCAGGCAAAAGAGGATTCATCTCCCTGTTTGCCGTGCCGGCGGTGGTCCCTTTCCCGGAATCGACCTGGACGATACCTCTGCCCTTCTCGACACCATGGAAGGGCGACGTTGATCCTCCCCGATGTCAACGTTCTTCTCTATGCGTTTCGAAGCGATACCGAGGACCATGACCGATATCGCCGCTGGTTGATGGATGTCGCCAACGGTGTCGAGCCCTATGGCATCGCTCCTCAGACGCTTGCGTCGCTGATCCGAATCGCCACCCATCCGAAGATTTTTCCGGTACCGAGCCGATTGGGCACGGTCATCACGTTTTGCGACGCGTTGACCGGGCAGCCAAATTGCCGGATCGTGCAGCCTGGTGACCGCCACTGGCCGCTGTTCCTCGAACTCTGCCAGGCGGCCGGGGCCACCGGCAATCTGGTGCAGGATGCCTGGTTTGCTGCTCTGGCAATCGAACACGGGTGTGAGTGGATCACGACCGATGGTGATTTCGTGCGCTTTGCCGGATTGCGCGCACGCCGTCCATTCTGAATTCGCTAAAGCAGCCCCAGGTCTTTTTGAAACTGCCGCACCGCCGCGACCTGCTTGTCGTCCAGCACCCGCTCGGGCGGACGCACGAAGCGCTTCGCAATGCCGTGCACTTCCAACGTCGCCCGCCAGTAGGCCTGAGTCCACTCACTGAACGGGGTCCCGCGAAAGAACGGTACGTCGTACTTCAGCACGATCTCGGCCGCCTTCGGGATGTCGTTCGCTTCCACCGCCTTCCAGAAGCGCTTTGGGATTTCGGGCGCGAATGTCGAGAACGTACTGTAGTAAGCGTGCATCCCGTACGGCTGGTACATCAGGAAGCCGCCCTTCTGCCCGCCGCCGAACAGGTTCAATCGCTTGCCAAAGCGAGCGTAGACGTCGCGCGAATACATGGGCGGGTACTCTTCCTTGTACGCCACGATCGCCGGAATGCCGCTCATCAGGCGCGTCAGCAGTGGCATGGGAACCTGCCCGTGAAGCACGATCGCCCGGCCCGTGGCGGCGGCGATCTTCTGAAAGTGCTGGTACAGCATGTCGGCGTCGCCGTACGACGGCAGCCCCACCTGCACCGAGTCGACCCCGACGCTGGTCGCGTACTTGGCATAATCCACGGCCTGGCCGGTCCACCAGAAGCCGGTAGCCCCGATCGTGATCCCGCGGCCGGCCACGGCTTCAACGAGAGTTTTGGTCAGTTGCTTGATCTCGTCGTAGCTGAGGCGGTCGTACTGGCTGTTGCCGGCTGTCAGCGCGAAGACCTTGGACCCCGATTTGACGCCGATCTCGACCACGCGCCGGATTCCCTCGTGATCCACCGTCAGGTCCGATTTGTACACGGTGGGCACCGAACAGATGGGCCCGTGCAGTTTCGCCTGAAACTGCTGCGGTGTGATCGCCCCTTGTGCCCGTGGACCTATCAGCACGCCCGAGCCCAGCACTCCCAGAAACCCGCGTCGATTCATTGTTCCTCCCGTTGCGGCACGCTCGTTTCCGCGCGCCTTGCCGATTCTACTGGCTGGAGGAGCGGGAACGCAACGCTCAGGCATGTGCGTGAGAATTAACCAGCGTGAACGCTGAGATTCAGGCTGCACCTTTCCGGATGCGCTACTTTCGATCTAATGGGCCTCGAACTGTCGCGCACCGCGCTGATCCTTGCTGCCGCAACCGTTGCTGCCTGCCTGGGCGGAACGCCCCCCACGGGTTTCACCGAAACCGTGGTCGCCAGCAATCTCGCGTCGCCGACGGCCATGGCGTTTGCTCCGGACGGCCGGATTTTCGTGTGCGAGCAGGGAGGTAGCCTGCGCGTGATCAAGAACGGAGCGTTGCTGGCCGCGCCGTTTGTCTCCATTACGGTCGATTCCGTCGGGGAGCGAGGGTTGCTGGGTGTTACGTTCGATCCGGACTTCGCCACCAACCAGTTCGTGTACGTCTATTACACGCGGAAGACGCCGGTGCTGCACAACGTGGTGGCGCGCTTCACCGCGAATGGAGACGTGGCGGCGGCGAACAGCGAGGTAATCCTACTCGACCTCAACACCCTCTCCGGCGCCACGAATCACAATGGAGGTGCGCTCCACTTCGGGATCGACGGCAAGCTCTACATTGCCGTCGGAGAAAACGCCACCCCATCCAACTCTCAGACCTTGACAAATCTGCTGGGGAAACTGCTTCGTATGAACAAAGACGGAACGATCCCCACGGACAATCCGTTCTACGGAACGGCCACCGGAATCAACCGGCTGATTTGGGCCCGCGGGCTGCGGAATCCGTTTACGTTCGCGGTGCAGCCGGGCACCGGAACCATTTTCATCAACGACGTGGGGCAGATCACGTGGGAAGAAATCAACACCGGTCAGCCCGGCGCCAACTACGGGTGGCCCGGCTCGGAAGGCGCGACGAGCAACCCGGCATTCCTCACGCCGCTCTACACGTATCCTCATTCCGGAGCGACGCCGAGCGGCTGTGCCATTACCGGCGGCGACTTCTACAACCCGCCCACCGCCACATTCCCCGCGTCGTACACCGGCTTGTTCTTTTTCACCGACTATTGCCAAGGTTGGATCTATACGCTGAACCCGTCCGGCCCCACCGTCACTCAATTTCTCACCGGCGCCACATTCCCAGTGGATATCCGTACGGGCCCGGACGGCAGCCTGTACTATCTCCAGCGCGGCAGCGGCGCAAGCACGGGCTCGGTCCGCCGCGTCGCCTATACAACAAACACAGGGCCGACCATCACGACGCATCCGGCCAACCGGACGGTGACGGAGGGGCAGCCCGCAACCTTCAGCATTGTCGCCAACGGGCAGAACCTGACGTACCAGTGGCAGCGCAACACGGCGAATATCCCCAACGCCACGCAGTCGAGCTACACGCTCGACACGACTTCATTAACGGACAACGGGGCGACGTTCCGCGTGGTGGTGTCGAATTCGGGCGGGACCGTCACCAGCGACCCGGCGACGCTCACCGTCACTCAAAACAAGCCGCCCACCGCCACTATCACGCTGCCGGCTGCCGGCAGCCTGTTCAGCGGCGGCGATATCATCGGCTTCTCCGGATCGGGCAACGATCCGGAAACCGGCGCCCTGACGGGGCAGAACCTCACCTGGTACGTCAACTACGTCACCGGGGTGGCCAGTCCGAACGGTCCCGTGGTCCGGCCGTTTCTCGGACCGGTCAACGGAGTCAGCGGCTCGTTCTCCGTGCCCGTGCGCACACCGTACACGCTGCCCGACGTGCGGTACCGCATTACGCTGACGGCGCGGGATGCCCAAGGACTCGAAACCACCGTGACCCGCGACCTGCAGCCCCGCGTCGCGACCCTGACCCTGGCCACGTCGCCGCCCGGTCTCCAGGTGACGCTCGATGGACAGCCTGCCTCGGGCTCCATCCAGAGTGTGGTTGGACTCCAACGGGACCTGGGCACGACTTTCATTCAGGGAACCGGTTCGACCCGCCGGGTTTTCTCGTCGTGGTCCGACGGCGGGCAGCTGAATCATTCGATCTTCGTCCCCATCGTCGATATCACCTACACCGCCAACTTTGTGCCCGCGGGAGGCAACAACGACATCACCAATCTTCAGTTCGTGCCCGTCGCCCCGTGCCGTCTCGCCGATACGCGGGCCGGTCAGGGAACCAGCGGGCAGTTCGGGCCGCCCTCTCTCGGCGGGGGATCGACCCGCAACCTGCCGGCGCCGGCCGGGCGGTGCAACATCCCGGCCACCGCCCTGGCTTATTCCCTGAACCTCACGGTGGTTCCGGCCCAGGCGCTCGCCTATCTGACCGTGTGGCCGAGCGGAGAGCCGCGGCCGCTGGTATCGACCCTGAATTCGTTCCAGGGCGAGGTGGTCGCGAACGCGGCCATCGTGCCGGCCGGCGCGGACGGTTCGATAAACGTCTTCGCCACCGACCCCACCGACTTGATTGTCGACATCAACGGCTATTTCGTGTCCCCGCTGACCGGCGGCGGACTGCAATTCTATCCGGTCACGCCCTGCCGCATCGCCGATACGCGCCCGGGTTCGGGCAAGACCGGTGAATTCGGCGCGCCCCGGATCGACTCGGGAGGCACCCGAACGTTTCCCGTGCGGTCGAGCGGTTGCGCGATTCCCCCGCAGGCGCAGGCCTACGCGCTGAACGCCACGGTGGTCCCCACTGGAGGACTGGGATACCTGACACTCTGGCCGGCGGGAGCGGCCCCGCGGCCGGCCGTTTCCACGTTGAACTCCTTTGCCGGAGCCGTGATCGCCAACGCCGCCATCGTGCCCGCCGGTGTGGATGGCGCGATCAACGCCTTCGCCTCCGACGCGACGGACCTGATCCTCGACATCAACGGATATTTCGCTCCACAAGGTCCCGGCGGCCTCGACTTTGTCACCGTGATCCCGTGCCGCATCGCCGACACGCGGCAGACTGCGCCGTTTGCCGGCCCGTTCGGCGCACCGGCGTTGGCAGGCGGTTCGACGCGGACCATGGCCCTCGCCGCCGGCGGATGCGCCCTCCCGGCCGGCGCGTACGCCTACTCGTTGAACGTCACGGTGGCGCCGCCCGGCGCTCTCGGCTATCTCACCACGTGGCCGGCCGGTCAACCGCGGCCGCTGGTGTCGACGTTGAACTCGTTCCGCGGTCATGTGGTGGCCAACGCCGTGCTGGCGCCCGCCGTCACCGATGGCGCGATCAGCTTCTTCGTGACGGATCCGACTCATCTGGTGGTTGACATCAACGGGTACTTCCGCCCGTCGATTCTCGGCGGCGTGCAGTGATCTCAGGGGAGTACAATAGCCGGAACATGTTGCGCCTGCTGTGGATTGTTGCTGCGCTCGGTTCCGCGGCCCTGGCCGAGACGGGTGAGTCGCTTGACCGGGCCTGGATGAAGGCTGTTCTTGCCAACGACCGGGCCGCTCTCGGAAAGATCCTGGCCGACGACCTGGTGTATGCCCATTCGAGCGGCATCGTCGACACCAAGGCCGAATACCTGGATAAACTTCGCAGCCGCCGCCAGGTGTACAAGACGTTCGACCAGCAGCGGTTGACGGCCCGCACCAGCCCCGGCGTGATCGTGACCCACTCCTGGGTCCGGGTCACCGGGATCAACCCCAAAGGCCCCTTCGACGACAAGGTGATGATGCTGCACGTGTGGGTGCGGACGGGCGGGCAGTGGCGGCTGGTGGCGCACCAGACCACCAAGGTGCCCTAGCCCGCGGAGCCTGGTCTTCGCGGGTGACGCCCTCAGAGTTCGCCGCTGTTCAGACGGTATTTTGTCTGAAGAGCGTTGATCGCAGCCCCCACCGCATCGTCCGGCGCCTTGTAGGTTCGAAGCAGCGTATCCAGCTTCCCGATCCCTTCCGGGTAGGCGTCTCCCGCGTACGCCCGATTCCGCTTGTACTCCAGAAACTCCGGTGCGGACTGCTCCAGCAGGGCCCGCATGTCCTGGAGCCGCCGCTGCCGTTGTGTCAATTGGGTGGTCAACTCGTTCCGGACGCTTCCGGGGAATTCCTCTTTGAGCGACTGGGCGGCGATCGCCTTTCGAACCTGACTCAATTGAGCGCTGATGGCCACGGCGGACTTCGCCAGTTCCGAGGCCACCACGGCATTCTGATCCAACTCGGCTCCTTTGCCCGCCCCGTTTGCCGTGATGCCGCCGCACCAGGCTCTGGCACTGCTCGCAAGCTCCTGTTCGGTCGTATTGGCGCTGGCGAAGACCACCTTCTTTTCCGCAAGCACCTTTGCCAGTTGAACCGCTTCGATGCGCTCCTGTTTGCCGCATCCGGCTATGAACGCGACCGTAGCCAACAGCAGACAAGATCGCAAATTTATGAAGGTCGTCATCTTTATACCCGATTGCGCCCCAAGTATAGGCCGTTCGTTCAAGGGTGTCCATCCACCCGCCTTGACGGTTGGCCGCTTTTTGACTGGCCCGGAGCGGGCCTCGCGTGAAGGCGGTAGCCGGCCTGATCCACTTCGTGGGCGGAAGCGATCAAGAGCCGATCAGGCGGTGAGAAGCGTCTGGTACAACTGCGAATACTCGGCGGCGGAGTGCGCCCAGGAGAAATCCTCGCGCATCGCGTTGCGCATCATCGCCGTCCAGCGCTCGCGGTCCCGATAGACGACGAGGGCCTGGCGAAGGGCGCCCAGAAACGCCGGCGCGGAATACTCCCAGAACTTGAACCCCGTGCCCTCCCGAATCGTATCGTCCAATCCTCCCGTGGCCCTCACGACCGGAAGCGTCCCGTACCGCAGGCTATAAATCTGGTTGAGCCCGCAGGGCTCGTAGCGGCTGGGCATCACGAACATGTCGGCGCCGGCTTCGATGCGGTGTGCCAACCCGTTGTCATATCCCACCGAAACCCCGACGAAATCAGGATGCCGGCGCGCCAGATCCTGGAAGAACTTCTCGTCATCCGGGTCGCCGGAACCCAGCACGGTGAAGGACGCACCCGCATCGATCAGGTCTTCCGCCACTTCGCGGATCAGGTCGATCCCTTTCTGGGCGGCAAACCGCGTGACCAGACCCACCAGGGGGCGGGTGAGATCGTCATCGGGCAGGCCGAATGCGCGCAGCAGATCCCGCTTGCAGGCCCGCTTGCCCTCCAGGTCCGTATCGGTGTAGTGCGCCGCGATGTGGGGATCGATCGACGGATTCCACTCCTGGTAGTCGACACCGTTGACGATGCCGAACAGCGAATCAGCCCGGGCTCGCAACAATCCGTCCAGACCGAAGCCATATTCCGGCGTCTGGATCTCACGAGCATAGCCGGGGCTGACGGTCGAGACCGCATCGGCGTAAAAGATACCCGCCTTCAGGAAGTTGATGTCGCCGAAAAACTCGACTCCGTAAGTGCCCAGTTGACGCGGTTCCAGCCCGAGCATCCGCCAGTGGGACATCGGGAAGCGCCCCTGGTAGCCCAGGTTGTGAACTGTGAACAAGGTCCGGACGGCGGCGAAGGTCGGGTCGAGCGCCAGCATGCCTCGCAGGTAGGCGGGGACCAGTCCGGTCTGCCAGTCGTGGCAATGCAGGATCTCCGGGCGGAACAGGCGGCGCGCCACCTCCACCACGGCACGGCTGAAGAAGCCGAATCGTTCGGCGTTATCCGGATAGTCGACCACGCCATCGCCGTAGAGGGCGGCGCGATCGAACAGCGCAGGCACGTCCAGAAAAAAATAGGGCACGCCGTTGCGCTCGCGGCGCCACACCATGGCGGGAACCGATTTGCCGTCGAACCACACCGGCAAAGGGTCTGCGATCCTGACCGCGCCATCCAACGGAACCGAGCGAAAACGAGGAATCAGGACGGCGACCTCGTGGCCCTGCCGCGCCAACTCCGGCGGGAGCGCTCCCAATACGTCCGCCAGCCCGCCGGTTTTGGCGAACGGCGAAGCCTCCGAGGCGGCCATCAGGATGCGTGCCATGCGCGCTGTTTATCGGGCCGGCGCCATCCGAATCCGCAGTGCCCCGTACTCCCTCTGCGAGTGCAGTTTCATGTGCAGCACCCGCGATGCGGGAACCTCGACGATGACATTGTGGTCGCCTTCCGGCCCGGGGTACACGTCAATCTCGAACGGTTCAGCCGCGGAGCCGATCCGGGCCGACTCGTCCTTGCTCGCGAACCCGATGACGAACTCGTCGCCCGAGTGCTTGTGCATCTCAAACGCCCGCAGCCCGCTCTTGCGGAACAACGGCGAATCGCTCAACCCCGGCGAATAGGTGAACCCAAAGACGCCCTCGGGCAGCCGATGGATTCCGGCGCCGTCGTCTTTCTCGCTCACCAGCGTCAGGTTGCGGTTGCGGCGGATGGCCTCGCGCTGCCGCTCTGACTCGCGGTAGGCCTCGCCCAGGTCGTGGAACACAATGCGCTCAGGCTGATTGCTGGGGGAACTCATAGTGTGGCTGGGGAACTCCCGATCTTTCAAGATAACAGATGAGCGGCACCCTACAATGGTGGCGTGGCCGCGGAACTATTGGCGCGCGCGATCTGTCGCACGCTGCGCGAACAGGGCTTTGCGTCGTACCTGGTGGGCGGCTGCGTGCGCGACCTCCTGCTCGGGCGGACTCCAGTCGATTTCGATGTGGCCACCGACGCCCGGCCGGAAGAGATCGTCCGGTGGTTTCCCCGCTCCGGCCGCGTGGGGGCGCACTTCGGCGTAGTGCTGGTCCGCGATGACGACGCGCAGGTGGAAGTGGCCACCTTCCGTAGCGACCGCTCCTATTCCGACGGCCGCCATCCGGACGCGGTCGAGTTCCAGACCGACCCGCGCGAGGACGCCCTGCGGCGCGACTTCACCATCAACTCCCTCTTCCTCGATCCCGAGACCGGCGGTGTGCTCGACTTCACAGGCGGCGAAGCGGACCTGCGGGCCGGCGTGATCCGTGCAATCGGCGAGCCCGGTATGCGGTTCGCCGAAGATCACCTGCGGCTGCTACGGGCGGTCCGGTTCGCCGCGCGTCTGGGCTTCGTCATCGAACCGGTCACCGCGGCCGCCATCCGCGAGGCCGCGGCGGAGATTCGCACGGTGTCGGCCGAGCGGGTCCGCGAGGAGTTGACGCGCATCCTGGTGGAAGGCGGCGCACGCCGCGGCTTCGAACTCTTGGATGATCTCGCCCTGCTGCCCGAGGTGTTGCCGGAGGTCGCCGCCATGAAGGGGGTGGCGCAACCGCCGGAGTTCCATCCGGAAGGAGACGTTTGGATCCACACCCTTCTGATGCTCGAAGGTCTGCGCGAGCCGACGGAGACGCTGGCCTGGGGTGTCCTGCTTCACGACGTTGGCAAGCCGCCCACGTTCCGCATTGCGGAGCGCATCCGGTTTGACGGCCATGTCGAGGCGGGCGTCGAGATCGCCGAAACCGTTCTGACCCGTTTGCGCTTCTCGAGCGACGACGCCGCGCAGGTGAAGGCGCTCATCGAGAACCACCTGAGGTTCAAGGACGCGCCGCGAATGAAAGAGAGCACCCTCCGCCGCTTTCTGCGTCTGGACCGGTTTGCGGAGCACCTGGAACTTCACCGTCTCGACTGTCAATCGAGCCATCGGCGGTTGGACCACTACGAGTTTGTCCGGGCGCGTTGGGAAGCTCTTTCGGAGGAGCAATTACGGCCGGCCCTGCTGGTGAATGGCCGCGACCTGATCGCCATGGGATACACCCCCGGCCCCCTCTTTCGAGAGGTCCTCCACGCGCTGGAGGACGGGCAACTGGAGGGGAAGGTTCTCACCAGGGCAGGCGCGATCCAGTTCGTGCGGGAGTGGTTTGACCAGCATGGCGTGTGAGGCAAAACCCGCGGGCCTGACCTAGGCTCCCCGGCTGGCCCCAGTTTTCATCAAATTCTCATGTTTGCTTCATGCACCGGAAGCGAGAAGATCTTACCGTCTAGAGACGATGCACATCCAAATTGTCCACTTCAACCTGAACGGCATGTCACCTGCCGAGTACGCACAGGCGTGCGAGAGTCATTTTGCGCCGGCATTCCGAGAGGTTCCCGGACTTCTGTCGAAGATCTGGCTCAGCGATCCGAATACCAATACTTTTGGCGGAGTCTATGCCTGGAGCGACCGCGAGGCCATGCAAGCCTATTTCGATTCGCCCCTGTTCCATGCTGTTGCCAGCAATCCCCACCTTGCCAACATCACCTCGCGCGACTTCGCCATCTTGGAGGGCCCTACGCGCTCCACCCGCGGAATCGCATAGTCGCCATAATAATCTGATGGCCGCTCGACGCCGCATCCGGGACCTGTTGTCCAAAAAGGCTTCGGAGAACTTCGTTGGCCGCGGCGAGGAACTGACCGCTCTGCTGGACACTCTCGAAGAAGGCGGACCGCTCCTAACCTGGATCTGCGGAATCGCCGGCATTGGCAAGTCGACACTGCTCGCGGAGTTCCGGTCGATGGCGGCGGCCAAGGGTGTAAAAATCGTCGCATTGGACTGCCGACTGATCGAACCCACGCCGGGCGGTTTTGAGCGCGCACTGGCGAATCATCGAAAGCGTTGGGGCCGTCAGCGCACTCTCCTGATCCTCGACTCCTATGAGCGCTTCCTGCTGCTGGATGAATGGTTCCGCCAAGCCTTCATTCCCGACATGGAAGAGCGGTTTCGAATCGTCGTGGCGAGCCGCTTCCCGCCGAGTGCGTCATGGATCTTTGCCCACGAATGGCAAGGACTCATCCGGGTGCTGACCTTGCGTGAGTTGAACAGATCCGACAGTCTTCTGCTGCTTACGCGAGCGGGCATTCCCGGGCACACGGCCGAGCGGCTATGTCAGGTTGCCGGAGGGCATCCGCTGGCCCTGAGACTGGTGGCAGCCTCGCGTGCGCGGACAGGTCAACTGGAGACGGGCCCGATGCGAGCGCTGCTCCGCCAGCTTGCCGCACTGTATCTGGAGGGAGTTGAAGACCCTGTGCATCGCGCGGCGGTCGAAGCTGCCGCCGTCGTGCACAAAACAACCCGGACTTTGTTGCAGGCCATGTTGCCGGGTTCCGCATCCGAGACCTATGACTGGTTGGCCGAGTCCTGGCTGGTCGAGCCGACCTACGAGGGAGTGATTCTCAATGACTCTGTAAGAGAAGCCGTCGCCGAGAATCTCCGCTCTTCCGATCCAAGCCGCTTACACTGCTATCGCCAGGCAGCCTGGCGGCAGTTTCGCACTGAGGCCGGTTCGGCCGGCCGAGGACAGATGTGGGCGTACACCAGCGGGATGATCTTTCTACTGCAGAACCCGGTGGTGAGGGATGCATTCTTCCCGATCGACTCTCAAGACGTGACTGTCGAAGCCGCGAGGCCAGGCGATCGTGACGCAATCTTCGAAGCCGTTTCAGCCCACGAAACCTCGGCTGCGGCTCGCATTCTGAAGCGATGGTGGACGGCGGCGCCCGGCGTGTTCCGTGTGGTCCGCAGCCACACTGGCCTGGCCAGCGGGTTCTATTTATTCCTGGAGATGCGGGACAGAAGTTTGCCCCGGATGGAAGAGGATCCACTGATCGTCGCCTGGCGGCGTCACCTTCGGCAGAACCCAATACCTTCCGGGCAAACGGCGGTGTTTCTGCGACGGTGGCTGGGCAGAGAAGCCGGCGAGCTGCCCTCAAGCGTGCAGGCCGCCTGCTGGCTCGACGTCAAACGTTCCTACATGGAACTGCGACCCCGGCTCCGCCGATGCTATCTCGCACTGTGTGACCTGGTCACTTATGGCCCTATTGCCAAAGCGCTCGGGTTTCAGATCGCCGAAGGATATTCGGTGGATCTGGATGGGGTGACACACCATCTGGCCGTGCTCGATTTCGGCCCTGGATCGGTCGACGCCTGGATCAGTGATTTGATCGCCGCAGAACTGGGCGTGAAACCGCGAAGCCGGCTCGATCCCGAAGCGCGCGCGCTCATTGTCAACGGACAGAGCCTCGCTCTCACGGCCATGGAGTTCGAGTTTCTCAGGTACCTGGAATCGCGGGCGGGAAAAGCGGTGGCGCGGGCCGAACTATTGGAGCAGGTATGGCGGCGCCGGATGGATGCGTCCAGTAACGTCGTGGATGTGTTGGTCAGGGGCCTTCGGAGAAAGATGGGATCGGGCGCGAAGCTACTAACCACGGTGCGCGGTTGCGGCTACAGCCTTCGAGATGAGGGTCGTTAACAAGAATTCGCCGGCAGAGAATTACATGGGTCAGATCCTGACTGTTCGCTTCTTCGGGCTTTTGGCAGATGGGTACACGCGCAACCCGCATCTGCGGCCGGTCCCTCGAATGGCCTCCGGTATGGGACCCTATGAGTAGCGACGATCGGCGCTATCCCGCGCGGCCAGTGTTGGGTGTCGGCGCCATCATCCTGGATGGCGATTCCGTCCTGTTGGTGGAACGCGGCCGGGAGCCTCTCAAAGGGTGGTGGTCGCTGCCGGGCGGCGTGGTCGAGACCGGCGAGATGCTGGACCAGGCCGTCCGCCGGGAGGTGCGGGAAGAAACCGGCCTCGAGGTCGAACTTCTCGGGGTCATCGAGATCTTCGAGCGAATCATGAGAGATGCACAAGGCCGGGCTGAATACCATTACGTCCTCGTCGACTATCTGTGCCGGGTGGCTGGTGGCGTCCTGGAGGCTTGCGATGACGCGAGCCGCGCGGAGTGGGTCCGCCGGGACCGGCTACACGCTTTGCGCATCACCGAGGGGACCCTGCCCGTGATCGAGAAAGCCTTTCAACGGAAGCCATGAAGCGAACGAGCGGGGACATTCTGGAGTTCGCGGCGCTGCGCGAACTGGTGGGCCGGTATCTCTCGAGCCCGATCGGCCGCGCGCGCCTCGAAGACGTGGAACCGCACGGCGATCGTGCGCGGGCCGAAGCCGACCTGGCGGAAGCCGAAGAAGCCACGCACTACCTCCGCGCCGCGGCCCAACCCGGCGCCGGCGTCCCCAGGATCAGCTTTCGGGAACTTCCCGATATCACCCAGGCTTGCCATAAGCTCCGGATGCAGGGCGGCGTCCTGGACGCGCCTGAGGTGGCCGAGGTCCTGACCGTTCTCAATCGGGCCGCCGACATCAAGTCCAACCTCACCGCCGTGGCCGGCCGATTCCCTTTGCTCGGACGCAGGGGCCTCGAGATCGGCGAGTTTCGCGACGTGCTGCGCGAGCTTTCCGGCAAAATCCTTCCCAATGGGACGCTGGCCGATCACGCCAGCGTCGCGCTGTCGCGCCTGCGCCGGGAGATCGAGCGCCAGCGGAAAGCCATCCAGGATTCCCTGGAACGATTCCTTAAATCGCACTCCGACGAAGGCGTGCTGCAGGACGAACTCGTCACCATCCGCAACGACCGGTTCGTGGTGCCGATCATTTCCGGACAGCGCAAGCGCATCGACGGCGTGATTCACGGCGCAAGTTCCTCCGGCCACACGCTGTTCATCGAGCCGCTGGAAACCATCGACCTCAACAATGACCTGGTCCGCCTGACCGAGGACGAGCAGCGAGAGTGCCACCGCATCGTGCGCGAGATGACCGAACGTCTGCGGCAATATTCCGAGCCGATCCAGCGGACCCTCGACACCATGGCCGACCTGGAGCTGATCTTCGCCAAGGCCCGCTTCGCCGTCGAGTTCGATTGTGTCCGGCCGCGATTCAGCCAGGACGGCGCCGCTCGCCTGTCGCTGCGGGACGCCCGGCATCCGCTCCTCGAGGATGTTCTCAAACGAAAACAGAAACGCGTGGTTCCGTTCTCGCTCGAGCTGGATCGCGAGAGCCGTACCCTCATCATCAGCGGCCCCAACACGGGCGGAAAGACCGTCACGTTGAAAACGGTGGGACTGCTCACCCTCATGGCTCACGCGGGAATTCCGGTGCCGGCCACCGAGGCGGAGTTCCCGCTGTTCGAGCAGGTCCTGGCCGATATCGGGGACAACCAGTCCATCCAGGAGAGCCTCAGCACGTTCTCGGCCCACATCGCCAACATCCGCGAGATGCTGCTCGACGCCACCTCGGATTCCCTGGTCCTGATGGACGAACTCGGAGCGGCGACCGACCCGGAAGAAGGCGGAGCCCTCGGCGTCGCGGTGGTGGGACACTTCCGCTCGGTGGGAGCCTTCACGCTCGCTTCCACTCACTTGCTGCCGTTGAAGCTGTTCGGCGCCAACACCCCGGGCGTGATCAACGCCTCGATGGGGTTTGACGAGGCCACGCTCGAACCCACTTATTATCTGGCCGTGGGCCTGCCTGGCAAGTCGGCCGGCCTCGACATCGCCATGCGGCTGGGCGTTCCGCCGTACATCATGGAGCAGGCTCGCGCCGCGATGTCGACGCGCGAGCGGGATCTGGCCCGCTTCCTCGCCGAACTGCACGAGAAGCTGGCTTCGGTAACCGCGGCGGAGGCGGAGGCGAAGCGCCTTCAACTGGAACTGGTAGAACGCGAGCGAAATCTCAAACAGGAATGGCAGAAGAAAGAAGCGGCCAAGCTGAAGGAACTCGAGCAGCGCGTGGAGCAGGTGCTCGCCAGGTTCGAAGGCGACGCCCAGTCGACCCTGGAGAAGATTCGCGAGACCTCGGAGAGCCGTAAGGCTGCCGACCATGCCCAGCGCCAGGTGGCGCGCGCCCGCCGTGAGCTTCGCGAGGAATTCCAAACCACGGTGGTGGCGAGTTCAGCCGGGGTTCCCGCCCCGGTCTTGAAGATTGAAGAAGGCGCGCGCGTCCGGCTGAAGGGCGTTCGCGATCCGGCCCGCGTCCGCCGCAAGCTCTCGCCCGAGAAGATCGAGGTCGAGGCCGGATTCCTGAAGATGCAGGTGTCGATCGACGATGTCATCGAGGTGCTGCCGGACGCCGGCGGAGAGAGCAGACTTCCGAAGAACGTCAGCTTCCGGCCCGCACCGCAATTCGCCCCTTTGGTGCAGGAGTTGAATGTTATCGGCAAACGTGCCGAGGAAGCGTGCGACGAGGTCGACCGGTTCCTCGACAACGCGGTGATGGCCACTGCCAGCCGCGTCCGGATCGTGCACGGGCACGGCATGGGAATCCTGAAGCGGGCCATTGGCGAACTGCTGCGCGCAAGCCCGCATGTGGCGCGGTTTTACGAAGCGTCGCAGATGGAAGGCGGCGCCGGGGCCACTATCGTCGAGTTGAAGGACTGACACTCACCTCGTCCGGGCCAACGTACGGTACAACCCTCTCGCGATCTCGACACCTTTGGGAAAGTGAAACGAGGTCCAATACCGCAGCGATTGCCGCGCGCGTTGCCCTTCAAACGTTCGCGCTTCCTCCACGGCCGCCGCCTGTCGCGGTGTGCGGAGCGGCTTGAAGGCCGCGAACTGCTCTCCCATTCCCGAACTGTTCCGCGACCAGTCGAGACGCTCTTCCGCATGGCGTCGCGCGGCCCGCTGCAATTCCGGGATGAGTTCCCGGTGTTCCACGTACCACCGCATCTGCGCCGCCAGATCGTTGACGTCCGGGATCGCAAACGGCCAGTAGTAGTCGTCGCCGCGGGGCATTCTCTCCGCGACCCGCACCAGGCGGCCGGTCTCCTCCGTCACGAACTCGTTCATCGGCCCCTCGTTCGTGGTGATCACCGGCAGGCCGCATGCCAGGGCCTCCGCGACGCTTAGGCCGATGCCGTCCAGCCGTGAAGGGTACACATACACATCCCCCAGATGATAGAGCCCGGGAGCGGCGACGGTCTTCTCGACCACCTCCAGCCTTCCCTGCCCCGTCAAGCCCTCGATCAGGTCCTGGCAGCTCTCGAGACAACGCAGGCTCACCTGGGTGTGCACGATCAGGCGCGCCGCATCCGTCACGTTTGCAAAGGCTTGCAGCAGCAAGTCCGTGCCTTTCCGCGGCGGGTTCATGCCCGCCGAGTGAAAGAACGTAACGGTGCCAGGCACCTTCGGTGCGGACGAGGACGGCCGAAATACTCCCACATCCGTACCCCAAGGGATATAGATCGCTTGGGGGTGGTGCTCAAACACGCTGTAGTGCCTCCGCGTGTTGCACACCAGGAAATCGAACGCGTCAAAAAGAGGGGCTGTCTGCCTGGTGTAGTAGTCCACGTACGACCCGGTGACGATTTTCAGGTCCAGGCATTCCAAAACCGGGGGCCACCAATGCTGTTCGTTGAACAGGACCACCTCGATGCCCCGCGACCGGATCCACGCCCGGAAATCCTCCAGGTTGATCGAGGCCGTCGCGGGAACAATGCCCTCGCGCCCCCAGGTGACGTTGGGGTCGTCCCAGGCCGGGTCGGGCGCGGCGGAGTCGGCATGGTTCCCCCGGGCGTAGACGAACAATTCGTGCTGACGCTCGAGTTGCCGCCGGTACTGGCGGGAAACATACGCCGCCCCTCGCTCGAACCAGGTGGTGACAATCCCGACCCTCACGCTGTCTCCTGACCAATTATCGCAAGGCCCGCAAACCCGCACTGCTCATCGGGGAAGCGACCGGGACCCTCTTTTTAGAACGACGCATCGCCGCCCGTTCGAGTGTGACATCATAGGAAGTTCCCATGCGTACCAGTCGAGTCCGCGCCAAACTAGCGGCAAACCAATCTGCCCTGTGCACCAAGATGAACACCGGCGACCCGATGATTGCCGACATGATCGGCCTCTGCGGGTTCGACTGCATCTGGCTCTGCCAGGAGCACGGTCCCTACGATTGGGACCGCTTGGGCCACCTCATCCGCGCCGCCGCCGTGCACAACGTAGATACGATGGTCCGGGTGGCGAAGGGCAGCTATTCCGATTGGGTTCGCCCCCTCGAACTCGGCGCCACTGGCCTGATGGTACCCCACTGCATGAACGCCGACGAGGCTCGCTACATCGTCAGGAATACGCGGTTTCACCCGATCGGGCGGCGGCCCATCGACGGCGGCAACTATGACGGGGAATACTGCTTTCTGCCGGTGACGGACTACATCCGCCGGGCCAACGAGGAGACGTTCCTCGCGGTGCAGATCGAAGATCCGGAGGCATTGCCCCATATCGAGGAAATCTGCGCGGTTCCCGGCGTGGACATCGTCTACGTCGGTCCCGGCGATCTGGCCCACGCCCTCGGGGCTCCCGGCGACATGAGCCATCCAGCCATTGCCGACACCATCAATCGGGTGGCGGCCGCTTGTAAGGCCAACGGAAAGCACTGGGGCACTCCGATGTCGCCGGCAAGCGCCCCTCGACTCATGGAGTTAGGAGCCCGCTTCCTGACGTCCGGAGCCGACGTCATCGGCTTGGGTCAGTACTTCAGCAATCTGCGCGCGGAGTACCGCAAGCTCGGAGTCTAGTCAGCCAATTTGCCTGGAAGCGTACCAATCCGGATCGGTTGACTCGCCCGGCGGTATGGTTGCGTTGCTTTGGGCCAACCAATTTGGTATGGTAGTGCCTGCCGAAAAATGGTGACGCCCCGGCTCGACACCGCTTCCGAAGTGCCGCTCTACCGGCAGGTCTTCGACTACTTTCGAGGGTCGATCGAATCGGGGTACTTTGCACCCGGAACCCGGTTGCCGGCGATGCGGGACCTGGCGCAATCGCTCAACCTCAACCGCTCAACCATCGCCGCCGCCTACGAGTTGCTGGACGCGGAAGGACTGGTTCGCACGCAGGTGGGCAAGGGTAGCTTCGTCATCGGGCCATCGCGAGGCGACGGACGCCTGGATTGGAACAACCTGCTCGGTCCGCTCAACGGAGATACACCGCCGGCGGCGGTGTTGCCGGATACGATCAGCTTCGCGTCGGCGCGTCCTTCCGAGCAGTTGTTTCCGATGGCTGAGCTTCAGGAGACGGTGGAAGAGGTGGTGCACGCCAGCGCGGCGCCGGCGATCCTGCAGATCGGGCCGCCATCCGGATACCCTCCTCTGCGGAAGTACCTGATCGAAGAAGCGCGGCAGCAGGGGTTGCTGGGCCCCGACGACGACCTGCTCGTAACCAGCGGATGCCAGCAGGCGCTCGATTTGCTCGATCGGGTCCTGGTGCGGGGAGCGCAGCATTCGGTGGCGCTCGAGGATCCGGTGTATCCGGGTGTCCGCAACCTGTTCCAGCGGTCCGGCGCGAGGGTCGTCAGTATTCCAGTGGCCGATGACGGAGTCGTCATTGACGATTTGGAACGGGTGCTGGAACAGGAACGGCCGCGGCTGTTGGTGCTGACGCCAAACTTCCAGAACCCGACCGGCGCGACGATTCCCCTGGCACATCGGATTGCGATCGCCGCGGTCGTCCGCAAATTGGGGGTCGTGTTGGTGGAGAACGACACGTACGGCTCCCTGCGGTACCGGGGCGACCCCGTCACACCGCTCAAGCAACTGGATGATTCGGGCCACGTGGTGAGACTGCACAGCTTTTCCAAGATGGCGTTCCCGGGTCTGCGCGTGGGATGGGTGCTGGGGCCGGCGCCGCTCATCGCCCGCATGGCGGAGGCCAAGCAGTTGTGCGACCTTCATACGGACCAACTGGCCCAAGCCGTTCTGCTGCGATTCGTCGAGACGGGCCGCCTGCAGAATCACCTGGAACGCATTCGAGAGGCGGGTCGCGCGCGCCTGGATGCCGTGTTGAAGGCGTGCGAAGAATTCCTTCCAGCGGGGACACGGTTCACGCGTCCAGAGGGAGGAATGAACCTTTGGGTCACTCTTCCGGAGCCGATGGATGCGGAAGAACTGTTGCCTCGCGCGCAGATGCGGCGGGTCACGTATTTGCCCGGCAAGTACTTCTGGATTTCGCGCCGGGACAAGGGAACGCTGCGGTTGAGTTTTGCCGGATTGACTCCGGAGGAGATCGGACAAGGGTTACGGCTGCTGGGCGACGCCTTCCGCGGGGCGGAGGCGCCGGCAGCGGCGGGATTGCAGATGGAACCGGCAATCCTGTAGGACACAGATTTGCCGCCGGGCAAGGTCCCGGATGGGGAGGAGAAGTCAAATGATTCGAGATGAGACGTTTCGAGTGAAAGTCGGCTTGGCCGAGATGTTAAAGGGCGGAGTGATCATGGACGTCACCAACGCCGAACAGGCGCTGATCGCCGAGAAGGCGGGCGCGGCGGCGGTGATGGCCCTGGAGCGGGTTCCGGCGGATATTCGCAAGGAAGGCGGGGTAGCGCGCATGGCGCCCATCTCCAAGATCCGCGAAATCATGAAGACCGTCAGTATTCCGGTGATGGCCAAGGCGCGTATCGGCCATTTCATGGAAGCGCGGATTCTGGAAGCGCTGGGCGTGGACTACATCGACGAGAGCGAAGTGCTGACTCCCGCCGATGAAGAGAACCACATCGACAAGCACCGCTTCAAGGCGCCGTTCGTGTGCGGCGCGCGTAACCTGGGCGAAGCGTTGCGCCGCATTGCCGAGGGCGCAGCGATGATCCGGACCAAGGGCGAAGCCGGTTCGGGCAACATCGTCGAGGCCGTTCGGCACATGCGGACGATTCAGAAGGAGATGAAGCAGTTGACCACGCTCGGCTCCGATGAGTTGTTCACGGCGGCGAAAAACCTGCAGGCTCCATATCCTCTGGTGGAGTACGTAGCCCGCGAGGGACGCCTGCCGGTTCCCAATTTCTCGGCGGGCGGCGTGGCGACTCCGGCGGACGCTGCCCTGGTGATGGCCTTGGGCGCCGAAGCCGTGTTCGTCGGATCAGGCATCTTCAAGTCCGACGATCCGGACGCGCGGGCGCGCGCGGTGGTGAAGGCGGTGACCTTCTGGAAGGATCCGGAAAAACTGCTGGAAGCCAGCGAAGGTTTGGGCATCGGCATGGCGGGTCTGGAAATCTCGAAGATCCCCGAGTCGGAAATGCTGCAAACGCGCGGCTGGTAACAAACGGCGGAAGGGCCGGTCGAAGGGCCGGCCCTCCAACCACAGGTTGAACATCATGAAACGAGTCGGCATCCTTGCGCTGCAGGGAGATTTCGAGCGGCATCAGAAGTCCGTGGAGTCGTCCGGGGCAGCGGTTTTCCTGGTGCGGCAGGCGGAGGATCTGGTCGGCCTCGACGGGCTGATCATTCCCGGCGGGGAGAGCACGACCATTCTCAAGCTGCTGGAGGACGAGAACCTGTTCGACCCCGTGTGCGCGTTCGGCCAGGCCTTGCCGGTCTTCGGCACGTGCGCGGGAGCGATCCTGATGGCGACCGATGTCCTCAATCCGCACCAGAAGTCCCTTGGCCTGATGGACCTGACGGTGGAGCGCAACGCGTATGGGCGTCAGGTGGATAGTCACGTTACCCACATCACGCCCGACCACTCGTTGTTGGACCGGAGTTCCGGCGATCTCGAATGCGTGTTCATCCGCGCTCCCATCATTCGCCGGGTTGGAGAAGGCACGAAGGTGCTGGCCGTGGCGGACGGAGTCCCCGTTCTGGTGGAACAGGGCAAGCATCTGGCAGCGACGTTCCATCCCGAACTGACCCCGGATCTCCGGGTGCACAAACATTTCCTCTCCAAACTGTAGGGTCGACGTGACGCCGGGCAAGCCAAAAGTCGCCTTCGTCTGCATAGGCAACGCCTGCCGCAGCCAGATGGCCGAGGGGTTCGCCAAAACCTACGGCGCGGATGTGATGGAACCGTACAGTGCCGGGATGTTCCCGGCGATCGCGGTGCCAGAAGAAACAAGGCGCATCATGCTAGAGAAAAGCATCGACGTCTCCGAGCATTTCCCCAAGCCGTTTCGCCTGTACCCGCCGAACTTCTTTGACCTGGTCGTCAACATGAGCGGCCTGCCGGTCGAGCGGCACAGCCAGGTACTGGAGTGGACGGTGGACGATCCTTACGGGATGAACGACCGCAAATACCGCGCGGTGCGGGATGAGATCGAGCAACTCGTCATGGCACTGATTATGGATCTTCGCCGGAAACGTTAGGTGTCGGAACTGGCTTCAAGCCGCCCGCAGATCCGTATGCTTGAAGTCTTCGCCCTTGTAAAGCAGGGGGATGTCTCCTTCTCGCGCCAGCGCGTACGCGAAGCAGTCACCCATGTTCAGCCGAGCGGGCCGGCCTTGATAGCGGGCAAACGCGGTCACAGCGGTTCTGGCCTGGGCCGGTGTCACCGGTTCCACAATCAGGCCGATACTTTCCATCCATGCAGCCGACTTCGCTTCGCCGACTTCACCGTGCCGCGTCCGCATGCGCACCTGGACTTCCCACCAGTTCACTGCCGAGATCCGGGCGCTGGTTGCACCCAGGAGCTTGGACAAGTACTGATCCGCTTCGGGCTCATCCAGGAGGATCGCCAGAATCGCCGACGCATCAACCGCCATCTTCACTTCGGGAGTCCCTCGCTATCGTATAGGTCACGATCGGATAGTTCGGGGCCGACTACCGGCAGACGGCGCAATTCTGCTAACGCTCGCTCGGCGTGGATACGACGCTTGGAGAGCCTGGCGCTCGCCTTCACACGCTCGATCGCCAGTTGAGCCTTGACGGCATTTCCCACGGCTTCCGTGATGGAGACACGGGTCAAGGCGGCCAAGGCGCGAGCGTCCTCCACCACATCGGGGCGCTTGATCTGGATGGGTCCTTGCATGAATTCAGAATATCATGAAGGACTGACCATCATGATCGACCAGAAGAGCCGTTCACGGGAAAAATGGACGACAGCAGGAATGGTCAGCGCTTCGATGCGTTCGAGCCGATATAATTCGGAGCGGATATGACCGCGGTTGAACAGTTTGTCGAAGTCCTTAAACAAAGAGGCGTCGAGTGGATCGCCACGTTGTGCGGGCACGGGTTGGACCCTTTGTTTCATGCGGCGAAAGCAGCCGGCTTGCGCCTGGTGGATACCCGCAACGAGCAGACGGCCGGCTATATGGCCGACTACTACGGGCGGCTGACGCGACGGCCCGGGATCTGCGCGGTGTCGAGCGCGGTAGCCCACGCCAACGCCTTGACCGGCGTCGTGAACGCCTGGTTCGACGGGTCGCCGATGCTGCTGATCAGCGGCGCGGCGGCCGTGCGTACCGCCGGGATGGGCCACTTCCAGGACATGGACCAGGTGGCGATGGCGCGGCCGGTGACCAAGTACGCGCGCGTCATCGATCATCCCGACCGGGCGGCCCAGATTGTGGAAGAGGCCTTGGACGTGGCGATGGCCGAACCGCAGGGACCGGTGCACCTCACATTCCCGATGGACATCCAGCGAGCGGAAGGGGAGCACCCTGCCCTCCGTACGCCGATCGCCGCTCCCGTCTTCCACGAGGACATGGAGAAAGCGGCCCGGGCGATTGCCGCCGCCGAACGCCCGATCGTGGTGGCGGGTTCCGGCGTCTGGTACGCAGACGAAGGCGCGGCGCTGATCGCCTGCTGTGAGCGCCTGCGGATCCCCTTTGTCGTGCCGATTTGGGATCGCGGCGTGGTCGAGAAGCCAAGCCCGGCCTTCGCGGGCATCCAGGGCGCGCTCAGCGGAACACCAGGGTTCTTTGAGCAATCCGATTGCGTGGTGATGGCTGGCGCCATTTCAGACTATCGTGTCGGATATCTACAACACGGCGCTCGCGTGGTGCGGCTCACTCGCGGGTGGGCGGAACTGGATCGCCGGTTGACCCCTATGCCCGCTCATGCCGCGTGGCTGGAAGAAGTCCTCGACCGGCGCGAAACGTTCCGGCGCTCGGTGGAAGAGAAGGCCCGGCAGCAGGGCGCCGCCGGGACTCACACGCTGGACATCCTGGAAGCGCTGCGGCGCGTCCTGAGCGACGACGCGTCGCTGTTGATTGACGCGGGCAGCGTTGGGCAGTGGGCGCATCATCTCCTGACGGAGCGCTACCCGCCGCATTGGCTGACCTGCGGGCGGAGCGGAGTGGTGGGATGGGGACTCGCTGGTGCGATGGCGGCGCGCCTGGCGCGCCCGGAGAGTCCGGTGGTGTTGCTGGTGGGCGACGGCGCGTTTACCTTCAACGTCGCCGAACTCGAGTGCGCGGCCCGGCAGGGTCTGCACTTCGTGGCGATTGTTGCCGACGATCTGGGCTGGGGGATCACACGGACGGGGCATATCCGCCAATTCGGGGAGCCGATCTCGAGTTCGCTCGGTCCTGTGAAATTCGATCAACTGGCCGAGTCGCTGGGCGCGCGCGGCGCGGTGGCGGCGACGAGGGACGAGATCGAACCCAAGCTACGCTGGGCGCTCCAGCAAAAAGCCGTCACGGTGCTGCACGTGCCGATCGTGGGTGGGAATCCGTAGGGCAAGCGGCATATGGCGGGAATCAGGTCGAGAAATCAAGTCACTCCGCTGCCCAAGGGAATTGCTGAGCAACAGCGCTCATTCGACCAAGAGACCGAACGCCACCGCAGACATCGAACGGCGTCCCTGTCACAAAAGCCCCGAGACAGGGGATGGACCCGAGAGGATTTGTACCCTCTGGCCGCTCTCGTTGAATCCTCCGGATCGCCGAAAGCCCTCGCTTGAAGCGTGTGTGCCGACGTTGGGACAGCGGCCCCTCCCTGACGGTCGGGGCACGGATACAAGGTCGCGGCACGGATACAAGGTCGGGGCACGGATGAATCGCAACCCCCTCGCTGACGCTCGGGGCTGCGACGCGTTCCTGTAATCGCTTTGGTGGATCCATTTCCCGTTGCGGCGGCTAGAGCAGCCGCAACTACAACACTGGCAGCACGATGTGCGAGGGCCGGAGGGCGTCCGCGTACACACGGTTCTCGGCCTGGACTACCCGCGAGGCTGTGGCCCCGGATTCGCCTGTCCCCGGATTCACGTCAAACCTGGGGAAACTGCTGCTGTTGATCACCACACGGATCCGGTGGCCTGCGAACAGGCGAATGCTCGTCGCCCACAAATCGACACTGAGTTCGTACACCCGTCCGGGTTCGAGCAGGGAAGGTTCGTAGTCCGAGTCGCGATAGCGGGCCCGTTGGATGCCGTCGCAGACCAGCATCGACCGCCCGTCGGGATGCACGTCGCAGAGCCGAACGACGAAATCGGTGTCCACCGCGCTCGACGAGATGAACAATTTCGCGATGACCGGCCCCGCCAAGTCGAGGTCCGCATCGAGCGGCGGAGTGGTAAACGTGAGGCACTCGCCCTCGATCGGACGCTGGTCGTGCGAACCGGCCTGGGCATTCAACTCGGCAAAGCCCCCCTGCTCCCCGGGCTTCTGCTCGTGCAGCGAGTACAAAGTATTCCCGCCGGCGGAGCGAACAGGCTTGTCCGGATCGTGGACGAAGACGGCCGGCGGCGCTTCGGAGGCCGGAGGATGCCACTGGGCGCTGCCGTCGTTCACCGAGCGCGCGCTGCCGCTGGGCTCCGAGTGGAAGTAAAGATTGCGGAACGAGATACCGGGAGGGGGCCACTCTTCCGCGGTCCTCCATTGATTGGCGCCCATCATGAAGTAGTTCACCGCCGGGGCATCGGCCAGCGCGTTGACCTTACCGCTCAGCGTCAGATCGAACCACTGGGCCATCGCTTCCCGATAGTCAAAGCGTGCCGCGTCCGTGAAATCGATCTCGCCGGTGTAGCGGCCGGCTACCGGGTCGGCCATCGCGGGGCCGTGCATCCACGGCCCGATGGTCAGGCGCTGCTTCCGGCGGGCTTCCGGCGTTGCGGCGTGCGCCCGCATGCCGATGAAATTCCGCAGCGTGCCGCCGAGGAAAATGTCATACCAGGACGCGAGATGATACGTGGGAACCTCAAACCGGGCGTACTGCGTGGAAACGTCCCACTGCCGCCAGTAGTCCGGATCCTCCTGCCGAAGCAGATAGTCCTTGAGCCAGGCGAAGGGATCGGAGAACAGGGGACTCGCCGCCAACGGACGGGACGACAGCAGCGCCATCTGATTCCGGCTGCTCTCCCTATCCATCACGGTCGCGCGATGGCGCAGCGTCTCGAGCGATTGCCGCGCTCCCCACATGAACATGAACCCGAGTTCGAAGGCGCCGCCGCGATAGACCCATTCGTTGCGAAGGCTCGCCGGCGCCTGGCGGGTGAACATGGCGCCGAGGTGCGGATTAGGATCGCCGGCCATCAGGTACTGGTTGAAGCCCGCGAACGATCCACCAAAAGCGCCGACGCTGCCCGTGCTCCACGGTTGGTTTGCCAGCCACTCGACCGAGTCGAAGCCATCGCGCTGCTCACCCCAGGCCTCCTCGAGAAAGGGATACCAGATGCCTTCCGAAGCATAGCGGCCGCGGGTGTCCTGGACCGCGACGGCGAATCCATGGGCGGCCAGATACTGGGGCGCTTGAATCCGCACCATCACGGACTGGTGTTTTCCATACGGTGTCCGTTCGAGCAGCACCGGGTGGGGGCCCGGCGTGGACGGCAGGTACAGATCCGTGGCCAGCTGGGTGCCGTCGCGCATCGGGATCGGGACGTCCTGCTCGAAGCGGATGCCTTCCGCGAGGGCGGGCGGGGTGGTTTCAAAGTTGGGTTGGAACATGAGAGTCGCATTGGGGCAAGAGGCCCGTGACCGATTCTAGAACAACGCGCGGGTGTGCCGCCAATGCCCGGCCCAAGTCGACTTGCGAATGCGGGGACGTGGCATGGCGGAGTACT
>CAZGUX010000149.1:0-19750 GCA_964529305.1 uncultured Solibacteraceae bacterium | reverse complement strand
AATACTCCATTTTCTTCAAATGCGGCTACTCGCCGGATATCGAGGGAGGCACTGGTAATCTGAATGGAACGAACCCTTTCAGCGGGTGCAACTACACACGCCAGGACTGCCAGCAGCGAGGGATGTTCAGCGAAGACTCGTCACTCCGCTCGACGAAACGCTTTGGGGGAGTCGAGTTTGTGCCCGCTTCCATCCTGGTTCGAACTTCAGGCGATCGAGCATGGCACCAGTCACCAGTAGTCGACAACCAGGCCCGATTCAATGATTTCGTTCCCCTTGTGTATGGAACCGCCTGGTGTACACCGCCGGTGGTGTTCTCTCGAAATGACGGCAACCTGACGCACTTCGAAGTGCTGCTGGGTCTTGGTGAAATCGAGGAAGTTCTCAAAGTTGTGGTTAACGATATTGAGATCCCTCTCGGCATGAACGGCAGGAACATGACGGGCACGGGTTGGTTCAACGTCATCAGCGCCGGCACCCGCACGGGGGGATTCAATCTCGATTTCAAGGACGGAGCCGGCAATGCCCAGGGGGACCCCTATGGGAGTATGGCGTACCTGTCGGTTGTGGTGCCAAACCGAATCGATGATGGCCAGAACCTGCCCAGGTTGAGCGTCCTCATGAAAGGCCTCAGACTTCCCCACTATTCGGAAAGCGGCGAATTTTCGGGAACACGGTTTAGCAATAACCCGGCCTGGATCCTCCTTGACGTCTTGCGCCGGACTGGCTGGCGAACTGATGAGGTGGACTTCGGGAGTTTTGCGCGAGCGGCCGCCTTTTGCGAGCAAACCATCGAGGCGGAAGACCTTCACGGCAACCCTGTTCAAATCCCGCGGTTTCAATGCAATCTCGCACTCCGGAAACGGCGTACAGGCGCCGATGTCGTGCGCAGCATCCGTAACTCAGCGCGGCTGTTTCTGACCTACTCCATGGCCGGACGGCTCGAGGTCAAGGTAGAGAACACACTTGCTCTTCAGCAGCCAGTAAAGCCCGCAGGAAGCAACGCGACGAGCACACTGAACGGAGGCTGGCCGGCATACGAATTCGGCGACGGCACAACCGGCTTCGGCGGAATCGTTCGCCGGCAAGGAGGCGAGTCGACGCTTGGGGTTTTCGCGAGGTCAACCAGCGACACACCCAACCGATTCGCGGTGGAGTTTCAGGATGAGTTCAACGAGTTCCAACAAGACAGCCTGTCCATGGTGGACCTTGACGACGTTCGCCGAATTGGTCAGGAGATTGGCGGTGCCGTCTACGCTGCCGGCATCGCCAACTTCAATCAGGCTGCGCGAATCCTGAAGCTGTGCCTCGACCGTTCGGTCAGCGGTAACACCTACGTGGAATTTGAAACCAGCGTCCGAGCCATCGGGTTGCAGCCGGGTGATCTCATCACGTTGACGTATCTAAGGGAGGGCTTTCAGCGGCAACCATTCCGCGTGATCAAACTCGAGCCCAGTTCCGGATTTCGTTCCGCCAAAGTCACGGCACAAATCCACAAAGACGAATGGTTTGGCGATGTCAACACGGGTGAAGCGAGCGGCCGCGGGAGCCAGCGGCAACCAACCGCCTGGCTCAGGGTTCCAAAACCACTGATGGGGGCCACCATAGACGCGGACGGGAACGTCGACTTCGCCCTGTCGGAGAGAGTTTCTGGCGAATCGGACGGCGGGTCCGCGGTGGAAATCCTGGCCGGGTTCACAGCACCGGCCGAGGGACGAGGCTTCGAGGCGGGGGTTCCACTACTCAGCCTGGCGGCAGTGATCAGTTCCGGGGGAGCCATTAAAGGCGATCAGGTTCTATACTACGCCGTCAGCGCCGTCGGGATGGCCGGCGAGGAGAGCGACATCTCGTTTCTCGTGCGCGCGGCCATTCCTCCGGGAACCGATGACCGGACAGTTACGCTCAAAGGACTAAGCTTCCCACCCGGGACTTCCACGTTTCGCGTATACCGCGGTGGCAGCCCCGCTGAACTGTATCTTCTTGCCTCAGACCTGCCCACAGCCACGGAGTACACCGATACCGGATCTGCATGCCAGATCGCCACTCCCAGGGATCCCGGATTTCACCATGCAAACTTCTACTGGCGATTTGAGATCCAACCAGAGGTTTCCGCAACGATCCATGGGCAGCATGAGATCGGCAACGGAGCGCTTCTCATGCAGTTGAACGAACATCGGGGACGCGTGGCGAGGATCACGCGCGGACGGGGACGAGGCCAGGAACGCGGGATTGTGTCCAACAATGAGACAACATTGACACTGGGCCGACCCTGGGCTGAAACGCCAGACGCCAGCAGTGTCTTCGTGATTGCGGAAAGCGTTTGGCGCTTTGGCGGAGCAGCGAGCAGCAGCCCAGGAACACTCCTGGCGCCAAACCGTTCAGGCGCAACCGTTCACATTTCAGGCCGTTCAGCAAACGCGAATGACGTGGAGTCGCCCGCAGAGCTCGCGACGGTGAGTCGCTGGACGATTGGTGGTGGGGGTGCTCAGGGGTACGACCTCGGGCCACCGCCGACACCGGAATTCTCACTATCTCTTCCTCCGAGCGGCAAAGGCATCGTTGAGCTGGCAGGAATATCCTTTGCTGACCTGGCCAACACACGAGGGGTCACCGCGGGAATACTGCGTTTGTTCTATTGGAACGAGCTGGCCGGAGCGCCCGGTGTCAGCCTCGCGGCCGCAGCCCAGGAAAGCGGGGATGTGATCAGTGTCACAACGCCACACTCCATTTCTTCCGGAACGTATGTGCAGGTCGACAGAGAGCTGCTACATGTCGTGGAAGTATTATCGGGGGGAAGTGAGCTTCGAGTGACTCGAGGCGCGCTGAACAGTTACCCGGCAATACATGCCGAAAGCAGACCCGTGTTTGCGTTGTCCGAGCAGGCGGCTACTATATCGTTCCCTCGAGACTTCTTTGGCAGTCCAGCGAGCGGAAACTGGAGGCACCCGGTTGTACTTCCAAACGCTCGTATCGCTGGCGCGGAAGTTCAAGTCGCGAACGGCATCGGCCTGAGTCCTGTCGGCTCAGCCTGTGTCACTCAGACCATTGACGCCGGCTTGCGAACGCTGTCGGGAGGCCAGATTGTCTTCACTGCCGAAGGCTTCCTGGCAATTCAGGATCGTTCGGTACCGGATTTCACAATTGAGCGAGACCGCAGCGTCGGCTTTGTCAGCGCGGTGGTCCAACAAGCGCCAACTGGAACAGCGGGTCCCGGTATCGTGCTTCGGCTACGGCAGAATACCACGGACTATTGCACGATGACCATTGCCAACGGATCGACGTCATCGAATACCGTCAACGGACTTGATCTTCCGGTTCTAAAGGAAGGTTCGAGACTATCTCTTGACATCGTATCGGTCGGCGCTGCAACGCCGGGCAGCGACCTGACCTTAACGATTCAATTGTAGCCAGACAAAGCCATGGCTGAATACTTAACGAAACTCCGCCCTGATCGCGATCTGCAATGTTATTTCGAACGCCCTTCGGCGGTCGCGGCGATGAGTCATGCTTCGCCGACGGGGTTCCACGTTTCCGGAAGCTGGAGACAGCAATTTGACTGGGCGGTGATTGAATGGAATCGGGACAACACTTTTGAGCATCCCCTGTTTCGGAAACTGCCCGATGGTGACCTGAGCGGCGTGCAGCTGACCTACGAGGAAGAGAGAACCAACTGCATACCCATGGATTCAGACCTGTTCCCAACGGTCGACTGGCCGTATCTTCGGTTGTGGACCGAGAATAGCCTCGGCGACGAAACAGTACGGCGTGTGTCCTTGAGGTCACATGCAGTTGCCGTGGCGGGATCGTACGCGCCCGCCTCGGCGTCTTTTTCCCTGGGAGGGACTCCGACGCCTGGCGACTACGTCGAGTTAGCCTGGTTATCCGAGCACTTCACCCATCACGTGTCAACCGGCGAGAGCCTCAGCGATATTGTGGCCGGCCTGACAGCGTCGATCAATGCCGCCGACTCGATGATGACAGCGAGCGCGGCCGGCTCCAGCATCACCCTCTACTTCACCGGAATCGGATCGACCTTCGAAACAAGTACGACGGGGGTGAACGGTAATCGGGTCGGGGTCTACGCCAACGTTGCGGGCGCCCGGACGGAAAGTTGGCAGCCCTCGGCAAGCAGTCTCTCGGGCGGTACGTCGCCCACCCGCTGGCGGGTCAGCCTGGATTTTTCAGATCTACGCGACGTCGACGGTAACACGATCCCAACCAGCAATGTCCGTAAGATGCGCTGGACGTACTCCGCCAACCTCCAAGAGTCGAGCTTTGAGCGCTGCGAGTTCTCAGTCCTGGTGACGGAGTGGCAGGTCACTGGCACTTCCACGCGCTATCAAGTGGCAGGACCCGGGTCGCGACGGGTCGAGGACGATGATCCTGGCCTGTTATACACAGGACAGTGGACCAGAGAGTTAGGTAACTACTCGGGTGGTTCCCTACGCTACAGTGCATCAGCCGAGGCGGCGGTAAGCATCCGCTATCACGCCTCAGGGCAACACTGTCTGTTCATCGGCATTCGACGAACGGCGTCAGCCTCCGGATTGGAGGTCGCGGTAGATGACATACCCGTCGTTAGCGGGGATGCGAAAGTGGAGGGCGAGGATCTGCTCGTCAGGCTTCCCGTTGGAGTGTGGCCGGGCCTCTCGGAACATGTAGTGACTCTCCGGCGTACTGGCACCAATGGTATTCTCTACTTCGATTATCTCGAGATCGCGTACCCGCAAGAGGTCCTGCCAAGTGCGTGCGAGGACCCGGTCGTCACACTGGCAACCGACTGGGACACTGACCATTCGCTTGCACTTCCTCCGGAACGGACGGCCTGGATGTTGACGTCACTTGGGTTTCGGGGTCGCGCGAACCACTACACCGGAGCTTTGCTTTTCTATGAGCTGGTGGCGGCCGGCAACGTGTATGCGTCCGCCAGCATCGATTTTGTCGGGACTCCGACCTTCAGCGCTGTGACGGAGTTGCGTATCGGCAATGGGTCCGCGGTGACGATCATCCAGCATCTGAATCTCATCGGCGACACGGCCGAGAGCATCGCGAAGGCGTTTGAACTCCTGCTGAACAGTGGGTATATGGCGGTCTGGGCGGAATCCACCGGGTCACATCTGACGATTCGGTCGAGATCACTTGGCCAATCGGGCAACGCACTATCGGTCGCAGTGTCGCCGAACGACAGTGGAGGAAGCTTCTACGGATTCATCACCGGGCGATATGACGACGTCACCGGGAAGTGGTTCTTCGATGGAGGTTCTGACCCGACATGGCAAACTGATCTGAGCGCGGCGCCACGATTGAACCGGGCGGTCCGCGACTGGTCGAGCAGCTACTTTGCAGCGCTGCGGAATGCCAACATTCCCGTGACCGTGGCATTTAGCATGGAAATCCAGCACGGAGACGCCTCCCCAACAGCTTCGATCGTCCAGCGTTACCCTGACGGTGAGCCCGTGGAGTTGAACACCCCAGCGATTCAGACCAACTTCGGACCGGAGAGCCTGATGTTCTGGAGGAGCGTGTTCCGAGAAATGGCTCAACTTATGTCGGATGCCCAGACGCCGGTATATTTGCAGTTTGGCGAGGTGCAATGGTGGTATTTCCCAAACAACTCGGGAATGCCCTACTACGATCACTACACTACCAGCACCTTTCAGAGCCTGTTCGGGCGTCCGCTGCCGCTGTTTTCGTCGAACGACCTGGATCCTGCGATGTATCCGACGGAAACGCAATACCTCAGAGGGCTGATCGGGTCGTTCACCAGCGACGTCATGAGCTTCGTGCGTCAGTCGTTTGCGGACGCCAAATTTGAAGTGTTGTTTCCACTCGATGTCAATGAGGGTGCGTGGAACCTCGCGACCAATTTCCCGGAGAGCTCATGGACACCAACCCAACTGGAATGCCTCAAAACCGAGAACTTTGGCTATACCTTCGGTCGAGACCTGAACAAAGCCCAGACCGCCGTGGTCTTCCCGCTCAACAAGGGCTTTCCGCGCTCGGCAGCGAGTCATCTGATTGGCGTCTCCGATTACACGACCCCCTGGACTGAGGAACTCAATCTAACGAAGGGTGCAGGACTCGAATCAGCCGTGATCTGGGCGTTGGACCAGTTCTGCCTCGTCGGTTACGCCGTCCCGATCCCGCCAGGAAACCGCAAGTGCAGCTATCAGAGCTGACAGACGCGAGTTGTGCCGGGCCATCGTTGTCTCCTATCGTAGACATCAGTGGTGCTCGTCCAGAATCTATTCAAAAAGTTTGAGTTGTTCGATCGTCCCACAGAGCGTCTGCGCACTCTTCTACCCTTCACGACCTCGCCGAGCGGACGGGACTTTTGGGTCCTTCGCGACGTGACCTTCAACGTGGAACGCGGCGAGACGCTGAGCATCATCGGGCCGAATGGCTGCGGCAAGAGCACCCTTCTCCAGATGGTTTGTGGGGTTCTCCAACCAACTTCGGGACGGGTTTTGACCCAGGGGCGAATCGCCGCTCTGCTCGAACTGGGCGCCGGTTTCAATCCTGAGTTCACAGGGCGCGACAACGTGTACCTGAACGGCGAGATCATGGGTCTGAGCCGCTCGGAGATTGCGCGGGTCCTTCCGATGATTGAGCAATTTGCAGAGATCGGAAGATTCATTGACCGGCCCGTCAAAGAGTACTCGAGCGGCATGTACGTCCGCCTGGCGTTCTCGACCGCCATTCATGTTGAGCCGGATATTCTGGTTGTGGACGAGGCACTGGCGGTCGGAGACGCCGTTTTCTCGAATCGCTGTGTACGCAAGTTTGAGGAGTTGCGGAGACGCCAGACCACGATTCTGTTCGTTTCGCACGACCTGGGCCTCGTGAAACGACTGTCCGATCAGACCATCCTATTGATGAACGGCGCCATCGAGGGCCGGGGAGTGCCTAAAGATGTCATCAATCACTACATCGGGATCGTCCTGGAGAAACAGCGGCATGAGGACGCCGCTGAGGTTCAACCCGGAATGGGGAGTCACCGGCATGGAGACCGTTCCGCCGAAGTCATTGCCGTCGAACTCCAGAATCGGGCCCATGAGCCTCTCCGCTCGGTCAGGAGCGGCGAATGTTGCGTCGTCAGGATCGCGGCCCGATTCTCGAGGCCGGTGCAAGAGCCGATGGTCGGCATCCTCATCCGAAACCGAATCGGTATCGACATCTACGGGACCAACACGCAAATCGAGAACGTCCATCTGGGCACCTTCGACGCGGGTGAACACCTCGAACTGTCCTTCTCCTTCCGATGTTGGCTGGCTCCGCAGGAGTACACTCTGACGGTCGCGCTGCAACACCAGGACGGGAGCAGCCTGGACTGGATTGACGACGTTCTCAGCTTCGAGGTCATCGACAACGTCTCGCGCGCCGGCGTGGTTGACCTTCAGTCTGAAGTTCGTTGGTCAAAGCGTCAGTGACCCGTGCGACCATGGCCCTTGAGATCTCGCTCAACCGCCGGCTGAGTCAACCGGATTAACACCGTCCGCTGTACGCGCGTATGCTGAGGGGATGGCTCCACCGAATCGAAGGCAATGGCTTCGTGGGATGACGGCCGGAACGATGTGGGCGGCAGTTCCCTTTTCCAAGGCCCGTGCGGCCGATTCGGAATTCGCTCTCTTCTGGGGAGACCTGCACAACCACAACGCCATCGGTTACGCGCAAGGGTCGATTGAGCGCACCTACGACATCGCCCTCGGCCACCTGGACTTTCTTGCCTTCACGCCGCATGCGCAATGGCACGACATGCCGGTGATGCCCAACAACGCCCACCAACGATGGGTGAAGGGGTTCAAGGTCCTCCAGGAGAGTTGGCCCAAGGTGCAAAAGTTGGCTGCCGCGCATAATCGGCCGGGCCGCTTCGTTTCGTTTCTGGCCTACGAGTGGCACTCGAGTCAATTCGGCGACTACTGCCTGTACTATCGCGAGGACGGGAAGCCTCTCAAGTACTTCGACCACGTCCGCGGCCTGCAAGAGTACGCGAGATCGACCCAAACCACGATCATTCCTCACCATCTGGCCTACAAGGAGGGATGGCGTGGCGCCAATTGGCAGTACATCGATCCGTCGCTCAGTCCAGTGATGGAAATCTATTCGGAGCACGGCCTCTCGGAGAGCGACCGTGGACCGCGCGACTATTTGACTCACAGCATGGGCGGCCGTTGGACCAGAAATACCATGCAGCACGCCTTGTCGAAGGGCGTCCACATGGGTGTGATCGCGAGTTCGGACGATCATCTTGGATATCCGGGGGCGTACGGCGAGGGCCTTGCGGGTATCTGGGCGAAGGACCTGTCCCGCGAGTCCCTGTTCGAGGCGCTCTGGGCCCGACGCACGGTGGCGATCACGGGCGACCGTATTCGTCTGGCCGCCCGGCTCAATGGCAAATGGATGGGATCCATCGTGCCGTTCACGGCCGACCGCGATCTGGATGTCTCGGTGGAAGGCCGCGACGAGATCGATCGAATCGACATCATCAAGAATGGCCGGGTGGTTCATCGTCATTTCCCGGAAGATCATGCCCAGGCGAGTCGCCGTTGGCCGGGCGAGGCCCTGTGCCGTCTCGAGTTCGGCTGGGGCCCGTGGGGGTCGCTCAACATGAACCGCGTTTGCGATTGGGACGTGAGTGTCCGGGTGCATGAGGGCAAGCTGTTATCGGTGACGCCGTGTTTTCAATCGGGACCGTTCGACGAGAATCGCCGCAATCGCATCGTGTCGCGTGCTGAACGGGAATGCCGCTTTCAGTTGTACTCCTCGCGATCCCAGGCATTTGGAGAACGGGCGACGAATGCTGTAATCCTTCACGTTGCCGGAGGCCGCAATTCCTCGTTGGAAGTCGCGGTCGGTAAGCCGGCCGAGGTGACGGTTCGGAAGACGCTCGGCGAACTGGCGGAGTATAACGAAGTGGAGACCACCGGGCCGTTCACCGCGGAATCGTTCATCGTGCATCGGCTGGTGCTTCCTGAACAGTTTCGTGCGAGCTTCCGCATGTCCGATCAGGGTCGACGCGGCCGCGAAGACTGGTATTACGTTCGCGTGACGCAGGTAAACGGCCACCAGGCGTGGTCCAGCCCAATCTGGGTAAAGGCGTGACCTGTCGGCACCCGTGAGGCCTCCGCCGACTCTGGCGAATCAAGGGGCCAGTCGAAACTACGCCATTTCTGAGCCATCTCACACAAAAAGTTTGCCATCCGCGATTCTGTCGTGGACAACGAAGAGCGCCGCGGACTGGTTCAGACTTTGGCGCGGATGAACGCGCTGCTCGGCCCGATTCTGGATCGCCGGATCCAGAGGAAGAACAGACCCGCTGGCGGCAGAAGGAATGAGCTGATCCAGGTGGCCCAACGATCTCATTCCCAGCTCCTTCATCGTAGCCCGGTTCGCCTGCGCTTCCCGATGCATACAGAGGGGCGTACTCGGTTGCTTCGACTAGAGGTTTTTCGAACGCTGACCCAGGGTTATCCAGTAACGACTCGGCATCCGCATCGTCCGTATAATTCGAAGGGAATGCTGGTTCCCATCCTCTTGCTCGCGGCCGCGGGATCGGTCCAGACGGTGCACGTGGATCAGTATCCGCTTCGGAGCGGGTGCGGCGACAGCGATTCTGAGGTGGCGAAGGTGCCGGCGGGCACCCGGGTGACCATCCGGTTCTCGCTGGCCGGATCGAGCAGGCCGTGCTTCCTCGTCGCGATGACCTTGGGCGGCCAGCCCCGCGAGGGCTGGGTGTTCGCCGACGCGCTATCAGACCCCAACGCTTTTGAGGAGGCGCGCAAGGCCGCGAAACCCGTGTTAGTCTCGGCGAGCCTCCGGCCGGAGCCCACCGCCCCAACCGCAACCCGGCAGGCGCCCGCCCAGTTTGCAGTCCCGGCTTCTGTCCATTCAGACGTGAATCGCGCTATGGAGCTGATTCAGCGCAATCAACCGGACGAAGCTCAGCAAATCATGGAACGGCTATTGCGGGCGCATCCCAGGAATCCGGGCCTGCTGGCCGTGGCGGGAATGGCGGCGTACCGGAACGACCGCATGACTGACGCACTGTTTTACTGGCGCGAGTCGCTCGACTTGAAGCCCGACCCCGCTCTCGACCAGTGGTATCGCGACGCCAGGCGGGAAGCCGCCGCGGATCGGAGCAAGGAAATCAAAGTCGGCATGAGATTCACCCTCCGCTACGACGGCACGGTGGCCGATTCGGCAACCGCGACCGCGATGATGGAAATCCTGGAACAGGAGTTCGCCCGCGTGTCCGCCAACTTGGGCTGCCGTGCCGACGAGAGGATTACAACGATTGTGCAGAGCCGGGACGCCTACTTTCAGGGCACCCGGGCCGCGGAGTGGAGCGCCGCGGCCTACGATGGGAAAATTCGAGTCCCGCTCCTGAGCCGGGGCCAGATATCACAGGACATGCGGAACACATTCGCACACGAAATTGTGCACGCTTGTCTGGCGAATATCGGGAGTTGGCCCTCCTGGCTTCACGAAGGGTTGGCCCAACGACTCACCGGGCGCACCGTGCCGGCCGAATCGTGGCAGGCCTTCAAAGTCCTCGCGAAGGAAGGAAAACTCCCCACGCTCAGTCAGTTGTCCCAAAGCTGGCAATCCCTCGGAGACAAAGAAGCGCGCGTCGCGTACGAACTGTCATTGGCCGCCATCGAATTGTTCTATCGCCATCACAGCGCGACAGGCATCCGCAATCTTCTCCACAATCCGGAGATGCTGCCGCGGATTGCCGCCGATCTCGATCGGCGCCTGCAACGCGGTGAATAGAAATTCCCAGGTCACGCGGCCAGCACGGCCAAATCAAGCATTTACCTCGCAAAGATCAGGATCGAGTAGCGTACAGATAGTCCGGGTAGCGCCATCGAAAGCCGGGCGCTCGAGCGCCTTGTGGACTCTTGGAAACCTCCTGGTCCTCGGCGTCGAAAAGAGCTAGTTTCCGCGGATCGGCAAAGGGATCCGACGTCCGCTTCTGCCACTCGGTCAGCCTGGCCAGCATCCGGCCACGAATCGAGGCAAACTCGGGACGCTCCGCGAGGTTCACGAACTCGAACGGGTCCTTTTCCAGATCGTACAGTTCCAGGCGGGGGGAATCGCGCCAGGTCCGATACGCGTTCCGGACGGTTTCCGGCGCCGCGTCGATCTCCGCCTGGGTGGCGCCGGTCTGGATCAGAATCTGCGTCGTGTAGTACAGTTCAGCCGGATTCCGGCGGCCCGCCAGAAGATTCAGGATCAACTTGTAGCGCCGGTCGCGCACGGTACGCTGTGGATAGAAAATGGAAGGGCCGGGCACGGAGTGGCTGGTGTTCCATTCGCAGAAGAGTTCCTTCCGGCCCCCGCCGCCGGAGAACAGCGACCGGCCCGGCAGGTCCCTTGGAATCGGTGCTCCCGCGGCATCCAGCAGGGTCGGCAGCAGATCGATCGTCGAGGCAAGTTCGCTGCGAGCGCCGCCATGCTTCATCCGGCCCGGCCATCGGATCATGAGGGGAATGTGCAGGGCGAACTCGTAGCTGGTTGTCTTGCCTCTCGAGAATTGAGCCCCGTGGTCGCCCAGATAAGCAACTAGCGTTCCGTCTTCCTGGCCTGCGTCCTTCAACTTCGCCAGCAGCATCCCAATGCCCGAGTCGAGCCGGCCGATGGAGTTGTAGTAGTTGGCCACGTGCTCGCGCAGCCTCGGCGAGTCCATCCCGACCGCCGGAAACGTCCGGACGTCGCGTCCGTCGAGAGGGTGGGCCGGTAGGCCCACCTGCTGTCGCAGGAACGGCAGGTGCGCGTCGGCGAAGCACACCATGAGGAAGTACGGACCGCCCCGCGACATGAACTCGCCGGCGACTTCGGCGGTCTTGCCGACGTCGCGGTGGCCGAAACTCAGGTACCGCGGATCGGCCCATCGAAAGTCAAAGGCGAACGCGGGCTCCGGATTGACGTGAAGTTTTCCGATGAGACCTGTGCGATAGCCTGCCTGTTTCAGCAGCCCAGGTAACGTGGGCCAGTTGCGCACCGTGGTGAACGCGTGAGTCGCCAGGCCGATTTGCCCGTTCTGGTGAGGGTACAGGCCGGTGAGGATCGACGAACGCGACGGGCTGCAAACTGCCTGCGTCACGTAGGCGTTTTCGTACCGGACGCCGCTCGCCGCAAGGGCATCGACGTGCGGAGTCGCCACGGTGCGGTCTCCGTAGCATCCAAAATGGGGACCGTTGTCTTCGGAGACGATGAGGAGAATATTCGGGCGCGGCCCAGCGGCTTGCCAGCGGTTCAGCAGCAGCGCGGGCGCGGCCAACAGACTTCGTCGTGGCAGCTTCTGAGGGGTCATTGCACCCAGCTCACCGAAATCCCTTGCCAGCCCGGCGTGACGATCTCGGTCTTCACGCGCGGGTCCGACTTGATGCGGGCCAGGAAATCCGCCATCGGCCCCGGATGGGACACCACGTTATGCGCCGTAATCACGCCACCCTTGCGCATCTTGCCGATCACCAGATCGTAGTACTTCAAGTAGTCTGACTTCTCGGCGTCGAGGAACACCATATCGAACGGGCCCTCGACTTTCGGGATCTCACGGAGGGCATCGCCCAGCCTTACTTCCACCAGGTCGGCGAGTCCGGCCGTCCGGAAGTTCTCCTCGGCCACGCGGCGCCGGCCGGGATCGATTTCCAGCGTGATCAGCTTTCCGCCGTTGCCGCGCAGCGCCATTGCCATCCAGATGCCGGAGTAGCCGGTGGAGGTGCCGACCTCGAGGATACGCTTCGCCTTGGCCTTCCGGGCCACGTCTCGCAGGTAGGCTCCTTCCGCCGGTTCGACGTTCAGGTGCCGCTTGCCGGGTTCGAGCAAAGTCTTGAGAAACTGCTCGATCTCCACATCGGACATGGACGACGCCGCCAGAGACGCCGCCACGAGTAGGATCATCATTGACCTCATGAACGGAGGCCCGCCTTTCCAAGAATGCCGTGCAGCACAATGAGATCTCGACGAAAGATTTCGGTCACGCTCTCGCGGGTGACTGTCAACTCGCGCTTGCCGGTATCCGCGCCACCGAGTTCATCGTACTCGAAATGTAGTTGCAGGGGACCGTGGAACCCGGCCGTTCTCACCATGGAGAAGAACTCGTCGAAGTGCGCCATCCCCTGGGAGAGGGCGCAGAAATCCGGCGCCCACCTGCCCTTCGAGTTCTTGCCCCACCGGACATCCTTGATCGCAATCCCACGCGTGTACGGCAGCAGGAGCCTGGCGCTGTGCAGCCAACCGCCCAGGCCGCCCTCCACGGTTGCGTGTCCGATGTCGAAATTCACGGAAACCGACTCGGGCGAAAACGGCTTGAGCAACCAATACAGATCCCAAAAGGACGCGCCTACCTGGTCGCGGCCGGAATGTGTGTGGTACATCGCACACACGCCGTAACGTTGATTGAGCGCAGCCAGGTCGCGCACGCGACGCTGGAACTCATCGAGTTGCGCCGGAATGGGGCGATCGGCGGTGTATTTGAATCCACCCCACCGGTATCGACGGATTCCGAGCGCCGCGCACGTCTTGATCACACGCTCCGCCTGCGGCGAGGACGCGTCGACAATGCCGGAGGTGATCATCGGAGTCGTGATGCCGGCCTTGCGTGTCGCCTCCACCGCATTTGGGAGATCCTCCTCCACGCGTTCCGGCTCAACGTGGCCCCCCTTGCGAACCGTCCAATCCACCCCGTCGAATCCTAGCGACGCAGCCAGTCGCGCGGCCTCCGAAATGCCCGTCCATTGAACGTGCTTCGAGAACAGGCAAACTGGCAGCGGATTCACGGTCGCCGCGGAAGCACCGGCCAATGCCCCCGCCGCTAACGTGTGAATGGCGGTTCTGCGGTTCATGATGGGACTCCGGCAAACGACAGACCCATTGTAAGATCCTTACGTCTTGCCCCGAAACAGGAAATAGAGATCGATGAACAGGATGATGACGATCGTCAATTCCAGAACGAACGCGCGTCCCTGGTGAAACTCGTCCATCATGTATCGGTACAGATTGCCTGCCGTTCGCAGCTTTTCTTCCACGGCATCGCGGTAGTCGCGAACCCCCACGCGCGCCGCGGCCATCCGGTAGAATCGCGCCGAAAACATGTCGCTCAGGAACTTGATCGACGCGTCCATCCGTTCCGTGAGTTCGGTCAGGTCCAGACGAATGGCATTCACCCGTTCCGCTTCCCGGGCCATGCGCCACCGGGAGAGGAAGCTCTTCTTTTTCTCGAGCAGGTTGTAGGCGCCCGCCAGAAGTTCCGTCAGCTTGCCGTCGTAGTGGCGGAACTCCAGCAACTGCAGATTGGCGTACTCCAGCAACTGGATGGTCGCCTCGGCTCCTTCGGCCGAATCGTAGACCACGGCCGCCGTCCAGCCCACAATCGCGACGTCGTTGGCATAGTAAGACATCCGCGCCGCCAGGACTTCAAAGCACTCCTCCTGAGAAAGAGGAGCCGTCTCGCCTCTGACCAACTGTCCGATCAACTCGCCGCGCTCCCGGATCAGTTGGGCAGCAGGGAGGGCCGGGTCAGTCCGCTGCAACTGAATCACGTAGTAATCCTCGGCAAGGTGGTGTGCATACGGTTTCTCCAACACCGCCGCCACTTGCTGAAGCTTGTCAGTGAGGGTCTGCCCTGCCCTACGCTCGAGTTCGGCGGAGGCCATCCACCGGCTGGAACGCTCCACCAGGTCCGGCCAGCCCAGTTCGAATGGCAACTCCAGCTTGACGCTCACCACGCCGTACTCGTAGTAGTTCACCTGGCGATTCACCTTCTCGCCGCTTTCGAGCGTCAGTGGCGCCAGGACCTCGAAAACAGGCGCTTTTTCAAAGCCGGCGTATTCGGGGGCCGGATGCCGGAAGCCCACCCTGCGGCTTTCGCCGCCGCCCAACACCCCCGACAGGCGCTGCAGTTCGATGGCGTTGGCGACATCGTACAGGTAGATCGCCCAGAATGAACCTCGCAGGGTATAGTCCATCGCGTCCTCCCTGATTGTAGGCTCGTGTCCTGAGCAAAGTGGGCCCTGCCGGAAACACCCGGTTGACAAGCCGCCGAAAACGCCCAATACTGAAGGTGCATGTTGCAACTGAGTAGCAGCAAGCAGGCCGCCCCGGCCTCGCGGCTGCGGTCCCTTTCGGATCTGACGCAGGGCCAGCACGGGGTCATCGAGCGTCTCGATCTCGCCGAGGAAGACGCGCGCCGCATGATGGAATTGGGCTTTCTGCCCGGAGCGGTCGTCTCGGCGGCCGGGTCCGCGCCGGGCGGCGATCCTCGCGTGTATCGCGTGGACGGCTCCGAGTTCGCCATTCGCCACGAAACCGCTCTGCATCTGAAAGTGCGTCCGCAGCATTCCTCCCAGGAAACGCTATGAGCGCGTGCCACGATCCGCAGACCGGCGGCCCGGTTGCGGTGAAGGGCATGACGTCCGGCGCAGCGAACCGCCCGCGCACGGTCGCGATCGTCGGTCCTCCGAACTCCGGCAAGTCGACTCTGTTCAACCGGCTCACCGGCCTGAGGCAGAAGGTTGCCAACTACCCCGGGGTCACGGTCGAACAACACACCGGCATTGTCAGGCTCGAGGACGGCCACGAAATCTTCCTGGTCGATCTACCCGGGGTCTACAGCCTCTCGCCGCGTTCCGAGGACGAGCAGGTGACCCACGACGTGCTGCTGGGCACCCGGCCGGGCATGCCGAAGCCACAGGCCGTCCTGTTGATTCTGGACGCCACCAGTCTGAGCCGGCATTTGCTGCTGGCGGCGCCGGTGCTCGCGCTCGGCTTGCCGACCCTGGTCGTGCTGAACATGGCCGACGACCTCCGAAGCCGCGGCGGACAAGTGGACGTCAAGCTGCTGGCGGCCCAATTGGGCGCTCCGGTCGTGTTGATCAGCGCGTCCAGGGGTGAAGGCGTGGACGAGGTCACCCGCTTCCTGAGCGAGGCGCTGCCGCGCGCGGCACCAACCGTCCAATTGCCGATCATCTCGGACATTCCCAACTGCCACGCCTGGGCGCGGCAGGTCGGGGACGGATCGCGATACCAGGCCCCCATGCCTCCCGAGTGGACGCGCCGCCTGGATGCCGTGTTCCTTCATCCCTTCGCGGGTCCCACCATCTTTGCTCTGGTCGTGATGCTGGTGTTTCAGAGCATCTTTACCTTCGCGGCGCCCCTGATGGACGGCGTGGAGGCGCTGGTGACCCGCTCCGGCGATTGGGTCGGCGCCTCGCTGCCCGATTCGATCCTGCGTTCTCTGCTGGTAGAAGGCGTGTGGGGGGGCGTGGGCTCGGTCGTCGTCTTTCTGCCGCAGATTCTCATCCTGTTCCTCTTCATCGGCGTCCTCGAGGATTCGGGCTACCTGGCGCGGGCCGCCCTGATCGCGGATCGCACCATGGCGCGGGTCGGCCTGCAGGGCAAGTCGTTTATCCCTCTGCTCTCCGCCTATGCCTGCGCGGTGCCGGCGATCATGTCGACGCGCACCATCGAGAACAAGCGCGACCGCATCGCCACCATTCTCATCGCGCCGTTCATGACCTGCTCGGCGCGCCTGCCCGTCTATACGCTGATCATCGCCGCGTTCATTCCCGAGCGGCCGGTCCTGGGTTTTCTGGGCACCCGGGCCACGGCCCTGATCGGCCTGTACGCGATTGGCTTCGTCGCCGCGATCCTCACCGCCCGGCTGTTGAAGTCCTCGATCCTGAAGAGTACCCGGGCGCCGTTCGTTCTCGAGATGCCACCCTATCGCTGGCCGACCTTCCGCTCCCTGGGTCTCCGCCTGTATGACCGCAGCAAAGTGTTCCTGCGGCGCGCGGGAACCGTGATTCTCGGCGTCGCGGTGGTGTTGTGGGCGCTGGCCCATTTGCCCTTGCGCGACGGCAAGCCGCCGAACATCGAGCAAAGCCTGGCCGGCACCCTCGGCCGCACCATCGAACCCGTCATCCAGCCGCTCGGGTTCAACTGGAAGATCGGCATTGGGCTCATCTCGTCGCTCGCCGCGCGCGAGGTCATCGTCGGAACGCTCGGGACCATCTACGGAATCGAGGGCGGCGACGAAAACAAGCGAGGTCTGCAAACCGCGCTGCAGAAGGATCTCACGCTGGGCGGCGCGGTCGCGTTGCTGGTCTTCTTCGCCTTCGCCATGCAGTGCATGTCGACCGTCGCCGTCGTCCGCCGGGAAACCGGCGGTTGGAAATGGCCGGCCATCCAGTTTGCCTACATGACCGGTCTCGCCTATTTCTGCGCCTTCATCGCGTTTCGCGTCGTCGCCTGAAGCCGGGCGGCTTGACTTCATTCCAGCACGGTTCATATGATTCGAGTTCGCTCTGAACTCGTCGAGGCAGCCGCTGCCCAGTATCATCGAATCTGCGGCAAACACAACATGACTCCCACGGAATGGATTGCCTACCTCGAGTCGGTGGACACACCGACTCTCTCCAATGCAATTGAGTTGCTTCACGTCCGCCCCCACACCGAAGGGTTCACGCCGTTGCAGGTGCGGTGCCTGTTTCCCGAGTTCGGGCGCATGTGCGGCTACGCGGTCACGGCGCAGGTGGAAACGATGGCCTCGAGCGAGCCGTTCGACTTCGAACGGTTCATGGAACTCTACGAGGCGGTCGACCGGTCGCCCAAGCCGGCCGTGGTCGCCTTCCAGGAGATCGGCCCGCATCCGGATTTTGCCGCGCACTGCGGCGAGGTGATGACGACGATCTTCAAACGCGTCGGCGCCATCGGCCTGGTCAGCGACTGCGCGGTGCGGGACATTCCGGAAGTGCGGGCGCTGAAGTTCCATTATTTCGCCCGCGGCGCGGCGGCCAGCCACGCCCAGTTCCGCATCGTCCGCGTGGGCGTCCCAGTGCAGGTGTGCGGGGTGACGATCAAGCCGGGCGATCTGCTCCACGCAGACGAGAACGGCGTCCTGATGGTTCCGGCCGGCGTCGAAGACCGCCTGCCGAAGGCTGTCGACGAGGTGCGCACGCGGGAAGGCAAGCTCATGAACTTCGTCCGCGGCGACGGGTTCACCCTGGACGGCCTTCGAAAGCACGTGGTGGAATGAACGCGAAAACGCGCGCGTGGCTGGTGGTGGCGGCGCTGTGGTTTGTCGCCCTGCTGAATTACCTGGACCGTCAGGTGATCTTCTCGATGTTCCCCATCGTGCGGGAGGAGTTGCACCTTTCGGACATTCAACTCGGTCTGATCGGTTCCGCGTTTCTTTGGGTCTACGGCTTGTGCAGCCCGTTTGCCGGCTTCGTGGCCGACCGCTACGGCCGCCGCCGGGTCCTGATCTTCAGCCTCGTGATCTGGTCGGCGGTGACGTTCGCGACTGGCCTCGCGCGCAACATCGAGGAAATGCTGGTGGCCCGGGCGCTGATGGGCATCAGCGAGGCGTGCTACCTGCCCGCCGCCCTGGCCATGATCGCCGACTACCACAAGGAGGGCACACGCTCTCTCGCCACCGGCCTGCATTTCAGCGGCATCTACGTGGGCATCGTCCTGGGCGGCGTCGGCGGAGGATGGGTGGCCGAACACTACGGCTGGCGCGCCGCGTTCACGATCCTGGGCGTGGCCGGCGTGGTGTACACGCCAGTCCTGCTCGCCGTCTTGCGGGAGGAGAAGTCCGCAACGCCCGCCACGGAAGCGCAACCGAAATTCTGGGCGGCCACTCGCGAACTGGTCACCTTGCGTGGCTTCGGCGCGATCGTGACCGTCTTTTCGATCCTCTCTATCGCCAACTGGCTGGTGTACACCTGGATGCCTCTCTACCTGTTCGAGAAGTTTCACATGAACCTGGCGGCATCGGGTTTTTCGGCGACGTTCTATCTGCAGGCGGGGAGTGTTGTGGGAATTCTGATCGGCGGGACGCTAGCCGACCGGTGGTGCGCCCGCACGGCGAAGGGCCGGGTCTGGACCCAGGCGGTAGGACTGGCGGCGGCGGCGCCGTTTCTCTTTCTTGTCGGATTCACAGGACTGCCCGCCGTTCTGGTCGCCGGCCTGACGGTGTTCGGCGTCGGCAGGGGAATGTTCGATTCGAACGCGATGCCGGTCCTGTGCCAGATCGCGCCGCCGGAACTCCGATCGACGGGCTATGGCTTGCTGAATATGGCCGGAACGCTGACGGGAGGTGTGGTCGCCATCGCCGGGGGCGCACTGAAATCCACGCTGGGGTTGGGCGGCATGATTCAGATCGCGGGCATCCTGCTGTTGCTGGGCTGTTTCCTGCTCTGGCGGCTGCCGCTGAGTACCGCACCGGCCGAGGGCTGAGGTTGGCTGTGGAATGCTCTTTCCGAGCGTCGCGGTTCGAGTTTTGGCATGGTGGCAAAACGAAGCCAATTTCGGAGTGAAGTGATTGATTCTATTGGCACGGATTGGGTTCGTCGAATGGCTTCGATTGGCTTCGATCCGGTGCCAGGTACCGGCGGTGCCGCAGTTGACGGCGGTTTGAGAGCGGGCAGCCATGTCCGGTCTGAGGATTCCGCGGTGTCAAGGGGACAGCGATTCTGAAAACCCGCAAGTCATAGATTCGGAACCCGTTAGGAATTTTCGACCCTTGTGACCGTCCCTACGGGGCCGCCGGGGCAAGAGGTTACCCGACGATCGCCCAGGGCAATGCCGGGCTTCGCCCTAGGCCGAAGTTCCTCCCTGTGATAGGCACGGAAACGGAGATAACTCAAAGCAAGTAAGTGGTTTGCGGCCAATCAGAGAGGAGGATGTACTGGGTACACCACGATTTGCCGGGCGGAGGGCGTTTCCTGCTGTGGCAACGCGG
>CAZGUX010000148.1:0-26190 GCA_964529305.1 uncultured Solibacteraceae bacterium | reverse complement strand
GGAACTGCTGGTCTTTGCCTTCGTCCTGCTCACCGTTATGGCCTGGATCCGATGGCTGGAAAACAGGGATTGGCGCTATTACGCGGCGGCGGCCGTCGCTTTTTCGGCTGCGCTGTTTTCTAAAGAATCGGCCGTTGTGGTAGTCCCGATTTTGATACTAGTGACCGTGATCGAGACGCGCGCGTCCCGGCGTCTCCTTTGGATATGTCCGTTTCTTCTGGCAGCCGCGGCCTACTTCTGGTCGATCTATGCGACCCAGGATACGCACCTCCATTTCAACGATGGCACCTTCTCCCTCCACGCCCCGGTGTGGATCGTGCTGCCGAGAAGCGTTTCCCGGTTGCTGTGGGTCTCGGGTTATCTCAGTTTGATCCTGATCGCAGTGACGCGATCGAGGCGTTCGCTGCCGCTCATCGGAATGTCATTCGTCTGGATGGTGATCACGTTCGCGCCCTACTCGTTCCTGACGTACATGCCGTTCGTGCCCAGCCGTCACACGTACCTGGCCAGCCTGGGCGCGGCCTACATCGTCGCGGCGGGCCTGTGGACGATGCATGAAAGAGTGCGCAGCCGGGTGGTGATGGCCGGACTCGCGGTCCTGTTGGCCGGCGCGCAGTGCTTCTACCTGTGGACCAGGAAGCACCGCCAATACGCCGAGCGAGCGGCGCCGACCGAAGCGCTCCTGAAGTCCGTCGAACACTTGGACGCGAGCACGATCCAGCTAAAGTGCTTTCCCTACTCACATCTGGTCGCCGAATCAGCCGTCGCGGTTCGCCTGGGACGGCAAATCAGGTTCGTCCGGAATCACGAGGATCCCGCAACTCCGGCGGATGTCGATTTTTGCGGCGCGGCCGATACGTCAGGCGGCAACTGATCGGATCATCCGGAAGTTGCGAAACTCGCCGTAGTCGAAGAAGCTGCCCATTCCGATTCGTCCCGCACGAAGGCTCTCGTCGGTTGCGGTCAACGAAGGCGAGGTCTGCCCATCCACCCAAACCCGCACCTTGCCCGTTGACCCGTCGAACTGCAGCCGGACGGGCTGCCACGCGTCCTCGCGGAGGGAACCTGGCCCTTCGGTCGAGCTGATCCGCACCCGCTCGCCCCCATACACGTGAAAGACGCCGTTGTGGTGCGCAGCCAGCGCCGGCGCGTCGACAGAGAGGTGAACGTAGTTGAAGCGATCGGGATCGCGAAACGCGTAAACAAACAGCAGGGACGTTCGGCGGTTTCTGACGGTATACGGTTCCTTCCGCACTTCCACCTCGAACTCCACTTGGGCGAAGTCGGGAGTCTCGGCCAGGGCAAATTGGACGGGCCGGCGCGGAGAGATCATGGGGCGCGCCACGCGCAACCGCAGGACGGGAGTTCCGCCGTCCGTCGCGATCTTCCAATCGGCCGCGACCGGTACTGTCCACTTATGGCCGAACACTTCGATCGATTCGGCCGCGCGAGCCGGGTGCGCGGAAACTACCGCAAGGGTGAGGAGCAGGTCGCGCCGGGTCACTCCTTCAAGGCCTCCTTCACCCAGTCGGTCATGCGTTTCTTGTAGCCTTGAAACGAAGGACTCTTCTCCCAGCCGTTGACGCCGTGGCCTCCTCCCTCGACGGTGTAGAGTTCGCAGGACGCGCCCGCGCGCGCCATCGCCTCGCACATGGCCGGCGAGAACGCGTAGGGTACCTGGGCGTCCTGGGTCCCATGAATGAGCAGAAACGGCGGCATGGCGGCCTTCACCAGGGAAATTGGGGACAGATCCTTCCACCGCGGATCGTTGGGGTCGGTGATTCCATGGAACTGCCCATCGCCTTCACGCACCTTCTTTTCGGTGGTCACCAGCGTCCGGAAATCGTGAGGCGCATAGAAGGAAACGACTCCGCGGACCTTGACGCGGCCACGGATTCCCGCCATGTCGACCAGGTAGCCGCCGGCCGATTCACCCACCAGCACCACGCGATCCGGATCCACGCGATACCTCTTCGCGTTGGCACGAACCCACTCCACGGCTTTCTCGACGTCCTCGACCGCTGCCGGATACCGGTGCTTCGGCGCCAGCCGGTAGTTGACGCTGAAGACGGCCAGGTCGGCCCCGATCAGCGAGTCCAGAATGGGCTGGACGAACATCTGCTTGTCGCCTCGAACAAAACCGCCTCCGTGAACGACGATGGCAGCGGGCAGCGAGTCGCTTCCGCCGGGCAGATACGCATCGAGAGTAAGCGATTCCCCGCCGGCCTTCGAGAAGAGAATGTTCTCGAACAACCCTTCGCCCATTCTGGGTTCGGGCAGCGGCTTGCGGGGAAGTTTTTCCTCGCGCATGGCCGCGTGGTAAACAAACGAGGCCATGACCGTCGCCGCCTGCTGCAGGGGATTCCTCTGCAGGTGATCGTAGACGTCCATGTTGGTGTGGTGAGTGCGCGTCGAGTATTCGAGCGGATCCTGAATGAACTGGAAGCCGGGCAATCCCACCGCGTCGAAGGAGAGATGATCGGTGCCGAACGTGTTGCGAATGGTCAGCGCCTTGGCGCCAAGGTCGTGGAAGGGCCTGAGCCAAGCCTCGAAGATCGGCCGGACCATGTCGTTTCCCTGCAAGTACACTCCGCGGATCATTCCGGAGCCGTTGTCGAGGTTGAAGTATGCGGCCAGCTTTCCGTGCTCGGGCCTCAAGTCCATGGTCTCGGGATCGGCGAAGTGAGCCGCAACGTAAGCTTTCGAGCCGAGGAGACCCTGTTCTTCACCTGACCAGAGGGCGGCACGGATGGTTCGGCGGGGCTTCAATCCGGTTGCCTTCAGAATGCGCATGGCCTCCATGACAACGGAACTGCCGGCGGCATTGTCGGTCGCGCCGGTGCCGCCGGTCCAGGAGTCCAGGTGCGCGCCAAGCATGACAAACTCTCCGGACTTGTCGCCACCGGGAATCTCGCCGACGACGTTGAACGAGTCCCGGGTCTCCTGGTGAAACCGTGTCTGAATGTCCAGGTCGAGGGTGACGGGAACCTTCTTGCCGACCAGGCGGGCGATCTGGTTGTAGTGCTCCGGCGTGAGCGCGGCCAACGGGGGAGGCGCCGCGTTCTTCTCATCCCGCAGGAACGCCGGTCCACTCGAGCGCACGGTGCCGCCATCCATGCGCTCGCCCGGGACGATGACGGCGGCAACGCCTTCCTGCTTCAAGTATTCGTGAATCCGGTTCATCAGGCGGCGGCTCTTCTCGCGATTGGAGGGAGCGGGAGGCTTGGCGGGAGTGAACAGATCGCCCTCGTAGGCCACGCCGCGGACGCTGCGGACGTCGAGCAAAGCGGCCAGGTCGCCGTCGCCGTGAACGCGATTGAGGGGGGCGTCGAGGGGCTTGAGTTCCCGCGGTTCTTCGATTAGAACGATCTTGCCCTTGAGATGTCCCCGGAATTTCGGGAAGTCCTCCTCGGAGCGAATGACGGCCAGCACGGGTGCGGCGCTGATGGGCCCGGGCGTGGACGGCGACCAGGGCCGCGCGAACCCGATGAGGGGCTGGTACCCGGGCTCCTTCATGTGGGCGCTGAACCGGACGCTGGACCAGCCTCGGCCGAACGGCCCCCAGGTTTCCATGCGGGCGCTCGTCAGGCCCCACTCCGCGTACTTGCGCAAGATCCACTCGCCCGCGGCTTGGAGTCCCGGCGAGCCCGTGAGGCGGGGTCCGTAGACGTCGGTGAGGTAGAAGGCGTGATCCATGACTTTGGACCGCTGGAGGCCTTCGTGGCGAATGCGATGGACGGCTTCGAGGTCGACGCGTTCTTCCGCCATCACGCAGGCCGCTGCGAGGAGCACGAGAGCCGCTGGTTTCATGAGTCTTTCAAACTAACATCAAAGGCCTTTGTTTCGCCAGAAAGGGCGGGTGAACCGCCTGTACGTCGTCGGCAAACGCCTTCTGTGGGGCGGTCCTCCCGGACCGCGGGTCGGCCCCCCGGTCGGCCCACCGGGCGAAGCCCTTCTCTTCCGAGCCAGACGCATGATTCCGAACCGCGGCCGGAAGGCCGCGGACCAGCGTTCTCCGTTCGGGCGGCCCGCCACCAACCCCGGGCGTCGGCGAGTGGGCTGGAGGATCTGAGCCTGTGGGCCGCAAACCGGCTTCCCGTTCCTTGCGGGTTACAATCGAGGAAGCGTGAAGATCACTGTCTCCAAGGAGAACTATCTGAAGGCGATCGCCGAAGCTGAGTCCGAGGGGGAAACGGTCATCGCGGCTACACTTAGCCGCTGGTTGAATGTGTCCGCGCCCGCGGTGACCATGGCCATCCGCCGGCTGAAGCGCGATAGCCTGATTCACGTTTCGCGCGAAGGACACATCACGCTCTCGACGGATGGGCGGGAGATCGCCAGCCGCCTCCTGTTTCGCCATCACCTGATCGAACGGATGTTGACGGAGATTTTCGGAATGGAGTGGTTCAAGGTGCACGACGAGGCGGAGCAGTTGGAACACGCGGTGTCCGCGGATTTCGAGCAGCGCCTGAAAGAGAAGCTCGGCGCGGGGGAGCCCTGCCCGCACGGCAATCACCTCGGGCTGGACACCCCGCAACAACGCCGTGGCCAGGGCTTGAAACCGCTGTCGGAAGCGGCGGCGCCGGCGCATGTGGCCGTGACGAGCGTGTTTGAACGGGACCGCAAGCTGCTCGAGTTTCTCGACGGCGTCGGGTTGCGCCCCGGAGTCGCCCTCGAGGTCGTGGCCCGCAACTACGATGAGACGCTGACCTTGTCGGTTGGCGGGCGGTCGCTGCAGTTGGGATCTCCCGTCGCGTCCAAAGTCTGGGTCCGTCCCGCCTGAGGACCATCATGATCAAGGCGCTTGCGTACGCTCTGGTGCGGATTCTGTTCCGCCTGAAATATCAGGGAGACCTTCCGAAGCAACTGCCCGAGCGCACCCTGATTGTCTCCAATCATCAGTCCTTCTTCGACGGCATCCTGCTGGGCATTCTCTTTCCTTTCCGGCCCACATGGATCGTGCACACGACCATCGCCCGCAAGGCCCCCTTCAAGTACCTGTTGCCCCTGATCGATTTTGTGGAGGTGGATGCCTCGAGCCCGTTGGCCATGAAAGCGATGGTGCACGCCATCGAAGCGGGCAAGCCCGTGGCGATCTTTCCGGAAGGCCGCATTACCACCACGGGGCGGGTGATGAAGATGTACGACGGTCCCGCATTCCTGGCCGCCAAAACCGGGGCCTGGCTGTTGCCCGTGTACATCGATGGAGCGTGCAACTCCTTTTTTGGCCGCGCGCGCCATCCGTTTCCGAAGAAACTGCGGCCGGCCCTGACCGTTACCGTCCACCCCCTTCGTCAACTGCCGATGCCGGAAGCGCGGACAGGCCGCGAACGCCGCCGTTTGGCCAGCGAACAGTTGCGGCGCTTCTTCGAGGAATGGACGACGGCATCGCAGCCGATTACGTCAATCTACGACCGGTTCCTGGACGCGGTAGCCCTGCACGGCCGGGGCAGTTCCATGATCGAGGATGTGCGCTTCGAGCCGGAGACATACGGGCATCTCATCAAAGCGTCGCTCGCGCTGGGCCGCCTGGTTGGCAAGCTGTCGGCCGAGGGCGAAACCGTGGGCGTGCTGATGCCGAACGCGGCGCCGTCGGTCAGCCTGTTGCTGGGGATGTTCGCCATGCGGCGCATTCCCGCGATGCTGAATTACACCTCCGGCGTCGACGGAATGCAGAGCGCGATCGAGACGGCAAAGATCAAGCTGGTGCTTACGTCCCGGGCTTTTCTCGAGAAGGGCAAACTCACGGACAAGGTGGCGCAACTCACCAAGGTCCGCGTGGTCTACCTGGAGGACCTGCGGCCCATGTTCGGCCTGGGTGACAAGCTGTGGCTGATGTTGTGGGCGCTGTGGAATCCCCGCTCCGTGCGGAAACGCGTGGATCCCGATCAGCCGGCGCTCGTCTTGTTCACCTCGGGTTCGGAAGGCAGGCCCAAGGGCGTGGTGCTGAGCCACCGCAACCTGCTCACGAACATTGCCCAGTTCTCGTCCGTGATCGAGTTCTCGAACCGGGACAAGTTCTTTCTGGCGCTGCCGATGTTCCACTCGTTCGGCCTGACCGCCGGAGTGCTGACGCCGCTGCTGGCGGGGGCACGGCTCTTCCTGTACCCATCGCCGCTGCACTATCGTCTGGTGCCGGAGTTGGCCTACGATCGCGACGCCACGGTGATCTTCGGCACGGGCACCTTTCTGGCGAACTACGCGAAATTCGCCCATCCCTACGACTTCTACAACGTGCGGTATGTGGTTGCCGGCGCGGAAAAACTCTCGGCCGAAGTCCGCAGAACCTACTACGACAAGTTCGGCTTGCGCATCATCGAAGGCTACGGCGCCACCGAGTGCAGCCCGGTGATCTCAGCGAACTCGCCCATGTTCTTCAAGGAAGGAACGGTGGGCCGGCTCATGCCGGGGATGGAGTATCAACTAACGGCCATCGATGGACTCCACCAGGGCGGGGTCTTGCACGTGCGCGGGCCCAATATCATGCTCGGATACCTGAAACACGATCGTCCCGGCGTGATCCAGCCTCCGGATTCGGAGTTCGGCCCTGGCTGGTACGACACCGGGGACGTGGTGGAGATGGACGAACGAGGGTTCATCCGGATTCTGGAACGGGTCAAGCGGTTCGCCAAGGTGGCGGGCGAAATGGTTTCGCTGGAAGTGGTGGAGAAGATCGCCGCGGCGGCGGCGCCGCAGAGGGCTCACGCCGCCACCATCGTTTCCGACGGTAAGCGCGGCGAGTCGATTGTGCTGTTCAGCGAGGCCGCGGGGTTGCGCCGCGACGCGCTGATCGAGGCCGCGCGCAGCCTGGGTCTGCCGGAAGTGGCTGTGGCCCGGCGCATTCACTACGTGGAGAAACTCCCCCGTCTTGGCAGCGGGAAGTTCGACTACGTGGCGTTGAAGACGATCGCCCAACAAGCGGAAGCACAGCCGCGCGCCTAGCTTTCCGGCGCAAGGTTCCGTTTTCAGGCCGCGAACCGCTCCGTGAGAAGCCGCGAAAAAATGGGGGACTGACACCGTTTTCCGGCCACAACTCGTTGATCTTCCACGAAACGTTGATCGGAAAACGGCTGTCGGTCCCATTTTTTCACAACCTTCGGGAGAGAAACAAGAGTCTTCCGGCCCTCGGGGCAACCCTCGGGATGTCGACCTCCCGTCGGCGAAGCAAAGCCAATCAAGGCCAATCGAACCCAATTCCCTGTCTCGAAAAATCAATGACTTCCGAGCAAAATTGGCTTCGTTTTGCAAGTCTCACCCGGTTCGGCTCGCGCAGCCGCATGACTTCTGTGGCGAGTCGGTCGGATCAGGGCCGCTCTGCCGCGCCCAGGAGGCGAAGCGCCAGCTTGCCGAAAAATCGCCTCCGCCCGGGATCCAGGAACATCCAGGACAGCACGTTGACCAGGGCCGGAGGCTCGAATGACGGGTCCTGCTCCTTGCGGCGCGCCATGATCTGCACCAGCGTCTCGCGCGGCCGGGTCCGAAACTCGTCGAGCATCGCCGTCTGATTCACACAGGAGATCGTACAAAACGGAGCGCAGCCTTTCGCGCGTTGCCCCTCGCGCCGGAGATCCTCGGGCGTGTAGTCCGAGAGCGGGATCGCGGGATGGCCCTTCTGTTGGCTGCAATAGTGCACCAGGCCGTCCTCACAGATGTACAGGAAGCGGCCACCCGCCGGACAGTGCCACCGGTTCGCCAGGCCGTGAACAATGTTGTTCTGAAACCGGTCGAAGTGGGCGAACGAAAACAGCGAAGCGCCCAGGCGGAGGGTTTTGGAGTAGATGTCGCGCTGCGGGGCACTCAACGGTTTCAACTGTCCCTCGTGGTCGTGCAGAACACCGACCGTGCTCGAAAACCCCAACTGCCGGGCACGCAGCGCGATCTCCAGGGCATCGCCGGGATTGCTGATTTCGCTGCCCAGAACGGAGTTGATGGTCACGCCGAACTCGGCATATTCGGCCAGCCACTCCAGCTTCTTGTCGAGAACCTTCAGGCTCTTCTTTGAAACCTCGTCGGGAATGACGTTGTCGATGCTGATCTGCAGGTAGTCGAGGCCCGCGCGATTCAGCCGCTGGATGGACGCCGGAGTCAGCAGATACCCATTCGTGATGATGGTGGCGATGGCGCCCCGCTCGCGGATGCGGCGCAGCAGGCGGTCGTAGTCCGGGTGCAGCATCGGCTCCCCGCCGCTGAGCGTGATAATGGTGGTCCCCAGGTCGGCAAGGCGGTCGATCCGGCGGAGCATCTCATCGGCCGGCACCGGCGCCGACACCTTGTCGAACTCGTTGCAGTACGTGCAGGAGAGGTTGCAGCGGCGGATGGGAATGATTTGCGCCAGGATCGGGTGGTGTGGGGAGTGCATGGCGCGGGCAAACATCCGCACCTCGCGCGCGGTCCGGGAGATTTTCCGCCACTTCCTGCGAAGGGAGCGCATCTTTCCAGAGTACAGCGTCCACGGCGGAATTTCGGGGACAAGGCCGCGTTATTCTTGGAAGAAAACCGGCGGCACCAGCATCAGTATACGGAGGAGAGCGATGGCCGAACTGACCGAATACCTGCAGCGGCTGAAGAAGTGGGGCACCAGTCAGGAGATCAACAAGCACCAGGGAGATTCGGTTCCGGCTCCTGAAGGACTGCCGGAGGACGTCATCGTCAGCCCGGATACGCGCCGGGACAACCGGATTCCGCCAGGGCAGTCGCGGACGAAGAAGTGGCCGGTTCTCGATGCGTACGGCCCTCCGCGCATCGATCTGCAGACGTGGCAATTTCGCCTGTGGGGTCTTGTAGGCCAACCCCTCTCGTTCACGTGGGCCGAGTTTCTGGAACTGCCCCGCGTCAAAGTCTTCTCGGATTTTCACTGCGTCACGCGCTGGTCACGGCTCGGCAACCTGTGGGAAGGGGTGTCGACCCGCCATCTGGTGGAGTTGGCGGGAGGCGCCGCTTCCGGCGCCAAATACGCCCTCGCGCACGGCTACGATCAAGGTTTTACCACCAATATGCCGCTCGACGCGTTTCTGGCCGACGACGCGCTCGTTGCCATCTACCATGACGGCGAGCCGATCTCAGTCGAACACGGCGGGCCCGCGCGCGTGATCGTCCCCCAGTTGTACGCGTGGAAGAGCGCCAAGTGGACTTCCGGGGTTGAACTCCTGCCGGACGACCAAGCCGGCTTCTGGGAAGAGAACGGTTATCACATGAACGGCGACCCGTGGAGGGAGGAGCGTTTCCGGTAGCATAGCTACATGCACCGGAGAGATGCCCTCACCTGCCTGCTGGCCGCAGGCGCCCTGCGCGCGGAAAACTGGCCCGAGTTCCGGGGACTGACGGCTCAAGGCCACTCGACTGAACGAGGCCTGCCGCTTACCTGGAGCCCAACTGAAAACGTACGTTGGCGCACACCGGTCGCAGGCACAGGCTGGTCGACCCCGTCGATCCTCGGCGACCGCATCTGGCTGACTTCCGCGGCCGACGGCGGCCGCTCCCTGCGGGCGCTCTGTCTCGACCGCAATTCAGGCAAGACCCTCCACGACGTCGAGGTCTTTCGCCTCGACGCCGTGACCGGCGTCCACAAGAAGAACAACCCGGCCTCGCCCACGCCGATTCTAGAGGGCGAGCGGGTCTACGTCCACTTCGGCTACTTCGGGACGGCGTGTCTCGACACCGGCGGCAAGATCGTGTGGAAGTCCCAGACTTTGAAGTACCAGCCGCAGCACGGTCCGGGCGGATCTCCGGCGCTGTACAAGGACCTGCTCATCGTCAGTTGCGACGGCTTTGATGCTCAGTACGTCGCGGCCCTGGACAAGAACACCGGCGCGGTGAAGTGGAAAACGCCACGCTCGCGAGGGAATCAAGCCTACACGACGCCCCTGGTCATCACCGTGGACGGGAAGGACCAGGTGATCAGCCCCGGCGCCTTCAAGGCCATGTCGTATGAGCCGTCGACCGGGAAGGAACTCTGGGCCATCGATTACGGCGACGGGTTCTCCAACGTCCCGCGAGCCGTCTACGGTCACGGCCTGGTCTTTATCTGCTCCGGGTTCTTTCAGCCGGTGCTGTTCGCCGTCAAGCCCACCGGCCGCGGCGACGTTACCAAGTCGCATGTGGTGTGGACCGCGAACCGGGGTGTGCCGCTCACGCCGTCACCGCTCATCGTCGGCGACGAATTCTACATGGTCAGCGACAACGGGATTGCCAGTTGCCTGGACGCCAAGACCGGAAAAATGCACTGGCAGGAACGGCTGGGGGGCAATCATTCGGCATCGCCCGTGTTCGCCGATGGCCGCATCTACTTCCTCAGCGAAGAGGGCGAGACGACGGTCATCGAACCCTCGAAAGAGTTCCGCAGGCTCGCGGTGAACAAGATCGGAGAGCGCACGCTGGCCTCGCTGGCCATCTCCGGCGGAGCGATCTTCCTGCGCGGCGACTCGCACCTCTACAGGCTCGAACTTCCCGCGCGCGCGTAGTAGCATGTGTGGACCGGCGGGTAAGCCGGGCCGAGTTGAACGAGAGGCTGACGATGAAATTGAATCGGCGCGAACTTTGCGTGACGGGTTTGGCCCTGCAGTCCGCGGCAGCGGCGCAGCCTGACTGGACAGCCGTCCGCAACGACTTTCCCTGGCTGAAACGCAGGTTGTGGATCTCGGGAGCGGACTACCACCCCATCGGAGTTCACTCCATGCGGGCGATGGAGAAGTATCTGGCGTGGAAGGTGCAGGGTCCCGGCGACGGCGCCGCTCCCTTCGCCGGAAGGCAGGAGGCCGAGACGAAGGAACTGTTCGCCCGGTTGATCCACGCAAAAGCCAGCGAGATCGCCTTTGTGCAGAGCACCACGGACGGCGAAAACCTGGTCGTGGCCGGCATGCGGTTGGGCGATACCAAGGGCAACGTCGTCATCGACGATCTTCACTACCAGGCGTCGAAGTATCTCTACCGGATGCTCCAGAAGGAAGGCCGCATCGAGCTGCGAATCGTGCACCATCGCGGCGATCCGTATTGGCGGGTCGACCCGAAGGACATGGAAAAGGCGATCGACAAGAACACCAAGCTCGTGTCGTTGGCGCTGGTGTCGAACATCAACGGCTATCTGCACGATGTCCGGTCGACCGCGGCGGCGGCCCACGCCCATGGGGCCTATGTCTACGCCGACATCATTCAGGGCGCCGGCGCCGTGCCGATCGATGTGAAAGAGATGGGGATCGACTTCGCGGCGTGCGGCGCGTACAAGTGGCTGCAGGGCGATTCCGGGTTCGGATTTCTGTATGTGCGAGAGGAACTGCAGGATGCGGTGGTTCGCCGGTCGCGCTACGGAGTCCGGCAGTTCTCGAGCCCGACGGGCGCCCAGGCGGATTCGCAGTTCGCGCTACGCGCGGGGGCCGCGCGGTACGAGACGGGCAGTTTTTCGTACGTCGGCGGCGCGTGCGCCCACGCGGCCTTGCAGTACATTCACTCTCTCGGGATTGCCAACATTCGGGCCCATGCCAAGGCGTTGACGGACCGCTTGCAGAGGGAACTGCCGGCGATGGGCTATCCGGCAATCACGCCGCCTGACAACCCCACGCCCATCGTCAGCTTTCGGTTGCCCGAGTACGAAAAGACAGCGGCGAAACTGCGCAAGGCGTTTCCCGATACGGCGGTTGCGCTGCGGCGTTGGGAATTTACCGACGACGCGGGGAAGGTGACGTTGATTCCCGGGATGCGCATCTCGCCGTCGGTCTACAACCACCAGGGGGACATCGACCGCTTGCTGAGTGCGCTGGGATAGGACCCCGCCGGCGTACTATCAAGGTAAGTGGAAGTCAACCAGTTCAATCGGATCAACCGGGCTCTGGCCGACCCCCGGCGGATGGAACTCCTCCAACGTATCGCGTCCGAGGAAGAAGTGGCTTGCGCCGCCCTGGCCAGCGAGTCGCAGGTCTCGCAACCCACGATCTCCCATCACCTGAAAGAACTCAGCAGCGCCGGCCTGATCCAACCGCGCCGCGAGGCCAAGTTCTGCTTCTACCGCCTGGACCGGCGGGTCTGGTCGGAATACCTGGCGGAGATGCGGCGGCGCGTTCCCGTGAGACGGCAAAAAAGCTGAATCCCGGCCGGCAGAGGCTCCATCACATAGACGGTTGTCGAAATGTCAATGAGACAACCGGGAGGAAGCAGAAAAATGGCAAAGCTGACCGGTAAGGTAGCCGTCGTGACCGGCGCCTCAAAAGGAATTGGCGCCGCGATCGCGCAGGAACTCGCCAGCGAGGGAGCGGCGGTGGTCGTGAACTACGCGAAGAGTCCGGAACAGGCCGAGGCGGTGGTCGCCAAAATCGTAGCCGCGGGCGGGAAGGCCAAGGCGGTGAAGGCCGACGTGAGCAAGACCGCGGAAGCCCGTCAACTCATCGATGCAACCGTCTCCACGTTCGGGCGGGTCGACATCCTCGTGAACAACGCGGGTGTCTACGAATTCACCCCGCTCGCCGAGATCAGCGAGGAACATTACAACCGGATCTTCGACCTGAACGTCAAAGGGCTGTTGTTCGCCAGCCAAGCGGCGGCGAACGCGTTTGACGGCCGGGGTGGATCCATCATCAATATCAGCTCGGTGGTTTCGCTAATGGCAGTTCCCAATGGGGCTGTATACAGCGCGACCAAGGCCGCCGTCGACTCGTTCACCCGAACGCTTGCCGCGGAACTGGGCCCCAGAAAAATCCTGGTGAATTCAGTTCTTCCGGGTCCCGTGGAAACCGAGGGTACCCAGGCATTGGCGAATTTCGATGCGATCGCGGCGGACTCGGTGACCCGAACGCCGCTGGGCCGCGTCGGCCAACCCAGGGACATCGCGACCGTCGTGTCGTTCCTGGCCTCCGACCAAGCCGGTTGGATCACCGGCCAGGTCATCCCGGTCGCCGGCGGATTGCGCTAAATTCCGGGTTACGTCGCGTGCGGCATCCGCATCTGCTTCTGGTGCTTGAAGGCCAGATTTGCCAGATGCGGAGCGCTGACCGCGCTGGCGCCCACTTCGACCGTGGCGTTCGGATCCTGCCGCGATTTCACGCAATCGAGGAAGTTCTGAATGTGCGACTCGATCGGCACCGGCGCGTCCATCCGCTCGATCGGCTCCTGATTCTTCGGCCAGGGCTCCTTCCACACGCGGTAGCCCTTCTCGTCGAGAATCATGGTGCCCAGGTCGCCTTGGAACTGAATGGACCAGCCGTTGTCGAACGAATTGGAGTAGTTCAAGGTCCAGGTCGCCATGAAGGCCGGGTACTCGAAGACCGCACAGAACACGTCCGGCGTCTCCGAGCCCTTCATCTTGGCGACCTGCCCGTAGGAGATCGCCGACACGGCGCGCGGGGAATTGGTGAACCACTGCACGACGTCCATCAGGTGAGTCCCCTGATCGGTCATGTTCCCGCCGGAGTAATCCCAGAAATACCGCCAGGAGCGAAAACGCATGGGCTCCAGGTCACGTGTTTTTGCCGAACCCAGGAACCGCTTCCAATCTAGCTTGCCGGGCAGGGGAGTGTTGTTCAGCTCCTTGGAGATGTTCCAGTTCCACATCGGCTTGACCAGCGTGATCTTTCCGAGTACTCCACTATCCATCAGCGCCTTGGCTTTGTGGATGGCTTCCGAGCTACGCCGCTGCATCCCGATCTGGACCACCTGCTTGGAAGCGCGCACGGCCCTGATCATCTTCTCGCTCTGTTCGAGCGAAAGCGACATTGGCTTTTCCAGGTAAACGTCCTTCTTCGCTTTCAGGGCCGCCAGGAGGTTCGGGCAGTGCTGGTGATCGGGCGTCGCCACCACCACGATGTCGGTGGAAGCTTTCTCCAGCAGTTCCTCGTAGTCGAGAAACGTCTTGGCTTCCGGGGCGTCTTTCAGCGCCATCTCGGTATTGGGTTCGTAGACTTCCGAGATGGCCACGCACTGGGCTCCTAACTTCTGGAAGTTCTTGCTGAGATAGCGCCCGCGGCCACCCGCTCCGATCAGGCCAAACGTCATGCGATCGTTGGCGCCGAAGGCCGAGGAGGGAACAAGCAAAGGCGCGGCGACGGTCGCGGCTTGCAGGAATTCGCGGCGAGTTTTGTCCATGAAGTCAGAAACTCCTTTTGGGCATTACTCTACCATCGGGAAATCGCGACATCCAGCCCCCCGTGTAGGACAATCGAAGTAAATCCGCATGAAAGAAGCCATTCTCATCCTGTCGTTCGGCGGGCCGGAAGCGCCGGAAGAGGTGATGCCGTTCCTCGAGCGGGTGACGCGAGGCCGCGGCATTCCCCGGGAACGGCTGCTGGAGGTGGCGGAGCACTATCATCACTTCGGCGGAAAAAGTCCGATCAACGACCAGAACCGCGCCCTGATCCGGGACCTGGAGGCGCAGATCGCTCAGGACGGGCCGCCGCTGCCCGTGTATTGGGGCAATCGGAACTGGCATCCGCTGATCGAGGATACGGTGGCGCGGATGAAGGCGGACGGAATCGAAAAGGCCTGGGCCTTCGCGACCTCGGCGTTCAGTTCGTATTCCGGCTGCCGGCAATACCGCGAAGACATCGCGCGAGCCCGCGCGGCCGCCGGCGAAGGCGCCCCCGAGATTACGAAGTTGCGTGTCTTTTACAACCATCCCGGTTTTCTCGAATCGATGACTGACCGCGTGAACGCGGCCTTTGCCCGATTGCCAGCGGGGGCCGTCAACGCGTGTCACCTGGTGTTCACTGCGCACAGCATCCCACTCGCAATGGCGGAGGCGTCCGAATACGTCGAGCAGTTGGTGGAGGCGAGCGCGCTGGTCGCGTCGGCGAGCGGTCATCCGGAGCATGTACTCGCCTATCAGAGCCGCAGTGGGCCGCCTACGCAGAAGTGGCTGGAGCCCGATTTGAACGACTGGCTGAAACAGCTGGCGGCCTCTCAGCCGGAGAGCCGCGATGTCGTGGTCGTGCCGATCGGTTTCGTCTCCGACCACATGGAAGTGCTGTACGACCTCGACGAAGAGGCGAAACACGTGGCAGACGGGTTGGGATTGAACCTGATTCGCGCAGCCACCGTCGGGCATCATCCGCGATTCGTGCAGATGATCCGCGAACTGGTTCGGGAGCAGACGGAAGGGCGGGAGCCTTTGTGGGTGGGCGCCAACCGGCCGAAAGCGTGCTTGCCCGATTGTTGTCCGGCGCCGCAGCGGTCGGGGGCTGGCGGAGCGAGGTAGGTCTTCGCTTTGCGTGGGAAAGCGAGAGGCGGCGGCATGGCAACCCCCTCGCTGAGTGCCGCCGGGCGACGTTCTTTGTCGCCCGGCGCCACCGGAGGGGTTGCGCCACGCTTCACTGCTTGCGGCACGGATGGAAGGCAACCCCCTCGCTGACGCTCGGGGCTGCGAAGCGTTGTTCGTCCTGCGGCCAAGCAACCCCACGGCTGACGCCGTGGGCTCCAGGCATGCGCGAACCTCGCGCAGAGGACAGGGGCTATCCGATCTTGCGGAGCGGCAACACTTCGTTCATCGAGCCCTGGCGGTAGCCCTCCAGGTCGAGCGTCACGTACTTGAAACCCAGGTTCTTGAAGATCGCTGTCAGCTTTCCGGCCATCTCGAGAGTGAACGCCTTTTCCAGTTCGTCGCGGGCGATTTCAATCCGTACGACCTGATCGTGAAAGCGCACGCGGAACTGGCGGAAGCCGAGGGTTTTCAACTCCTCTTCACCGGTCTCCACCTGCTTGATGTTCTGGATCGTCACCGGGGTGCCGTAGGGGATGCGTGACGCGAGACAGGCGGCTGCGGGACGGTCCCAGGTCGGGAGGCCGGCCTCGCGCGAACATTCGCGGATCTCGGCTTTGGTCATACCCGCTTCTACCAGCGGCGATTTCACCTGATGGGTTTTGGCCGCGTTCTGGCCGGGACGATAGTCGCCAAGGTCGTCTACATTGACGCCGTAGACAATGGTGGCGATCCCCCGAGCCTGGCCAACGGACTCCAGGCATCGGAACAGCTCATCCTTACAGTGGAAGCAGCGGTTGGCATCGTTCTTCAGGTAGTCCGGGTTTTCGAACTCGCTGGTGGGGATGACTTCGTAGTTCAGGCCGTAGCGTTGGGCGAAGCCGGCCGCGTCGCGTTTGTGGGATTCGGGAATCGAGGGTGAGTCGGCGGTGACCGCCAGCGACCGGTCGCCGAGCACCTGGTGAGCCGCCCAGGCCAGGTACGCTGAATCCGTCCCGCCGGAGTAGGCCACGATCACCCGATCGAGATCCCGCAGAATCGAAAACAAACGCTCCTGTTTGGGATGCATACCCCTCAGTATAAGGGCTATTCTGTTGGTCAGGATGGATGCCCTCAACGACGAGCCGTTAACGCCGGGAACCCGAGGACAGATGAACGCCGTCCGGGACGCCCTTCTGCACCTGCACAAGTTGCTGATGGACGACGAGCGGCGGGCCTATGAGCGCGTCCACGGACGCGTCGGTCCGAACGAACTGCTGCAGTTGTTGATGTCGGACAGCCCGTTTTCGTGGCTGCGGACGGTGTCGGGCCTGGTGGTGCGGATCGATGAGATGATGTCGCCCAAAGCCGGCGCGGGCGAACAGGAAGGCCGGCGGTTGCTGGCCTACGTTCGCGACACGATGATGCCTTCGGAGACGGCCTTGGGATTCGGAGCCAAGTATCACGATGCCATCCAGCGCGAGCCGGATATCCTGCTGGCGCACCGTGAGGTGCGAAAGCTGCTCCCCGAACCGTTGTAAGCGAAGCGGCGAAGCCCGCTTGTACTACTGATCGAGTTCCCTGATCAGACGATCGGCAAGCGCCATCTGATGGGTGGTTCCGCGCAGGGCGATCCTGTTCCCGGGGTTATAGGTAAAGATCCTCCGCACCTGGGAAGTGAGGCGCACCTGGACCGCGATTTCCTGAACCTGCTGCGGAGTCCGAGTCGACGAAAGACGAAACACCCGAACCTGGTCGTCACTGCTACCGGCGAACCGGAACTCGTTCGAGGGCGGCGCGCCCGCGGCGGCACTGGGGTCCAGTGGGACACTCACGTCATTCACCAGCCATTGCGCAAACTTGAGCTGCTCAGAAGATCCGCGCACCGTCAGCGCCTTGGGCCGGTTGCACAGCATGACCCACCGGATGTCCGCCAGAACCCGAACGAGGACGGCGAGTTCGTGGAGAGCATGTTCGGTCTTAAGGTGGTTCAGAAAGAGCACCCGAACGCCCTCTCCCCGTCCGCCCGGCATTTGGAACGGACCTGCCTCCCGCTGGCCTGGACCGGGAGACTGATCCAACTGAGTCACCAGCCAATCGGCCAACTTGATCTGGTCCGCGGTCCCGCGCACGGCCATGACTCTCGGCGCGTTGTAAGTAAAGAGGCGTCGAATTTCGGCGATTGAACGGACCGAGGTGGCTACCTCCTGAAGCTCTTGCGGCGTCGCCGTGTGGGCCAAATGAAAAACCTTCACTACATCGTCGGCTTCATTGGAGACGCGGAATTCGCGCGAAGGCGCTTGCCGATCCGGCGGCCGGTCCAACTCATAGAACAGCCATTCAGCCAGAGCCACCTGGCTGGGTGTCCCACTTACGGACAGACCTCGAGGACTCGTCGCGAACGTTGCGTTCCGAATGTCCGTCATCGACCGCACGACGGTGGCGATTTCCTGGAATGCCTGCTCGCCGTCGGTATGTGTAAAGCGAAAGACACGGTCGACGCTCGGAGACGAGGTTTGCGCACTGGCCAGAGTGGCGATCAGGGCCCCGACGGCGAGCTTGAAGGATGGGACTGGCATGCTGTTCTTCAACTGCTCCTTTGGTATGCTTGACGGCCCATCGGGCGAAACGTGCACCAGAACCTCACCGCGGCGGACCTGTTATCCTGCTTCTACGACCCGATGGAACGGCGGAAGCTATGGCTCGGATCTCTGGTGATTGGGCTTCCCCTGTGCCTGGCCCCCGGCTGGGGCCAGCCCAACACGGACGAGTATTTTGAAACCAAGGTCCGCCCGCCGCTGGCCGGTCAGTGCTATGGCTGCCACGCGGAGATGAACACCGCCGGACTACGGCTGGACTCGCGGGCGGCTCTGTTGAAGGGCGGCAATCACGGGCCGGCGATCGTGCCCGGCGATCCCGAGAAGAGCATCCTGATTCAAGTGCTGCGCCACGCGCACGAGTCCATCAAGATGCCGCCCAAAGGTCCGCTGCCGAAAGACCAGGTGGAAGCGCTTGCGGATTGGGTGCGCGAAGGCGCCTACTGGCCGCAGACGTCGAAATCTTCGTTGCGGCTGCAGCCGGAACGCGAGCCCACGCCGGAACAGAAGAGTGCCTGGGCGTTTCGGCCCCTGAAACCGAGGCCGGGAGCGTCGATCGACGGACTTGTCCGCGCCGCGCTCGAAAAGAAAGGCATCAGGCAGAATCCTCGCGCGGCAAAGGCCGTGCTGCTGCGGCGCCTTTCGTTCGATCTTATCGGACTGCCGCCAGCCCCGGAGGAAACACGGCAATTCGTGGATGACCGGTCGGCGGATGCGGTGCCAAAACTGGTCGACCTTCTGCTGGCCTCACCGCGATTCGGCGAGCGATGGGGCCGCTACTGGCTGGATGTTGCGCGGTACGGAGAAGACGATTACACCGGCACGCAGCCGCGCCCGTATCCGAACGCCTGGAGGTATCGGGATTGGGTGATTCAGGCATTCAACGACGATCTGCCGTACGACCTGTTCGTGAAGGCGCAGGTGGCGGGCGACCTCATGGGGGATGAACGGTATCTGCCCGGGTTGGGTTTGTTCGGACTCGGGCCCTGGTATTACTCGATCGCCGCCCCCGCGCAGGCCCGGGCCGACGAACGGCACGATCGGGTGGATGTGGTGACGCGCGGATTCCTCGGCCTGACGGCGGCTTGCGCCCGGTGTCACGACCACAAGTACGACCCGATCTCGATGAAGGACTACTACGGCCTGGCGGGCGTGTTTGCCAGCACGCAGTACCAAGAGTATCCGCTCGCGGGCAAACCAGAAGTAGAGCGGTTCGAGACAGCGCGGAAACAGATCAAGCAGATCGAGAAGTCGATCGAGGACTTCCGCAATCAGCAGAGCGGCGATCTGGCGGACATCCTGGTGAGACAGGCGGCGCGTTACCTGACGGCCGCGTGGCGCGTTCAAGGGCCGGCTAAGGAGGACGCCGCCGCCGTAGCCAAGGACGCGGGTCTCGACAAGGAACTGCTCGAGCGATGGGTCAAGCATCTTCAAAAGAAAGATCTGAACCATCCGTTTCTGCAGCCGTGGCTCGAGGCGGTCGAGGGCGACAAACCGGCGCGTGCCGCCGAGTTCCAGGAGACGCTCCTGAAAGTCGCCGCAGAGAAGAACGCGCTGGACGACGAGAACAAGGCGCTGGTGTCGAAGGGCAAGGCTCCGAAGGTGCAAGGGCGGCGGACGATTCTGCCGGGCAACTACGTTTCCGAGGAGGACTTCAATCCGGGTGCGGACATCGCGACCAAGTCGCTCGAACGAGACCGGTATGTGCTGTGGCGGTCGATGCTGGCGCCGAAGGATGGGCTGCTGCGGTTCGACGGCGAGCCGATCGACCGTTTCCTCGAAGGGGAGTGGCGCAAGCATCTGGCCCTTTTGAAGCAGGAACTCGAGGCCGCGAAGAAACAGGCGCCGGAGCCCTATCCGTTCGTGATGGGCGTGGCGGAGCACGAGTTCCCGATGGACCTGAACCTGAATCTGCGCGGCAACCCTCAGGAGTTGGGCGAAGTGGTGCCGCGCCGGTTCCTGGCGGTGTTGAGCACCGGGAAACCGGCGGACCTGCGGCACGGCAGCGGCCGGCTGCAACTGGCCGAGATGTTGGCTGCGCAGCCATTGGCGGCGCGCGTGATGGCGAATCGTGTGTGGCAGCATCTGTTCGGGGCCGGACTGGTGCGGACGCCCAGCAACTTCGGCGCGATGGGCGACAAGCCGGCGGTCCCGGACGTGTTGGATTACCTGGCTTGGCGGCTGGTCGACCGAAAGTACTCGCTGAAGTCTTTGATCCGCGAGATTGTCCTGTCGGACACCTATCAGGCTTCGAGCGCGCATTCCGCGGATGGCGAAAAGGCCGATGCCGAGAATCGGCTGTGGTGGCGAGCCAACCGTCGCCGGTTGGATGCGGAATCGCTGCGGGATGCGATGCTGGCGGCGGCGGGAACGCTGGACGGCCGAACGGGCGGGCCGTCGCTGGACCTGGATGAGAAGAACCGGCGGAGGACCGTCTACGCGAAGGTGGGCCGTTACCGGCAGGAGCCGACGCTGGCGTTGTTCGATTTCCCCAGCGCCAGCATCACGGCGGAACAACGGGCCGTGACCAACGTCCCCTTGCAGCGGCTGTTCTTCTTGAACAGCGAGTTCGTGATGGCGCAGGCGGAGGCGCTGGCCCGGCGCCTGCAGCCGGCGCAACAGGTCTCCGATCGAATCGGCGAAGCGTACCAGCTTTTGTTTGCGAGGGCCCCTTCGGCGACGGAAGTAGAGTTGGGGCGCCAGTTTGTCGCCGACGCCGGCGCGGAGGCGTGGAAGCAATACACGCAAGTCCTGTTAAGCTCAAACGAGTTCGCGTTTCTGGACTGAGATGCAGGGGATTACCGCACAACTGTCGCCCCGATGGACCCGCCGCGAAGCGCTCGCCCGTATGGCGGGAGGCTTCGGCCTGGTGGCGGCCGAGCGATTGCTGGCCGACGCCGGGCCGTTCGATCCCAAGCCTCCGCACTTTGCCGCAACCGCGAAGAGCGTGATCTATCTGGTGTTGAACGGCGGCCTGTCGCAGGTGGATTCGTTCGATCCGAAGCCCGCGCTCGACCGCCATCACGGCAAGCCGATGCCAGGCGGGACGCCGCAAACGGAAAGTTCCACCGGCAACCTGATGCGCTCGCCGTTCACGTTCGCCCGGCGCGGTGAGAGCGGCATCGAAGCGAGCGACCTGTTTCCCGGAATCGGCCAGCGCATCGACGACTTCTGCGTGATCCGCTCGATGCACACCAACGTGCCGAATCACGAGCCGTCGCTGTTCATGATCAACTGCGGCGCCATCCAGCCAGGGCGGCCGTCGATCGGGTCGTGGGTGACCTACGGGTTGGGGACGCGCAACCGCAACCTGCCGGGCTTCGTGGTGCTGTGCCCGGGAACGCCGGTGGTGGGTCCGCCGCTGTGGGAATCGGCGTTCCTGCCGGCGGTCTACCAGGGCACGCACATCCGCAACAACGAGACCGATCCGACGAAGCTGATCCGCTTTGTCGAGAACAAGACGTACTCGCGTGAAGCCCAGCGGCGGCAGTTGGACCTGCTCGCCTCGCTCAACCGGGAGCACCAGCAGACACGGCCGGGAGACACCCAACTGCAGGCGGCGATGGAGACGATGGAGACAGCCTTCCGGATGCAGGTGGAAGCGCCGGAGGTCTTCGACATTCGCAAAGAGCCGGAGGCCGCGCGGGCACGCTACGGCGATAGCGACTTCGGGCGAGGGTGCCTGCTGGCTCGGAGGATGGTCGAGAGCGGCGTCCGAATGGTACAAGTCTACTTTGGCAACGGCCAACCGTGGGACGCGCACGAGGACATTCTCAGCCACAAGCGCCTCGCCTCCCAGGCCGACCCGGCCATCTGTGCTTTGATCGACGACCTCAAACAGCGCGGACTTCTGAAGGAGACTCTGCTGGTGGTGGGCACCGAGTTCGGCCGGACGCCGGCTGTGCAAAACAGCTCAACCCTGAAACTGCACAACGGGCGCGATCACAACTCGCTGGGGTTCACCATTCTGCTGGCGGGAGGCGGAGTGCGCGGCGGGTCGGTGTACGGCGCGACCGATGATTTTGGCTATCGCGCGGTGGAGAAGCCGGTCCACATCCACGACCTGAACGCGACGATTCTTCACCTGCTGGGACTGGATCACACTCGGCTGACGTACAACTACAGCGGCCGGGATTTTCGATTGACCGATGTGCACGGCAACGTGCTGCGGGAGATTCTCGCGTAGGCCCCGGCGCCCTTCCACAGCCAACCCGCGAAGGCTCTCCGCCGATTGCACCCTCCAGGTCCCGTGATAAGTTGGTCGTAGTTCTCTGATTCAGTTTCTGACACGGGAAGCCATGGGGATGTCAAACAGGATCAAAGTTCCTACTCGGATCTTGAGTGTTTTGTTTTTGGGGCCTCCGTGCCTCTGGGCCGACGCGATTCTGCAGGAGACGACGCAACCCGCCCGCGAGGGTGTCCACTGGAAACCGTTACTCAAGCAATCGTCCCTGTTTCTGGGAATCCAGCATGGGTTTCGCGTCGGTACGGAACCGGGAACCCGGCGGGGGCTGAAAGGTCCGTTCCTTCGAGGCTATGCGAACTCGGTCGGCAGCCTGCACGGTTGGGCGGATGGCGACCCGTTCTATGTCAACTATGTAGGGCATCCGATGCAGGGGTCGACGTCGGGATACATTTTTGCGCAGAACGATCCCAAGTACCGTTGGGTGGAGTTCGGCAAGTCGCCCGAATATTGGAAGAGCCGGCTGCGCGCCACCGCGTTCTCGTTCGCATACAGCACACAGTTTGAGATCGGACCGTTCAGTGAAGCCTCGATCGGCAAGATTCAGTCCCGGTATCCGCAGCAGGGATTCGTGGACATGGTGGTCACTCCCGTCATCGGGCTGGGGTGGATGACCATGGAGGACTGGCTGGACAAGCAGGTGATTCAGGCGCTGGAACGCAGGACAGACAGCCCTTATGCCAAGCTCCTGCTGCGCGGAGGCCTGAATCCGTCGCGAAGCATGGCCAACATGCTTCGCGGAAAAGTACCGTGGTATCGGGACACACGACGCGGTGTGTTTTCGACCGATCTGACCGTGGCCGGGCAAATGCGAGGCATCACGGCGCCTGACTCTGATCGCGACGATGCACCCGGGAGGCAAGACAGGAAAACCCAGTTCGAATTCGCGATTCCGTTTCAGGCGACGCGCGCCGGCGGAGTCACCTGCCTCGGCGGGGGAGGTTCGGCGGCCGTGCCGATCTCGTCATCCTGGGAGATGGTGGTCGAGGCCGGAGGCTGCCGCTTGTATCCGTCGGCGAAGAATCTGTCGGGCAGTTCGTTCACCTACATGATTGGACCGCGGTGGACCGCGCAGGTGGGTTCGCTGAGGCCTCACCTGCAGGCACTACTCGGCGGGCTGAAAGTCACCCAGGATCTTCTTCTGCCGGAGCGGCGGAATGCGGTGATTGCCGAAACGGGCCCCTCCTCGCTCCGGGAACGGCACTCGGAGTATCTGCGGAGGTGGGAAGAGAACGCAGCTACGGTGGCCCTGGGCGGCGGCATTGATTGGCACATCAATCGGGCGTTGGCCTTCAGAATTGGGAGGCTAGAGTTTCAGCGTGCGTGGATTCCACCCGTGAACGGATACGATTTCAGAGGCGGCTTGCGGTTTTCCTCCGGGCTGGTGGTCAAGATGGGTGCCTGGTAGGCCGGATCGCCCCTTACGCCTGGCGCGCGGCCTGGATCAACCGGTCCACATAGCCCGGAACGCCAGCCTCTCCTTCGCGTGGAGCCCAGGGCGCAAATTCCTTGTCGGTAGCCGGAAAGTAGGGTCCTGGTTTCACCTCGTAGCAAATGGCGTGCCGGGAGAGCACCGCCATCGAGTGCCACACGCCGGCGGGCACATCGACGCCCCAGGTTCCCGTATCCGGCCCCAAAAGATGGCATGCCTCGATCGCGCCACTTTCCGTGAACAGGAACAGCGCCAGTCGCCCTTCCAGGACGAGGAAAGCTTCCGGTTTCGGCGGGTCCAGGTGGCGGTGGGGAGCAATGTAGGTCCCCTCGATCATGACGTTGAGAAAACGGTTCGGGCTTTCTTCGGCGGACTGGTGGAAGTTGTGGTTGGTCCGCAGGCGCGGGGAGGTCTTCGCCCGTTCTACTAACCTGGCGAAGAGATCGTTCCCAAACGTCTGTGTGGATGAGCGCATCGCTTCTATCATGACAGTGTTCGGTCGGGTCATACTGTACGAAGGATATGAGAACCAAGCTATGGATCGTGGCGGCTGCCACAGCAGCCGGGCTGGCCGCGCAGTCCGGCAGGCACCTGACGAACCTTCGGCAGTTGACTCAAGGCGGGCAGAACGCAGAGGCGTACTGGTCGCCTGATGGGCGGCAGTTGATTTTCCAGTCCACCCGCACGGGCCATGAGTGCGACCAGATCTACGTGATGAACGCGGATGGTTCCGGGCAGCGGATGGTCTCGACCGGCAAGGGCCGTACGACGTGCGCCTACTTTCTCAAGGACGGAAAGCGGTTCGTGTACGCGTCCACGCACGAGGCAGGTGAGAAGTGCCCGCCCCCGCCGGACCGCAGCAAGGGGTATGTGTGGGGAGTGTTTCCCAGTTACGATATTTTCGCCGCCACGCTGGACGGCAAGATCGTCGAAAAGCTGACCAGCGGCGGCGGCTACGACGCCGAAGCTACGGTCAACTGGCGCCGCAACCTGGTCGTGTATACGTCGTTGGGCTCCGGCGATCTCGAACTCTGGACGATGAAGCCCGACGGCTCCGGGAAGCGGAAGCTCACGGAGCAGGAAGGCTACGACGGCGGCGCGGTGTTCTCACGCGACGGCCGGCAGTTGGTATGGCGGGCCAACCATCCCAAGACTCCCGAGGCGATGGAGCGGTACCGGTCGCTGCTGAAAGACAACCTGACCGCGCCCATGAAGATGGAGATTATCGTCGCGGACGCGGACGGCAAGAATCGGAAGGCCATCACGGACTTCGGCTGCGCGAGTTTCGCGCCCACGTTCACGCCTGACGGCAAGAAGATCGTCTTTGCCTCGAACAAGCACAATTGCGACGGCCGTAAATTCGAGTTGTTCCGGATCAAAACAGACGGGAGCGGCCTGGAACAGCTTACGGATTTCGGCGGATTTGCGTCGTTCCCCGAGTTCTCACCGGACGGGAAACGCCTGGTGTTCTCGTCGGACAAGGGCGCCAAAAGCCGGTACGAGTTCAACGTATTCGTTGCCGACTGGAACGAGTAGAGAGGGCGAGATCGAAGAGCCAAGAGGATCCGTGGCCGCGGCCGCCGAAGGGCGGCTGTGCACACACTCGCTGGCTCTTGGTTTAGGGAATGGCCCGTTCCTCTCCCGGCTCCGGGTTTTGCACGCGAATCTCCTGCGGCGCCTTACGAAACGCCTCCCACCACACGTACAGGCGCATCAGGTGCGCCAGGACGACCAGGATGTTCCCGGCCATCAGCAACCAGCGGATGCGTTGAGGCTGGGAGAGTTGGCGGAGGGATTGACCGATGGCGTCGCCGGTGAACTGCAGCCCCAGGCCCCCGGTGGCCAACAGGAGTTGCCGGTCGGCCGCTTTTCGGCCGAGGAGGATGCTCCACAGCAGTAGGGTCAGGATGACGGCGGCGAAACTCAGGTCCCGGGCCACCCGCGTGGCGATCTGAGCCAGCCGCGCGACGGGGATGTCTCCCGGGGAGCCTTCGCTGTGAAGCAAAAGCGAGGAATAGGCGACAGCCAGAGCCAAAAACACCAACACGCCACGGACGCGCTGCCGGTAGGGAAACCCTTCCGTAGCCCGGTCGATGAACGAAACGACCACCGCGAACAGAAAAACCTGGCGAAGGACTTCTGTCTGATAGAAGTTCTGAGGCAGGTTGCGCTGCCACTCCGTGTACTTGGCAACGTCCATCACCGTTGTAAAAAACAACACCAGCGAGTAGGTGAAAGCGAAGGGGTACTGCCGGTACGCACCGCGGACAAACGTTTGGATCACCAGCACTTGCAAGACGAGGCTGGCAAAAATGAAGAACCACTGCAGCCCGGCGGTAAAAGTCATTTCCTGCCTAGACGAGGATATCGCAACTCATCGTCGACTAGGAAAAGAATCGACAGCCGGACGGGAAAGCGTTAGAGAGCACTGGCTCCGGTGGCGCGCTTTCCGGTGGAACCGTCATCCCAAGGGTCCGGCGGGAACAGCGGGCCGTCGGCCAGGGAGAAGGAGGAGCGGGCCGAGCGCTTGCCGGTGGAGCCGTCGTCCCAGGGATCGGGCGGGAACAGGGGACCGTCCGCGCGAGCCACGGTGACTGTCGCCGAGCGTTTGCCAGTGGAACCGTCGTCCCAGGGATCCGGCGGGAACAGGGGGCCGTCTGCGAGCGCCAACGAGACAGTCGCCGAGCGCTTGCCGGTGGAGCCGTCCTCCCATGGGTCCGGGGGGAACAGCGGGCCGTCTGCTATCGCCACGTAGGCGTCAGTC
>CAZGUX010000147.1:0-5291 GCA_964529305.1 uncultured Solibacteraceae bacterium | reverse complement strand
GTTCTCTCCGAGCCGATGGTTGCCTCGGGTTGGCGGATGTGGTCGAGCGTTTTCCAGTACCGCGCGAGTGCAGTGCCGCCCGCCTTGGTGATCCGGTACTCCGTCCGGGGAGTCTTGCCCTGGAATGACTTGGTCACTTCGACGTAGCCCGCCTTCTCCAGTTTGTCCATGTGAGAGGAGAGGTTGCCTTTGGTCAAGCCGAGCACAGTGACAAAGAAGTTGAAATCCGCAACGTCCACACCGGTCAGGATGGTGAGAATCCTCAATCGGGCCGGTTCATGAATCACCCGATCGACGTCGGTCATCGCGCCGCCGCCTTGAGCTTGTGGAGAGCATACCGGCTGTACAGGTGGGCGACGGCCGCGGTGATCAATCCGTAACCGAACACCGGAAGGCCGATGTTCAGCCACGAGTGCGGCTCGGAGAACACGATGGGAGCGCCGCACAGGATGAGGAGAGCGTGGATCGCGTAGAGCGCGGGCCACAGGCCAACGACTGGGCCCACCACACCCTTTAGTCGCCAGAGGAGCACCATCGTGAACGGGACAAAGGCCAGGGCGGAAGCCGGTTGCAGGAGATGCTCGGGAATCCGGGGGCCCATCCACACGAGGGCCAGCACGGCCAGCATAAAGGGTAGGCCTATCAGGATGGTCACCCGACGCTCCGCATGGAGGGAAAACGGCGGGGTGATGGCTGCGCGTCCTTCGCCGCCGTAGAGTCGTTCGCCCCACGTGGTGACGCGGCGTCCACCCCAGGCCGGGACAGCCATCCAGATGCAGCCGATCGCGGCGGCGATATCCAAAACGATCCACAAGGAGAACGAGACCATCCGGCCGGCGCGCCAGGCGGCGCCGGCCCATTCGGAGAACCAGCGCAGGCCAGCGAACACAGCCAGAATCAGGAGCAGGGACAAGCCCATCGGGAGAGCGCGGTGCCGGGCATACGCACGAGCCCAGCGGGCAGCATCAGCGTGAGAGTTCGTGGGATTCGAGGAAGACATTGTAAGCCCTCAACAAGTTTGTACCGCAAACTGGTCTGCATTGCAAGCCAATTTTGGGTGCCGCTGGGGCGGAAGCTTGGCGGCGCCAAGAGTGAGCGGGAAACCCGCAAACGAGGATGAGTTTGATTCGTGTTCGAGAGGTAACCGCATTGGAGGCCTTCAAAGTAAGGCTCGAACTGACCAACGGCCGGACCATCGAGCGAGATCTGGGAGCGCTGATGCGGGGGCCCGTAGTTGAACCCCTCCAAAGGGATGCGGCTGTCTTCCGGCAAGTCAGGGTGGAATAGGGAAACGTTGGTTTGGCCGAACGGAGCCGATCTGTGTCCGGATGTGTTGATCTGGAATGGCCTGCCTCCGGCCACGCCAGTCCATAATTCTTGAAAAAGTGCCCTTCACCGAGTGGGCTCCCTGGCACTCGGGAAAGAGACTCCTCATCTTACGCTCGAGACTGCAGGTTCGTTGTTCGCTTCGTGGGTTCCGACGAGGGGTTGTGAAGAAACCGGGGCATCCACATCAAGAGTTGTGGTCGAGAAACAGGGTGGCCGCCCCAGTTTCTTCACTGCTTCCAAACGGTTCGGTCAGGATCCGGTCAGCCCACGGAGAAAGACGTCGGTCATTTCGCGGATCACGCGTTCGTCGTCGAGCGGTTCCACTTCCTTGCCACCATACAACTCCACCACCAGCAGGATGAACGTCAGCGCCGAAAGGAACATGGCCGCCGCGGCCTCGACATCGACGTCTTCCCGGATTTCTCCCAGTTCCTTGCGCACCTTCAGGAACTCGGCGAACAACAGGCGTCCCTGTTGGATAAACGTCTTGTAGAAGAGCGCGCCCACCTGCGGATTCCGGCTCGCCTCGGGAAGCAGTTTGCTGAGGAATGGCAGCCGCTGGCGATACTCGCTGAGCATGATCTTCGCCAGAACCTGCAGTTCGTCGCGGATGGTCTCGCCGGGGAATCGCAGTTCCGGCGGAGGGGCCGAACCGGCAATCAGTTCCAGTTCCCTCTCCAAGACAGCGGCGAGGATTCCTTCCTTGGAATGATACTGGCGGATGATGTCAAAGGCCGAAACCCCGCATGCCTTCGTCAACTGATCCAGCGTGATGGACGCCAGTTCCTGCTGCGACGCCAACTTCACTGTGGCATCGAGGACCATACGCTGCTGCTCGGCGTTCAAAGCGCTCATGGTTGCAACTTGTTCTCGCGGACGGCGTCCTCGACGCGTTTGCCCGATCGAAACTCGAAGTATTCTTTGGCCAGGTCGCGGCTGTTGTCTTTGCCCGTCAGGATCGCTCGCGCGACGCGCTGAGCGGAGACAATGACCGGCGTGATTCCGCCGCCTGGCTGAGTCCAGTGGCCCACCATGTAGAGGTTTTCGATCGGTGTGGTGTTGGGCAAACGGGCCGAGCCCAGTTGGCCGGGCGACATCTCCCAGCCGAGCATGGCCCCCTGCCAGTTGTTGGTAAAGCGCCAGGACGTCATGGCTGAGGCGCTCAGCCGGACCACGACATGATCGTCGATGCCGGGGAGGATCTGGCGCAGGCGATCCATAACCTTGTTTTCCACGCCATCTTTGTGCGCCTTCCAGTCACCGATGTCCTCGAGGCGCACGGGCGTCAACTTCTGCACGATCAGGATCTGGCACCCCGGAGGCGCGATCTCCGGGTCGAAATGAGTCGGGATAAACACCTTGAAGACATTGCGCACCGAGTCTTCGGGGTCGAAACAGGTCCAGTAGTAGCCTTCCGCGGCGGCCAATTGGTGCGGGTCCATCCCTTGCAGTCCGATGTGGACCAGGAAACAGGGAAAGCTCGGCTTCTGCGATTCCAGGTGCTCGATGGCCCAGCGGCCGCAATGTTCTTCGCCGATGAGGTCGCGATAGGTGTGGATGGCATCACCGTTCGAGATCACGATCGGGGCGTTGAACCGGAAATACTCCGGGGCGCGCTTGGAGACGGTCTGAATTTCGACGCCCGTCGCCTTGCCGCCTTCAATCAGAATCCGGTTTACCTGCGCGCACTTCAGGACGTGGCCGCCTTTGCGCTGAAGCGCGCGGCCCAGGTCGTCGGCGAATTTCTGCGAACTGCCCTTGGGGTAATAATTGCCGAGAAAATACGCCAGGCGCAGCATCGCGTCGAACAGGAACGAGGTCTGATTGGGCAGCGAGCCCCAATGGGGCGTGTCGGCCATCATGACCGCTTTGATGCGCGGGTCACGGAAGTGCTGATCGAGTTTCTCGGTGACGGTGAATCTGGAGAACGCCTCGGCCTTATCGTTGTCGACCCCTCGAAAATAATGCAGAAGGCCCGACAAATAGGCCTGGCGCAACTCGGCGAAGTAGCTGTCGACCCCGGCCGCCTCGGCGGGAAACCATTCTTTGAGGCGCTCGAGATACGCCGTCAGATCGGCGGGAACGGCAAAGGGCGGCAAGCCAGGGAAATGGAACTGATCGACCGGGTCCATCTTGACCCACTCGGTCGGGATGTCGAGTTCCTGAAGTAGTTTTCCGGTCAGTGTGGTGGGGTTCCCGAGAAGGGGATAGAAGTGCGTGGCGGCATCGAAGACGAAACCCTTGCGGCGGAAGGTCGAGCAATAGCCACCCAGCATGTAGTGGCGTTCGAGCAGGAGAACCTTCAGTCCGGCCTTGGCGAGCAGGTTTCCACAAAAGAGCCCGCCGATGCCCGAGCCGATGATGATGGCGTCGTATTGTTCCGGATACTCACGGCCAAAGATGACCGGCATGATGTTGCTCCTAGAAAGTCCGCCTGCTTCAGTCGACCGCTCCCTTACGGTCGCGGCAGGGATGCGGTCGACCGCTCCCTTATGGTCGCGGCTCAGTTCGGCGGTCGCGCGCCGAAGCGGTCGCGGCTCCGACTAGCTTAACCCGCCGTCCATCGTCAATACCTGGCCCGTGATGTAGGCCGCGTCTTCACTTGCGAGATAGACCGCCGCGCGAGCCACCTGCTTGGGAGTCCCGGCCGCGCCCAGCGGAATCTGCGCATACAGTTTCTTCTTCGTCGCCTCGTCCATGGAGGCGGTCATGTCCGTGTCGATGAAGCCCGGCGCGATGGCGTTCACGCGGACGCCGAACCGCGCCACTTCCCGGGCCAGCGCCTTTGTAAAGCCGATGACACCCGCCTTGGAGGCGGAATAGTTGGTCTGCCCCGACATTCCAATGATGCCACTCACGCTGGTCACATTGATCACCACCCCGTTACGCCGGAAGAAGTCCTTGATGACCAGGCGCGTGTAGTTGAAAACCCCGGTGAGGTTGGTGTCGATGACCTCCCGCCACGCGGCGGGGTCCATGTTGTGCAGCGCGGAATCCTTGCGGACCCCGGCATTGTTCACCAGCACCTGGATGGGCCCCAGCGAGGTCTGGATCTCGTTGACGATTTCCTGGGCGCGGGCAAAGTCGGCGACATTCCCCTGGTAGCCCGTCGCGACACCGCTCAGCGCGGCCGCGGCCTCCCGGTTGCCGGCATAGGTGAATGCCACGATATGCCCGGCGGCGGCGAACTCTTCCACAATCGCGCGGCCGATTCCCCGGCTGCCGCCCGTCACCAGAACCACACTCATTTCGGACGATTCCTCCCGTAGTGTTCATGCGCGGCGACGAACTCACCGGTCGTGATCGCCGCGCCCATCGAAATCTCGCCGCCAAGAACGGCCGCGGCGACAATCTCGGCCATCTTTTTCGCCTTGTCCGACCCGGCGCATCCCATGATCGACAAGGCTTCACGCGGGGTCGGCAGGGCCGTGCCCCCGCCCACCGTCGCCACCGAAAGCGCCGGCAGCGTGACGGAGACAAAGAGGCCTTTTTCGTGCAGCTCGAAGTACGTGATCCCGCACGCGGCGTTGACCACGTTGGCGACATCCTGGCCGGTGGCGATAAAGATCGCCGTCAGTCCGTTGGCATAGTGGGCGTTGTAGCCGATCGCGTTGGCGTGCAGGTGGCCGAGCATGGTGGAATGCCACACGTCGAACAACTGCCGCGCCGTGCAATGCAGGTAGAGCCTGAGCGCCTCATGCGTCACCACGGCGCCCGCCGTCACGCGCTTGCCCTTCCCTCGGGTCAACAAATATCCCGAAGGACGTTTCTCCGAGCACATGCCGCTGAAGAGGAAATAGCTCGAGATGGGAAAATTGCTCTTGATCCACTGGCAGGCGGCTTCCGTCGCCTTGACGATCATGTTCATGCCCTGAGCGTCACCGGTGAAGTAGCCGAAATTCACGATCACCTGGCGGCCCATGTGATAGGCCAGGACCTGCGTCAACCGGCCGTGGCGGGTC
>CAZGUX010000146.1:0-41069 GCA_964529305.1 uncultured Solibacteraceae bacterium | reverse complement strand
CGAGCCAACCGGCCGATCCGCCCGCAGGTTCCGTCGCAACGATCGCCCCGATACACGACAACCCGTAACCGAACAGGCTCAGGACCAGACCCCACTGGAGGAGTGGACGCAGAGCCTGCCGCGGGCCTTTTTCGCGGACCCAGTCGTATGCCAGCGATCCGATCAACATGGGAATCGTCCAGGTAAGAAAGCCGAGCGGGCCGCCGTCGATCACCCGTTTCGCGTGCAGCAGGTCGAACCAGAACCAGTACGACAGCGCCAGGTGAAGAGCCGCGCTTCCGGCCATCCAGGCGATCCGAGTAGTCTTGGAGGCGGCGATCACCGGCAGCACCCACAGGCTGGTGACGGCGATGTGCACCAGCGCCTGAAACGGCGATCGCCAGAAACTCTGCGTCACAAAGCCCCACCAGCCGAGATTGGAAAGCTCCTGCCAGGTCTTATATCGCCCGTCGAGATGGTAGACCACCAGCCCGATCAGGATCAGCGACAGACATCGCGTAACTGCCTTCTGATACGCAGAGGTGCTCCCCAGCTTCCCGATATTCCGCACCACGGCCAGCCGGAACGCGAAGCCTACCGCGAAAAAGAAATGCGGCATGATCGTGTCCGCATAGCTGTTATAGGTGTTGTGGTGTTTGAGCACCGGATGGACGGCCGCGAACGCGCCGATGAAATTGACCAGGAACATCCCGGCCATGGTGTAGCCGCGAAACTGGTCCATCGAATGGATACGCCCGTTAGGACTCATGAACTCCTGGCTATTCCTCGAGATAACGATGATAGAGCCCCATATAGTACGGCAGCAGGAACACGGCGCCATCCGCGAGTTCGTTCCCGTTTCCCCCGGTGTTCAGACTATACGGATTGTGGTTCCAGAAGGAAAAGAACCGCTCGTCAACGGGAATTACCTTTCCGTTCCGCCGGTAGCCCGAGCCCCGTCGTTCGGAGTCTTCCGCTAGAAGGAATTGGATCCGGACCAGGTCCTTGCGGTGGCTGTTCTGATGATGCCAGCTCAGGCGATCCCGCGGAAGCCTGCGCAGGGTGTCCACCGAGTCGTCCAGCCAGTCACCCCGCGGCGTCAGATCGTACGTGCCGAATGGGCCCGCGAACTTCCTGCCGGTCAGGCTGGCCGCGGCGACAAAGTTGAAGAACGGGTTCATCTCCGGCCGTTCGATGGCCCAGTAGTTCGCCAGCGCGTAGCCGTATTTCTGCAGCAGATCGTCGTCGGTCTCGTACTTCAGGAGCGAGTAAAAACCCATGAACGCCATTTCGTCGTCCGATTGATTCCCGGAGCCGAGGCCCGCGCTGATCTTGGGCAGCATCGCGTTGGTGGCGTACTTGTGCTCGCGGACCAGGCGCTCATAGGCCTGTTGATACTTGGAATCCCCGGTGATGTGAAAGGCGACCTTGAGATAAGACAGGATGCTGAGGGAGTTGAGGCCTCGTCCTTCCCAGAACTGGCGATTGTCGTTCAGGTTCGCGGGGTCGAAAATGGCCCAGCGCGTCGGCTGTCCGTCCCAGTCGACCAATGAAAAGTTATGCTCCAGGAGATGGTCGGTAACGGCCCGCACCAGCGTTCGCACGTCTTCCTTTTCCTGGGGACTTTCGGCGGCCAGGTCGTAATACAGTGCGTAAAAGAAGTAGTGGCCGTCCAGCTCATCGGAGCTGGTGTCCGTTTTCCAATACCACTTTCCGTCGGCGCTCTTCGGCCAGCGGGGCGACATGACCTTCCAGAGGTGGTCGCGCTGGGCGCGCGTACGGAGATCCCGCTCCCGGGAATCGTTGACATTGGGATCCCTGCCGCTGGTGGGCAGAATCGATCGCGCCGGGAAGCCCGCGGGCGCCGGATGCTCGCCGCCCTGCGTGACCAGGCTGAGGAATCGCAGCGCCTCGAAGGCCTTGCGGGCCCGTTTCCGGGCGAGCGGATCTTTCGTGGCCGCGTACGCGAAGCACTCGCCGGCGCCGTACATGCTGGTCCACAGGCCGTCGTTGTCGCTGTCCTGCTGGGCCCATTCGCTCTTGTCGCCGGGTCTCGGCAGCCGCACCGACATGACATATTCATACCCGGTGCGGCGGTGCCGTTGGTCGATTTCGTCCTCGAAGAACTTCGCCTTCTCGGCCAGGGTCGCCGGCTTGCGCTCGATGAGCCCCGCCCCTTTCGGCGTGGCAAACCAGGCACTGCCGTTCGGCATTACCGAAATCGCCCGGACGCGATCGTCCGGCAGCCATCGCATCCCTTGCCGGTACTCCCACGTTTTGCCGTCGAACCGGATCGCGCCCATGGTGGTGCCGAACCAGACGACGCCCGGTTCTCCAGCGGCCATCGAGATGAAGTCGTCGAACGGCAGGCCGTCCGACCCGGTGAACAGCTTCCACTGCCCCCCTTCCAGACAGCCGGCGCCCTGCGGGCTTCCAAACCACAGCCGACCGCCCGCATCGTACGCGACGGCGCGAACGTCTTTCGGCGCCCAGCTTTTGTCACCGTCCTGCGGGTACACGGAGGTCCAGGCGCCGGATTCGCCCCGGACGAAGAGACCCTCGGCGGCCGCCACCGCCGTGTGACCCGACGGGCCGATGGCCACCTGCCGCACCGCGGCATTCTCAACGGGGAGCGGAATTGGCGTGAACGCACTTGCGGGTCTCACGGCCAGGTAAATGCTTTCGTCCGTCGCGTAGGCTACACGCTCACCCCGAGCCGCGATCGCTCGAGCCTTGCCTGCGGGAAGATCGGCAACCCGCGAGGCTGCGCCGGAAGTCATCCGGTAAAGGGCGTTCCCATACGGGAAATAGAGCGAATCCGCGGTGGCCGTGCAAAACTCCACCGGCTGGGGAAAACTCTTCTCCGCGGTCCACCCAGTCGCGGAGAATCGCGCGAGTCCCCTCGCCGTACCCGCGATCACCGTTCCGCCCGCGGCGGCGATGCAGTTGACCTGGTTGTCGGGGAGGCCCTGGGCAGCGCCGAACGAGTGTTTGACCGGTTCCGGAAAGATGCCCACCCTGACTCCGGCAATCCCCGGAGTGCAAGTCAGAAAGAGGAAGAATGCGGTTCGCATCGTTGTAGTCCGCAACCCGGGTCGAATAGTAAAAAGGGCCACGGTGGAGTTGCGCACCGTGGCCCTCATCGGATGAATCGTCCTTCTCAGCCTGCAATCAGAAGATGATCTTCATCACGCCGACGACCACGCGCGTCTCGTTGCCCATGTCGGCTCGCAGGAAACCGAACTTGGCGTTCTGTACGTTGGCGCCGTTACTGTCGAGCACGCCGAACCACGGGAAGTTGCCGACGTTGTGTGCGTCGCAGCGGATCTGCCACTTCACACGCTCCCGGATCTGGAACTCTTTGTACAGGGAGATGTCCGCGACGTTGAGCGGTTTGCTCCGGACGTCGGGGAATCGGGTCGGGAAATTCTGCAGCACATACGGGTTCCGCGCAGTGCGCGGGAAGATCGTGGTGTCATACCACGGATCGTACGAGATGTCCCACTGGGACCGGCCGTTCTTTTGCCCCAACGCGTCACGCTGGGCATCGGTCATCCTGGCGCTCTGCGCCACGGTGGGCGCGGCATTGGGGAAGGTGAGCGGGAACCCGGAGTGCGACATCCAGACTCCGCTGAACGTCCAACCGCCAATCGCTCCGTTCGCCCAACGATTCATGCCCGACAGGAAGTGCTTGCCTTTGCCGAACGGCAGGTCGTACGTGCCGATCACCGAAAGCTGCTGCGGGACATCGTACTGGATCAGCCGTTTTTCAAGCCTGGAGGACGGGAGATCGCTGAGGTTGACGTCCTGCGTATTCAACAGCGAGACCTGCTCCAGGGTCTTGGCAATGGTGTAGGAGACCGTCATGGTCAGGCCGCCCGAGAACCGGCGGGTGACTTTGAACTGCGCCGAGTCGTAGCGCTGCCGGCCAGCCGGAACATCCGAGATGGTCACTTGGCCGTATTGCGGATAAGCGTAGAGCAACTGGGCCCTTGGTACGGTCGCTCCGTTCAGACCGGTGCCCGGCAGCAGCCCCGCCATGGGATTGGTGACGCCACCCGTGAAATATGCCTGGCGCTGATCGACCGGTAGACTGTTGAGCACATCGGCCGGGATGGAGTTCAGGCCCATCGACACGGGGAGGCGCCGGGTGATGTTGCCCACGTAGGAAGCATCAGCGAGCCAGCCGCCTGGCAGTTCGTATTGGAAGCCGGCCGAATACTGGTGCGAATACGGCAGCGGCCGGTCGAGGTACTGCGCCCCGACGTTCTGGCCGAGATTGGTCGCTAGGCCCTGCGAATTGCCGATCGGCTGAAGCAATTGGCCTCCGGCGAAGAGACTGCTCGGATATGGATCGCTCAACGTGATGGCGGGGGTCAGATTGCCGTCGGTTGAGGTCACCAGCGAAGTCGTCCTGCTGAAACCCGTGGCCGCGCCATTCGCCGATTGGCCCAGGTTGCTCAAGCCATAGCCGCCGCGCAAGACCAGACGGTTCATCGCGCGGTACGCGACTCCCACGCGCGGCTGGAAGTTGGCCTTTTTCCGATCGAACGCCGTCCGGTTGTTCGAGTTGGCATAAACCAGTCCGCCCTGCAGTCCAGCCTGGCACGCTGGGCAGTTCGCCGCGCCGCTGGCCGCCTTCACGGCCGCCGCGATCGGGCTGGCCTGGCCGAAACCGAAGCCCCGAAGCATACGGTCGTAGCGTTCGTACCGCGGCGCTTCATAGTCCCATCGCAAGCCGAGATTCAGTGTCAGCTTGGTGTTTACTTTGAAGTCGTCCTGGATGTACGCCGCATAGTAGTGTGACCGATAGGCTGGGTAGATGTTCTTGTCCACCTGCCCGCTGACCGGATATCCCAACAGGAACGACGCGAACTCGTTGCCGGACGTGCTGCTGGCCTGAAGCGGGTTGGCCTGTGTCCAGGCCGAACTGAACGTGTACAGTCCGCTAGCGAAGCCGGTTCCCTGGTTGTTGTCGTTGTAGCGCCGAAACTCGGTTCCTACCTTCAGGAAGTGCCGGCCGTAGGTCAGGCTGACGTTGGGCTGCAGGCTCCAGTTGTCGCGGCCCTCGGTGCTGTACCCGTTCATTCCCAACTCTGAATACGTGCCCAGATTGAATCGCGGAAACTGCTTCGTGTTGAACTGGGAGACCAGAGACGATGGGAAGCCGAGTTGCACCGGGTCGTAGCCCAGCCCGAAGGTGTTGCCGGAAAGCCCCTCGTAGCGGGCCAGGCCGCCGCGCAGGTTAAACACCATCGTCGGCGAGATGGTGTACGTCCAATCGGCTCCCCAGTTCCGGAAGATCCGGCTGGAAGGATACTCTCCGCTCGGTTCGGCCGGGTTGTTGCCCCAGACCAACTGCGCCCAATTGGACCAGGGAGTTTGTCCGTACCGGAAGTTCACCCGGCTGCGGTCGCTGAACATGTAGTCCATCTTGCCCAGCCAGGAGTCATAGGAATTCGTGTTGGGCAGCCGTTTTGCGTAATTGTTGATGTGTTGGGGTCCGTCACCCGGCAGGTTCGCGGACGGGTAGAACGCCGCCAGCTTGGCCGAGATCGGGTTGATCCGCGCCGCGGGAATCAAGTTCCCGGAGAACGGCGTTCGGATGTAGGTTCTACCGTCGGATCCCAGCACCGTGGACTTCGGGTCGTAGATGGTCACCTGCGATCCGTTTTGAGCGAACAACTTCGAGAAGTCACCGGTCAGTTGTTCCGCCAGCGGGATCGTACGGCGTTGCCCGCCGAGGGCGTGCTCCCGAAGGCCTTCCAGCGAGAGCATGAAGAATGCCTTGTTCCGGCCGTCGAAGAGCTTTGGTATATACACCGGGCCGTCGATTTCGAAGCCGAACGTGTTGTTCTTGAAGGGCGTCTTTTCCGTTTCGCCCTCCTTGTTCGCGACCCAATCGTTGGTCCGTAATTTCTCATTCTTCAGGTACTCGAACAACTGGCCGTGAAGCTGGTTGGTGCCTGACTTGACGGTGATCAGCGTCACGCCGCCACCGGTGCGGCCGAATTGCGCGTCGTACGAGTTGGTCTGGACCGTGAATTCCTGGGTGCTGTTGATGGACGGCACAAACGCGATCCCGCGATCGGCGCGGGTGTTCGAGATTCCGTCCACCAGCGTCTCGTTCTCGCCTCGGACGCCGCCGCCAATTGACACGCCGTTCACGTTTCCGGAGGCATACAGTTCCATCGAACCCCAGTACGTGCTCGTCTTGACGACGCCCGGCTGGTTGTACTGGAGGGCAAACAGGTTGCGACCGCCCGACGGCACGTTCTCGAGAACCCGGTTCTCAAACACCGCCTGGCGGGTCGAGGTCTCGGTCTGCAGGAGAGACACTTCTCCGGAAACGGTAATGCTTTCGGCAACGGCCCCGAGTTCGAGTTTCACGTTGATGGCGCGCCTGTCGTTCGCCAACAGCGCAACCTCGGAGTGGACAAACTTCTTGAAGCCGGCCTTTTCGACCGTAATCAGATACTTGCCGGGAAGTAAGAACTGGATCACGTAGCGGCCGGCCGAGTTGGTGGTCGCTTCGTAGGGAACATTGCGCTCCACGCTGGTCGCAACCACTTTCGCTCCGTCTACCGCGGCGCCGGCCGGGTCACTGACGTCGCCCGAGATCATGGCACGGAACTCCTGCGCAACCGCCGTCGAAACCACCAACGCTAGAAAACAACAGATACGGATAGATATCATCGAACCCTCCTCAACGTTTCACCACTTCCTCAACCACACTTCAGCCGGCCTTACACAGGCCGGACGCATCATCGGTCGCCTTGAAAGCTGGCTTTTGGGAATGAGACGCGGGTCCCTGATCCGCAGGGAGTCCGCCAACCACATGTGCACAGCCGGCGCGGCGACCCTCTAGTTGGACAACACGATTGAAGACCCACCAGCAGGATAAACGGAAACGTTGTAAGCGTCAAGAACATTTTTGCTGATATCGATAGAAATTAGCAACTTTCGCGCCACAACTTGGTTACATATCTATCGCAATCGATAGGATTGCCGTCCATCGATACCCGAGAGGGCTTTTCTTCAACGGTTTACACTCTGCCGGAGACGCCCCGCCCGCCCCGAATACGGTGGGGCGCCCGTCTGGCTGGGCCTTGGCCATGGGTGGACGCGAGAGCGCTGGGAAGTGCCCCAGATCCGGGGAAGGAAGGTTCGGCGGTTCGGAATCACCCGCCGGTCAGTATCGACTCGAGTCGATCACGCTGGCCGGTTCAAACTGGCGACGACCCTCGTAGATCTTCTTCACGGCATCGACGACATCGTCCATGTCGGCACGGTCTCCAAGCAGCAGGCGATGCTCCAGCCACACCGCCTCCCGGCACGCCTTTTCCGCATTCGGGCACAAGCCGGGATACCGGCCGAATTCGCCCGCCAGCGCCGCGTCCAGGAAAAGCGGGTTCCGGTAGAGCGGATGAGCGTAGCCCCCCGAAGACGGAATCCCCTCGGCCGCGAGCGCCGCCAGAAAATCGTCGCGAGACACCCCGAACTCCTCGGCCACGATCCGGAACACGTAGATATGAAACGAGTGCCGGGTTGCGAATTCGGGAATCCGAAGAGTGCGGATTCCCGGGATACCGGCCAGGCGTTCATTCAGATAGAGGCCGTTCTCCAACCGGCGCGCGGTCTGGTCCCTGAGGCGTCGCAACTGCTCGATCAGGATCGCCCCCTGAAACTCGGTCAGGCGGTAATTCCAACCCAATCGATGATGCTCATACCAGGGCCGCCCGATTTTCCGGCCCACCCAGACGTAGGATTCGCACAACTCGGCCAGGTGCGGGTCCCCGGTCGTGATCAATCCGCCCTCGCCCGCCGTCATGTTTTTCGACGCCTGGAAACTAAACGTCCCCATCGCGCCGATCGTGCCGAGTCCGCGATGATTCCAGGTTCCGCCGTGGCCGTGCGCGGCATCCTCGACGACATGAATTCCGTGCCGTCCGGCGATGGCGAGAATCGCATCCATGTCGGCCGCGAGGCCGGCAAAGTGGACCGGAATCACTGCCTTGGTTTTCGGAGTGATGGCCTCCTCGAAGCGCCGTGGGTCGAGGTTGAGGGTGGCTTCTTCCAGGTCGCAGAAGACCGGTGTCGCGCCGATCAGCATGGGCGCGGTGGCGGTGGCGATAAAGCTGTAGGGGGGCACCACGACTTCGTCGCCGGGTCCGATTCCCAGGGCCTTCAACGCCACTTCCAGCGCGGCCGTCCCGGTCGCGCAGGCAATCCCGAACCGGGCGCCTTGCTCCCGCGCGAACATCTCCTGAAACTCGCCTACCTTCGATCGTGGACCGGTTCCGGCGGCGGACGAATCCACCGCCTCGCCCATCGAGTACCGCCACCACTCGCCGCTACGCACCACTTCCACCAGGGCCCGCTCTTCGCGTTCGTCGAAGACAGGCCACGCGGGAAAAGGCTTCCTGCGCACTTGCGGACCGCCGAACAAGGCCAGGTCGCTCATCCATTCGCTCCAACCACCGGGGAACTCTCGGTTTGCTCGAGCAGAAATGGCGGCAGCTTGAATGCCGGGATCTCGAAGTGCCGTTCAATCACCATCTGGGCCACGCCCACAACACCGACTTCGGGGCCGACCCGGGCATGTCGAATCTGGATGTGTTCGGTCGATTCCCGCAGCGCCTGCCGCTTGACGATCGAGGTGATCTGGTCGAGCAACTCGTCTCCCGCGGCGCGGAGGCTGGAATCCAGAACCACGACCGCCGGGTTGAACAGGTTCACCAGATTCGCGATCCCGAGTCCCAGGTGCTTCCCGACCTCGGCCACGAGGTTGCTCGAGATCTTGTCCCCCCGGCCCGCCGCCTCGAACACCATCCAGCCCGTAATGCGGCTCGCGTCTCCATCGGCCATTGCAAGCACCTCCGTGACGCCGCCGTCGGCGATCGCGCGGCGCACCCGCGCTTCCACCGCCCGCATTCCGGCGATCGCCTCCAGGCACCCGAAACTGCCGCAATTGCACGCGGGCCCCTCTTCGACGACGCGGGTGTGACCGAATTCGCCCGCGGCGGATCCGTATCCGAGAAGCATTCGTCCATCCACGCAAATGCCCGCCCCGATGCCGGTTCCGTAGTCGACGTATACCATCGAATCGCCCCGGCCGTCGCCGCATTCCCTGCGCTCGGCCACGGTCTTTGCCCGTGTTCTCGTTTCCACCAACGCCGGAACGCCGAACTCCCGCTCAAAGATCGCCTTGAGGGGGACGTCCCTCCAGAAGCCGATGGTCGAGGACGTCCGGGTGATCCCGCGCCTGCTGTCGACCAGACCCGGATCGGCGATTCCGATCCCAATGAGGGAGGAGGGGGCGATTCCCGCATCGCTCAAGGCCCGCCGTGTGGCGCACACCAGTTGACGGACCAGGCCTTCCACTCCTTCCGACAGCAGGGTGGCTTCCCGCCACAGGTGGGTAATCCTCGGGTGCAGGTCGGTCACTCCGGCAACCACCTGCTCATCGTCAAACTCCACCCCCACGAGGTGTTGATATTGCTCGTTCAACTGGAGCAGAACGCCCTTCCGCCCCAAGTGCCCGCTATCGACCCCTGCCTCGAGTAACCGCCCTTCTCTCAATAGCTCACGGACAATTTGCGACGTGGCGCTGGGACGAATGTGGGTCAATTCGTGGATCTTCGCCCGGGACAGGGGCCCAAACCTCCGCACCACGGCCTCCACCACGTGTTTGTCCCGTTCCGACTTGGCCCTCACCGACTTCATCGACACATCATCCTATTGAATCGTAATCGGGAAACGCCGATCGAGTCAAGACATTATCATCAGGTTCGGCAGGAAATAGGCGAATCAGGCACCATTACAGGCCATATTTCAGACAAACTTGGCAAGATCGACTTGACTTGACTCTCCCCTGCCTCCATAATCCAGGTTGGTAGGAACACTCGCCTGCGAAACAGCGACCCGGACAAGCCACTGGCAGCGGTCACGCCAACCGCGATGGCGGAGCCCCACCTTCGCCGCGTTCTTTCCTTGAAAGACCTGATCCTGTACGGCATTGTCCTGGTCATGCCGATCGCCCCGGTCCCTCTCTTCGGTTTGGCCCAGCAACTCTCCGGCGGCCACGCGGTGACGACCATCCTGTTCGCGATGGTGGCAATGGCGTTGACGGCGGTCAGTTATGGCCGGATGGCCGCGCTTTACCCGTCGGCCGGATCGGCTTACACCTACGTCCGTCTCAGCTTGAGTCCGAGCCTTGGCTTTCTCACCGGCTGGGCCATGTTCCTGGATTACCTTCTGGTTCCCTTGATCTGCACGATTTACGGGGCCCTCACCCTGGCGAAACTGATTCCCGCCGTACCCTACGGGGTCTGGGTAGTCCTCTTTTCGGCCACCATGACGGCTGTCAACCTGCGCGGCATCCGGTTCACCGCCAAGACCAACCTGTTCCTGATGCTGGTCATGATGGCGGTCATCTCGACGTTCATCGTCCTGGCGGTGCGGATGCTGTTTCTCGAAGGCGGATGGGGCGGCATCCTTTCGCTGAAGCCGGTCTATGATCCCGGGTCGTTTCGACTCTCCACCATCCTGACCGCCACGTCGGTGGCGGCCTTGACGTATGGCGGATTTGACGGGGTCACCACCCTGGCCGAGGAGGTTCGCAATCCGCGGCGCAATGTGCTGCTGGCCGCGGTCATCGTCTGCCTGTTCACCGGCATTTTCGGGGGCCTCCAAGTCTACCTGGCGCAACTCGTCTGGCCCGACTACCGCACGTTTCCGAACGTCGAGACGGCGTTCCTGGACGTCAGCCGCAAAGTCGGGGGCGCCCTCCTGTTTCAGGCCATGGGCGTCATTCTGATCGTCGCGAACCTGGGGTGCGGGTTGGCCGCGCAGGCGGGTGTGTCGCGACTGCTCTTCGGGATGGGCCGGGAGGGCGCTCTCCCGCGGCGTCCGTTCGCTCACCTCAGCGCCCGGAGCGGGTCGCCATCCTACAACATCGCGATCATCGGCGTCCTGGGGTGTGCGGGCGCGTTTGTCCTCAACTACGAACGCTCGGCCGAACTGATCAACTTCGGGGCGTTTCTCGCGTTCATGGGGGTGAACGCCGCGGTGATCCGCCACTCCTTCCGCCTGCGCTTCTCCCAACCGGGTCATCGCCGGTTCTCCGGAGTCGTCCTGCCGGCGTTTGGGTTTTTGTTCTGCCTGTCGATCTGGCTCAATCTGTCCACACCCGCCAGGATCGTGGGCGCGATCTGGTTTGGCATTGGCTTGTTGTATCACGTCATCGAAACCCGGCGAGGCGGCGCCGTTCCGCCACTCGAGTTCCAATAAACAGGAGCCGCGATTTCATGTTTTATCAGTTGACCAAACCGGCTGGACTGGCCCTGGCGTTTTCCCTGGGATTGGCCTGTGCTCCGGCGACTCCACAGCGAACCCTGAATCTGATGCCGGCGCCCAAGACCGTGACGCGGGGCTCCGGCGCGCTCAAGATCGACAAGACGTTCCGCGTGGCGTTCGCCGGCAAACCCAACCCCCGCCTGGAGCGTGCGGGGAAACGCCTGGTGGCGAGTCTGTCCCGGCAAACCGGAATCCCGCTCGGTGCGTCGGCGATGTCGGCCGGCGCGGCGCACGCCACCCTGGTGATTCAGTCCGCCGAGACCGTCGACCGGCCCGACCGGTTGGGGGACAACGAGTCCTACACTCTGGACGTCTCGCCTACGCGCGCGCGATTGACCTCCGCGACCACGACCGGGGCGCTGCGCGGACTGCAGACCTTTCTGCAACTCATCGCGCCGGATCAGGAAGCGTTCTCGGCTCCGGCCGTCCACATTGAAGATGCTCCCCGGTTCCCGTGGCGCGGCCTGCTCATCGACGTCACCAGCCACTTCATGCCGGTTCCCGTGATTCTGCGCAACCTGGACGCGATGGAGGCGGTGAAACTCAACGTCTTTCATTGGCACCTGACCGACGATCAGGGCTTCCGTGTCGAGAGCAAGGTGTTTCCCTTGCTTCACCAGGCCGGGTCGGACGGGAATTACTACACCCAGCAGGAAATCCGCGAAGTGCTCGCATACGCCCACGATCGAGGCATCCGCGTGGTGCCGGAACTCGACATGCCCGGCCACTGCGCCAGTTGGCTGGTGGGCTATCCGCACCTCGGAAGCGCTCCCGGTCCGTACTCGATCATTCACACCTTCGGCATCTACGACCCCACGCTCGATCCTACGCGGGAAGAGGTCTATCAGTTTATCGATAAGCTCATCGGAGAGTTCGCGGGCTTGTTCCCCGACGACTACTTTCACGTCGGCGGCGACGAAGTGACCGGGAAGCACTGGAAGAACAACCCGGCGATCCAGTCGTTCCTCCGCAAGAACTCCCTTCACGACGAGGCGGGCCTGCAGGCGTACTTCAACCGTCGCGTCGAGACGATCGTGCGAAAGCACGGCCGGAAGATGGTGGGCTGGGACGAGGTGCTGCACCGCGACCTGCCCCGCGACATCATGGTCCAGTCGTGGCGCGATCAGGAATCGCTCGCCACCGCGGCCGGCCGCGGCTATCCGGCCATCCTGTCGTTCGGCTATTATCTCGACCACCTGAAACCAGCCAAGGAGCACTACTCCGTGGACCCGCTTGGAGGCCAGGCACTCAAGCTGACCCCTGCGCAGGCGGCGCGGATCCTGGGCGGCGAGGCGTGCATGTGGACCGAGTACGTGAACCCCGAGACCATCGATTCCCGAATCTGGCCCCGCACGGCGGCGGTGGCGGAACGCCTCTGGTCGCCCGCGGAGATCAAGGACGTTCGCTCGATGTACGGGCGTCTCGACGCCATCAGCCGCTGGCTGGACTGGCGCGGCGTCACGCACAACACGAACTACCGGCCCATGCTGCACCGCCTTTCCGCGCACCCAGGTACCCTGAAGACCCTGGCCGACGTGGTCGAGCCGCTGGGAATCGACGGCCGCGAGCCCACCCAGGTGTACTCGCAGTTCACGCCTTTGAACCGCCTGGTGGATGCTTCCCGCGCCGAGAGCGTCACGGTGCGGCGGGTCGAGGAGCAGGTGGTTCAGTTCGTGGCGGCGCCGGGCCGTTCCCCCGATCCGGAAAAGAGCATCCGGCAGGCGCTCGAACGTTGGCGCGACGCCGGCCGCCGCCTTGCGCCCGGCCTTGCCTCCAATCATCTGCTGCGAGAAGCCCGTCCCCTGTCAGAGGACTTGGTGAAGTTGGGGGAGATGGGACTGGAGGCTCTGAACTCACTCCTTTCGGGCAAGAGCGCAACGCCCGAGTGGACCCGCCAGCACCTGGCCCTGCTCGACCAGATGGAGAAGCCGCGGGCGGAAGTCGTGTTGGCCGCGGTGAGGCCGGTCAGGGCGCTCGTGAAGGCGGCCGCTGGACCAAGGTAAACGTGCCGTCGAGGCCGGTCCGGAAAGTTGGCATTCGGACGAATTGGAGGCCGATGCCGTCTGGCCGTTACTTCGACGAGTAGACTTCCACGCCCACCTGCTCTTTCCCGCGGAAGGCGGCGTAGACGGTTCCCGAGATGTCGACGGCGACGTCCTCGACATGATGGTCTCCCGCCAGGCTCCACTGCGTCACCAGCTTTCCGAGGGAATCGTATTTCAAAATGCTGCTTCGGCGGTGGTGGAGCGTACGGGCGGTCAGGTAGACGTTGCCCAGGTTGTCGGTCGTCATGCTGTGGAAGTAGACCGGACCGTCGGGAGGCTGGGCGGGAGCGAAGTCGAAAAGGAACTTGCCGTCGGCGGTGAACTTCTGGCACGGCCCGTAGTAGTTGGACACGATGACGCTGCCGCGGGGTCCAATGCCCAGCCCGTGAGCGGCGTGAAACTCGCCCGGATTGCGGCCTTCCTTTCCCCACGCAAAGAGGAACCTGCCGCCGTTATCGAACGCGTCGATGCGGCCGTTGTCGACGTCGGCGACAAAGAGCCGGCCGAGCGCATCGAACTCCAGCGCGTGCGCGCGAAGCAGTTGACCATCGCCGCTGCCCTTTTTCCCGAACTGCCGGAGATAGACGCCGTCCCGGCCGAAGACCTGAATGCGGTGATTGTCGCCATCTGAGACGAAGATGCGGCCATCGCGGTCGACGGTGCAATCCCGGGGCGCGTTGAATTCGCCATCCCCCTTGCCGGGTCCGCGCCCAATGGCGGTCAGGAACCGGCCCTGCGGCGAGAACCGGGCGACCCGATGACTGACGCTGTCGGTGACAATGATGTTGCCCTCGCCATCGATGCAAACTCCATGGGGACCCCGGAACTGGCTCGGCGAGTCGCCGGTTTCGCCCCAGGAACGTACCAATTTGTAGTCCTGGCCGAAAGCCGCTGAGAGGATGAGAAGCGAAAAACAAAAGGGCGATCGCATACGCCATGCATCATAGCGGCTCCCGAAGCGGACGGGAAGCCGGATGGCGGAAACGATCGCCCCGATTTCAGAAGGAAGAAACTACCAGCGCGGTTCGCGACGGCCGCCGCGGTTGAACCCGCCGCCACCGCCGCCGCCACCGGGACCCCGTCCCGGACCCCGTCCGCCGCCACCGCCGGCGCCGCGGTTGAACCCGCCACCGCCGCGCTCTTCACGCGGGCGGGCTTCGTTCACACTCAGTGCCCGGCCGTTCAACTCACGCCCATTCATCGCCTGAATGGCGTTGGCGGCCTCGTTGCCGTTCGGCATTTCCACGAACGCAAACCCCCGCGACTGGCCGGTACCCCGGTCCCGGACAACGCTCACGCGATCCACGGCGCCGTATGCGGAGAATGCGGTTGTCAGCTCGTCCTCGGAGGTCGAGTAGGAAAGGTTTCCTACGAAAATGTTGGTCATCGTCTCAAATCCTTGCAAATAGCAGTCCAATAACTGGCGAGCTCGTGTCAGCCGAACGCAATCAGGCAGGCAAACAAAGCAGGCGGACAGGCTACCGCTCCGGTAGCCATCTGTCAGTATAACAAGATTCCCGGGTAAGGAAACGACGAGCAGAACCGGCGCCGCTACTGCACCACCTTCACCGGCGGCGGAGTCATCGGCCGCTGCGGCTCGAACAACCCAAACGACCAGACTGCCGTGGCCGACGCAACCGACACATATTGCTTCCCGTCCACGGCATAGGTCATCGGCGAGGCCGACATCTGCTCGCCCATCTGGAACTTCCACAGGACCCGGCCATCCCTGGCATCGAGGGCCACCAGGTGGCCATCGTCATCCGCGGAAAACAATACGTTGCCGCCCGTGGAAACCGTTCCGGGCCACGATGTCGACGGGCCGCTCATCGGATACTCCCAGCGCCGCTTTCCGGTCGTCGGCTCCAAGGCCCGCAAAATGTACTGGCCGGGGACGATCTTGCTGCGCCCCACGCCGCCGCCCGAGAAGCCTTTCATCGGCTCAGGCTCTTTTGCCGAACTCGTGTAGAGGTCGCACTGCTCCATGGTCATGATGTAGAACAGGCCGGTTGCCGGGTTGAACGAAGGCGACGGCCAGTTGGTGGCCCCGTAGACGCCGGGACACGCGATCGTACCGGCCGGGGAAGGGTCCTTCCCGGGAACCAGAATGGGCCTCCCTTTGGCATCGAGGCCGCTCGCCCAGTCGACATTGTCGACCAGTTTTGTGCCGTGCAAGAACTGCCCGTTGGTGCGGTCCAGCACGTAGTAGAACCCGTTGCGGTTGCCGTAGAGCATCAGCTTGCGCGGCGTGCCTTGGTAAGGCAGGTCCACCAGCACCGGCCACGCCTGGGCGTCCCAGTCGTGGGTATCGTGCGGCGTGAACTGGAAGTGCCATTTCATCTTGCCCGTGTCGAGATCGAGCGCCACTACCGAACAGGAATAGAGGTTGTCGCCTTTGCGGTTGCCGCCGTAGAAATCCGGCCAGGGATTCCCCGTCGGCCAATAGAGCAGGTTCAAGTCAGGGTCGAACGTGCCTGACAGCCACGTCGCGGCGCCGCCCCAATCGCGCAGTTCCTCGCTCCAGGAATCGGCGCCGGGCTCGCCCTTGGACGGAATCGTGTAGGTCGTCCAGACGATCTCCCCGGTATTTGCGTTGATGGCGGTCAGGTAGCCTTTCATCCCGGTGTCTCCGCCGCCCACGCCGACCAGAACCTTGTCCTTGGCGATGAACGGGGCCATCGTCGCGAAAATTCCCTTCTCGATGTCGCCGTACTTGGTCTGCCAGATCACGGCGCCGGTTCTGCGATCGAGCGCGATCAGCTGCACGTCCGCGGTCACGAAAAAGACTTTGTCACCAAGAATGGCCGCGCCGCGGTTGACGCCCGATTTCTTGGACCGCGTGTCGCGATACTCCCAGATCTGCCGGCCCGTGCGGGCATCCAGGGCATAGGCCACGTTCGAATCCGTGATGTACATGATGCCCTGGTAGACGATCGGACTCGTTCGCAAGCCCGTTGCTTTGGGAATGTGAAACGCCCACTTGGGGACCAGCGATCCGGCGTTGGCCGCCGTGATCTGGTTCAGCGGGCTGTGACGCTGCCCGTTGTAGCTGCCGGCGTAGGTCAGCCAGTCGTTGCCCGGCCCTTTCAGAATGTCTTCGTATCGGACCTGCGCGGAGGCCACACAGCAGACTCCGAGGGCAATCAGGAGGGTCTCGAGTCGTCTCATCTATTTGTTCTCCGCTTTGGCCACCAGCCCCTCAGCCGGGCGCAGGCTCAACCGGCTCAGGTACGCGATCAGGTCTTCCTGCTCCTGGCGGCTCAAGCGCTTCTTGTAGTCCTGAGGCATGGGCGACGACTTGCTCAAGGTGATGTCGCGAATGTCGTTCGTCGGCAGCAGGTGCAGGTTGCCCTTCGAATCCTGGATCTGAAGCGAGAAGTTGTTGCGGTTGCGCAGCAACCCCTCGACTTTCCTGCCATCACGCCGGGTGACAACGATTTTTCGCCAGAACTCGGTGGCATCCGCGTCCGGATCCAGGATTGACTCGCGAATCGCCCCCACCGACTTCACGCCGGCGATGTTCGCCAGATCGGGCCCGTACTTGCCGCCCTGCCCGCGCACTCCGTGACAACCGCTGCAGCCGGCCTTGCCCCAGAACAACTGCTGGCCGCTCTGGACGTTGCCTGGCGGAGGCGCTTCCACCGCCGGCGCGCCCATCGACTTGACGTAGGCCGTCAATTGCCAGATCTTGTCGTCGGGTTGGTTCGACCCGGGCATTTCCGTGTTCGGAATCCCCTTCTTGATCGTGTTGAACAGCGTCTGGTCCTCGAGCGAGTGCCACATCCCGCTGTCGCGTAGTTTCGGGCCCCGCCCGCCTTCTCCGGTCAGGCCGTGGCATCCCGCGCAGCCGGTGGAAAAGATCTTACGGCCGGCCTCGATGGCGGCCGGATCGCCGATGGCCGGATTGCCCGTCTTCGGCTTGTGCACGTCGTCCGCGGCCGCAACCCCGGCCGTCAGCGTCGCGCACACCAACAGACGCTTCAGAATCTGATGCTTCATACAGTTTGCCCCCTCCACCTCAACCGAAGATGCGCCGGGCTTTGGTTCAGGATACATTATGGTAACCATGTTTCGATCGATTTTTCATCGCGGCGCTCAACGGCGGCTGGGCTTGGCCGCCGGGTTTACCGCCTTACTCGCCGTGGGAGCCTTTGTCAGTCTGACCGAAGCACTACCGGGGACCTTCAAGCCGATTATGCCCGGCATCTGGTTTCGAGAGGGGGACCTGAAGCAGTACGGCCACTGCAACAACATCGTGATCGAAATGAAGGATTACCTCATCGTCATTGATGCCAACTTCCCTTCCGGCGCAAAGGCCCTGATCGCCGACGTGAAGAAGGTCTCAAAGAAGCCGATCAAATACGTGTTCGACACGCACCATCATGGCGACCACGCTTACGGAAACGCGGTCTGGACGGGGATCGGAGCCACGACTTTCGCCTACGCGGGTGTGGCCGAGGAGATGAAGCGCTACGAGCCCAAGCGCTGGCAGGAAGCGGCGAAGGACCGTAAGGACGTCGCCGAGTTGAAGCGATCGACCGCGGAACCCCCCAAGGAGACCTTCAGCAAGATTCCCTACGTCCTGGACGACGGACAGCGGCGGGTGGAGTTTCACCATTTCGGTTGGGCCCACACCCGGGGCGACGGGTTTGCTTACCTGCCGAAAGAGAAAGTCTTGTGCACGGGCGACGCCGTGACCAATGGCCCGTACAACTACATGGGAGACGGCCATGTGAAGAACTGGCCCAATGTCGTTGACAAAGCCCTGAAGCTGGATGTCAGCACGGTTTTGCCGGGACATGGAGTTCCCGGCGGCCGCGAGATCTTGACCGGCGAGCGCCAGTTCATGATCGAGATCTATAACGCGGTGCAAACGGAAATCAAGAAGGGCAAGAAGCTGGAGAATCTCGTCACGCTGGAGAAGGGCCAGGCGAAATCGACGTCGATGAAGCTGCCGGCCTCGGTGAAGAACTGGGTCGGCGACTTCTTTCCGGGACAAATCCAGTCGACCTACGAAGAGATCGCCCAGGGCAAGCCCCACGGCGAAATTCTGGGCGGCAAGTAACCCTTCACGAAAACTGTACGACGGCCAGGCGGCGCATTCCCGGCACAAACACCTCGGTGGTTGGGCCGCGTCGCGCCGGCTTGAGCGGCGTAGCGCCCCCGCCTTCGGGCCTCAGCAGGGTCGCCGTCCGGTAGTCGCCGTGAACCCTGATCTGGATTTCGTCTTCGATGGGCTCGCCGTAGTTGACCGCGCTCAATACCGCTTTGGCGCTGGACCCTCGGGGTGAGGCGGTAATCAGGGGAATCACGGTGGACGCGTTCCACATCCGGACGGCCCGGTTCTTGTGGGTCACGATGTCGATGACATCCATGGCGAACTCGCTGGGATCGTCAATCGACGCCTTGTAGAGCACCACCTGCCCCTTGCCCACCTGGTAGAAAGTTCGATCCTCCTGCGACTGGAGGGTCTTCCAACCAGGATCCGCGGCGCCGGTCAAGACCACCGAAGCGCCGGATTTGGCGTGGTCCAGGAGTTTGGCCCGGGCCTCGGGCGAGGGTTTGGCGAAATCCACGCCGACCACCACCAGCCTGTCCGGGTGGGGAGGCGGAATGTGGGAGACCTCGGCCAAGGCCGGCGAGGCATTGCGGCGATACAGCAGATTCACCAGTTCCGCCGTCGCGTCGCCGTGGTCGACCACGACCGTGATCTGGGGAAGCGTGGGCGCGCCGAAGAGGTTGGCGTGCTGCCCTAACCATCGAGCGGTGCTGCCGAGGTCCCGCCACGCGGCGAGGGCCTTGGCGTCCCCCGCGGCCAGAGCGCGGGCGAAGCGGTCGTTGATGTCGATGAGGCAGTTGCCTCCTGAACTACGGGCCTCGATCAAGGCCAGTTCGTGCGTGTGGAAAGGCGCCATTTCCTTGGGGTCGGGCGAGGAGTATCCCAGCACCGCGGGCCGCGAGGGATGAAGGGCGCGGGCGACGCCGACCCAGAACCCGTTGGCGTCCAGCCAGGGGTCGCGGCTGGCCGACGCCGTCTCGTCGCCCCGGCCCGCCTGATTCGGGTCCTTTCGAATGCCCGGCCAGATGCCGTCTTTCAGGACAACGGTCGCGTTTGGGTCGGCTTTTTCGGATTCCGCCAACGAGGTGAAGTGAAATTCCTCCGGCAACAGCACGCGGATTCCAGCTTGTTTGCAGGCCCCGGTGAACTTCTCGTCCGCCTTGGACGGCACGACGACGGTCACCCCGGCTTGCCGAAGGAGGGGGACGGCCTTTTCCGGGTTCTCGACGTGGTTCCACCGGACGGCCAGTTCCCGCGACAAATTAATAGCCATGACTGAGTTGTATAACAAACGGTCCCGGCACGCTACAATCGGCGTTTTGGAGACATCACTATGACGTGGACTCGCAGAAGGATGATTTCGCTCGCCTGCGCCGCCGCAGCCGTCACGCTGGGCTTTCAGGCCGCGCGCATCGTGGCGCCGAAGGTGCCGGAAGATCCCCTGATCGCCGGCTTCAAACGGAGCACGGTTGCCTCCGTGAGCGACGCGGTGGACCAGATTACGGGCAAGCGTGGATTCATGTCCCACTCCATGCGGCCGCGGATTGAAGGGCAGATCGTGGGTCGCGCCCGAACCTCTTTGGCGCGGCAGGTACCGCCCGAGCAGGCCACTCCGACCCTATCGGTCAAGCATGCCGTCGACATGATCGAAGCGGCCAAACCCGGTGAGGTCGGCGTGATCGTGATCGAGAATGGCCTGGATGTCGCGGGCATTGGCGGCTTGATGGCGACGACGGCCAAGGCGCGCGGTATGGCCGGCGTGATTGTCGATGGCGGCGTTCGGGACCAGGCGGAGATTCGAAACCTGAAGCTGCCGGTCTATGCGCGGAGCGTGATTCCTTCGTCGACCGTGGGCTACTTCGCCACGGTGGCGATGGACGTGCCCGTACAGTGTGCCGGCCAGACGGTGAGGCCGGGGGACATCATCGTCGCGGGCGAGGACGGAGTCGTGGTGGTGCCGAAGGAGCGGGAGCAGGAAGTGCTGAAGCGCGCCCAGGAGATCGACGAGCGTGAATCCAAGATGGTGCCGCACATCATCAAGAACAAGTCGCTGCGTAAGGCGATCGAGATCTTCAACCGGATCTGAGATCCGGCCTGGAGATTGGCAACTTGTAGGGGTCGCACACGTGCGACCCTGGAGTTTGGACATTACCCGTGGGGCGGACTTTCAGTCCGCGGCGCGCTTTAGCGCGCCTCTGGAGTTGTGTACCGAGCACGCTCGGTTCCTTGAAGATGAAAGTTCTTTACCCAACCTGATGGAGGTGAAGGGTTAGCGACGCGCAACGGCGTCGGCGTGAGGCGGGGTCGGAAGGAACCGCGGAGCAAACGTGCGAGCCGATGAACGAAAAGCGGATATGAGCGTGAGCGTCAGACGAGCGGCCAACTCACCGCAAAGTCTATATCCATCAAAGATGCAAGGCGTAAATCCGACGGTTGTACGCGGAAAGCAATCGAAGCTTCCCTCGGGAGGTCTGTTCTGTGTTCCGGAAAACGGGACTGAGGGCGTCGAGAGGCGTCCTGACCACAGTCGGGATGTTCGTCAAGGATCTGCTCCTCCGTCATTCCCGCACCGAGCCAGCCCAGAACGTCCCAAACCGTGATACGAAGGCCCCGAACACAGGGCTTGCCCCCACGCTTGCCGGGCTCGATCGTAATCCTTGCGCTCACGGTGGACATGATTGCGTTCCCCTTTAGCATGCCATCTCTCAACAAACTGCCGTGCTGGGTCACCGAGGGTGCTTAACCGTTTTGGGGATCGCGCCCGGGGACCATGTAGGCTTCGACGGGTTCTAGGCTTTGGCGCAAGTTCGCTTCCAGATGGGCAAGCGTGGGATGAGCGCGCCGTGGAAGGTTGTTGCGAAAGAGAGCGCATGTTTCCGAAACCTGTTCCAGGGCGGCTAGAGTATCGCGGAGCATCGCCTGCCGATCGAGACGTCCGGGAGGCTGATCCAAGGCCCAGAGAGCCTCGACAAAATCGGCGTCCAGTTCAAACACCTGTCGAATCAATCGCTGCGCGGAACAACGCCAGTAGATTCGAGCCGGGCAGCTTCCAGACGGGCGCGGAGATCAGCGGGAACGTCGGCGGTGAAGCGACGGGCCACGGCACGATGATGGCGCATCCAGCGAGGCGGGTCAAAGGCAACTGGGCACTGGCGGAACCGGAAGATTAGTGCAGCGACACCAAACGCAACTGGTCCAGCAGCGACCAGTGGTCGTTCAACAACTGGAGATCACCACCGGGTTGGTAAAGTCGAGGCATTACAATCGCCGGCGGCGGCGAGAGTTTCTGGACTTCATGAATCAGATAGTGGCCGAACACGACAACCGCGAAATCCACGTGGTGCTGGACAACCTCAGCACGCACAAGCCTAAGGAGGACCGTTGGCTGAAGCGGCATCCGAATGTACGGTTCCACTTCATCCCGACGTACTCATCATGGCTCAATCAAGTGGAAATCTGGGTCAGTATTCTGAGTCGACAGGCGCTGCGGGGGGGAGTTTCACCTCGCCGGCGCAACTACGACAAGCAATCGATGATTTTGTTAAGGTCTGCAATGAGCAGGCCGCGCCTTTCGAATGGAAGAAGGCGGTCGTGCACCTTTCGACTCCCAAACAAAAGTACTCTGACTTATGCAAGTAGGTACTAGCGTGCCGCCAGAACGGCTTGCCTGACACTCCGGGCCACCTCCCCCGCCAGGGCCGCGGAGCCTTCCGGGTTGAAGTGCACGTCTTCTTTTCTCTGGAGGACAGATAGGCGGGGCAAAGCAAATCGATACAGGTCATTGACGGGAATCTGATGTTCCCTCATGATTTCCTCGGCCACCCGGTTGTATTCCGGCACATCCCGGGAATTCCGGGGCGAATTGACCCTGCCTTCCGGTACCGGCGTCGTGCTGGCCCAGATGAGACGCGCTCCGGTCCGCTCGAATCGCCGAACCAGCTCTTTCAGATTGCGCCGGTAGGGATCGGGTGGGACGCGGGGCGCGCCACGCTCCCGTTCGAGGTCGTTCAACCCCCAGTTGAAATGGATCACCGCCCATTTCGTCCGGCCGAGCCCGGCGTCAATCATGCGGAGGCCGTCTCGCGTGGACCCGCCGCCCATGGCCAGTCGATGCACGTTCGCCTGGCCGTCGAGGAGCGTGCGCACGACGGGCGCGTAGCCGGCGGCAATCGAGTCGCCTACCAGCAACACATTGGGCAGGCCGGGTTGGTCGCCTGGGCCAGTTTCGAGATCGATCCGCTGCGCCAATGCAAGGCCAAGGAACGCCACGCCCAATGCCCCTATCGCCAGGGGAAGCCGCGTTCCGCGGCGTGTCCGCGAAAGCACGCCGTTGCGTATGTTGAACACACGATAAGTGTAATCCTGAAAAGAGGCGCGCCTCCCGTCATCCCAGGAGGGGATTTCATCAAGAGGGACCTCTCCAACGTGGGTACAGTCGAGGCGGCTGCGCCCAAAAGCGCCGAGGAGGGTTGGGCAAGCGGGGCTTCATTTCCTATGATAAGAGAGAGGGACGTCTTGCCGTCCGGTCTCTCCGCGAGGAAGAGCACACAAAGGACCAGGGAGTTCGATCTGAATCGACTGTTGAAAGAAATGCGGCTGGCGGGAGTCGCGATCTCTTGGGAAGGGCAGGCTCAGGGGTGACCATTCTCATCGCCGAAGATGATCCAATCTCCAGGCGCCTTTTGGAGACGGTCCTGCGCAAGTGGGGATACGACGTGGTCGTCGCGCAGGACGGCGAGCAGGCCTGGCGGATTCTCGAGGCGGCCGAGTCGCCCCGGTTGGCGATCGTCGACTGGATGATGCCCGCGATGGACGGGATTGAAGTGTGCAGGCGTGTCCGCGAACGGAACACGTCCCCCTACGTGTACCTGCTTCTGCTGACGGCGAGGAGCCAACGCGAGGACCTCCTGCAGGGCATGGAGGCGGGCGCCGACGATTACGTCACCAAGCCTTTCGACGCGAACGAGTTGAAGGTCAGGATCCGAGCCGGCCGGCGAATTCTCGAATTGCAGGAGCAATTGATGACCACGCAGGCCGCGCTGCGGGACCAGGCCGCGCGCGACCCGTTGACCGGCATCTGGAACCGGTCGGCCATTTTCGAGATCCTGCAGAGAGAATTGACCCGCGCCCAGAGAGAGAACGCCCCCCTGGCGGTGGTCATGGCGGACCTCGATCGCTTCAAGCAGCTCAACGATTCGAACGGACACATGGCAGGCGATGCCGTGTTGCGGGAATCGGTGCGACGGATGAGTTCGAGTATCCGGAACTATGACGCCATCGGAAGATACGGCGGTGAAGAGTTCCTCATCGTCCTGCCCGGGTGCGACGAGTCATCGGGTGCGAACCGGGCGGAGCATATCCGGCAGGCCGTCACCGCGGAGATGTTCGACACGTCCGAGGGACGCCTGTCCGTAACCTGCAGTCTGGGTGTGGCCTCGACCACCGGCAGCCAATCGATCGGCACGGACGAGTTGATTCGACGGGCGGACGCCGCCCTGTATCGGGCCAAGAATCGCGGACGCAATCGAGTGGAAACCTAGATCACGCGCTGATTGGAGAGCCGGACCCATAGGAGTGTCATCCAACTTGGCGTATGATTGCATTGACGTCCGCTGAGTCAATGCCTCCCGCAGAGAACCCGTTGCCGATTCGGCTGGTGATGGTCGCCACCGCGCTGGCACTCGCCCTCATCGCCGGCTTGGGTTGGTATGTGTGGACCTCGATGCAAACGGTCCGGTCGCTGCGGTTCCGCACCTTCGAGGCGGTCGCCGGGGCAAGCGAGATCCGAGGTCTCAACGCCGCCATCGTGGGAGCCTGCCGGCTGCTGGTGGCGGGCGAAGCGGAGAGTAGCGGGGGGTGTGAGGACCTGCGTGACCGGCGACGGGTGTTGACTGCGAGCCTGGCGAGTCAGTTTGCCGCCGGAAGCCCCCGATTGCTGGCCGGCACCCTGGACGAGTCGGTACGCCGGCTCGAATCGATCGAAGCGGAAGCGCTGAATCTCGCCCGCGGCGGACAAAAACGCACGGCGGGGCAACGGTTGGTCTCCCCCGAGTACACCCGGATCTGGAAACAGGCGGACGAGGCGGCCACGGCGCTGGCGACCCAGGTGGAATCGGCGGGCGACCTCGAAGTTCGGGCGCAATCCCGGCTCGGCCGCTTCGTGATCGTAGCCGTCTCTCTGGCCATTCTGCTCCTGGTATTTACCTGGGTGATCGGCTTGAGGATCAGCGGCGGACTGGTAGCTCGCCGCCAGCGGGAAGAGTGGGAACAGGCCGAGTTGCACCGGCGGAGCGCATTTGTTGCCGCGGTGCGGGAAGCGCTTGCCGACGGCGAGTCGCTCGAGACCGTGGCGGACACGATTCGAACTCATCTGCCGGTGGAACTCTGCCAGATCTGGGTTCGAAGCAGGCGGAAGGAAGGACTGTTGCTGGAGGCCAGTTCCCCGCACGAAGGACTCGGGCCCGAGTGGTTTGACGCGGTGTCGAACGAAATGCAGCACATCGCGGACTCGAAGAATCCCCAGGCGCTGGCCGAACTCGACCTGGCGGCGGGGCCGCTGACGGGCCTGAAGGACACAGGATGGCGGCAGCTGCTGGGTTGCCCGCTGCGCCTCGGCGAGCGAAACATCGGCGTCATCGGAGTCTTTGCGAAGTCGCCTGTGAACGAAGTCCATCGGGCGTCGCTCCAGACGACGAGCGATCTGATCGCGCAAGGAATTGAACGGGCCCACGCGGAAACGCTTACGCTGCAGTATGCCAAAGACCTGGAGCAGGCGAACCGGCGGCTCGAGGATCAGGCGGCGAAGTTGGCGCGGACAGCCCAGGAATTGGCGCTCGCCCGCGATGCCGCCTTGGAATCGGTACGCCTCAAGAGCCAGTTCCTGGCCAGCGTCAGCCACGAGATTCGGACGCCGATGACCGGCATCATCGGAATGACAGATTTGACTCTGGAGACCGATCTCACAACCGAGCAACACGAGTATGTCAGCCTGATCAAGAGTTCGGCGCAATCGCTGCTGACGCTGATCAACGGAATCCTGGATTTCTCCAAGATCGAGTCGGGAAAAATCGAACTGGAGAGAGTACGGTTCTCGCTGCGGGAAACGGTGACCAACGCGCTGCGGCCACTTTCGCAGCGTGCCTTCGAAAAGGGTCTGGCGTTCCGGATTCACGTGGCGCCGGAAGTGCCGCGGGATCTGATGGGTGATCCCAACCGGTTCCGGCAGATCCTGGTGAACCTGGCGGGGAACGCGATCAAGTTCACCGACCGCGGCGAAGTGGCGGTCGAGATCATCGTCGAAAGCCAGAAACAGCAGCAGGCGATGATTCAGGTGTCGGTGTCGGACACCGGAATCGGAATTCCCAAAGAGAAGCGCACGCTCATCTTCCAGCCGTTCACGCAGGCCGATGGTTCGACCACCCGGCGGTTTGGCGGAACGGGACTGGGACTGGCGATCTGCCTGCAACTGGTTCGTTCGATGGGCGGCCGGATCTCCGTGGAGGGGGAGCCCGGCGCGGGAAGCGTTTTCACGTTCACGGTTCCGTTCAGCATTGCGGAGGCTCTGGCGGAGCCGGAACCGCAGGTACCCAAGATCAACGCCCGAGCCGGCTCCGAGGAACAGTACCACCTGCTGCTTGCCGAGGACAATCCGGTGAGCCAGAGGCTGGTTGCGAGGCTCCTGGAGAAGTGCGGGCACACGGTAGTGTGCGTGGGCACGGGACTGGAGGCGATCCAGGCGCTCGACCGTGAAGCCTTCGACGCCGTTCTCATGAATCTGCAGATGCCTGGATTGGGAGGACTTGAAGCGACCGCGGCGATCCGCCAGCGCGAAAAGGAGCGGTCCTTTGCTTCCGGCCCTCACATTCCGATCATCGCCACGACGGCGAGCGCCATGAAGGGTGATCGCGACCGTTGTCTGGGGGCGGGAATGGATGGATACGTGTCGAAACCGATCCGGCGGGAGGACCTGTTCGACGCCCTCGAACAAGCGATCCGCCAGTTTCCGCGGGCCCAATCGGCGGCGTCCGCGAGCTAGGCCGTTTTCCGGAAGGCGCCGGGGCAACTCAGTTGGCCGGTTCCTCATTGAGGATCAACGGAAATGTCTCCCGATAGGTCTTGTCGGCATGCCGCTCCTGGCAGCGGACGCAGTATTTTGCCCACGGAATGGCCTCCAGCCGCTTGGCCGGAATCGGCCGTTCACACGAAAGGCAGTGTCCAAAGTCACCGGACTCGATGCGGTCGAGAGCCTCCTCGATCTGCCGTAGCTGCGCGTACTCCATACCGTTGAGCCGAAGAGAGATGAACTCTTCGTGGGAGTGTTGGGCCTCGTCGTCCTCGCCAAGGCGCTCGGACCGGATCAGGGTGTTCACCTTGGATCCCAGCGCGGCCAGGATCGAGTTCTTCTTTTGGATCAGCGTCCGGCGAAGAACGGCGGATTCCGCAGGCAAAGTCTCTACCGGTTGACAGGAAGCAATTCGGTTGGTTGGCATAGCAGTCGCCCTCAAAGGATCTTGCCGGCCATGTGCGTACCCTTATCGTCCTTCGGAAAAGAGGTCGGAAGAGGCACAGGCCCATTGCGACAGACCGGCTCCGTCAGAGCGCCAAGAACGCTTTCCGGATAAGTGCCGGCAAGGCGGAGGATCTCTCACGATCAGCGCCAAGGCGGCGCAGACCTGGAGGGAATACCGCCCGACAACGCGAGCGTCCGCTCAACTGCCGATCTGTCTGGAGTCCCGATTGACCGCTGTGGACCGGAGTGCTGCCGGCGGCAGCACTGCGTCGTTCGCCGGCGATTCCGGCGGCCAAGCGGCTTTGTCGACGGGAGCCTTTCTCCCGTCCTGCAGCGGGGCAAGTGCCCCGTTACATGACCTATTCATCGGCGGTGTTCGGCCCGGACTTCACAGCGAAGTTCGCTTTTTCTTTGCCATTCTGGAATGGGAAAAGCTGCTACCCTGAGCGGCGTGAAGATCGGGATCACCTGCTATCCAACCTACGGCGGCAGCGGAATCGTCGCCACCGAACTGGGGCTCGAGTTGGCGAACCGCGGCCACCAGGTGCACTTTATCAGCTACGCGAACCCCATCCGGCTCGACACAGCGAACCCGAACATCCATTACCACGAGGTCGAAGTCTCGAACTATCCCCTGTTCCAATACCCGCCCTACTGTCTGGCGCTGGCGTCCCGGATGGCCGAAGTGTCCGAGTGCTACGGGCTGGACCTGCTGCATGTCCACTATGCGATTCCCCACTCGATCTCGGCGCTGCTGGCACAGCAGATGACAGCGGTCTCCCGAAGGCTGCCGTTCGTGACCACCTTGCACGGCACCGACATCACCCTGGTCGGGGCGGATCGCTCGTATTTCGGGATCACGAAGTTCTCCATCGAAGCGTCCAACGGGGTAACGTCGATCAGCGAGTACCTGCGGCGCCGCACGGTGGAAGTCTTCGGCGTACGGAACGAGATCCGGGTGATTCAAAACTTCGTCAACTGTGAGCAATACCGGCCGGATCCCGCGGCGCGGGCAGCCTCGCCTCTTGTGCCACCGGGTGAGAAGCTGCTGATCCACGTTTCCAACTTCCGGCCGGTCAAGCGAACGCCGGACTGCATCCGGATTCTCGCGGAGGTACGGAAGGAGGCGCCCGGACATCTCCTGATGGTGGGCGACGGACCGGACCGGGGGCCGTGCGAGCACCTGGCCAGGGAGTTGGGCGTGGAGCGGAACGTTTCCTTTCTTGGCAAACAAAGCGGGGTGGACCGCCTCTTTCCGCTGGCTCACGTGCTGTTGCTGCCAAGCGAGTTGGAGGGTTTTGGATTGGCGGCCCTGGAAGCCATGGCGTGCGGCGTCCCGCCCATCGCCACCAGGGAGGGCGGCGTGCCGGAGTTGGTGCGGCATGGAATCGACGGCTACCTGGAAGCCGTGGGCGACATCGGCGCCCAAGCCGCGCGGGTGGTCGAGCTCCTGTCCGACGAAAGCCGCCACCGGACCCTGTCGGCGGCCGCCCGAGAGACGGCCCAGAGCCGGTTCTCGACCGACCTGATCATTCCCCAATACGAGGCGTACTACCGCGAGGTCTGCGGACGCTGAGTACCCTGCCGGGGAACGGGGCGGCCGTCCACCTCGATCCAGTCGAGCCGGGAGCAGGCGTCGCTTTGCCCGCCCGGCATGAGGTCGGTAAACCCCACTTCGTCGACCCGGGACAGATCGGGGTGGTCGAGCCACTTCTGTTCGGTCACGTGGACGATGTCCAGCCTTCGCCAGCGAATGTCACGGAGATTGAACTCTCGAATCCGCCAGTCCGTGGAAGGTCCATCGGCGGCATCACTCACGAGCCAGGTTCCGTCGGACAGCCTCAGCACGATGCGCAAATGGCGGAAGCCGGCCTGATGGCTTCGCCACCGGATTTTGGCCTGGCCCGAGAGATCCATCCATTGCGATCGGTGGCGAAGCGACACCGCCCAGCTACCGCCAGCCGTTCCCGACCAGACATAGTAGGGGTCGTCGGCAGGCCTGTCGTGGTGACTTTTCTTGACGCCGGTGCGTCCCGGACCGTGAATCGAGACCAGGAGATCGGGGTTGGCGACATGGTCCTGCGTCAGGGGCGTGGCAGGGGGGATCTCCCGCCAGTCTTCCCGCCAGAAACGAGACGGTCTATCCTGAGCGGCCAGCAGGACCGGGATCAGCAGCGCGGCGAAGCGCATCAGAGTTGCCGGCGACCTCGGCGGATGACGGGTTCTGGTACGACAACGATCGGAGCAGGTGGGGCGACGGGTTTGCGAACCCTGCCGTCCAACCGGGCAGCCACCAGGCCATCTCTGACTTTATAAAACTTCGGCGTACCCGGTACAGCCCCGGCGGCCACCACCTCCGCTTCGGTAACTTCCATTGCGGTCTGAAGATATTTCTGAAAATAGTTTCGGATTCGATCCTGCACCAACCGGATCGGGGAGTGGTAAAGCAGGAACAGAATGTCGCTGGCGGGGGCGGCCAGAACTGCTTCATAGATTTGTGAAGGTCTCTTCAGGGAAGCCGATTTCAGCTTCGACTCGGTCTTCTTGGCCCGAGCGGGCAATTGCTGCCAGCCATTGACGTCGGCCTTGGTCATCGCGGTCGCCTTGATCAAGTCCAACCGCTCCTTGGCGGTTAGCTTCTCCGTAAGGGCGAAGAGGAAGGGCCCCCAGCTCATTCCTCGCAGGTCCACCTCGGGACTCCAGAACCGCCGGGCCTTCTCCAGGCGAGCCAGTCCCGCCAGGTTGAGCTTGGGTCCCGACAACGCCGGTGAGAATAGGGGGAGCAGCTTTTCTTCTTCGAGTGTTTTCAGCATCTCGGAGGGCGCGGGTTCGTCCACGATTTGCTTTAGTTCGACCAGGAGATCCGAGGGGCTGATGAGTTGCTCGACTTCGGCGAGTCGCGCATTTTCGTATTGGAGCTTCGTTCGTTCCTCGATGTCGAATCCCATCCGGACGCGGAATCGGCACATGCGTAGTAACCGGACTGGATCGTCGTAGAGGGCAGTCGCGTAAACCGCGCGCAGTTCCCGCCGGCTGAGGTCAGCCTGACCGTTCAAAGGGTCGATCAGGAGCCCCCGTGAGCCCCGATTGAGGGACAGAGCAATCGCGTTAAAAGAGAAATCCCGGCAGCGAAGGTCTTCCTGAATCGTGGCAGGCGTGACCTTTGGCTTGCTTCCAGGCCGCGAATACTTCGCGGTATGGGCCATTGCGAGTTGGGCCTGAACTCCGCCAGGGAAGAGGAGCTCTGTACTCTTACGAATGTCGTCTGTGGAGAGGATCGTGACGTGGTGCTTCTTGGCGATGGTTTGAGCCAACTTCAGGCTGTTCCCCTCGACGACGAAATCAAGGTCCCGGATCTGAAAACCACCGAGCATGTCGCGCATGGCACCGCCGGTGAGGAACAGGCTCACATTCGCTTCGGTCGCCACCGACTGAAGAAGGGACACCGCCCGGTTCTGCTGTGGGTTCAGGTGGCTTTCCAACATGAACAGATAGTCACTCATACGCAGACAACGCGGAAGCTTCGAAATCTACCCGGTTGGGTTCTGACTGCCGCTTACTCCTTCTATCAAGGATCGGTTTGAGAGTGTCTCCCGCCTCTCAATAGTCCAAGATCCAACAACTACTCCCGTGGATGGTGCTTCTCGACAACTTTTCGCAGGTGCGTGCGGGCAACATGCGTATAAATCTGAGTGGTAGAGATGTCGGCATGACCCAGCATCGTCTGGACACTTCGCAAATCCGCACCCCCTTCCAGCACATGCGTCGCGAACGTATGACGAATCACATGGGGCGACAACGACCGGAAGATACCGGCCTCTTTCCCATGTTGTTTCAATAACTTCCAAAATCCCTGGCGGGTCAAGCGGCCGCCTCGCCCAGTGACGAAAAGGAACTCGCTCACCCGCTGTTTCAGCAACACCGGCCTGGCGGAACGAAGGTATTCGGCGACCGCCGCGACGGCCGAACGGCCAACCGGCACCATGCGCTGCTTGCCGCCTTTCCCCATCGTTCGAATCACTCCAAGCTCCAGGTTCAGGTCCGCCGTTCGGGCGGCGCACAACTCCGACACCCGAAGGCCGCTGGCGTAGAGCAGTTCAATCATGGCTCGATCCCGCAGACCCAGGGAATCGTCCGGTTTCGGCGCCTGCAAAAGCTGCCCGATGTCATTCTGATTCAGGAACTTCGGAATCTGCTGCCACTGCCGGGGTGGAGCCAGGTGCTCGAGGGGGTCGGCGTCCAACTTGCCCTCGCCCACGAGAAACCGGAAGAAATTCCGTAACGACGAGATCTTTCGGGCGATCGAGCGCGATGAGATCCCTCTACTACTTAAGTCGTCGATAAATTGGCGCACCACGTCCGTCGTGGGCGGGCGTTCCGGGCCGAGAAAGCCGACAAACTGTTCCAAATCAGAATGATATGCTTCCAACGAGGGTTGCGCCAGCCCTTTTTCCACCCGGCAGAATTGCAAAAAGGCCCTTCTCTCGGCCTGAAGGGGACCGCCCAAAGCGCCGTGGAGCGTTTCCGGCATCGAGCCAATGATACAATAACTCGAAAATTGTTTGAAACAAAGAAGGGACCGCTCGAAGCGCTTTGTCTGCTTCAACCACAAAAAAGGTCTGCGTCCAGCGGTTTGACCGGGAACCTCTGACGGGGTTCGTCAACCCCCAGACGTTCCTTGCGGCCGGGGGCGTTGAGCTGTTGAGCCCTTCCGGCGAGTTCGCGATTATTCCTTACGCGGACGTCAAGATGGTGTCATTCGTGCGGGACTTCGACACTTCCGAAGTCGAGCCGGATCGGAAAGTGTTTTCCACGCGCCCCAAAACGGCCGGCTTGTGGGTGCGTATGTTCATGAAAGACGGGGACCTGCTGGATGGAATCCTGTCGAACGACCTGCTGCAGGTACAGAAGGAAGGATTTACCGTGGTTCCGCCGGACGCATCGGGGAATCACCAGAAACTATTCATCCCACGCGCGGCGTTGAAGGCGATCCAGGTGTTAGGGGTCGTGGGCAGCCCACTCACCCGCCGGAGGAAGGCGGCGCCCGCGCCGGAGGGGCAGATCGGCCTGTTCGACGACCAGGACGCGGATGGCGTCCCGCCGAAGCAGACCTGATTTTCCCCAAAACAATCGCCCGGCGAGCGCCTGAGCGCTATTTTGCCGCCGGCCGGTCATCGGCCGGAATCGCCGCAAGTTCCTTCGACAGAACCGACTTTTCCGACACGTCGACCTTCTCGGACTTCGATTCGAATTCCTTCAGGAACGCGGGGTCCTGGCTGGCGCCTTCCTCCAGGTCTTCGAAGGCGAACAGATGGTACTTTCCCGGTGGAACGCCTTCGAAGGAATAGCGGCCGGTCTGATCGCTGGAGATGACCCGGTACAGGTCCTGGCGCCCTGGTTGCGCGGTCTGCGGTGCGATCACCACGGCAACTCCGCTGGCAGGCTGCTTCCGGTCGTTCATCACGACGCCTTCCACCGTCGCCCCGTTGGGGCTGATGACGATCTCGAGCGAACCGGCCGCCCCCTGAGTGAGATCCAGGCCACGCGCCAAGGCATCCTCCTGCCCGTACTGCGCGGATTTCAGATAATGCCCGCGCGGCAGGCCGTAGAGTACGACGTTATACACGTCGGCGACCACATTTTGGAGGACAAAGGAGCGATCGTCCTTCAGCGTCCCTCCACCAGCCATCCCATAGAACGGGTTTTCGCGGGAACGAAGCATGATCCGGACGTTTTGTACATCGAGGGCGCTCCCGTCCTCCAGTCTCGCCGAACCCCGTAATTCTCCGCCGGCGGCCAAGGTAAGAACCACGCTGTCGATCGATGACTTGCCCACGTCCAGCGGGAGACGGGCGGAGCGGCGGTCCGTGCCGTCGTAGGAGTCCGCCATGAGGATGTAGGATCCCGGAGCGACGCCGCGAATCTCGAAGTTTCCGCGGAGATCCTGTTGGACGTACCGCCGGTCCATCGGGCCAAACGACGCCGACCGGGAGATCAGCATCACGTTGGCCCGGCGTCCGGCGGCGGGGCTTGCGGGGACGATCTTGCCCTTGATACGAACCGTCGGCGTCTTGAGCAGACGAAGATCAATCCCCATCATCTCGGTACCAAGGCCGGTCTCGACCACGGCCGCACTGGCTGAGTCGGTAGTCCCGGGAAAATAGGTAGGGGTGTAGGATTCGTCGGGCGCTTCCACCGCCGACAGGTCGCGGGCGAACCCTCCTCCCCATTCGTTCTGAAGGGTGGCTCTTACGAAATACTTGCCAGGGGGCAGTTCAGCGATGCGAAATTGCCCCCGGTCATCCGTGGTGTGCATTCCCAACGGCCGCAGTTGCCTGCGCCCTTCGATCCAGGAGTACTGCAGCGCCTCCACAAACGCCCGCAAGACCGGTTCATCGTCTTCATCCACCACCCGGCCGGCGATCACAGAGTGCCGGATCAGGGCGAAATCCAGGTTCGCGATCTGCTGACCCTTGTTGAGGGTCAGAGTGGTCCCGCGGCGTATTGGACGCTTCGCGCCATATTCCATCCTGCCGTAACCGGCCCGGAACACGCTCAGCCGATATCGCCCGGGTTCGATCCCCTTCATCGCGTAACGCCCGGTGGCGTCGGTCGTGGTCACGTAGGGCTGCATCCCGGGTCCAGGGTTGGCGGACATGAGCATGAGACGAGCCTTCTTCAGCGGTTCCTTCGAACCGGCGGCGGTTACGGCGCCGGCCAGAGCGCACAGATCCTCGGGAGGCGTCGGCTCATCGGCCGCCGCCTGAACCCCCGGCCGGCCGCCCGGCTGGGACGAGGTTTGGACCGTGCCCGGAAGTTGCGCGAACACGGAATGGATGAACAGGAGAGACACAAAAAGCTTCATGAGCGTTCCCCCTTGATGTTGAATCGACGTCCCTGCGACGAAAAACGTTGGTACCGAAACAAAGAATAGCTGAAGCCTCGGGGCGCGCGCGGAGGGCGTGTTAGCGCGGAAGAACGTCCGCGATCGCCTTCCCGGCACGAGGGACCGCCGCCGCATAGTCCTCCCCCAAGAGAGCGGCGAGAGTTGCCGCGATCCGGTCTTGAGTCACCGGCGCAATCCGCGACCGTTCGCCCAGAGGCTGCGTATCCGGCCCCAGAAAGCCCATCCACACATGCTTCGAGTCGGGTAGCTTTTCTCCGTGGCTCCTCCACTCTACCGGAGCCTCACCGCGGCCGTGATCCGTCGCAAAAATCAACGTCGTCACACCCCGATACTCGGGCATCGTCTGCAGCGTCTTCCACAGGGTCTCGAGGTACGAATCCACCCTGCGCGCGGCATCCAGGTAATGATCGTAGTCGCCGGCGTGGGCCCACTCGTCGGTCTCTCCGAGCGACAGGAACAGGATGTGGGGCTTCCAGTGGTGGAGATACTCGAGCGCCGTATGAAAGGTGAGGGCATCGACGGGCTCGCCTTCCCAGATCCGGGGCGTCTCGGCCTTCAGGTCGTTGAGCAGGCTCATGCGTGGGCTCAACCTCGGGGAAACGAAAGGCTCGTACCCGGAGTTGACCAGGAAACCGGCACGCCCGCCATTCAGGATGAAGGGAAACACATCCCAAGCCGTGAAGGCAGCCACCTTCCCACGGTAGGCCGGCAGCCTGTGCAGCCATTCGAGAACCGTGACATTCGGGTTGGGGATCTTGTTGTTGCTGTTGATGCCGGGGTCGACAAATCCGCACAACGCCTCGCTATACCCCGGATAGGAGAAGTTCAGCCGATTGGTCACGAAGGCCTCCGAGCCCTGATCCCGGTTTCCGTAGATCTGTCCTGACCGGGCCATCGTGCCCCAGACAAAAGGAAGCAAGGCTTCGCGCCGGGCTGGCGCCGCGTCCCGCCAATACTTGCGCCGCAAAGTCTCGATGTCCGCGACCTTTCCGTGCTCTTTGTTCATCAATCGGGGGTCGGCGCCGTGAAACACCTCCTGCCGGCGAAGGCCGTCCGTCATGACCCAGACGATTCGCCGGGTCTTCCGGTGATTCGAAGGCGAAGCCGCGGGGGCGACCGCCAATGCAAGGGCGACTGCCGCCACCAAGGCGCGAAGAAAGGTACGAAGGGACAACGAGGCTCCTGTCGGAAGTTCGATGGCTAGTCTCGATCGACCGAATCCTGATGATACATCGAGGGAAAGGCGGGAGCCTTACAGCGGAATCCGGAGGCGGCCTTCCGGACCAACCCAGTGGAAGCGGGTCACGAACTCGCTTGCGGGCATCGAAGCAATCTGCGGCTTGATCAGGATCAGGAGTTCCTTGTCTTCTTTCGTTTTCTCGTTGTGCCGCAACAAAGCACCGAGGCCCGGAATCTGCGACAGGCCGGCGATGCCCGTCAGGCTGCGAGCCTCATTGACCGACATCATGCCGGCGATCACGGCCCATTGACCGGCGCGAAGCCGGGTATTGGCATTGGCTTTCCGGTTGGCGATCACAGGAATGCCATTCAGGGCCGCGCCTGCCAGGACCTTGAATTCCGTCTCGATCTCCATGGCGACTTCGTTCACGTTGGTGACCCTGGGCGTGATCTTGATGTTCAGTCCGAGGTCTTCGAACGAAACCTGGGGTGGCGGCGTAAATACCTGTCCTCCTTCCGAGAAGTCTTGAGGCCCGAAGTAGCCCCCGGTGAGGACGGGGTAGCGGTCGCCGACATGAAAGGTCGCGGGCTGTCCATCGGTCGATCGCAGTTTGGCGCGCAGCAGCGTCGAGCCGGTGGAGCGGCTGTCGCTGGCAATGAATTGTCCATCCGCGATCAGCACGCCAAAGGTCGTCAAGCCGCCGCCGAACTTCAGGAAATAGCCCGGGGAGGGGAGAAAGGTGCTTCCGGGGACCAGGTTCCACAGCGTGAACTGGGTCGGCAGGGTAAGGCCCAGCTTGCGCGTCTGACTTTCCGTGAATTCGGCAAACTCGAGTTCCAGGACCACCTCGGCGCGGTAACGGATCAGGTCCTCAAACAGGTCGCGGGCCGGGTAGGCCTTGGAGATCGCGTCTCGAATCACCACGATGCGCCGGCTGGAGTCGATGGCGAAACGGCGGATGTCCAGAGCCTGTTGCACGCTGCGGGCAAGTTCCTGGGCCTCCTGAATGGTGACGGCGGTCGGAATCGGAATGGTCAGGCTGACGTAGGGTTCCAGGTCATTGCGCTTTTGCACGGAGTCCTTGGCCACCATCAGCAGTCGTTCCCCCAGCGGGAAGGCGAACGATCCGGTCAAGGACTGCAGCGCGTAGAGAGCGGTGCGATAGTCGGCGTTTTCGAGGCGGAACGGATATTGAGGGCCGTCCTGGGGATAGTCGCCGTCGTAGACGACATCGAGGCCGTAAGTGCTCGATACCTGGTCAAACAGGTAGCGGGCCGTCCCCTTGATGAAGAATTCCGCCTCGATCGGCTTGGCCTTCAGTTGTTTGGGAGGCTGGGGCTTCGCGGCCTCGACGAAGTCGGACGGCGTCGCGGAAGAGACGGAAACCGGCGGAGGCGGAGCCTGGGTTGAAGTGGGGAGGACAAACTTGGCTTGGAGGGCCGCCCGACCGCGAATCGCTTGCGCCTTCAGCCAGTACCTGGTGCGGCCGGGCGCGAGGGCGGCGGCCTGGTTATACAGCATATAGGCCTCCGCCGAGCGGCCTTCTTTTTCCGCTTTTCCCGCTGATTTGTATAACTTAGCAGCCTGGTCAGCGGCTGCCTGGCCGGTTGCGCACAAAACCAGTAGGGCCCCGAGACACCAAGTCCTCACACTGGGATGACGCAGCCCCCCGGGCGCCCGTGCAAGGGTTTCACCCGGTGCGCCGCCTCAGGGTAGAAATCGATACCCGACTCCATGCACCGTCACAAAATGCCGAGGTATGTTGGGGTCCGTTTCGAGTTTCTGCCGCAACTTCACCACGTGGGCATCCACCGTGCGGGTGTTGGGAAACGACTGATAGCCCCACACCGAGTTGAGGATCATGTCGCGCGTCAGCGGGCGGTCGGGATTCTGCACAAAGTACGTCAGCAGATTGTACTCGGCGGGGGTGAACTTGATTTCGTCGCCGCGTCGAATCACGATGCGGCGTTCGAAGTCGATCTCCACCTCGCCGAACTGGATCGACTTGCGCAAAGCCGGCGACGCGCGCCGCAGGACCGCGCGAATCCGCGCCAGGAGTTCGCGCGTTCCGAAAGGTTTGACCAGGTAGTCGTCGGCTCCGATTTCGAGCAGCAGCACCTTGTCGACTTCGTCGCCCAACGCGCTCAGGACGATGATCGGAGTCTTGAAGTCCGAGGCTCGAAGCTGGCGGCAGATGTCCATGCCGCTCATGCCGGGAAGACGAAGATCCACCAGCAGGAGATCGGGCCTGAGCTTCAAGGCTTGTTCAAAGCCCTCGCGCCCGTCGGCGGCCTGGACGGACCGGAAGCCCTCCTGGTCAAGCATCAGCCCGATCGTATCGCGCAGGCTCTCGTCATCGTCAATGACTAGGATGGTTTGCGTTCCCATGCCGCTTCACCGGTTGCTCCCGGCTCCCCTCCGTTCCACACGACCCTTCTCGCGATTGTATCCAAATCAGGAGCCCGTGCATCATAATTGAAAGAATGATGCGCAAGTCGATCGGATTATTTCTTTTGACTGCGGCTGCAATGCTGGCCCAGTACAAGATGGAACCAGCCGGTCCGCCGCCGGCTGAAACCGGGCCTGGGGTGGCGGAAAAGCTCCAAAAAGAAGGCCTGCGCGTGATGGGTTCGAAGGGCGCATTCTGTGAGATCTGGCTGGTGGCCCAGGCGCCCAGCGGACCAAAGAATCCCGAAGACGCGGTGGATCTGCCCACCATTCCGCTGGGCGCCTTTCTCGGGATCATTCGATTTCCGGCGCGGGGCGAAGACCGCCGGGGCCAAACCATCAAGCCGGGGGTATATGCGCTTCGATACGGCCTCTATCCGGTCAACGGCGACCATCAGGGAGTGGCGCCACAGCGGGATTTCCTGGTCATGACGCCGGCCGCCGAGGACAAAGACCCCGGGGCTGTCACCAGCTTCGACGATCTGATGAAGATGAGCCGCAAAGCTTCGGGCACGCCGCATCCGGCCGTCCTGAGCATCTCCCAATCCAGGCACTCCAAACAGCCCGACCTGACTCACGAGGAGTCCACTTACACGCTGCATGTGAAGATGGGCGACGTCGCGCTGGCGATCATCGTTATCGGGCGGGCCGAAGGCTGAGAACTCCCGCTATGGAGCGTTCACCTTCAAGCCCACCATCCGCATCAGTTCCAGCGCATTGCTCTTGGTGACGACGCCGGGTTGAATGCGGTAGTCGAAGGTCATCTTTCCGTTCTCCAGGTGGTCTTGAAAGTGGACGTTGCGGCCGTGTGCGCCGCCGGCGATGGACGCCAGCGCCAGATCGTGGGTGGTGATCAGGCCCAGGGCGCCCGACGCGACGAGTTCGCGGACGACCGCCTCGGCGCCTACCTGACGGTCGTGAGAATTGGTGCCGTTGAGCAGTTCGTCGAGCAGAAAGAGAACCGAACCGCCCGATCGCGTCATCTCCACCACCCGGCCGAGCCGTTTGACTTCGGCATAGAACCGGGATTCGCCTGCCTGTAGAGAGTCATTCACGCGAATGGTGGCCCCGACGGCCAGGGGTGTCAGGCGGAGAGACCGCGCGCGGACCGGTGCTCCCGCCAAGGCCAGCACGGTGTTGACCCCGATGGTGCGCAGCAGAGTGCTCTTCCCCGACATGTTCGATCCACTCACGATGAGGAGAGGCTCGGCGGCGGAGAGCCGCACGTCGTTGCCCACGGCCGTGGCGGGATCGAGCAAGGGGTGGGCGAGGCTTTCCGCTTCCAAGCAAGGGCCTTCGGGGACGAGTTCGGGAAAGGGGTCGGCGGGGTGCTCGAAGGCGTACCCGGCGAGGGAAGAGAGGGCCTCGATCTGACCGACCGCGTCGAGCCACTGCCGGACAGACCGGCCGTGGACACTGCGCCACTGTTCCACAGCGAACGACAAGTGAGTGCCGTACAGCAGGGGTGGACCGACAAGCCTCAGCACCACGTTGTCCCGGGAATCCAGCCACTCGAGAATACGGTCGAGGCGGCGGATGCTGGCCGGGACCGGAGGATCGATCTGACTGCGGAGATGGCTCAGCAGGGGCGTGGAAAACGTCTCGCGGCCCAGGCGGTCGAGAACGTGCGCTAGCAGATCCAGGTCATGTACGGCCTGATCGGCTTCCCCGATCACCCGCAACACGTTCGCGCGTAACCGCCCGCCGAACGCCGCGACGGCCGCGAGGGCCAGCAGGAAGAGCGAAGTCGAACCTGTGGCCGCCCACACGGCCCAGCTTACGAGCATGAGCGAGGTAAGCGCCGCCGCCGGCTTCCAGAGGCGGGAGAAGGCCAGGCGGGGCGGCGCCTCCGCCCACCGGATCAGTTCGCCGGGACGAACGCCGCTGCGGACATCTTCGCCGAGAACGGCCAGGTCCTCGCGGAGATCGAGACGCGCACGCAACTCTTCAATGGCGGCCTGCCGCTCGAGCACGGTCGCGAGCGGCGCCCCTTGCAGAAGCCAGGAGGCCAGCGTTTCTTCTCCGGACCGCGTGCGGGCGGTGGAGAGGAGTTCGAACAGGCTGCCCTTTCCGAACAGATCCAGATCTTCGCAGTAGGGATGATTGGCGTCCCGGAAGGCGTCGCCTGGTTCGCCCGCTCCCGCCCATTCGCCACGCAGCCGCGCCAGAGCCTTCTGGTAGTACCGGACTGCCCTCTTCGAGAGATCCCAGCGGCGAATCACCTGCGCGTGCACCGCCGCCGCCACCCCGAAGGCCGCTACCGGCGCCGCCAGCATGCCCGGCGGCAAGGTGCGCAGGCTGAACACCATCCAGGCCATTCCCAATCCAGCGATTACAATCGCCAGCCGCAAATTTCCGATCCGGATGTGACGGCGTTCCAGACCCGCCGCCGTGCGCTTGCGGTCGTCAAGCCGAAGGCGATACTGCCCGATGGGATCCACCCCTCCATTATCCAGCCCGTAGTACACTACCGGTTTGTCCTTCCTCTCTCCATGGAACCCCTTCTGGAATTTCGCAACGTTACGATCGCCCGCGGAGAACGCGTGGCGCTCCACTCCCTCAATCTGAAGATCGCTCTCGGCGAGCATACGGCCATTCTGGGGCCCAACGGTTCGGGCAAATCGACCCTGATCAAGGCCATCAACCGCGAGTGCTACCCCCTTTTGGTAGAAGGGGAATCGTGGGTAAGGCTGTTCGGGCGCGATCGCTGGCACGTGTTCGAACTGCGCTCCCTGCTCGGGATTGTGACACAGGATCTGTTGGACTCCTACAAGCGGGATTTTACCGGCCGCGAGGCGATTCTGTCAGGGTTCTTTTCGAGCGTCGGCGTGTGGCCCCACCACGAGGTGACCGGGGCGATGCGGCAGAAAGCGGACGAGATCCTGCACCTGCTGGAGGTCGAGCACCTGGCCGGCCGGACCATGGACGAGTTGTCTTCCGGCGAGGCCCGGCGGCTGGTGATCGGCCGGGCGCTGGTTCACGATCCGAAGGCCTTGCTGCTGGATGAGCCGACCAACAGCCTGGATTTGCGCGCGCTTTACGAACTGAGGGACATCATGCGCAAGCTGGCCCAGCGAGGGATCACCCTGCTGCTGGTGACGCATCACCTCCCGGATGTGATTCCCGAGATCGGACGTGTGGTTTTGCTGAAGGACGGGCGCGTGTTCCGTGACGGCACGAAGCAGGAGGTCCTGACATCGGCGGGCCTGTCCGAGTTGTTTGGCCTGGACATCACGCTCCACGAAGAAGGCGGCTACTACCACATTTGGTAGAGGGCGACCTCCCGCGTGGGGAGGGAAGAGAACGCGGGAAGCGGGTGGCGAGCACCCCCGGCTAATGTTCCTGGGGGAATCACCGATAAGACCAATGAGGCACTTGCGATCGGGATTTCTCCCATGGCGAGTGGAACTGGATGAAGATCAACGATCTGAACCAACTCGGGGTAGGAGCGGCGGAGGCGGCCAAGCAGGCAGAGGCCGCAGAAGGACGAACGGCCGGCCGGGCCAAGACAGACCGGGTGAAAGGCGAGGACCGGACGGAATTGTCCGGAGCCGCGGAACTGGCGGCGCGGGAAGCGAGTGGAT